>NC_014248.1:0-600000 GCF_000196515.1 'Nostoc azollae' 0708
TAAAGTTTTGTAAAGAAGATAAAAGAAAAGAAAATTTAATGATTTAAAAATTAAATTAGAACAGAAGAAGAAATGATTGAATCACAACAGGAGTTGTGGATAATTCTTTTGTGAAATCAAAGCTTCAAAAAATGGAGATTCAAAACCTAGACCATTTAGGCATAGTAGCAGGAATAATAGACGCCATAGGAGTAGTAGAAATAATCCTTGAAATTGGAGAGAAAGTAAGTCCGGGTCATGTAGTAAAAGCCATGATAATCAACGGGTTAGGATTTGTATAAAAACCCTTATATATGTTTCTCCAAGATTTTGAAACAATCCCCTGTGAGTATCTAATAGGAGCAGGAGTAACACCAGAATATCTCAAGGATGATAAACTGGGGAGAGTCATGGATAAACTATTTATAAAAGGATTGGATAGAATATTTTTTATTGTCGCCTTAAAAGCAGGCCAAAAATTTGGAGTATCCCTATGAGCAGGGCATCTAGACTCATCATAAATGCACATACATGGGCAATATAATACCACCTTACCAGAAGTAATATTTGAGAGTCAAAAAGTAGGAAATAATCAAGAACTAGAAGAATTAGCAGTAAAATCACCAAAAGAAATAACCATTACCTACGGTTATTCTGGTCACCATAGACCGGAGTTAAAACAGTCCATCATAGAAATGATATGTTCAGGAGATGGAGACATACCAATATATATTTTTAAAACTAGCATCGGGAAACCAAGCAGATTCATCATGCTTTGCTAAAATAGCAGTAGAGTACCAAAAACAATTAAAAGTTAACAGTCTCATAGTAGCAGACTGGTCCTTATATACAGAATCAAATCTAAAAATGATGTCAGATTTAAGCTGGTTATGTCCAGTGCCATTAAGCGGAGAATCAGCACAATCATTAATATCTAAATTACCAGAACCAGAATTGGTTGATAGTAACTTACCCGGATATAAACTAGCGTCAAGAACAGTAAATTATGCAGGAATAGAACAAAGATGGTTAGTAGTGCAAAGTCAAGAAAGAAGAGAATCAGACCTGGGTAAACTATCACAAAAAATTACCAAGGCACAATCAAAAGCTGTGCAAGATTTGAAAAAGTTATCACCAGAAAAATTTGCTTGTGAAGGTGATGCTATCAAGGGGTTATCTAACCTATTCAAACAATTCAAATATCACCAAATTAACCAGAGTAAAGTTACTCAAATCAAATCTAAGAAAAAAGATAGTTCAGGAGAGATGTCCTCTGAAATATCAGCTACAGTCTCCCAGAATGAAAGTAAAATTAATACAGAATTTCTGAGGGCAGGGCCTTTTATTATTGGTACAAACCTTTTGGATTCCAATGAACTTACCCATGACTCCATCTTGAATGAATATAAAGCTCAACAGTCTTGCCAGAGAGGGTTTGCTTTTCTCAAAGACCCATTATTTTTTGCAGACAGTATTTTCCTAAAAAGTCCAGAGAGAATAGAGTCACTGGGAATGATTATGGGTTTATGTCTGCTGGTTTATACTTTAGGGCAACGACAAATTAGAACCGCTGTGAGAGAGTCTAAATCAACAGTAAAAAATCAATTGGGCAAACCAACTGACCGCCACACTTTACGCTGGATTTTTCCATGCTTTCAGTCTATTCATTTAGTTACAGTTAACCAAGAAAAACACATCTGTCACTGGACTCAAGAGAGAGATTTAATTGTGAATCTTTTACCAAAGCATTGTTTTCTCTACTATCAATTACTTACCTAATTTTTCTCTCTATTAATTGATCTCTATTAATTTAATTTCTATCAGAAAATAACCTAATGTCGTTGATTTATAGCTCTATTTTACTATGTCCATAATTTCTTTTTTTACTTCAATCTATTAGTCTAAGTTATGATTTATCTCTTGAATATCTTCATTTATCTGTTGACTCCTCTGGGCGGTGTTCTTTCTTATTGCTCCTTATTGAGAACAGCTTTTGATGCTATTTTTGGTGCTTTACTGTTTCTCCAATGCCTTTTTTCACTGCATATGTTTCTTTTTATGCTCCCTTAGATTTTTTCTCTCCGCAATTTCTCCCTGTGGCACTTTATGGTGCCGAATGTGGGTTGTATGCTACGTTTATCACCGATATAAAATTGAGTGATAGTAAAAATAACTCTTTAGGGGAGCAAGGCGATTTTGTGAGCTGGGGTAAAGACTGTGCTTTTAGCTACAGTAACTATAGATATCGCTAAAATGTTTTTCTGGATTAAAGTAAAATAAATCACATCAAAACAATAAAATTGTAAGACAAAGTATCTTCTCAAAATATCCTAAGGAGACTTGCATTCAATAATTTGTGGCTTGTGGGAATAAGCTGCTTAGGTCAGTAATCAAATAAGCAGGTATTGATTACCATAGAGAATTCTGTTAAATGGGAGTTGTAGGTATAAAATATTAGACAGTTTGAAGATAGATAAAAGAGGTAAAAATGGAATTACAGAAATTATGCCAACTTCCAGCTATCCATTGACAAGGAAGACCTAACATAATTTCCCCATTTTCTTCTAACCAAAATTTACTGTTTCCTTTCATTCTTAAATTGATAACTTGTATCTATATTTTAATTGTACGGTAAATAATTTTTAGCGATGCCTGTGGTTAGTGTAGCTAAAAGCACAGTCTTTACCCCAGCTCACAAAATCGCCTTGCTCCCCTTCGTGGTTCGTTCTTGCATGAATTGTGCGTAAGTCCTACCGTATCGGCGGAATAAGTAGGGGTAAGAGAAAAAAAGAAAAAGTTGAGGGTGGGACACAGGGCGTTATAAAATATGAGACATGAGGCAAAAAATTTTAGCAAAAGACTTATCACAAACAGAGTTGGTGCAAAGCATTGACCGAAAAGGAATTGCAGAGGAATCCATGGGTCAGAAAGTAGAGATATTACTGAGTCTAATAGAGCAGTAACAATTAGAAGTAAAAGAATTACGGCCAGAAAATCAAGGGTTAAGAGATGAAAACAACTGATTGAAGGGAGAAAAGGGTCAGCCAGAGATAAAAGCCAAGAATTAAAAAGGCGTCACAAGCAATCACTCATCGGAGAAAGAGCGACAAACCCCAAAAAAGGACAACAAAGGCAGTAAGAAGGCTGGCATTAAAATAGACAGAGAAGAAATACTAGAATATCCCCAAGAATTACTGCCAGCAGAGGCGCAGTTCAAAGGGTATGAAAAAGTAATCATCCAAGACATCATCCTGGCAACCGATAACGTACTGTTCCGGAAAGAGAGATACTACTCACCATGAGAAGGAAAAACCTATTTGGCAGAACCTCCTTGGGGTTATGAGGGAGAATTCGGTCTAGGAATAAAACCCTGATTATCAGCTTGTACTATGGGGATAACATGACCCAAGGTAAATTGTTAGAGTTCCTAGAGAATATTGACTTGCTCGAGCATTTTCAACTACCAACTAAATGGCAAAACCCTCTCGAAGTATTACCTCAAGAAACTGTGTTGAGTGAGGCAGAGTTTCATACCCTACTGGATACACATCTGCCTAAACTGGGTTCACAACAACGGACTCGGATTATGGAAGCAGTAGCTATTGCTTTCTATCATCAACAAACTGATTGGCCAGTGGTGCAAACTCTGGTCTGTGATGATGCTCCTCAATTGAAGTTACTGACTGATAATATCGCTTTGTGTTGGGTAGATGAAGAAAGAAATTATAAGAAGTTAAGTGCGTTTATTGCTTGTCACCAAAAGGTTTTAGATAAATTCCTGGATGATTTCTGGAATTACTACCGAGACTTACTCCCTTGTCAAGATTCTCCCAGTCAGCAAACGGCAGATAAACTCCGGTATAAGTTTTGGAAGTTGTTCCACACTGACAGTGGTTATCAACAATTGGATGAGCGAAAACCATTAACTCTGGTCAAAATTTCTGAGTTGCTTTATGTTTTAGAGCATCCTGAATTACCTTTGCACAATAACCCGGTTGAGTTAGGTGCTAGAACTATGGTGCAGCGAGGCAATATTAGTTATGCCACTCAGACTCTCGAAGGGACTCAGGCTTGGGATACTTTTATGTATCTTGTTGCTACTACTCGTAAGTTGGGAATTAGCTTTTTTGAATATATTCGTGACCGCATTTCTAAGGTTGGGAATATTCCCTGTTTGGCGACTACTTTTTACGAGAAATCTGCTCTCAATCCTTTTGGTTGCTCATGGATCCCACATTCGGCACCATAAAGTGCCACAGGGAGAAATTGCGGAGAGAAAAAATCTAAGGGAGCATAAAAAGAAACATATGCAGTGAAAAAAGGCATTGGAGAAACAGTAAAGCACCAAAAATAGCATCAAAAGCTGTTCTCAATAAGGAGCAATAAGAAAGAACACCGCCCAGAGGAGTCAACAGATAAATGAAGATATTCAAGAGATAAATCATAACTTAGACTAATAGATTGAAGTAAAAAAAGAAATTATGGACATAGTAAAATAGAGCTATAAATCAACGACATTAGGTTATTTTCTGATAGAAATTAAATTAATAGAGATCAATTAATAGAGAGAAAAATTAGGTAAGTAATTGATAGTAGAGAAAACAATGCTTTGGTAAAAGATTCACAATTAAATCTCTCTCTTGAGTCCAGTGACAGATGTGTTTTTCTTGGTTAACTGTAACTAAATGAATAGACTGAAAGCATGGAAAAATCCAGCGTAAAGTGTGGCGGTCAGTTGGTTTGCCCAATTGATTTTTTACTGTTGATTTAGACTCTCTCACAGCGGTTCTAATTTGTCGTTGCCCTAAAGTATAAACCAGCAGACATAAACCCATAATCATTCCCAGTGACTCTATTCTCTCTGGACTTTTTAGGAAAATACTGTCTGCAAAAAATAATGGGTCTTTGAGAAAAGCAAACCCTCTCTGGCAAGACTGTTGAGCTTTATATTCATTCAAGATGGAGTCATGGGTAAGTTCATTGGAATCCAAAAGGTTTGTACCAATAATAAAAGGCCCTGCCCTCAGAAATTCTGTATTAATTTTACTTTCATTCTGGGAGACTGTAGCTGATATTTCAGAGGACATCTCTCCTGAACTATCTTTTTTCTTAGATTTGATTTGAGTAACTTTACTCTGGTTAATTTGGTGATATTTGAATTGTTTGAATAGTTTAGATAACCCATTGATAGCATCACCTTCACAAGCAAATTTTTCTGGTGATAACTTTTTCAAATCTTGCACAGCTTTCGATTGTGCCTTGGTAATTTTTTGTGATAGTTTACCCAGGTCTGATTCTCTTCTTTCTTGACTTTGCACTACTAACCATCTTTGTTCTATTCCTGCATAATTTACTGTTCTTGACGCTAGTTTATATCCGGGTAAGTTACTATCAACCAATTCTGGTTCTGGTAATTTTGATATTAATGATTGTGCTGATTCTACGCTTAATGGCACTGGACATAACCAGCTTAAATCTGACATCATTTTCAGATTTGATTCTGTATATAAGGCCCAGTCTGCTACTATGAGACTGTTTTTAATTGTTTTTGGTACTCTACTGCTATTTTACCAAAGCATGATGAATCTGCTTGGTTTCCCGATGCTAGTTTTAAAAATATATATTGGTATGTCTCTATCTCCTGAACATATCATTTCTATGATGAACTGTTTTAACTCCGGTCTATGGTCACCAGAATAACCATAGGTGATGGTTATTTCTTTTGGTGATTTTACTGCTAATTCTTCTAGTTCTTGATTATTTCCTACTTTTTGACTCTCAAATATTACTTCTGGTAAGGTGGTATTATATTGCCCATGTATGTGCATTTATGATGAGTCTAGATGCCCTGCTCATAGGGATACTCCAAATTTTTGGCCTGCTTTTAAGGCGACAATAAAAAATATTCTATCCAATCCTTTTATAAATAGTTTATCCATGACTCTCCCCAGTTTATCGTCCTTGAGATATTCTGGTGTTACTCCTGCTCCTATTAGATACTCACAGGGGATTGTTTCAAAATCTTGGAGAAACATATATAAGGGTTTTTATACAAATCCTAACCCGTTGATTATCATGGCTTTTACTACATGACCCGGACTTACTTTCTCTCCAATTTCAAGGATTATTTCTACTACTCCTATGGCGTCTATTATTCCTGCTACTATGCCTAAATGGTCTAGGTTTTGAATCTCCATTTTCTGAAGCTTTGATTTCACAACAGAATTATCCACAACTCCTGTTGTGATTAAATCATTTCTTCTTCTGTTCTAATTTAATTTTTAAATCATTAAATTTTCTTTTCTTTTATCTTCTTTACAAAACTTTATTCTCTTACTCTATTGCCATCTTTATGATACTTATTCTTATTAAGCCTTTTCTTCCTTGCAGGAGCTTTAGTTCTCGTGTACTACTATCTGTGACAGTTAGGGTGCGGAAGGTGGGTTGTATTTAATTTACATTCCCAATAGATGAATTAATAGGGAGTAGAATTGCTACTTTACTATTCCATTTGTGAGCCGGGAAGTTATCGGTTGGTTTGGGAAAAGTGTACTGGGTTTAGGGTAAAGGTTTTTCCCATCTTTCCTGGAAAACAAACCTGGGCAGTATTGCCTTCACTGGTGTACAGCACTATTTTCTGTGCAATATCAATCAAGCTTTAAACTTGAAGATTCAGGACTTATGCAAGAGGTATATTAGTATGGTGCCTCAGATGTTAAAAATCTATTGATACTAAGCAATTTATAGGTCTGATGTACTCTATAAGAGACATTGCGTGTGACTGAAACATATTGATGTATAAAGATGATACACCAAATTCTGTAAATCTTTTTAACAAAGTCAAGGATAAACAGCCAGAACACGAAGAAGAAGGCGGATATTAAGTTTAGTCAACCTAAATCCCTAACTCTGGCTATTACATCCCCTTTTTAATTACAAGTAACTGCTGTAGCCGAATTAACCTTGATTAAATCACCAGTGAATACCGCTGTGTATTTAAAAGGTGATGAACCAGAACAAGTCATGGAACTTCTATCAGCGCGACGGGGACTCGACCAAGAATCAGCTTCTACAGTTAAAGTTGTTCCATTCCAGGATAATCCCCTGATTACTAAAGAGTTAGTTTTTCCATCGCTCAATTTTCTCGCACTGACAAACGTAGCATAATTTACATCCCCAGTAGTTGGGTTGATACGGGCTATAACTGCTACTTTTGCACCGCCTCCACTACCATAGCTAGGTAGCCAACGGCCAGCAGCAAAGCGCCAGAAATTATTACCAGTCTGGGAACCAGTAGAGGTAAAAACGCCATATAAAACCCCGCTTCCATTCCAAAGCAATCCATATCCTGTACCGTCGTCGCTGGTTGTTTCGTAGTCGCTGCGACACCATTTCCTCACACCATTATCAAACCGGATCATGCGCGGATCTTTATTAACAGATGTTACTTGTTGATAACCAATATAGATAGTTCTTGTCCCAAAAATTGCTTTTGGTCCATTTTTAGCTTTAATTGTGGCTTCACTATCATTGCAAGTAAATGTTACAGCGTTTCCCACAAATGAGGCTAAAGTAGTTTGGGCTAAAACTTTAGGAGCTAAGGTTGTAATTGCTAAATTAGCCCCTAAAATTACTGCTAAAGCTGGAAATTGTAGATACTTGATGACTTGGCGGCTAGTAATTATTGAATTACGCATGGGATCACAATTTCCATCAGTGGTTTACAGCAAATAGGAATTGCTGTGCAATGTCAATTTTATCACACTAGTGTAATTACTGACTTGGCCATTTTCACTAAGTCGGCCTGCTTACCTGCTTTTAAACTAATGGTATACTGAACACCTTTTTGCCCCCAGGGTAAGGTAGCATCAGAAGAATTAGCACCGCACCACATTTAGCATCTAGAAAATAGCCACTGATACCTTTAGCTAAACATACGGCTTTAGCTGTGAGTTTGGATGTCCTGCTACTGATATTTTAGCAAAAATTATACCAATAATGCAAGCTGTACCACCAGTGCAATTTGGGCTAAATCCTAGTAGTATATCATACTTATTTTTTGCGCTGTTTTAGAGAATAGCGTAAAGTGGGTTTTCGCCATCTGACTCAGGAACATACTTCGATAATCAAATTTTAATTTGACTATTTTTCTTTAATTTAGGCAGAACTGACTTAAAAACTGGGTGTGGTTGCTAAACTTGGCTATTAATATGCTGTTGTGGTAAGGCTATAGCTAAATCATGAAGGCTTCCAGTATTGACTAGGAAAGATAACGCAAATAAAGCTAACGCAAATAAAGCACTAATGTGTTTTGATCTGACAATCATATTCCTACACCTGTTTTACTAAATAAAATATACTAAAAACACTTTAAAAGTATGATTCTGAACGTTCGCCGAGCGTCTCTGAAAGAGATAGTGAAGAATCTCCGAGATACTATAGCCTACGGCACGCTCCCTGTTCACGCAGTGTCCCAAAGGGATACGCTGGGCTATCACTATGACATAAGTCCAAGTCTCACCCGTTTGTAGTATAAATTTTACTATTTTTTAGAAATTTAAAATATCTAATGACTTTTCTATTTGTAAATAGAAAATTCTAGCTTGTGTATCTTTATTTTCTTCCAGTTGTCCATCTTGCCAATATAAATCTGCGGCTTTCTGAAAATCATCAATTACTCCCTGTTTGTCTCCTATAATTAACCCAGAATTACCACGATTATAAAAAGCATCTGTGTAATTTTTAATTTTAATTACTTTGTGAAATTAGTAAGGATTCAGGTCTAAGGTAGAGGGATTAAAGAAGGTGTATGGAAAGGAGAGTGATCCATGGCTTTCATAGGTTGGTCAGAAAACTCAATTAGAGAAAGTCCTTGACGGCGACAAGTTTGTGTAACCGTCAATAAGTTGGCAGGATGTTGGAATAGCTCTAGAGAAAGAGAACCACCACAGACTTTTCGTTGTGTCAGTGCTAAACCTAACCTTAGTTCAGCTAAATTATGATCAAGGTCTATTGCCTAAGGAAGGTAAAAGTTTACCAGGTTCCCCTGGGGGTTGATCAATGAATGAATGGAAGATTCGACTTTTGGTTGAAACTAGGATGGCCAAGTCAAGAATTCATGAAGGTTTTGGGTTTGTTGGAATAAAGGGTAGTTTTTAAAACCTTCATCTATGAGGTCGATGAATTTTGTGCCAATTTCTTGGTGATTGAAGCCAGGAATCTTGATTAGTGTCTTGAAGTGACGGGGTAGGGTAGATGTGCCTGACATTTCTGTTGAGCTGTGACCGCATAACCGTTATAGGCAGTAAAGTCATCAGAACTGAGTACACCAGAGTAACTTGAACCCACAATGGATTCTAATTTGCCAGGACAAGGAGTATCAGGCCCATGAAATAAAGGGAAGTCACTATTGGCAAAAATCCATAACCATTGTTTCACCCCTTTGACTACCCAGGGTGTTTCATCCCCAAGGATATGAGGCTGGGTTTGTTTTATCCACTATTTGAGGCTATGAATACTTTGAGCCACTGCACTATCTATTCCTTCATTGGTACCTACTAATGTTCCCACTCCAATTTCTATTTGACCCAGTGCCCACAACAACAAGTGTTGTTTTTCATAGGGTCAATGGCCCTAGTTATGGATCCATCCCAAAAAAGCTTGTAGTGTGATTCCTATATCTTGTCCCGGTACTATCTCTGGTGACCAGTGTGTGTGCCCTTTGTGTTTCCCCACACACAGTGCTAATCTACGCATATCTTTCATATTCTACTATTTGGATTGGCCTGTCTACCAACTCCCCTAGTTGTTGTGTTTGGATTTTTATTAGTTCGCCAAACAATTGCCCCTGACCTCACCATCCACACACTTGCCGTCCCACTATCTCAAATGTATTCTATCTACTCCACCAAACCCCTTTCTCCTTTTTCCCCTATGCTCTGGTTGTCCTCCTGGTTTCCGTTTTCGTGTCTGGTTTTCTTCTGGTTTCTCTTGTTGTTTGTTGTCGGTTTTTTTCAGGATGTCTCCCAAGGGTGGTTTGGATCATGTTATGGTCTCTAAATCTCTACTGACTTTGAGTTTCTCTATTTCTTTTTCCAGTTCTACTACTCTATTTCTTAGGTTCTCTATACTTTTCCCCTGGTCAATAATGATTTCTACCAGTTGGTGTTTTCCCAACTGCTTCAATATCTCTCTGTCTAGTTTTGGTCCCAGCTTCTTTTCCATAACTGCTATATTCTGCCTAACCTATCACACTTATCAATACCCCACCACCTGAATCCTTACCTTAATTGAGGTTGCTACTTCATAGTTTCCTAAATCACAATGAGTATTACCTCGTTGATAATAGGTATCGACATAGTTAGGGTTTATTTGAACTGCCTGATTATAATCTCCAATTGCTGTTTCATAATTTCCTAGTTCTAAACGAGTATTGCCCCTATTTTTGTAAGGAACTGCATCATCAGGAGCAATCTTACTGGCTGGAATTAATTTTTGCTGTTCACTGGAATTAATTTTTGCTGTTCATCTGAAAGATAATGAGCAAGTTCTCTGTTTTTATGGGTAATAGCATAGTGAGGATTAACTTTAATTGCCTGAGTGTAATCTTCAATTGCTCCTTGAGGAGCTCCAATTCGAGAACAAGTGTCAGCACGATTTTTGTAATTAACGGCAAGATCAGGATTAATTCTAATTGCTTGATTATAATATTCAATTGCGGTTTAATAATTAGCTAGTTGATAATGTGCTCAACCCATTTTATTATAATCTTTGCCATGATTAATGTTAATATCGATTGCTTGGGTTTAATCTTTAACTGCTCTTTGATAATCAACTACTTAATAATAAGATAGTTCCAATTTATAATAAATATCAGCATTACAAGGTTTATGTTGCAATGCTTGATTATAGTTGTTAATTGCTGGTGCATATTCACCTTTTTGAGAAAAATTGTTACCTAATTTCTCATAAACTAGAGTTATATTTGGTCGTTGATTTTGTTCCGATTCTGGAGTGATATTAGTTTTGTTAGAGTTATCCAGGGATAATTCTACTAGTTGATGAGCATTATTTGGAGTAGTTTGCGATTGTTCTAAATAGGATAATAAACCACCAGGATATAATAATTGATTGATGCCAAAAGAAGTTATGCCAGTTTTTAGCTTCATCATTTTGCTGGGGAGAAAACCAGCTAAAAAAAGATGATATTCAGACTGAGCTTCATTAACTTTTTCTTGAATTAAGACACAAACAATAACGGTTTTTTTTCGACTTCTTGAGAACTGACTAACTATCTAACTATATGAATAGTACCATAAGGAGATTTTACTTCTACACCTATGGCCGGGTTGGAGGTGAAGGTAAAATTACTTTTACCATCGCCACCCATGCGTTTTTCATAATCGACTTCAGTAATAAAGTCAGCTAAACGTTCTTTGAGGAGTTCTTCACCTAGTTTACCTTTAAGGTTATTAATAAAGACGTCACGGACTGGGGATGTTCGTTTATATTTTTCTGCCATTAACCAGCAAAGTTCCCTTAGTGATTTTAATCTGTGACCAGAGATAATAGTTAATTCACTATGCTGGCCTTCTGTTTGGCAGTGAAGTAGACAACCAGATTTTAATTTTTGAATAAAGTCAGTTTCTAGCGATCGGAGTAAGGTAATCCAATCCATTTATTATATTTCTGCGGTCTTTTGATTGACTCATTTTAATCAAAAATGTGGTTTGAGTAAAGAAGTAGGGTTAAAGCACATTGCTAAACCCCTACTTAAAAATGAGAAGCAAAAGGAAAAAAATAGCTAAAAACCGACCTGTTCACCAGGTTTAGGTGCAACTAGTCGTGTAGCTAAATTGTTTTTCTCTAATAATGCTTGAAATTCTTCTGTACTTCCTTTTGCTTGCAGAAATTTTTTTAAAAATCCTTCAAATAAGATATCTCCTCCAGCAGCTGTAGGTAAAATGATTTGAGGTTGCAACCATTTAGTGACTTCTAAGGCACTATTCATACCTTTTATCATTGATCCCAGCAAAGGTAAGGTTAAATCAACAATTGGTGTAATTACTATATTAATGGGTGCAAGCTGTTTCAGTTGGGGTGAATGATAACCATGTGGTTCGTAATATAACGTTAAATCACTGGACAACTCTTTGAGAAGATAACCATTTTCTAACACGGTTGGTCCAATGGGAGAACCTGGAAAAGCTTTTATTTCTACTTGATTATTCAAGGTGAAAGTTTCCCCATGATTGAGGGTGATAAGATTTTTATAGCCTAATTTTTCTACGACTTTAGCTGCATTAGGAGATGCGACAACTTGAATATTTTTGTCAAGCTGCTTCAAAGTTGGTGGATGGGCATGATCTTCTAAACCCTGAGATAACAATATCAAATCTATATTTTCTGGTATTGGCCGATCTTGAAGTCTATAACCTTTAAATAGCCAATCCAAGTTATTGAATGTTAAGCAATCAACTAACCAAGGATCAACCAATATCCTCTGTTTACCAATTTCCATCAGCCAACTATTGCTGTCTAACCAAGTGAAGTACATAGTTTTGAAAAAGTAATAATAATACTTCGTATGTTATTTACTGCACACTAATAGTTAATTATATTTCCTTTGCCCCCAGTGTTTGCAAAAGCTTATCGACATTATCCAAATCGCCAACAATGCGCCGAATGGGATGAGGCCAAACTTTTACTAGGGTGGGAGTTGCTGAAACTTGATCGATTTCTGCTTGTTCTGGGTGTGTTAAAACGTCAATAACTTTCAGGGTATAAGGATATTTTAGCGAGCGCTCTAATAATTCATGTAAATTTTGTAAAATGCGTTCTGTAGCTACGCTATGACCAGCAACAAACAGACGTAAGACATAGCCTTGAGTATGAGCTATACCCTGTTGTGGATTTAGTTTATGTTGCTGGTATTGTGGGGCTATATCTGCACGATCCAAGCGTACGATTAAATCATGATCTTCCCAAAGTTGGGGGAAAGAAGAGCGATAAGTTCCTAACACCATCCGATCACACAAATCTTCCTGCCAAGGTGCTGTTTGCCATACCAACTCCCCAGTGCCAAAAATTGCCCTTAGCACAGATTGATGACGCATAACGGCTGGATAAGCTTCCGCAAAGGTTTGTACTTGCTCTGTGCGTGGATTTAGCCAGTGATCAATTGTTGCCGTATAACAAGGTACTAAAAAATGTGGTGGTTCTGGTAAATCCAGGATTTCCTGTAAAGCCCCACACAGATGCAGATGCCATCGACCCTGCTTACTAGGGTCAATACAGTAAATTAAATCTCCTCCAGGTGTAAAAAGAGCAATACCTTTAAATAACTCTGGTGTAGATAGTTTGTCCGTCATCCTTTCAATTCTTGCTATTCACTGATAACTGATAACTGAACTTCTTATACACGACCTCGGAGGAATTGCATCATTTCATTGGGAGTTGGTGACATTTCTATAGCTGTTTCTTCAGTAATGCGACCTTCTTGGTAGAGATTGAATAACGACTGATTCATGGTCATCATACCATCAAAACCGGCTTGCTTCATCAATTCACCAATGTCGTCATACTTACCATCTTTAATCCATTCTTTAACTGCCTCAGTATTAATCAGGATATCGTGGAACGCAGCCCGCTTACCATCAGTAGTTCGGCACAAACCTTGAGCAATGATTGCCACTAAAGACTCGGAAAAAGCTACCCGCACTGCATCTTGCTGGTCACCTGAATAGAAATTGAGAATCCGTTCAATAGTTTTCACCGCACTATTAGTGTGCAGTGTTCCCATTACCAAGTGACCAGTTTGAGCCGCTTTTAAGGCAGTATTCACAGTTTCTTTATCCCGCATTTCCCCCACCAGAATCAAATCTGGGTCTTCCCGCAAAGCCGCTTTTAACGCATTATCGAACTTGAGGGTGTGCATTCCTACTTCCCTCTGTTTGATTAAAGATTTCCGACTTGGGTGAACAAATTCAATAGGATCTTCGATGGTGATGATGTGCTTGGGCATCTCTCGATTGATGTAGTCAACCATTGCCGCCATTGTCGTAGATTTACCAGAACCAGTAGGACCTGTAACCAAAATAAAACCTTTGTGATAATGGCAAATATCCCGAAAGATTGGCGGTAATCTCAACTGATCCATCGACAATATTTTTAGCGGAATTAACCGCAGCACCATTGCATAACCCCGAAGGGAGTCAAAAACGTTAACCCGTATACGGGCAAATTCGTACTGAGTCGCACCGTCAAATTCTAGGGTGTCTTGAAAGCGTTGAATTTCTGCATCGGTCATAATCTCCCGTAACCAACTGATAAAAGTTGGTTTATCAACCTCTGGATAATTCGTCATCTGAATTTCTCCTCGGTTACGGAAGCGTGGTATTTCACCTATACCTACGTGAACGTCAGAATATCCTTGATCAAAAGCTTCTTGAATTAGTTGAGCTAAGGTCAGTCCTGAAGGCTGTTTCAGAGTAGCGGGAGCCGGTGGTATTTGTGGTGGTGGCGGTGCATTTTTCCCAGGGGGATTACTCTTGATCTCTGTTTGCATCTGCATTATTTGTGTCGGTCTTGGTGTCGCAGATGTTGGCGGTGGTGGTGCTGGTGGGCCCGGCGGTAGACTGCATCCTTGCGGTTGTATCATATATTTTCAAATTGGGTAGGTAAAAAATTAAATAGACCTTCTGTGTGTTTTTTTGCTGATGATTCCAGAATATTTTCTTGATTATATCCAAATACTTTAATCAATATAACCTTGTTCTTGGGTAAGGATTCAGGTCTAAGGAAGAGGGATTAAATAAGGTGTATGGAAACCAGAGTAAACCATGGCTTTCATAGGTTGGTCAAAAAACTCAATTAGAGAAAGTGCTTGACGGCGACAAGTTTGTATAACCGTCAATAAATTGGCAGGATGTTGGAATAGCTCCAGAGAAAGAGAACCACCACAGACTTTTCGTTGTGTCACTACTAAACCTAACCTTAGTTCAGCTAAACTATGATCAAGGTCTATTGCCTAAGGAAGGTGAAAGTTTACCAGGTTCCCCTGGGGCTTGATCAATGAATGAATGGAAGATTCAACTTTTGGTTGAAACTAGGATGGCCAAGTCAAGAATTCATGAAGGTTTTGGGTTTGTTGGAATAAAGGGTAGTTTTTAAAACCTTCATCTATGAGGTCCATGAATTTTGTGCAAATTTTTTGGTGATTGAAGCCAGGAATCTTGATTAGTGTCTTGAAGTGACAGGGTAGGGTAGATATGCCTGACATTTCTGTTGAGCTGTGACGGGATAATCCTTATAGGCAGTAAAGTGATCAGAACTGAGTACACCAGAGTAACTTGAACCCACCATGGATTCTAATTCGCCAGGACAAGGAGTATCAGGCCCATGAAATCAAGGGAAGTGACTATTGGCAAAAATCCATAACCATTGTTTCACCCCTTTGACTATCCAGGGTGTTTCATCCCCAAGGATATTGGGCTGGGTTTGTTTTATCCACTGTTTGAGGCTATCAACACTTTGAGCCACTGGACCATCTATTCCTTCATTGGTACCTACTAATGTTCCCAGTCCAACTTCTATTTGACCCAGTTCCCACAACAAGAAATATTCTTTTTCATAGGGTCAATGGCCCTAGTTATGGATCCATCCCAAAAAAGCTTGTAGTGTGGTTCCTATATCTTGTCCCGGTACTATCTCTGGTGACCAGTGTGCCCTTTGTCTTTCCCTACACACACTCCAAATCCATTTCCATTGGCCTGTCCACTAAGTCCCCTACTTGTTGTGTTTGGATTTTTATTACTTCGCCAAACAATTGCCCCTGACCTCACCATCCACAGACTTGCCGTCCCACTATCTCAAATCTATTCTATCTACTCCACCAAACACCTTTCTCCTTTTTCCCCTATGCCCTGGTTGTCCTCCTGGTTTCCGGTTTCGTGTCTGGTTTTCTTCTGGTTTCTCTTGTTGTTTGTTCTCGGTTTTTTTGAGGATGTCTCCCAAGGGTGCTTTGGATAATCTTATGGTCTCTAAATCTCTACTGACTTTGAGTTTCTCTATTTCTTTTTCCAGTTCTACTACTCTATTTCTTAGGTTCTCTATACTTTTCCCCTGGTCAATAATGATTTCTACCAGTTGCTCTGTTCCCAACTGCTTCAATATCTCTCTGTCTAGTTTTGGTCCCAGCTTCTTTTCTATAACTGCTATATTCTGCCTCTCCTATCACACTTATCAATACCCCACCACCTGAATCCTTACCTTTTTGGATTTTTATAGCAGCTCCTTCTGGTGTTGGTAGTAACTCACTTTCAAAGGTAAAATAGCGAAGTTTAGCATTTTCCACACCTAAATATAAATTTAGGACTTCACTCCAAACCCATCCCTGCTTACTGGGTATAATTTATTGGTATTGATTACCTACTCGTTTAAACCCTGTAAATTCTAAACTTTCTGGGCTAAACCAAAAATATTCAGGAGTATGAAACCGATTTTCATACAGACTTTTTTTGAGATTGAGGTCAACTTTAGCCGTACTATCTGATAGTAACTCAATAATTAAATCTGGATAACGTCCATCTTCTTCCCACACAACCCAAGAAGTCCGGGGACGTTTTTCCGTATCTTTCACTAAAAAGAAATCAGGACCTCTAAATTCTCGATTCTTTAACTGCTGACGACTAATAAAATAGATGGTCAGATTTGCACTAATAAAGAAATCATTTTGAGCACGCCATAGCCACTGTAAACTAGTTACTAACAATAGTAACTGCATATTATAATGTAAACAACTTTCCATCTCTGGCTCATCACTTAACAAACGACTGGCATCGGGCATTTGTTGTTCTAGCTGTTGGGCTGTCACAAACATGGGAGTATACGTGCTTGCGTACTGATTTAATTTTAAGCCATGAGCAATGATAACAAAGTGCCAGATTCCGCTACACTGAGACTTGGATTATTGGATTGTAACTAGACATGGAAATCGGACAAAAGGTTAAAGTGATTCGTATCCGCGATCGCGTATCAGCCCCTATCACCAAAAAGTTAGGCCAATTTGGCATGATCGAAGGCTACAAAGTTACCGATGGTGGAGGTTTCGGTGTAGTCGTCAAGTTTGACGATAACTCCTCCACTTGGTTCTTTGAGGATGAAATTAAAGCCATATAGGGACGTTTAGCAGTTTAGTTGAATGCTAAGTTGGAGTTGAAAAGATAGGCGGTAATTGGAAATCAAGTCATGGCCTTGATACTGACATTTTTAGGAACAAGCAGCATCGCTCGTAGCAAAATAGCGATCGCAGCATCCAAGCTATTGGCAAACCAAGGCAAACGGGTACTCCTAGCAGGACTTGCAGAGCCAACATTGTCAATTCTACTAGGTACTTCTCTTTCTCCTGACCCCCAAGAAATCGCTCCCAACTTCCAAGCAGTACAGTTTGTATCTTCTGTACTGCTAGAACGTAACTGGGAAGAAGTCAAAAAACTGGAAGCGCAATATCTACGCACACCTATTTTTAAAGAGGTTTATGGTCAAGAATTGGTAGTATTACCAGGCATGGACAACGCCCTCGCTCTCAATGCCATCCGCGAATATGATGCCAGTGGCAAATATGACGCAATTATCTATGATGGCAGAGGCGAATCTTCTACCTTGCGGATGTTGGGAATGCCTGAATCTCTCAGTTGGTATGTGCGGCGATTTCGACAATTGTTTGTTAACTCCGATTTAGGCAAAACAATTTCTGAATCTCCCTTAATTCAATCAGTGATTACCAGTTTCTTTAATGTTAATTGGACGGTTGATAACTCCGCCCAACCCACTAACCAAGTTAATAATTTTCTCGAACACGGTAAAACTGCTTTAGCTGACCCCCAGCGTGTAGCCGCCTTTCTGGTAACAACCCCAGATCCCATAGATGTAGCAAATTCCCGCTATCTTTGGGGTACTGCCCAACAAGTTGGTCTAACTATTGGCGGTGCTATTTTGCTAGCTGCTGATGAGGAAAACAGCAACCTATCAGCAGAATTTACACCCCTACCTATCACCATCCTTCCCGATGTATTAAACGGTGAATGGCAACCCCTGATAGATGCCTTACCTAACTTTGTAGAACAAGCATTACAGGCTCCTAAACCAATCGAAATTGACGTTCATAATCGCGAAGTACGCTTATTTTTACCTGGTTTTGACAAAAAACAAGTCAAACTTACTCAATACGGTCCAGAAGTTACGGTAGAAGCCGGAGATCAAAGACGTAATATCTTTCTACCCCCTGCCTTAAGTGGTAAACCAGTAACCGGAGCTAAGTTTCAAAATAGTTATTTGATCATTTCTTTTTAGGGACTGGGGACTGGGGACTGGGGATTGGAGACTAGGCAAGAATTATCAATCACCCATGACCAATCACCCATGACCAATCCCCAATGACCAATTACCATTACACCTTATGTCTGAATCAACTCCCATTAACCCAAATCCTCAACCTAGTGAAGCAGTAGAATCTACAAGTGCGGAAGTAACATCTGCTGAACGTACTGCCAAAACTCGCCAACTCCTGGGAATGAAGGGTGCAGCACCTGGAGAAACCTCGATTTGGAAAATCCGGTTGCAGTTGATGAAGCCTATAACCTGGATTCCCCTGATTTGGGGTGTAGTCTGCGGTGCGGCTTCTTCTGGTAACTACACCTGGACTCTAGAAAATGTTTTGAAGTCCGCCCTTTGTATGTTGCTTTCTGGTCCTTTGTTGACAGGTTACACCCAAACCATCAATGATTATTATGACAGGGACATTGACGCTATTAATGAACCTTACCGTCCTATTCCTTCTGGCGCAATTTCTGAAAAGGAAGTAATTACCCAAGTCATTGTTTTAGTATTACTAGGATATGGGGTAGCCTATACCTTAGATTTATGGGCAGGTCATACATTTCCTAATGTCCTCATGTTGTCAATTTTCGGTACATTTATTGCCTATATCTATTCAGCACCACCATTGAAATTAAAACAAAATGGCTGGTTAGGTAATTATGCTTTAGGTGCAAGTTACATTGCGTTACCTTGGTGGGCAGGTCATGCTTTGTTTGGTGAACTAAATTGGTGGATTGTAGTTCTCACCTTATTTTACAGCTTAGCAGGTTTGGGTATTGCCATTGTGAACGACTTCAAGAGTGTAGACGGCGATCGCCAACTAGGTTTACAATCACTACCAGTCATGTTCGGTGTGCAAACTGCGGCCTTGATTTGTGTAGTGATGATTGACTTATTCCAAGGTTTAGTTGCAGCATATCTCGTCAGTATTCATGAAAACTTGTATGCTGCCATCTTGGTATTATTAATCATTCCCCAAATCACCTTCCAGGATATGTATTTTCTGCGTGACCCCATAGCAAATGACGTTAAGTATCAAGCCAGCGCCCAACCTTTTCTGGTTTTGGGAATGCTAGTAACAGGTATAGCATTAGGTCATGCTGGAGTTTAACAGTTATCAGTTATCACTGTTAACTTGCTCCTTGATATCCTAACTCCTTACTCCTCAATTCTTACGCTTAATATATCTTTAGCTAGAAGTGATCAATGAGGAGTTAGAAGTTATATTAATTTCTAACTCCTCAATTGCATTAGCAAATGCCGTGTTAAATTTTATATCTTTCCTAATTAATGGGATACAACCCTTATTGATACCGATTTGCTTTGTCATAGCTTGGACTGTGATTATTCTGGTGTTTATGAATTTATGGGCAGCGACGAAAGACACCATTAAAACTGCTCAAAAAATGCACAAAATTCCCTGTCATAATTGCCAGTTTTTTACTAAAAATTATCGTCTTAAATGTACGGTAAATCCATATATTGCCAATACGGAAGAAGCAATTGGTTGTAAAGATTATCAATCAAATTAATTATTATGTTCCTGTCTGAATCAGGATTTAGGGAACACCAAAAAATAAATTACCCAAAAATTCAGGGTGGGTTACGCTGGGCTAACCCTATTCATATCAACGTGGGAATTGGACTTCAGGATATAGTTCCAGCTATGGCTACTGTAGTTCATGAAGTTGGCAAGAAACTCAAAATAGAAGGAAAATCAGAATAACTAAGAGATGCTTTAGGAAACACTTGTTTGTATGATTGATTTGACTTTTATTAAACAGTCCTATATGCAAGTTTCTGCATCTGCTGTTCTAAGAGAAAGTGGCTAGTCAGCAGCTTGATTTAAACGTCTAGTTACCTCTGGTGCAGCATCAATGTGAAGTTTTCAATGATTTGCTAATTCATCTGTAAATAATACTTTTAAAACTCCTTTAGTTTGCGCTTTCTTAAAATCACCTAACCCTTGATTCGGGGAATAATGACCATGAATTAGTGATTCTACATCCACTTGTTTTGTTGCTAATAGTTCTAATGGTGGGGCAAATGGTCCACCATTAGAACCAATTAGGGTGGATTTCATCTACCACTAATGAATAAGCATCTAGACTCAGATTACCAGCATAGGTACTTTTTAAGACTAGTGTTCCTCTGGGACGTAAAGCCCGACGTGCGATCGCAAATCCTTCTGGGTTTCCTGTACACTCAACTGAGATATCAAAAGCCCTATCTGTGACTGCATCACTTAAACCAGTTTTAATACCCCGTGCTTCTCAGTTAAGCAATATCCCTCTCTATCGTCCCACCACCAATAAATCACAACCAATTAACGCCATTGTCTGCGCTACCAGTTGTCCTAATTTCCCATGTCCGACTAATAAAACTCGATCATCTCTACTCTACATAATTGGACCCGCTGTTGAACTTCCAAAGCTACTGCTATGGGTTTGGTAAAAGTTGCAGCTTCGGTTGAGACATTTTCCGGGACTGGGTGCAAATTTTCAACTGGTAAACAAAGGTAATCAGCAAAAGCACCATCGCGGTTGACAAATACCTAAAACTGTGGGATCATTCCCGCAGTGGATAGGTTTTCCACTACGACAAAACCGACAATAACCACAAACAGCATTGATTTCACCAACTACCCTTTTATTAATTAATTGTTCTTAACCTTTTTCGACAACACCGACAAACTCATGGCCTAATATATCTTTCTTTATAGGGATAATAGCCTCTAAGTAATTCTAAGTCAGTGTTACAAATATCCGTAGGTAAAACCCTAGCCAAAGCTTCTCCTGGAGGTGGTTCAGGTATGGGAATATCTGTTTTGAGTTGTAATTGCTTGTTTTCTAACCAAAGTCCTTTCATTTTTATTCTCACCTAAGTTTGATGTGTGACAATTTGGGTGCGGACGGTGGCTTATAACTTAAATGGTTGGTTATAAGGATGCTTTTGGGCAAACACCAGCATTTCACTCATTGCCTCTGTGAAATCTGCAAAGACTTTTTCCACCAGCATAAATGCTTTTTTCCTCTGTGCCTCTGTCAGTTGTATACTTTCAACGAAATACTCTACATCATGATCGATGTCTGCCTGAATATGACCGGTCTCTTTAGCAAAATGAGACTCACCAAAATACGGATGATGCTGTTTAGTTATTTGTTGGAGTTCCTTTGCCACTTGTGCAATTTCATATAAAGCAACATTTCCCGTCGCTTCTATCGATTCAATCACAACCAACTTCATTAAAATATCTTCTTCAAAGGTGCATATGGCAAATAAGTCGTAAGCCATTTGGCGCACTTTAATTGTTTCTTCACCCCATAGGAATTTCAATGTATCAGTGAAGTTTATGGAGTGGTCATATCCCATCACCTTCATGTCTTGCAGAAACCACACCCAGTGGCGACCATCTTCGTAGGTGTGCTGGTTAATCATCTCTTGGAGCTTGCTACTGGCAGGCTCTTTACGAAGCACGTTTCTATTCAAGTCTTTGAAACTCATTGCAAAAGGAGCAAACGCCGGTGCCCAAGTTAGCCTTTGTCTTGGGTCTATACTCTTGTCTTGCAGGAACTTCATGAACGGTGTTTGAGCAAATTCTTGCTTCTTCTTTTCAATGAATGCTGTTACTTGTTTCATTTTTAGCACTCCGATATATCCATAACTTGAATTTGAATAGAATGAATTTTCATCAGAATTTGTAAGTGTCTGGTAGTCAGACAACCAATCACTGGTGATGATGTTCAATAAAATTATTAATAGGCTTTTCTAAAATTAAATGTGCGTTCAAACCAACTAATTTATATCTAGTTAATTTACACAGGATAAGGTGAAAGTAGTAAACGTTATACCATTTTAAATTTTGAATTCTGGATTTTGGATCTTGGATTTCGGATTGTAAAAGTCTTGCTGCACAAGCCTTTTGTCCTTCCATCTGTCACAATCATTTTTCAACTTGGTATTAGTTACAATTATTTATTATTACACTATTATTGTAAATAAACAATATTTAACTAGTATAATATTTGTTTATGGAAGATATAATAAATAGTATAAATACTAATTTTCTTGAGGAATAAAGGGACAGACCCCTACCAAACTGAAAATTTGGTAGCTCTCGCTGAGGTGCGCTTAGAATAGCCATCTAAACGAAACCTTCTGCCTTCTTCAATGAATCGAGAATGTAAAGCCTTGACGGACTTTCCCGCTAATGGATTTGACATAGCGGGTTAAATTTATTACAATTTTACCCCCTCAATAAATGGTGTAAATACAGGAACTAATTCAGGTTGACTAACAACCATTGTCGGAAAAGAGTGATCGCTATAATCTGTTCCCGGTGATAATGGAAAAGGTTCATCTTTCAGAGATATCCAGCTACCACCAGCAGCTTGAACAATTACCCAAGCACCTGCAATATCCCAAACCTTTGGTGTGGCTTCGATTCCACCCAAAACTGCACCAGTCGCTACTGTCAGAAAATTATAACTAGCAACTCCCAACATCCGCAGTTTACAGGGAAACCCTGGTTGAATTATTCCCGTACTGCGAGAACAGAGGTTAAAAAAATGATTTCCGCTGGGAGTATCTTGACTAGTATGAATAGCGTGATGATTCAAAAATGCTCCCGTTGGTGTTGTTAAACCTGAAGAATCAGGCCAAAAACCGTAAAAGGACTGATGATTTAATGGTGGTGCGTAAACATAGCCAAAAATGGGCATTCCTTGATAAAGTAAACCCAGAGAAATCGACCAAATGGGAATACCCCTTGTAAAGTTGGTTGTTCCATCTAAAGGATCGATTACCCAACACCATTCTGTATTGGGAAAAGTTTGATCACTTTCTTCACTTAAAATACCGTAACCTGAGAAATTAGAAGCGATCGCATCTCGAATTTCTTGATCAGCCCATTTATCAGCTTGAGTTACTAAACTCCCATCAGCTTTTTGAGAAGCTTCCACTTTCCCAAAATCTTGCATCAATTGTTGTCCCACTCTAGTAGTGGTAGTTTCAGAAAACTCTAAAATCGTGTTCCAAAAATCGTTCATTTGTTATTTGTTATTTGTCATTAGTTACTTTCTCGTCTGTTCCCTGTTCCCTGTTACCTTTAATCTAAATCGCTTTCTAAAACAGAAGCTAAAGCTTGTTTGGTATTGGTTTGAAATTCGGTTACATTAACTCGACTTAGAAACCAAATTGACACCAACATACCCACCGCTTCTAAAGAAAAAACCGAACCATAAGCTAATACTAAGTTATTGGGTAGCAAATTGCGTCCTAAATCTAAAACAGCACCACCAATAACTACAGCTATTCCCCTAGATATAGATTGTGCTAATCCCCAAGCACCAATAAAAGTACCTGCTGCTTCAGCGACCGTTAAATCTAACATTAAACTAACTGCTGCTGTAGTTAAGAAACCTGTGGATAAACCAAATATCACCAAACCAAATTTTAAGAAATTAGGATTAGCAGAAAATCCTGATAACCCAAGTAATAAAGCTGATAAAGCTACTAAAATACAGCCTAACTTTATGGTTCTGCGTTTACCCAAACGTGGAACAATTAAAAACCCAGTCACACCATAAGCAATTAAAATTCCTGTACCGTAAAAAATATTTAGTCTGGTACTTTCAGCCAAAGGCATCTTAAACACTTCACCCGCATAAGGTTCTAAAATTGGGTCTTGCATAAACAAGCTAATAGTCATCACCAATAAAAAGGTGAAAAATATACCTGTTTGTGGACTAGCTGTTAATATTGACCAAGCCTTAGCCAAGGTAATACTATCTTCTCTGTTTCCTGGTATGGAACGTTTGGAAAAACGTGAATATTTTTTTTCTACGCCTATAGTCGCTACAATTGCCAATACAAATACAATCCCAGGGACAATCATAAATAGCCTATTGATTGCTGCTTGTAAAGTTTCAATAGCTGCACCTGCTGTTAATTGTTTCAGCAAGCTAGAACTAATAATTGCTCCAACTATAATTCCCACCATCAGCATTGACCAAACAATACCGACGACTTGGGAACGGTTATCTTCTTCTGAGATATCTACCAACAAAGCTGCAAATGTCGTACCACTAACACAAATTGCTAAACCATAGACAGCAAAAACTAAACCTAAAACTCCTGTCCAACCAATAGTTTGAGTTGTCCAGATCCAAGTATCAGCAATATTAACTGTATTTAACTGCCACATTACTTGTACTGCTAAAAAAGCTGCGATCGCAAATATTCCTGCCCCTATCCAAACATAAGCAGTGCGATGATAACCTAACATCGGTTTAGCATCAGAAATCTGTCCAAATAAAATTCGGGTAGGAGACACAAACGCCGGTAATGCTAACACCAAAGATACCAGTGTTGCCGGAATCGCTATTTCCTGAATCATGACTCTGTTGAGTACCCCCAGAGTCAAAATAGACATCATACTCAAACCCATCTGAAATAATCCCAGCCGAAACATGGTCATTAAGTTGACCTTTGGCACAGCTAAGGATTCTGTTTGAGTATCAAATACATCACCGCTTGTCATAACTACTTTCTTGTATTGTTTGCAGAATTTAATCTCTCATTCACAAAGATAAACCGAAACACCCAACCGCTTTCGAGTCACCTGAACATAGTAAAACTTGCTCTAGTTGTGTGTGGTGAGAAAAAACATCTCTGTCACTGTCTTAAAGAGTATTCCAAGGTGATTACTGCGGGTTTGAGTCTGATAGAGATTTTAATGCTGCTCTTAATTTAAGGCAAGAAGCGGCTAGATTAGTCGCTTCTTGCCTGTGGACTTCGTACGTAGTGCGGACACTTCCAGTGTGAAGCAGGAAGAAAACGTTAGTAATTATTAGTAATTCTTAGCATTTTTTTATTAAAATCAAAAGAAAAAACTTAATTCTTACTACTGATAACGCAGCTTAGCCCAAGCCATACTCCTGACTCCCGACCCTGACTTAAAATATGTAAAAATAATTAAGAATAGTATTATATATCGCGGTAATCATTCTGAAGTCATACCTTCATCCCAAAATGAAGTGAAAGGGATTTAGGAACAGGGTTTTGCTTTTGGCAAATAACAAATAGATATTGGTGCTTTCCAGCCAGTAGGAACTAAGGTAGAATATTGCTACAGTAAAACCTTAACTGAATAGTACATAAATTGTGCTTTTACTTACAGAAAACCCCTAGTAGGTGTTAGCCATCCAGGGGAGATTAGTTATCAGGGTGCATCTACCAATTTAATGTTCTCAGGCACTGCACCATCCTCCGGATAAATTTTTGCTCATCAGGGTAGACAGGTATTTTTTCATCAGCTGTTAGTAAAACAGAGTAGGCTAGTTTGGCTAACGCCATGATAACGTCAACAATCTGGAGAGTTTAATTTGCTAGTACTAATTTGGAATGTAAAGATTAAATTCTCCTAGTCGCTGCTCCCTCAGGGTTGAATACTGACCAAGTTAGAATGATGCTAACTGCAAAAAAGCCCTAGTGGTGTTAGCCCACTAGGGGAGATTAGTTATCAGGGTGCATCTACTAATTTAATGTTCATAAATTTCATCTTATCTCCGGAGCAATTCAGGTAGCTAGGTTCATGATTATTTTTGTTTGTGAACCTAAGAAAAAACCCCCAGCGGTGTTAGCCAACTAGGGGAGATTAGTTATCAGGGTGCATCTACTAATTTAATGTTCGTAAATTTCATCTTATCTCCGGAAAAATCTGGTTGCACTTCCATCATTGATATTTTTAAGCAAAAAAAACCCCCAGCGGTGTTAGCCAACTAGGGGAAATTAGTTATCAGGGTGCATCTACTAATTTAATGTTCGTAAATTTCATCTTATCTCCGGAAAAATCTGGTTGCACTTCCATCATTGATATTTTTAAGCAAAAAAAACCCCCAGCGGTGTTAGCCAACTAGGGGAAATTAGTTATCAGGGTGCATCTACTAATTTAATGTTCGTAAATTTCATCTTATCTCCGGAAAAATCTGGTTGCACTTCCATCATTGATATTTTTAAGCAAAAAAACCCCCAGTGGTGTTAGCCAGCTAGGGGAGATTAGTTATCAGGGTGCATCTACCATATAATATAAGTTCTGGCTTTAACTACTATGCTCCGGATCAATTTCACCAAATGTAGGTGGATGTCACTTACAGAAAAAATTCCTATAGCTAGTAGCTGGTTAGGGGAGTTGGTTATTAGGGTTAGATATTCTATAGTTTGAGAGAAAGTTATGTCAGCATTCAGCACTTGAGGAGTCAGCAAGGTAGCAATAGCTATTGGGGTGGCAATACTTGTTTGTGAAGGGGGAAAGGGGAAGAAAAAAATCTTTACCCTTGAATCTCTTCCCAAACCAACTGACCGAAAACAGGTGATGGGGTGTAGGGAAAGACAGTTTATCCCAAACTCTCAAAGGTACAAGCCTAGATCCTTCAATTCCTTCAGGAGGCTTCGCGATTTATTGATGGAGAAAACGTAAGCATTCAGCTAATCCCTAACCGCAAGCTACCCGAACAGCCGTCAGCAGTCAGCTTTTTCAGGCTAACGCCAAAAATATCTCTTTGATCATTAACCAATTTCTCAAACATTCTGACTCCTGACTCCTGAATTCTTACGAGAAAACAAAAATGTAGTTCCAGAGAGAGGCGCAGCGCCAGAAATACAAAATCCTGATTTGAAACCCCTGATTTTAATTATGGGGATTTGTTGTTGTGGAGTTTTCTTAAGGGGACTTAAACAAAAGTTAAGAGTAAAAAGGAGTATAGTGCGGTTTCGGTGTAGCTTTCACGTTAAAAGAAGCTGATGAAAGAAACCACTGGCCCAGCAATGGCACCATCGTTTGAAAGATGGTGTCATTTTGATGATGTATTTACTCATCAAGCGCAGAAAAGAGAGTTTAGACATTATTTAGGGGGATGATTGGGTGAAAGTGAGAGAAAAAACCTATTTCAAATGGTAGAGAATACCCTAGGGGTGACCTACCAACGATTACACCACTTTTTAACTGAAGCACCTTGGTCCAGTTCCCAAGTCAATGACCGTCGGTTAGAGATTATGAACAAGTGTAGTCAGAGGAGAATCACCAGAGGATTTAGCTTAATAATTGATGATTATGACCATAGAAAAAGGGGGAATCTTAGGGATAGAGTAGGAAGAAAATATATTGGAGAAATTGGGAAAAGGGATAATGGAATAGTAGTAGTAACAATACATCTAATGTATATGATGGCAGTAAAAGCTTACCATTAAATATAGAGTTATATCACCACGGTGATTCTTGACCCAAAGGGAAACAAGACCCTCTATTTGATAAGAAACCTGAGTTAGGAATTAAATTAATAGATCTGACCTTAAGCCGTGGTTATCAACCACGAATAGTAATTATAGATCCTGGATATGGCCACAATATATCTTTCCTATTAAAGATAGAAAATCGGCATTTAAAGTAGTTAGGAGGATTAGGTAAAAATCCCAAAGTCCTTAGCAGTGACTAAGAGGATAGTCCACCAATAATTAGGTTAGATGAATTAGCACAAAGTTTACCCAAAGAGGCTTTTACAGAGATTCAACTGCAGTTAGATAAACCCAAAACATTATGGGTAGTAACTAAAGAAGTAGAAATATCACCATTAACTAGAAAGGGGAATATTACTATCGTCATCAACACTTCTACTTTCTCTCAAGCCACTGATATTGACTACTTTCTGCCCAATATTTCTTCATCAATTATCACGCCCCAATGGATAGTTGATAGATATTCTCAAAGAAATTGGCTAGAGGTTTTTACAGGGAAGCCAAGGGATGGTTAGGACTTAAAGAATATCAAGTTGGAGATAACAGCAGTTGACTGCGCCATTTTATTTTGGTTTTTTGTGCCTACACTTTTATTCTTTGCCATCAGTGGACTGGAGGATTAAGACCAAGGTGGGCTAATAAACCTTTGAATACTTTTACTGCAGCTTTAGAAGGGTTGAGAACAGCTATATCTTTTCTATTTATTGATTGGTTCAACTGGAATCCGGACGTTTTTCCTTCTGATCAAGCCAGTTTGGGCTACATTCGGGCTTTATTTTTGTTTACGTCCCGTTAAGAAATTCTTGGGTCAAAGATTGCTTTTTTTGCCAAAATTAAAAAGAAAACCTCCGGTGGGTGTTAACCTACCAGAGGAGTTGAAGATCAAGGTGCATCTACCAATAAAGTGTTCTAGTTAGAAGTAATCCAATCCGGATAAAGTTGTATAAGCTGAAAAAGGCGAAACAACCCCCAATCAGAAACATTCCTCACAAATATCCATCTAAAGTATCAATAAGAGGAAAAACTACTAGAAACTTTTACGGTGAAAACCGAATTTAGGAGGCAAATAGGAGAAGTTGTGACCCAGGAATTTCACATTTCCGTAACCCCAGTAGGGCAGAATGACTACTTGGTGCGGACGGAACAAGTCGCACCTGGGGTGCCTTTGGCAGAAGAACTGGTAACTTGGCCTGTGGCTGAGTGGTTAGCAGCAGCAGGACATTTGATGAATGACCCTTTACAGTTGGTGCTACAGGGGGATGCGATTGCCAGAAACTCTGTAAACTTGGTGGCACTGGGTCAGCAATTATACAATGCACTGTTTCAAGGCACTCTGAGAGATAGTTGGATTACTGCCCAAGGTATTGCCCAGAATCAGCAACAGGTATTGCGCTTACGTTTGGGACTCAAAGATACTAAGTTAGCGCGGTTGCCGTGGGAAGTGATGCACGCAGGCGATCGCCCTTTGGCAACGGGTCCTTATATCGCTTTTTCCCGCTACCAAAGTGGAATTCCTTCCACATCAAGACTACCAACTCGCAATCTTCCTACACAACAGGAAGATTACGGGGTAAAAGTGTTGATGATCATCTCTTCCCCTACTGATCAAGTGCATCTTGATTTGCTCAAACAAGAAGCTATTAACCTGCAAACAGAACTACATCGCCAAAATCCCCGTGGAGAAAATGATCATTATCTGCCAGAAATTGACCTGACAGTTCTTGATCAACCAGGAAGGGAAGAGTTAACCCAAGCTTTAGAACAAGGACGATATCAAGTTCTTCATTACTCTGGTCATAGTAATGTGGGTGCGAACGGGGGAGAAATTTATTTAGTTAGTAGAAGAACTGGTTTAACAGAAACGCTTAGCGGTGATGACTTAGCAGGGTTGCTGATTAATAATAATATTCAAATGGCGGTGTTTAACTCCTGTTTGGGCGCATATAGGGCAAAATCTGAGACATCTGGGGATACAGGAGAACGCAACTTAACTGAAAGCTTGGTAAAAAGGGGTCTTAAAAGCGTTTTGGCAATGTCAGAGCGCATTCCTGATGAAGTGGCGCTGACGCTAACACAATTGTTCTACCGCAACTTAAGTCAGGGCTATCCTTTGGATTTGTGTGTCAGTCGGGTGCGTCAGGGCTTAATTTCTGCCTATGGTTCTCACCAGATGTACTGGGCGTTACCGATACTGTATCTGCATCGAGAATTTGAAGGTTTTCTATCTCCGCAAATTAGTTTCTCTGGCAATGGGGAGTTGCTAAATGAATATCAGTCACCAATGGGAACATCTGCTAATTCAATGTATGCTTCAGCAGATGATTTAGAAATACCTTTAAATTTCGAGGATATTATGCCTTCGGATTTGTCTAGGGAGTCTTCTGAATTGGATTGGCTGGGGGATGATACTTGGGGGGATCTTTTAGATGAAGTGGATTATGAGCACCCTGATTATGATGAGGATTCGGCGATAGTTGCGGATTTATTCCGGCAGTTAGGTAATCCACAAGTCCTCACTGAAGAAACTTCCATGAAGGCGGAATTAGAATCATCTGTACGAGAGAATCATCGTCAGGAAATACAGGCTTCAGAGAAGCAAGAGGACATAGATTTTTGGGGAGATAAATCAACTTCAAGAACTCCAAATTTGTCGGATACTGAAGGTAATCAGGTCGTTTCTCCACAGATTGCATTACTACCAATTCGCCAACCACGTCGCCTTCGTCGGCGATGGCCGATGGCTGGGATTATTGGTGTAAGTGTGTTAGCTGCCATTATTGGTTTAATTTGGTGGTCTAATCATCGCCAGTCGAGGGGTGTCAAAATTCCACCTATTCCTGTCCAGAATGGGCCTCAAAACAAAGCAGTAGCTGTTGACTTCAAAAAATCATCAACAGGTATTGTTACTGCTACGGCAACAGAACAATTGAGTCAAGGTAATTTACAGCCAGGGTTAGAAGCTGTGGAGGAATTGCTGAATCGTGGGGCTTTAGCCTCAGCAGATACGGCTTTAGCTTTAATTCCCACCAAGCAAACGGAAGATCCTGCTGTTAACTTTATGCGGGGAAGATTGGCTTGGCAGTTTGCCCAGACGAGAGAGACAAAATACAGTATTAATGATGCCCGTCGTTATTGGGAAATTGCTGTGCGGGATCAACCTAATTCTGTTTTGTATAATAACGCAGTGGGATTTGCCTATTATGCTGAAGGAAATCTGAATCGGGCTAATGATGCGTGGTTCAAAGCTGTGAATTTAGCACTGAAAAACCAGAATACAAACTTCCCATTAACACCAAATGCTAATAGTATTATGCCACCAGAGGCTTTAACTGCCTATGCAGGGTTAGCTTTGGGTTTATATAAATCTGTAAATAATCAACCTTCTGCTAAACAAGCGCAATATATGAATGAGGCGATTAAGCTGCGTCAACTGGTAATTCAGAATGATCCGGTAAGTTTTACAGTAGATAAGTTAGCTCAAAATTGGCTGTGGACAGAAAAGGCGATCGCAGATTGGCGATCGCTCCTTCAGCAACAAAAAAAGAGGTGATATAAAATACATAACACTCATGTTAAATAAGTAAAGCTATAGTTACAGCTTTAGACGACTAATCTGGTTAGATATATAAACAACGTTCTTAGAAGTTAGGGATTGAAAAAAATGAGAAAAGTAGAAGCTATTATCCGCCCATTTAAGCTAGATGAAGTCAAAATTGCCTTAGTTAATGCAGGAATTGTGGGCATGACCATTTCTGAAGTCCGTGGTTTCGGACGGCAAAAAGGTCAAACTGAACGCTATCGTGGTTCGGAATACACCGTGGAGTTTTTGCAAAAACTCAAAGTAGAAATAGTGGTTGAAGATGCCCAGGTAGATATGGTGGTTGATAAAATTATCGGTGCTGCCCGGACTGGTGAAATTGGTGATGGTAAAATATTTATCTCCCCTGTTGAGCAAGTTATACGGATTCGTACCGGAGAAAAGAATACGGAAGCTGTGTAAGTGTTGAATATCTAGATAGTAGGCGTTGTTGAATGAGGGGGTGAGAAGTTTTTAAGATTTTTCTTCATCTTTCATACTAACAGCGCCTTCTGTGGTTTGATTGTGCTCAAGCAAAAAATTTATAGGTTACGTAACGCATAACATCTAGGCCAATGGTTTGGTACGAGTGCTGAATCTTGGATGAATTGGCAGAAAAATTATGAACTCAGACTTGCTGAACAAAAAATTGGTAAAGAAATGAAAGCAAGCATTTCTCCTTGGATCTCAACTGGGAATATGGAAATTACAATCTAAAACTAGACTAATAGAAGTTGACAATTTAGATGGACATTAGATGGAGATAAACTAATAACTAAAGTATTTAGCATACACCAACCCATTCTTGCATTTAAAGCAGGAGTCAGGAGTCAGGAGTCAGGAGTAAAACTCTCTTGCTGTCTAGGTTTCAATTTAGATTCTGTACCTCATTGATCTGCTATCTGCTGTAGTGATTTATCGACAGAAACTTTAGGTAACGAACAGCCTGGTTTGATGATGATCCTACAGGGATTTGTAAAAGGAGTGCGTAACGTACTTGCACATATTCATGGACAGCAAGAAGAAGTCAAAAAACCTTATGAATATTTATTGCATCTCTTTTTTGCCTACGCATTGATGAGACTACCAAAACAAAACCATAAAATAGCAAACTTCTTCTTCTTCTCCTATTCCTTCGCGCTCTTCGTGGTTCGTTAAACTTAATCTCAACAAAAAACAATTAGCCCCCAAAAACCTCTTCACCCCAACACCTTCACCAACTGAGGAACTAAATTTTTTAAAGCATTACCACGATGACTAATTGACTTTTTCAATTCCGGTGACATTTCGGCAAAAGTCAATTGGTTTTCTGGGACATAAAAAATGGGATCATAACCAAAACCACCTTCACCACTAGTTGCATAAAGAATTTCACCACGACAAATACCTTCAGATTGCAAAACTATTTCCCCCGTAGGATTTGCAACCGCTACCGCACAGACAAACTGTGCTTGACGATTTTCTGTATCGCCTAATTCCCGTAATAACCGAGAAATACGTTCTGCATCTGTTTTGCCATAACGGGCAGAATATACACCGGGTGAAGCATTGAGGGCATCTACAGCTAAACCAGAATCATCTGCGATCGCCCAATTCCCTGTAGCTTTAGCAACTTCTGATGCTTTTAAACAAGCATTGGCTAGAAAAGTTTCTCCAGTTTCATCAACGTCTAAATCTTCTGGTTTGAGGGTTAATTCCCAACCAGAATCAGCTAAATAAGCTTGCATTTCCCGTAATTTACCGGGATTTCCTGTAGCTACTACGAGTGTTTTAGTCATTAAAAATAGGTGATAGATAACAGGTGATAGTAAGAAAGGAATAGGGAATAGATAGAAAGCTATTCTCCCCCCTATCTCTTCTAATTAGATTCTGCCCAATTTTTTGCCCAAGCTAGGGTTTGATGGACTTGTTCTATTGTGGGTGCTTCGCAATAAAGGCGTAAAACTGGTTCAGTGCCACTAAAGCGAATCATTAACCAACTTTGATCAGCAAGACTGAATTTATAACCGTCAATTGTGTTGCAATCAATTACTTTTTTTCCGGCAATTTCTGTTAAAGGTTGGGTTTGTAGTTGTTGTAATAACTTTCCTCTAAGTTCCATGTTGGCTAGGGGTAAATCTATACGGTCGTAGGCTGATGTAAAATTGGTTTTTTGCTGCAATTCATGATAATAATCGCCTAAATCTAAGCCTGATTCTACAACTGCTTCTAATACATACAATGCTGAGAGTAGGGCATCTCGTTCGGGAATATGGCTACCATAACCAATTCCACCGGATTCTTCACCACCTAGTAATACTTCTGTGGCTAACATTCTATTGGCAATGTATTTATAACCGACTGCGGTTTCAAATACAGATAAGTTCAGTAATTTAGCGACTAGGGGAATTAAATCAGAACTGCTAACTGTTTTGACGATTTCGCCTGTGAAGTTGCGTCTGCGGGTAAGGTGGTCAATTAAGATGGGGATTAAGATTTGGGAACTGAGGAAATTAGGGTTCTTATCCACTGCAGCAATGCGATCGCAATCTCCATCAAATACTAAACCCACCGTTAAACCTGAGTTATTACTTTCCCCATGAGTTTTGATTTCTGCAAATAGTCGGGAAAGGTATTTTGGTAAGGGTTCGGGCGCACCACCTTCAAACAAGGGATCACGGTTGCTGTTAATTTCTTGAACTTTTTCGCCTAATAACCTACCCAAGCCACTAGCGGCTGCACCGTGCATAACATCAACAAATAATGTTAATTTGCTAGTTGCGATCGCTTGGCGAATTTTGTCAATATCAACTTTACCTTGTAAGGCTCCACAATAACTAGGCCAAGGATCAAATTTCTCTTCCTTACCAGGAATAGGTGCGGTTGGGACTTCTACTGTTAACAAACCTTCTATTTCTTTGGTAACTTCTGGTGGTACAGATCCGCCAAAAGCACTTTTGACTTTTAAGCCTAAATATGTGCCAGGGTTATGACTAGCGGTAATAACTAGGGCCCCCAAAGCATTGAGTTCTTTAGCCGCCCAACTAAATGCTGGTGTTGGGGCATAGCTTTCGCTAAATAACACATCAAAACCAACTGCGGTGACAGCATCAGCCACGACACGGGCAAATTCTTCCGCCATAAAACGGCGATCGTAACCGACAATAATGGTGCGGCTACTTACATGAGAATAATAAGTATTATATAATACTTTTGCTGCAACTGGGGCTACTAAGGCTAGGCGTTCAAAGGTAAATTCATCACCTATTACGCCCCGCCAGCCATCCGTACCAAACTTGATTGGGTTAGTTACAACGGGCATGGAGATATCCTCAATTTCTAACTGAGGATTGTAGCATTGATACAGGGGATTCGGGACTGGGGATTGAGGAGTGGGGTGAAAGTTCTGTGCCTGTTTCCTGTTCACTGATTCCCTCTTGCGCCAAGATAAGCAATGCCTTCGGCGAGGGATGCGATCGCTAATGGTAAAATTCGGTGTTCCTGAATTTGGATTCTAGCATGTAGTGTTTCTGCTGTATCTTCTGGAAATACTGGTACTGCGGCTTGCATCAAAATTGGACCACTATCCATTTCTAAACGCAGGAGATGTACAGTACAACCTGTTATTTTTACCCCGGCTTCTAAGGCTTGTTCGACAGCCTGAACTCCTTTGAAACTAGGTAATAAACTCGGATGAATATTAATAATTTTGTCAGGAAAAGCATCAATTAATTTTTGTGTCACCAGGCGCATCCAGCCAGCCATAATCACCATATCTACATCATATTGACGCAATGTTTGGACAATTTTTTGATCAAGATCTTCACGCTTGTTGTAATCACGGTGATTTAATAATACTGCCTCTAAACCGTGATTTTTTGCCCTTAATGCTGCTTTAGCTGATGGATTGTTATAAATTAAAACTTGAATTTTAGCGTTGAGTTTCCTCTCTTCAATAGCTTGGGCGACTACTTCAAAATTGCTGCCATTTCCAGAAGCCATTATTCCTAATTTCAATGACTTCATTGACTGGAAATTTTCTTGGGAAATGTCGGGACAAATTAAGCTAGAGACTACCTCAGTCGGATAATATTGATTCATAAAATTATGAATATCGTCTGAATTACTAAGATTACCATAAGAAAACCTCGTTTGCCTTCAATGCAACTTCTAGATAATGATACAGCTGCTGCTTGCATCTTTCTGACTCCAGCACTAATTTTGTTAATCTTGTTTATAATTTTGCCAATTGTCTATTTGTTTTATCTCAGTTTCACGGCTGGTAGTTTCACTTCAACTGGTATTTATTTCGTAGGTTTCAAAAACTATTGGCGTTTTTTTTTGAACGCTGATGTTTGGCAAGTTTTTCTTAATAAAACTTATTTTCCCCTTGGTAGTCTTGTTCCCAGTTTAGTTATTCCCTTGGGATTAGCAGTATTATTAAATCGTTCTTTGGCTTTACGGGGTATTTTGAGAAGTGCTTATTTTCTACCTTCTATTATCTCCCTTGTTGCTGCTGGTTTAGGATTTCGTTGCCTGTTTCAAAATACGGGTCCTGTCAATGGATTGTTGAATTTTTTTGATATTCCTCCCATATCATGATTAGGTGATACTTTCTTGGCAATGTAAGTCATAATCTTATTTAGTATTTGGAAACAAATAGGTTTCAATGTGGTGCTTTTCTTGGCAGGTTTACAAGCAATTCCTCTCAATCACTATGAAACAGCAGAATTAGATGGTACAAATAGTTGGCAACAATTTCGGCACTTTAGTTTACCAGGATTAAGACCTTAAGACCTACTTTAATATTTACCATAGTCACTACCGCTATTTTTATATTGCGGAGTTTTGAAGCTGTTTATGTAATTAGCAGGTGGTGGTCCTGTGAATTCTACTAATTTGCTGGTTTATTACACTGATCAAGAAGCTTGTGGTCAATTTCATTTTGGTTATGCAGCAGCAGTAGCAACTTTTTTCTTAGCGGTGACGTTGGTATTAGTTTATTTCCAGTTAAAAACTTCGAGAGAAGTGTAAATCAGTTATCAGTTTTCAGTTATCACCTGTATCCTATTCCCTGTTCCCTGTTCCCTGTTTATTAAAATTCTCTTCTTAAGAAGATAAAAATAGTTATTGCTAACAGCATGAAGCTGTACAGTAAGCCGTAAGTTGCATTACCTATTAATGTAACTGGATCAGGTATTGCTTGCAGTCCATAAACGGCATCGTTTTTTAAATCTAAGCGAGATAAATTGGGGAGAATAAGATATAAGCCTTGGGTAATCCTTTCTACACCAGGGTTTTGACTAAGATGACCAAGTGCAACTAAATCTTGTGTAATATTCCCCATTAAATAGACTGCAAATGTTAAAGGGGTAGCTATGAGGGAACTGGTAAAAACTCCTAATGTAATAGCAACAGCACTAATTAATGTTAATTGTAAGAATAAAAAGAGTACAGCAATGAGAATGGTGGTTGTGGGATAGGGTATTTTACCAAGTTGTAAAAATACTAAATAAATTGCTGTCATTGCTGCTATAAGTACAGCTAATACACCTGATAATCCTAAGTATTTACTGGTGATAAATTCACTGCGACTGATGGGTTTAGCAATTAACATGAGAATGGTGCGCTTTTCAATTTCTTTGTTCACTAGTGCTGTACCAATAAAGACGACAACGATTAAGCCGATGATATTCATTCCTGCTAAACCAAAGTCTAAGAAGATTTTGTCTTGGGTTGTAGCTGCAAATTCAAAAATTGCGCGGTTACCAACTGCGAGGATAATTGCATAAAAACCGATGATGTACAGGATGCGATCGCGTATCACTTCCTGAAACACATTTTTGGCCATTACAAAAGTTCTGCTTGGATTCATATTGTTTGTTGTTTGAATTTTGAATTTTGAATTTTGAATTTTCATTGCTTCGGTGGTGGTGAGCCTATAAAAAATTTGTTGGTGCGATCGCATTCTATTTCTGCTACTGCGTTTTGATTTTCTGGTTTGTTGACGGCTGCAACTGGTTGAATTAAACAAGATTTCTGGAGATAAAATCCGCGTGTATTTGCACTTGGACCTGTCCAAATTGTCAGAATATCTAATCTATATCCTGATTTGACATTGACTACACGGGCTTCAATCCCCCATAGTCCCTGTTCATCGTATTTTTCTAGGTTTTTATAAATGACACCCTTACCTAAATTTCCCATTTGCTGGTTCGCTTCTATTAACCATTTCTCTACTTCTGACCAAGGTTTTTTAAATATTTGTTCTTCTATTAGTGGTTGCATTCTATTTAAAATAATATTACCGTTTTGAGGTGTTTTGGATTTTGGTTCTAGTCTAATTACAAAAGTGCTACGCAGAAAATTCTGTGCAGATAAGCTAGGATATTCTTTTAACCATTGATCTAGAACAAAGTAAAACTGAAGCCAGCAACTGATTAACATCGACCAAGCCAGCAAAATGATAACTTTTTGGCGTACTTCTAGTTTGGGAATGGCAGCTTTTGAAGTTGTACCTGTACCTGCAAAAAATTCTGGTATAGCTGTAATGATGGCTGCAATGGTTGGCCAGAAAACGATAGTTTTAGGTGTGACTACATTTACTTCATGTCCAAAGGCAAAAACACTGACTAAGAATCCGGTTATTAATGCTCCCACTGGCATGAAAGTACCAGGAACTCTTAAAGGATTGTCTGTAGTATACCAAGCTGTACCAGCTATCAAAAATAACCAACCCGAAAATGCAATTATATCTTTAATAAAACCTATGGCAAGATATGAAATTCCCCATGAGAAAACACTTAAATATATCAATGTCTGCCAAGAAAAAGCCTTGAGAGGCATGATCACTTTTTGAATTCCTAAGAATAGATCCTGAATAAATTTAAAGATCAGTATTACTTCTTTAAACAATGATGAATTCATAGTATCACCTTAAATTAATTGTATTTCATTAAGTTAGTTTAGTCCTATAGATAAATTGCGAATTAGTAAAATTAAAGTTATGGCTGTATAGCTCATAGAATTTGCTATTAATGTAGTAGTAATTAGGTTAGTATTTTGCAATTGCATTTTTTCAATTCTGTATAATTTTTGTTGTTGAGAGGTTTCAATTTTTTCTTTTTCCCCAATTTCACTTAAGGTAATAATTAGAACTTTGAGTAATAAAAACTTGATCAAAAAAGTACCAAGGAAGATTAAAGAAGCCAGAAAAATTATGGTACTCTGTGTTCCAGGATTCTTAAAGTTATTAAAAAATATATAGCTTATTAATTCTGATTTTAATTTAACGTCTAATCTTGGCTCAACTAGAAAAAATATATTCCATCCAAAGACGCTAGAAAAAACGTTTATGGCTAGGGCATAAAAAATACTGGTTTTTTTGTCAAATTTTAGCCATCTATGCAAAACATACCCTTCTATGGAAATGGCAACTAGTAAAAATAAAGTTTCAAACAACATTGCACCGATGGGCAAAATTCTGGGAAGTGACAATTCTTCAGGCATAAACTGTCAAAAGTAGGAGTTAATTTTTTTTAGAGTATAACGGATGATTGTGGAAATCATCTCATTCTTATTACCATTTTTTATCCTTTTTTGCCAGTATATTTTGATTAATATTATTAATACATCGGATTGCACCTTATACGGTTATGTTAGTTAAAATTAGCCTGCCTCATTGGTCAAAAGGTTGGGTAAAATAAGAAACCACCACGTTATAGCATTTCCAGAGATGACAAGAAATGGGATCGGTATTCGCACAGCGCAAGTGCGTTCTGAACGGCTCACTGGTCAAATTCACGTCTATGATGGCATTGGGAAAGGTAAGTCCCAAGCGGCTTTAGGGGTAGTTCTGCGCTCGATTGGTTTGGGAATAAATACACCAAGTGATTCTAATCGCGTCTTATTGTTGAGGTTTTTGAAGGGGCCAGAACGTGATTATGATGAAGATGGGGCGATCGCCGCTTTACAGCGTGGTTTTCCTCATTTGATTGATCAGGTTCGCACGGGGAGGGCGGAGTTTTTTGGACATGATGAGATTACTCCTTTTGATAGAACAGAAGCTGCGCGGGGTTGGGATGTGGCCAAGGGTGCGATCGCATCTGGGTTGTATTCAGTTGTGGTTTTAGACGAAATTAACCCGGTTCTAGATTTGGGTTTACTCGCTGTGAATGAGGTGGTACAAACTTTAAAATCTAAACCCCAGGAATTGGAAATCATTGCGACTGGACGGGGTGCACCCCAACAGCTACTAGATATTGCCGATTTACATTCGGAAATGAAACCTCAGCACCATCCCACGGCTGAAGCACTTTTCCTGGAAGGAATTGAAATTTATACTGGGTTAGGTAAGGGTAAATCTACTAGTGCTTTGGGTAAGGCCTTACAGGCTATTGGCAGAGGGATAAATCACCCTGGGTCTACGCGTGTATTAATTATGCAGTGGCTGAAGGGTGGCAGTGGTTATACGGAAGATGCGGCGATCGCAGCTTTGCAAAAGTCTTATCCTGAAGTGGTAGATCATCAACGTTGTGGACGGGATGCCATTGTTTGGCGGAATTCTCGGCAAGAATTAGACTATGTGGAAGCAGAGAGAGGTTGGGAAATTGCCAAAACTGCGATCGCATCTGGAATCTATAAAACCATCATTCTCGATGAACTTAACCCTACTGTTGATTTAGAACTACTTCCTGTTGACCCGATTGTTCAAGCTTTGCTGCGTAAACCCCGCGATACAGAAGTTATTATTACCGGTCGTTGTCAAAATCAACCTGCATATTTTGACTTAGCCAGCATTCATTCGGAGGTTTATTGTCATAAGCACTATGCTAATCAAGGGGTGGAATTAAAGCGAGGGGTAGATTTTTAACTTTATGGGCGGGGTTTTCCCGTCCTGATTCTATCTTATTCCGTATTCAGCATTATAGACTTAAAAACTACATAGTCTTCCATCAACCAGTAGCGCCGACAACTTTCTATATTCCAAACCTCTGTCAACATTCCAGATGTAACTAACCAATGAAATTTTTTGGCTGTGCATAGCCAACTAACATCAAATGCTAGTATTTTTTGCAAGACTTCTTTGCGCCGATCTGTCAGCTTCTCGAATACACGCTAAAACTCTTGTTGATTCATCTTTTGTTTTGATTGCATCAGTTAGAGATGATTTATAAAGTAAATGTTTAGGAGACAAGAGGAAGTAGCATAATTCTAGTCATAAGAGGATAGGATATATAGCCCCTTCCCTCATTTGTGTTAAACGCTCATAATCCTTGCTTAGACGATGATATTAGTTAAACCACCCAAATGTTCTTTCTACTACCCAGGGTTGTGGTAAAACTTTAAATTCTTGCTCAGTAGGTCCTATGACTTCAACATGAGCTTAAATCATGAACCAAACTGCAAGTGCAAATTTATCACCGTCATAACCGGAATCAACCCATAAAACTTGGACTTTTTCCAATAATTCTGTGGGTTCCTCTAGCAGTTCCATTAGTGCATAGGCAGCAAGTATTCATTCTGGGGCATTCGCTTCACTAACAACAACTTTCAACACAAGTCCCAGGCTATCAACCAACTAAAGTCTGCCCCTTTCTTCCTTTTACCTTTTTACATCCGTCAAAACCATACACATCCCCTTTTTTTGGTCAGTGTTGACCGACTGACTGTCTGCAGCGAGCGCGGTAGGTTGTGTTGATTTACCTAATTTCGAGCGAACTTGACCACCCAATGTATGGTTGAATTTTTCCCAAACCCCCTGGCCCTGCCATTTACTGTAATAGCTATATACCGTTGACCTTGGCGGGAAGTCACCTGGAAGCATATTCCATTGACATCCAGTTTTCAAATGATAATAGATGGAATTACATATTTCACCCATATCTGTTGTGGGTGGATGCCCTCCTTCTTTGGCTGGTGGAATCAATGGGGCCAGGATTTCCCACTCCATATCAGTTAAGTCTGTGGGGTAAGACTTTCATTCCATGAGTAGCTATGTAAATACACTAGATTTTATGTATCCTATCCTTCCAACATTCCTTTTCTACTCCCCTTTACATTTACTTTATTAATAGCCTCTTATTATATATTCACGTTTGTGACTATTTTACAGGTAAAGTTGTTAAAAGCACGAATATGGTAATTGAAGGATATCTGGGTACTGAGTTACTGATACACCATTTTGATGGTAGTCAAGGACAATATCAAGGATATGTAGTGAGACGAAGAGTTTATTTGCTGGGAGCTAGGATATTTGATGAATTAACTACAGAAGTGGCTAATCTTTCCGATTCTTTGAGAGTGTATATGAGCTGTATCATTAACGTTAATTTTAAGTGGTTTGGGCATTGGTTAACATATCTAAGTTAAGCTGGACATTTTCGGCAGTAACTGTATTTACAAAATAAATAATTTATCTAACCTTCTTAACTTAGAGTGGTTTTTTTTCTTACATTTAAAATTAATTTCACAAAATCTAATTATTCCCCCTTCTCACTAGAAAGGGGGAATAAGATATGCTTAGAAAAACCAACCGTAAGAATGTAAACCCTTACCTAAAATATTTACACCCAAATAACAAATCCAAACTACAACAAAACCACCCGCAGCTAAAATTGCTGGTTTTCTACCTTGCCAACCACGAGTTATTCTGGAGTGCAAATAGGCTGCAAAAACTAACCAAGTGATTAAAGCCCAAGTTTCCTTTGGGTCCCAACTCCAATAAGAACCCCATGCTTCATTAGCCCAAACACCACCTGCAATAATACCAATGGTCAGTAGGGGAAATCCCAAACCGATAATGCGATAACTGATATTATCTAAGGTTTCAGCTAGGCTGAGGCGTTGGGGTGAAAGCCTTTCACTTGAGGCGATGTTTTGCGTTTCTGCAACAGTTACTAAATCTAAAACAGCAGTACCATGACCGTTGTTACTGCTTTCCAAGCGAGAGAACCCATTATTTTCCGGTGAGGGTGTTGAGGGTTGAGTAACTAACTCTCCAGCTTTGAGTAATTTGTAACCATTCCTGCGATAGCTACCTGTGCCTACGGAACTACCCTGTAATTGGATATTTTGCCCGCGAGTAACAATTAAAAATGCGATCCCTAACAAAGAGCCTACCATCAAAGCCGAATAACTCAGCATCATCACGCTGACATGCATCATTAACCAATTCGACTTTAAAGCCGGAACTAAAGGTTCCGAGACTTGCATTGTTGATGGTAGTGTCAAAGTAGCAAAAGCTGCAATTCCCATTGCTACAGGAGCAGTGACAACTCCCACCAAGCGACTACGACTGGTATTTTCTGCAATTAGATGGACAGCCGTAATTCCCCAAGTCAGGAAAAATAGAGACTCATAGAGATTGCTGAGGGGAAAATAACCTGCTTCAATCCATCTTGCGCCTAGTAGAGCCGCAATACACAAATTTGCGATCGCCATTCCACCCGTCCCCAAAGCCGTAGTCACCGATAAACTCGGAAAAGCCGCCCCCACCCAATAAACCAGCATAGTGCAGAATAAGACAGCAAAGGAGGCATTATCTAACCAGTTCTGGAGTACAATCAGATTCATAAATTCTTCTCCCTAGTGAATCAGTTATAAGTTATCAGTTATCAGACTGAGTTAGACAATAAACCCAACTCAAACCCTTGATCACGGTTCACTGATTTAATTCCGACTATCCTGATCCTATCTACTTTTGGTAACAGGAGGTTGGTAATTGGTATTCTTCCCAGTCCCCAGTCCCCTCAAGTCCTCAACTATTTACCTTTTTTCAGTTCCACAAAAATGTCATATTCCTGACTACGATTATCGTTGACAGCAGTTGTTATACCTATAGTTTGTATAGCAGAAAGTAATGCTTGTTGACCAGGAGATTCAAGATTGAGAGGAAAACTTTTAACAGTCCGTTCCATATCCAAGAAAAATTGACCCTTGGCTGGATTTAATTCCTTGGGAACGGTTTGTTGAAAACGTAGAGTGTTGGCTAGAGTATTGTTGGGTTTAGGAACAATTTTATCGCTGATGGGAGCGCCGAAGCCGAAAAAAACCACATTGTCATCTAACCAACCATGAGTAGCCGTTAAAGTCCCAAAAGGTGAAATCCAGTTAACAACGGGTTTACCCCCAACAGTAGCTGATTCAACTTTAAACTGGTATTGATTTTTCAGCACATCATCAAGATTTTGTAAAGCAGTTTCAGCCGATTGCCGTACCCCAGCTTTACCATCACTTACCTTAACCATAAATACTAAACCAGCCCGAAAGTTATCCGGTGAACCATCTCGTGAAGTATTAGGAATTACCGAAACTGAAAATTCCCCCTTCATCCAACTCAGTAAATCTTGATCTAAATCCAAATTTGTTAAAGATTTTACACCCCGTCGCAGTTCTTCGGGTTTGATTGGTGCCAACGGATTTCCCCCAGAAGTAGAAACATAGTCTGCCCACAACCGCTTTAAGTTACTACCAGACAACATCATTAAGGTTTCGCTGGGGAGGCGATTTTGCATACTTCCAGCTTTATTTTCTACCGCCAAAACTCTTTGACTATTAGGGCTTAACCAAGAAATACCCTTTAAACGCACTCCTTCAGATTCTAAGTTCAGAGTTCCCGCTAAACCTTGGTTATTCTGAAGTTGGGCAAGAACCTGAACAGGTAAACGTCGATTAGGGGCTGTCGCCGCTATTTTTGCAGCCAAGGGTACATTTATATAAAATTGAGCAAACGGTTGATAACTAGAGGTTTTTGAGAAATTTTCTGCAAAGCCTACTAATGTTGCTACAGATGTTTGATTTTTATAAGCATCAATTGTTTTTTCTGTGGCTTTAGCATTATCTGTAATTACAAGCAATTGCTGATTTATTAATGTTGCTGACAGCTTTTCTCCAGCTTTTCCTTCAGTTTGCTTAATTGCGATTCCCCGATAAGTAAGCTCAGTCGATTTACCTTGTTTAAGGGTTTGAGATTGTGCCAACATCTTTTTAGCAATTGCTGGGTTTTTGATTGGCAGCACCATCACCATTGACTGTTCATAAGGAATATTAGCCTCAGTAGCTACTGGTTTCAGCACTGGCTTGACTACTGGGGGAGGCAAAACAGCAATGGTGACCTCATCCCCCACCCAAGGTTGAATATCCTTCTCGAAATTGTAGCCATTATTGGTTAACCAGCGATCACGCAGTTGCACCAAATTTTTATCCAGTTCCTTTTGAGTTTCTGGTGTCCCAAATTCCCTCAACTTTTGCCATTGTTTAGTATCTGTTGTTAAAGAAACTGCAAACAAGGCATCTTGAGGAATAATATTTGCACCCACTGGCAAACTTCTAGAAAACGGTCGTCCTTGGGTAAAAAACCAATGAGCAAAACTGCCTACACCAATCAATAACGCCGCAGCTGATAATGTCAGTACTAAAGACCGCTTCTTTTTTTTCTTCTCAGACACAATAGGTAGCGTCATTGCAACTTATACCTATAATTAAGAATACTTACTAACTGAATAAATTCAGTTTATGATCGATCTTTTAAATCGTTTCAGAAATCAAGAAAATCCGTCCTTTTAGGACGGGGTTTTAAACCCCGATTTTCGATAAAACCCTAGAGCTTACACCCTTCTTGTTGACCCAAATATTTAGTTAAATAAGGTGAAAAAACCTCATAAATCAAAGTTAGAGGGTGTCCATGATGCCAAAACAAATAATGGCGACCCCAAAAAGGACCAACTTCATCAAAGCCTGACTCCAGCGGGGCTGAGTAACCACAGTAAATTCCTTTGATATCTCGATACAACTCTGTACGGATACGAGCTAAACTCGCCCAAATCGGTAAAGAACGGTTTTGCAAAAACTCATCAACATGACTAGCCTCCCACCAGGAAGTAGCATAACCCAAACGCTGACCAGAGGGAGTACGCAGCCATACCTGTCGGCGCAGTCTGGGCCCTCGAACAGCTTGAATTAAACTAGGAGCATTATCCGAATTCATGCCAATCAAAGACATATCAATCACATCCACTTCTATTGGCTCACAAGTGAGTAATTGTAAGTGTCTGGTTGGAGAACCATCACCCAAAAGCAGCAATTGCCATGCTGGTGCTAACTGAGTGTGAGGCAAACCTTTTTGAATATCCTCTTCTCCACCTTGCCAAATAGGATTTAGGCGATGCCAATCGGTTGGCAGTATTAAGTTATTTGTGGGCGTAACAATAGTAGTCAATTTTATTTACAAATCTTTACCTATTTCTATGAAAGCACAAAAAACCCAGATTCCTATTGGGAGACTGGGTAAAATATCCTGACAAATCCATCATTAAAAATTTTGGGTAGCCGATAATTAATAAATTGAGCAACAAAATCGCTCAAAATTTAAAAATGCGGATGGCGAGACTCGAACTCGCAAGGCAAAGCCACACGCACCTCAAGCGTGCGCGTATACCAATTCCGCCACATCCGCACAAGTTGAATAGAACCATAATATAGCATAAGAAATAGATAAAAGCAAATATTTTCCAGTTTTTTCCCAAAATGTTTTAATCAGGGAATAGACAAGAGGCAGAAGGCAGGACTAAGTAGGTGGGCGTAAATATTTGTCCTTAGGAGCAGGCAGGGGGAATTGGTCATGGGGCATTAGAAAAATTACTTCCCCATCTCCCTCATCTCCCTCATCTTCCCAATCCCCAGTCCCCAATCCCTGAAAATTTTTGAGAATTTACAGTAATGCGACAGCTTTATTTCCACGGGATAGGAGAGAATGTCAATCTATTGGTACTAATATCGCAGCTTGAAAATGAAGTTTGACAAAATCTTAATTGCCAATCGGGGAGAAATAGCTCTTCGCATTCTCCGCGCCTGTGAAGAAATGGGAATCGCGACGGTTGCCATTCACTCCACCGTTGACCGGAATGCTCTCCATGTCCAACTTGCTGACGAAGCCGTTTGTATTGGCGAACCTGCCAGCAGTAAAAGTTATTTGAATATTCCCAATATTATTGCCGCTGCCTTAACACGCGGCGCTACTGCTATTCATCCTGGTTATGGCTTTTTGGCAGAAAATGCCCGATTTGCAGAAATCTGTGCTGATCATCAAATTGTTTTTATTGGACCCACTCCTGAAGCCATTCGGTTAATGGGCGATAAATCCACAGCGAAAGAAACCATGCAAAAAGCAGGAGTACCAACTGTACCAGGTAGTGATGGCTTGGTAGAATCCGACCAGGAAGGTAAGCTCATCGCGAAAGATATCGGTTATCCTGTCATGATTAAAGCCACAGCCGGAGGTGGTGGACGGGGTATGCGGCTTGTTCTTTCTGAAGATGAATTTGTCAAACTTTTTCTAGCAGCCCAAGGAGAAGCAGGAGCAGCTTTTGGCAATGCTGGCGTTTATATAGAAAAATCTATTGAACGTCCGCGTCACATTGAATTTCAAATTTTAGCGGATAGCTACGGCAATGTTATCCATTTAGGTGAAAGAGATTGTTCAATTCAGCGACGTAATCAAAAACTTTTAGAAGAAGCCCCCAGCCCTGCACTAGATGAGGAACTCAGGGAAAGAATGGGACAAGCAGCCGTAAAAGCCGCCCGATTCATTAACTACACTGGGGCTGGTACTATTGAGTTTCTGTTGGATAAGTCCGGTAAATTCTACTTTATGGAAATGAACACCCGGATTCAAGTTGAGCATCCAGTTACAGAAATGGTTACTGGTATAGACTTACTTGTTGAACAAATTCGCATTGCTCAAGGTGAAAGACTCCAGTTAACGCAAGAGCAAGTGATTTTAAGAGGTCATGCCATCGAATGCCGTATTAATGCCGAAGACCCAGAACATGATTTTCGTCCTTCCCCTGGCAAAATCAGCGGCTATCTACCCCCCGGAGGACCCGGAGTGCGGATTGATTCCCATGTGTATACAGATTACCAGATTCCGCCTTATTATGACTCCCTCATCGGTAAGCTAATTGTGTGGGGTCCCGACCGATCTACAGCCATTAACCGCATGAAACGGGCCTTGAGAGAGTGTGCAATCACTGGTCTACCCACAACTATTGGATTTCATCAAAAGATTATGGAAACCCCGCAGTTTTTACAAGGCAACGTTTATACCAATTTTGTGCAGGAAATGAAAGAGCAGTGATTGGTGATTGGTGATTGATGATTGGTGATTGGGAAAGATCTTCATCCCTTCCTCCCATTCGTCTGATACTAACGGCGTAAGCCTTCTCCCCTCTTCTCTTTCCTATCACCTGTCACCCTTTGGGGTATGCCTCCGGCGCGCTGACTCACCTGTCACTTGTCACCTAATTAACACACGCCATCATGGTCAGTAATCCTTGTTGGCCTAGTAAAATTTCGCGGATAAAACTGAAAATACCGACCCAGATAATGGGGGTAATATCCACCCCACCAATGGGTTGTACTACCTTTCGCAATAGCACTAAAAATGGTTCTGTCGGCCAAGCAATGAGATTGAAAGGCAACCGATTGAGATTCACTTGTGGATACCAAGTGAGAATGATGCGGAAAATAAACAAAAAGGTCATGATTCCCAAAACGGGACTGAGAATCCAAACAGTCAGGTTAATACCAGTCATGGCTTTGAGTTACTATCTATCTGTGAGGAAATCAAATCAAAAAAAACTTGGGGGCGTAAGCCAGAAAAGTTTAAGCTTTCTAAAGCATTCTCTCTCACATTGTAACCAAATGCTGTCATTTTCTCGAACAGGTAACAAATAACAGATAACTGTTAATGGCTTCTCAAGAAAGTGATACACCATTAAAATTAAAATGAACTGTGTAAAAAAAGGTTGAGAACTATGACACCCTCTTTAGCAAATTTTCTTTGGAGTCTGGTTTGGGGTACTGCTATTGTGGTAATCCCTGCTACTGTTGGCTTGATTTTCATCAGTCAGAAAGATAAGATCCAACGTTCTTAACGTTTTTGGGGAATAGGGAATAGATGACAGGTAACAGATGACAGGTGGTATATTTTGTGTTTTCCCCATCTCCCTCATCTCGCTCATCCTCCCAATCCCCAGTCTCCAATAAGGGTAAACAGCTTCAAAGATTCTTTGCCAGATGCTTTGAAGCTTAAATATATTTTCAGTAGCTAGAGTAGTGATTTTAATGTTGACTCGCTAATATAGATTTGATATTGGGAAAACAGCAATGATAAATTTTGGGCTGAACTCAGCCAGTGTTTTGGCTCAGGTAAATTTTGGGGCTAACTCAGCCAGTATTCTGGGAATTTTCCTGGCTGTGGCTGGGGCAGCACTGTATTTTCTCCGCACTGTGCGTCCAGAACTGTCACGAGATCAGGATATCTTTTTTGCGGCAGTGGGTTTGTTATGCGGATTTATTCTTATTTTTCAAGGATGGCGACTTGACCCAATTTTGCAATTTGGTCAGTTGTTGTTGGTTGGCTCTACTGTATTTTTTGCGGTTGAAAGTATTCGTCTCAGGAGTATAGCCACCCAACAAGCGAAACGGAATACTCCGATTGTGGATGATGAGCGAGAGGTAAGCAGAAAATATTCTTACTCTGATCGTCGAAATTATCAAGCAGAGATGGATGCAGATTTAGAACCCCTACCTTATTACGAGGAAGAGGAAGAAGATCGTCCTGTACGTGCTAAAATTCGTGGTAGCAAAGATGAGCGTTCAGGACGTGAGGATTACTATGAGGATCAAGCTCCCCGTCGTTTAGAACGTCGTAATACTAGAGAAAAACCTGAAACTACAGAAAAGAAACGTCGTACTAGTAGTTATAGCCGTTCGGTAAATCGCCCTAGTGAAAGTTATGAACAGGAAAATTGGGGTTCTGTTTCCAGGGAAGTTGATGATTGGGAAAGTTCTCAAGAGGAAGTAAGAAAAACGCCACGGCGCACTACTAGTAATAGACCTCAGCGCCCAGCAAGTAGTGAGGACGATGTTGCTCCTAGACCTAGAAAAGGCCGTCCACCTGTTGACTCTTCTCCTCCCAGAGAAAGGTATGATGAGGCTATTCCCACTGATTATGTACCATATAATCCAATTGAAAAGCCAAATGATGGTTCAGATAATGCTAACGACTTTGATGATGAGATTTAAGACATTTGGGTGATGGTACTTTCAAAGGCGACGGAAAACGGTTAATGTGAAAACATTTACTTTTACATTGTGGCTCCAAAGACGCATTCATTGGAGCCTTGTTTTTAGTTTGACTGGTTTACTTATGTCTTGTGGTTCTGGTGATATTCCTCTTGGGGTCTCTTCGCTCAATAGTCGTTTTACTGAGGAACAACCTGCTTTAAGTGGAAATGGTCGCTTTTTGGCGTTTGTTTCTAATCGAAATGGTAATCAGCAATTATTGATGTACGATTTGCAAACGCAAAGTTTTATTCCCACACCAGGTTTAAATCGTCGAGCAACTATTGCTGAAAGCCCTAGTTTGAGCTATACAGGTCGTTATATTTGTTATTTAACTAGCGAGCAAGGTAGACCAGTGATAGCTCTTTACGATCGCGCTATGCAACAATCACAAATCCTTACTCCTACCTATCGCGGTTGGGTGAGAAATCCTGATATCAGTCCTGATGGACGTTATGTTGTGTTTGAATCTGCTAGTCGTGGACAATGGGATGTTGAAGTTTTAGACAGAGGTCCGACTGTAGAGTTAGATATTTCCAATGGTTCAACTGTGAGTAATTAAAAATTAAAAATTAAAAATTAAAAATTAAAAATCAAGAATAACTAATGACCAATGAGTAATGACCAATTACAAATTACCAATTATTTCATTTTTAAGCTCTAGTTTATTAACTGGGTGTTTTGGCTACCCACGTATATTAAGTTATCCGTTTGATCCAGGTGGTCGGGGTCTGAACAGTCTGGCTTCAGAGTTAAATCCGCAACTTTCTGGAAGATATATTCTATTTACTACTGACCGTCGGGGTAGCCAAGATGTTTATATGTTTGATACGGTGTCACAGAACTTGGTGGACTTACCGGGTTTAAATGCCTTTGATACTATCGCTTCTCATCCTTCTGTTACTCAAGATGGTCGTTATGTTGTATTTGTTGCCAGTCATCTGGGGCGATCAAGTATTTTTCTATATGACCGGGAAACACGCCAATCAAGGAACTTAACTGCTAATCTCCAAGCAGAAGTCTGTAATCCGACAATTAGTGCTGATGGGAATACGATCGCATTTGAGTTTAGCAATAATGGGCAATGGGATATTTTACTGTATGACCGTTCTGGACAACAGTTGAATATTCCTCAAGAACCAAGATAATTTGTAATTCGTAATTATCACAATTAATCCCAGTCCCCAATCCCCAATCAGGATTCAGCTTTTTGTACAGATTCGATGAGCGAGCGCACTTGTTGTGTACCTTCTGAGGGTTCAAAGTAGAGGGGAAATTTACCCCGGACAAGCATCCGCAAACCTAGAGGTGCAAGACTGAGTAATCCTTGTAAGTCGCGGAAGTAGTTACCAACTATTTGGATACCAAATTGGCGTTCATCAATCCAACCACCTGCTTTTACTAACTCTATCAATACTTTGCGGTGACGAATTGAACGGCTATCGCTGGCTTGTTTGCGAGCGAGAATTTCTTGTTTAATTTTGGTAATTTGTTCTAATGGTGCTACTTCCATTGGACAAACTGAGTCACAGTAAAAACAGCGAGTACAACCCCAAACTCCTTTAGTACCTTCGTTGTAGTTTTCCAAGCGATTTTCTGTATTACTATCGCGGGAATCTGCCACCATGCGATATGCTTTGGCGAGGGCATGGGGTCCGACAAAGTCAGAATTAACTTCACGGGCGTTGCACTCTGAATAACAAGCACCGCACATAATACAATTACCAGTTTGATCTAGCAGTGATCGCTCTTGTGGTGTTTGCAAAAATTCTTTTTCTGGTACTTGTCGTGCTGCTGTACTTACATAAGGCGCAACTGCTTCTAAGTTATTCCAAAAAATGCTCATATCCACGACCAAATCCTTAATTACAGGCATATTACCCAAAGGGGCAATTGTGATTTCGTGTATGGTCTTATTTTGGGTTTTTGGTGATTGGATATGTTGTAATCTAGCCAGTTGACTGCCAACATTTTCTTTACAGGCTAAAGCCGAAAGTCCATTAATTTGCATAGAACAGCTGCCACAAATAGTATTGCGGCAATTTTTGCGAAATGCTAAAGTTCCATCTTGTTCCCACTTAATCCGATTCAGACAATCGAGGATTGTATTTCCTGGTTCTACCTGCAAAGGATAAGTTTGCACAACGGCCGCAGAGTTTTCTTGTTGCCGAATAATCTTAAAAATAACTTCCATTATTACCAACCAAATTCTTAAAATTGCTTTACCTGGTGCAAAAATCATCTGTACAGGCAGGTTGTTGTCAAAAATTAGCCATTTATTTCAGATCAGTGGCTAAATAACCTGACGAATAATTCCTTCATGGTACAAGCCCCCGGATTTATCCGTGGGGTGAATCCAAAATTCTGTTACAGGATGACACTGAAGGCATTCATGATTCCATTTCTAGGATAACCATTCAAATTTTAGTTGTAGAAGTGCTGTGGGTGAAATTTATCTCCTGCAAGTAAGCTAAGAGGAAAAATTAATATTACAAGACCTTTGGCTTCAGAGGGAAAGGGAAAAGGTTTTAATTCAACCCTTAATCTTGATCCAGGCTGCTAGGTAAGTAGGCAATAAGGAATGCCCTTTACCCCTACTAATCAAAAAAACATTGATGATGCTTCTGTCAATCACAAGTTTACTGTCCATACTTCACACTTCTTTCGTCAAGCCCTAGTTATAAAAAGTCTTCAAGCAGTAGTGAAGCAAAAATTTTTTGAATATAGAGAAGTGTCAAAGCGGCAGAAATAATTTGGTCATGGCTATAAAGCAGGGGATAGATATGGTAAATTGATTTTTACCCTAGATGTGCAGAATAATCGGAGAGATTTTGACTGATGATAATAAACATGGCGCAAAATACCCCATGCTTTTTGTTTGATCTATATCAATAAAACCTGCGCTTAACTCACTCACTCAAAACTCCTCGTGTCGATCAGATTAATTTTTATAAAAGTCTTGACTCATTACTCATGACAGCATAAAGCCTTTTAAAAAATCTCCACTGCTTTTTCGCTGCCCAAGTCCAGGGATCTAGAAAAAAATTAAATTGCAAATTGCTTTTTAATTTAAATAAATATTTTGCTACTATTAGTCCATAATAGTATTTAATATGAAATTACGAACTAACAAAACCAGTACCAATCGCCGTACAAGTGCGGCGGTGGCTGCTTTGTTTATTCGTAATGTAGAGCCAAGAAAATTCATGTCTCTGCTGGCTGGACAACAGGGTGTCTGTCCGTAAGACCATCAACAAATACTATGCTATCCTCAGCTTGAGACGACGAGTAGGGATACCCTTACAAGTTAAACTCAAGGAAGGCAAGCACTAGAAGTGGAAAACCTGCAATTTATTGTTTCTACGACTTTTTTGGAGTAGAAGTAACCTGATTTGTAAAGGTGGGTTAAAAATACACCGCTACAGTAGCGCCAAAAGATAAAATACTTGAATTTCTAATGGCGAATGATGGTTAAAAGTGTTGTAAAATCACCTAAATAAATGTCTGTGACAACCATGACCTCTAATTTAATATGGATAATCTAACCATTTATAGAGGTACTTTGTCCGCTTACATCAGCAGGAATTCATATATCACCCTCCAGTCTTCAGTAGCTCTGTAAATTGGCTAAGAGGCCAAATACAAAGAATAAGACTAGATTGATGATCAGCTTTGAGAAATTAAGGAAATTTTGAGCATAATGACTGAAACTGCAACCGCCCCATTAACTGGAAAAGCACTGCTGGCTAAAGTAAAAGAGCTTTCTAATTTACCACGCCGAGAAAGAGCAAAGCAGTGCGGCTATTACACCGTTACTAAGAATAACCAGGTTCGTGTAAATCTCACTGACTTTTATGATGCTTTGCTGTCAGCTAGAGGCATTCCTCTGAGTCCAGAAGCACCTAAAGATGGCCGTGGTCGCGAACCGACATATCGGGTGAGTGTTCATCAAAATCGCCAGATTGTGATTGGTGCTACGTACACCAAAGCAATGGGCTTAAAGCCTGGTGATGAGTTTGAAATTCGACTAGGTTACAAGCATATTCACTTGATTCAGTTAGGTGAAAGTGATAAAAAATTAACCGCGCCAGATATAGACGCTGACGAAGCAGATTTAGAAGATGAAGAGGAGAATTAAATTTCTCTGATAGTAGGGGTAAGTTTGAGGTGAATGCTTAACAACTTGTCCCTACTGCTACAAATAAATAGTATTTGTAGTTTAAGAATTTATTTACACAACAAAATACGATTTGACCTCTTAGACAAGTTACCAATTGTAGTAGAGTCTTGAATAATTATCAAGAGCCCTATTTTAACCAGAAGTCTATCGTGATTTTCTTGTCTGCTTTCTTATCACTTTTAGAGCCATCAGTCAATACATTACTAGCGTTTTTGAAAAATGCCCCAGTAGTGTTTCTTGTCATGGCTTTTTTTATTGTTTGGGTAGGGTGTTGGTTGCCATTAGCAGGGATAATTACTGTTCTACTGAATTGGCAAGTTAATAAACCTTTACAAACAGAGCAAAAAATACCTTTATTGGTATCTCTCTATTCATTAGCACCTTTAATTCTTTGGGGAGTTAATTGGCTAGGATTTGGATCTTTTGCTGATTATGGCTTAGTAGAGAACCATACTATTTGGGTTTCTTTATTGCTGGGTTTTGGTTTGGGTGTGTTGGGGCTTGTGATGCTGTTTACTTGCCAACTTTGGCTGGGTTGGTGCTATTTAGAAAAGTCAAATATCAAATTAATACCATCTATTTTGCTACCAATTTATTTGGTGGCCTTATTTGTAGGTGGGATAGAAGAGTTGGTTTTCCGTGGTTTTTTGTTGACTACGCTGGAGAAAGATTATCCAATTTGGATGGCGGCGATTATCTCTAGCTTGATTTTTGCTTTACTACATTTAGTGTGGGAACAACGGGAAACTTTACCCGAAATTCCAGGATTATGGCTGATGGGAATGGTTTTAGTCGTGGCCAGATTAGCTGATAATAAAAATTTAGGGATAGCTTGGGGACTTCATGCTGGTTGGGTGTGGGTGATCGCGACTATAGATACAGCGGGCTTAATAACCTATACAGGAAAAGTTTCAGACTGGTTTACGGGTAAAAACAAAAAATCCCTAGCTGGTTTAGCTGGGGTTTTGTACGTTTTAGCAACAGGAGTAATTCTCTGGTGGTTTTCTCAAAATGAGTTTTAAACAAAAAGATTCCCAATTTTTTAGAGAAGTTGGGGATCTAAGCCAGACCGAAAAAAGGGTGTGGAGTGTAGGGAAAGATAGTTTGTCCTGGACTATAAAAGTTACAAGCCTAGATCCTTCACTTCGTTTAGGACGCTTCGCGATTTATTGATGGAGAAAACAAAAATATGGTTCCAGACACACAGTACCAGAAATACACAGTTCTAATTTGAGACCCCTGATTTTAATCATGGGATTCCCTACACCCCTTTCATTAACTAACCACCAAAACCAGGAATTAACCGCTTCAAGGCGCGACCGACTACATCACCATATCGCAATTCACCACAAAGGATTTTGCCCATAATTTGAGCGCCAGATGGACGTTTAACGCCGACCTTATAACCAATACTGGGAAAACGATAGAACGTGCCGGCTAATTTTTGCGCCCAAGCCATATCAGTTCCCCATTGTTCATTAATGGCCTGAGTATAATTTTCTAAAGCGTTGATATCACCACTCAAGGCATCATGAATAAATTGTGCTGCTAGAACACCGCTAAATATTGAGGGGCGAATACCTTCTGCGGTAAATGGGTCAACTACACAAGCAGCCTCACCAGCTAAAACGGCATTTTGGGTATGTAGTTTTTGATTACCATTCCACAAACAGATGGGATGACCGTACTGCTTGGTCGTTTTGACATCTAGATTAAAGGACTTGGCATAGTCATCCAAAATTTTCTTAAAGTCTTGAGGTTCGCCACCAATAAATGTACCTACACCAATAGAATAGCCATCAGCTTTGGGGAAGTTCCAAATATAGCCGTTTTTCAGCAAGCCGAACTCGAAGTATGCCATGTTGTTGTTGATGACTTCGGCGGGAACTTCGGCTTCTAATGCTCCTGCTAAACGGCGTTTACGGTCTTTAAAACCTAGCCATTTTGCCATTGGCCCTTTTGCTCCATCAGCAGCAATTAAGTAATGACCTGTAACGGATCCATTAGCTGTGTTTACTTGCCAATAATCGCCTTGAAATTCGATGCCTGTGACTTCTGTATAGTCTTTTAGTTCAGCTCCTTGCTTTTGGGCTTGTTGAACTAGAAAATGGTCAAAAACATGTCGCCGCACCATCCAGACTGGTTCTTTGATGCCAATTTTGGCTTCTACGGGATCTTCTAGTTTCCAGGTAAATCGGAGGGAATCTACTTTGACGGAGATTGCGGGGCTAAAGTCGAAGTCAAACCATTGAGTGATCGCTGGTGACACACCACCACCACAAGGTTTATATCTGGGCAGGGATTCTTTTTCTAAAACTAATACTGAGCGTCCCCGTTTGGCTAAATGATATGCTGCTGTTCCACCCGCTGGTCCAGCACCGATGATGATGCAGTCGTACATAATGGCTAAATTTTTGCTTTTTATTTTAATTAATTGATTTTCAAGTATATATAAGGGTTTCCAATTTTTGGTAAAGTTTCAATAAATATCGGGAATAGGAGTTCAGGAGTATGGCTATGGCCACGCTATGCCTATGGCACAATACTTTAACGCTATCAGGAGTTCAGTTAAGGCCAAGCTACGCTATCAGAAGAAAGAATTAATTTTTTCCCCTGCTCCCTACACCCCTATACCCTCTTAGACGGTTGTGATGTCTTTTTCTTTTTCTGTCAACAAGTGATCAATTTTTTCTGTGTACTTGTTGGTAAGTTTTTGCAGTTTGTCTTGCTGATCCCTTGATTCATCTTCGGAAATTTCGGCAGCTTTTTCTTGTTTGCGAATGGAATCGAGGGCATCACGGCGGATATTGCGAATGCCTACCCGTCCTTCTTCGGCATACTTAGCAGCTAATTTGGCAAATTCTTTCCGGCGATCACTTGTTAAAGGCGGAATGTTCAAACGAATAACAGAACCGTCATTACTAGGGGTTATACCTATATCTGACAAGGAAATTGCCTTTTCAAGTATGTTTAAACTGCTCCTATCATAAGGCTGGATCAGGATTGTTGAGGCATCAGGTGTGGAAATGTTTGCCAATGATTTCAGGGGAGTAGGTGAACCATAGTATTCCACCTGGATTCTATCCAATAGACTCGCATTGGCTCGACCAGTGCGAATGGTATTAAAAGCCTGTTGAGTTGATTCAACAGTTTTTTGCATTTTGCTTTCAGCTTCAGCTAATTTCACAAGAACCTCCCACAAGGGTGCCAATAGATTCTCCCATTACTGCTCGGTGGATATTTCCTCGCACCGTTAGGTCAAATACCAAAATGGGAATATTGTTTTCTTTACACAAGGCAATTGCGGTACTATCCATGACTCGCAAATCTTTGGCCAAAACGTGGGTGTAGGTGAGGGTTGAATAACGTTTGGCTTCAGGATAAATTTCGGGGTCAGCATCGTAGATTCCGTCTACTTTGGTGGCTTTAAAAATCACTTCTGCTTCGATTTCTGCTGCTCTTAAGGCAGCAGTGGTATCTGTAGTAAAGAAGGGATTTCCTGAACCAGCCCCAAAAATTACCACTCGTCCTTTTTCTAAATGCCGAATGGCACGACGACGAATATACGGTTCTGCTAATTCTTGCATAGCAATCGCCGTTTGTACCCGCGTTTGTACCCCTATTCTTTCTAGGGAATCTTGCAGCGTCATGGCATTCATTACTGTGGCAATCATCCCTATATAGTCACCTGTTGCCCTGTCCATTCCTGCCGATGCAGCTTTAACGCCTCTAAAAATGTTGCCGCCGCCAACGACAATAGCGACTTGAACGCCAGTGGCTACTACCTCTCCTAACTCCTGAGCTATTCCCTTGACTACTTCTGGATCAATGCCATAGCCCATGTTGCCCATTAAGGCTTCACCGCTTAGTTTAAGTAAAACCCGTCGGTAATTCGTTCCCATGAAGTCACGCTTTATCAAATAAGTTGCAATTGCCTGCTCAATAAAACTTATACAATGCTGGTAGTGCAGCTTGTCGCAAGCCATACATACATTGTTGTTTATTTCCCGCTTCCACAAAGGTAGAAGGCTACTTCTTGTCTACGGGCGTAACTTCCGCCAGAGCCTGGCGTACAAATTCATTATGGTGCATCTAACAGGTTATTAACCTTCTCTTAATCTCTATCTATCGTGATTATAAACGTTGAACATTGAATATTATGACATTGATAAACACGGGTCTTGAGTTTTAAATCGGTTTAGTTAAGTGCAACATAATGAACATGATGTTGATGATGAATCCCACCTGTTAACTATAAATTATTTAGTAGGAATTGATTCCTGACTCCTAACACCTGACTTCTGACTCCAGTTGTATGTAGATTCAGAGGAAATAGTTAGATAATTAGTTATCTTATAATGCAATATGTCTATTTACGCCATATTAATGGCGTACCAATCTGTTCTGTTTGTGCTGGATGGATTTCTTGTCCTTGAAATAAAGCTGCGCTCACATTTTTCAAAAAATCTACTCCCTCTATCAATGGATGTCTGGGGTGATTGTCGATTTGACCTTTGTAACCCAAAATTCCCTCATTATCAATTAAATCACCAGTTGGTGTACTGATTGCCCCAAAACTGCAAGTCACATCTTGGTTTGAATCCCATATATAAGGGAAATTTAACTCATGTTGCTGGGCAAAAGCTTTCATATTTTCAAAAGTTGACACAGCACCAAATTCTGATTCAGCACTCACATCATTGTTACCATTAGCAGTGTTGAGTCCAAGCAGTGTAAAAGCATCAGCGGAAAATTCAGTTTGAATTCTTTTTAGCCTGTCTAGATATAGCTGCATATAAGGACAGAGTTTACACATATAAATTACGCATACGGTGCGTAAATTTTCCCGATAGCGGCTCATATGATGGACATGAATCAATTCTTGGCAACTCAAAATCAGGAGCATAACCTCCAATAGGAGTATCTATTATTTCTAGTATAATCATTTTGTCTTGTCCAAACGAACTAGGAACATAAACTTTTTCAAAATCAGCGTTAGTTTTCAGGTGTAAAACCAGGCTTGAGCTTTCGTTCTATATTCAATTAACTTTATACTAGTACAGGTTGACGTAAATTGTAAAACTACTGATCTGATATTAATACTTGTTTCATTATTCCCAGTTATAATATTTATGTAAATTTTATTTAAAGATAGGCTAAACTACTTAATATGTATCCGTTTAAATTAACCGCACCACAGTCAGATCCTGATTCAATATATATATTTGAAACTTAAATTTTCTATGACAACTTATACAAATGCTTTTATTTCAACAAAAACTTGGACTTGGCAAGGCTTCCCTATTAGTTACCAGACTCAGGGCAATGCTGGACCTGCGGTTATTTTAGTACATGGCTTTGGTGCTTCATGGTTGCACTGGCGCAAAAATATACCAGCTTTAGCAGAAAAATGTCGAGTTTATGCGATTGACTTGATTGGTTTTGGTGCTTCAGCGAAACCAGTACCAGGCGAAAGAATTACCTACACACTTGAAAGCTGGGGACAACAAATAGCAGATTTTTGTCGGGAAGTGGTGGGAGAACCTGCATTTTTAGTGGGAAATTCTATCGGTTGCATTGTCGTTATGCAAGCTGCTGTTAGTAACCCAGATATAGCTTTGGGAACTGCCTTACTCAACTGTTCTCTAAGGTTATTACATGATTGCAAACGAGTAACTTTACCTTGGACAAAGCGCGTTGGTGCGCCAATTCTGCAAAAACTTTTATCTATTCCCACAGTGGGTGAATTCTTTTTTAGTCAACTAGCTAAACCAAAAACGGTACGGAAGATTCTCCTCCAAGCGTATGGTAACGGGGAAACTGTGACCGATGAGTTAGTAGATATTCTCATGAAACCAGCAAATGATCCTGGTGCTGCGGCTGTATTTTTAGCCTTTACATCCTATTCGAGTGGACCTTTACCAGAAGACCTTTTACCCGTACTATCTTGCCCAGCAATTATTTTATGGGGAACGGCTGACCCTTGGGAACCGATTAATTTGGGTAAAGAGTTAGCTAATTTTCCTCAAGTTCAGAAGTTTATTGCTTTAGATGGAGTGGGACATTGCCCCCAAGATGAAGCGCCTGAATTGGTAAATCCTATTTTACAGGATTGGATTCGTGAGCTATCAATATGATATTTTCACCATTTAATTCCAAAATATAAACAATAGACTTGTCCACAAAAGATAAAAAGCTTACTGTGAAAGCATTACACGAACTATAACTGGGATGAAACACTAATTATGGCTGAAGGCAAAAATATGGGTTTGGGGATGAAAATATCAAAATTATTAAAAGTTTTAAGGAACATAGCTTTCTAAAAAAGATAATCTTAAGGCTGATAATTTAAAGATCATGACTTAGTATAAATGAATAATTTAGATCTAACCTAACTAATCCAAATACTGCCATTATCACCGGATTATAACGATGTCCAGCTAAGGGAAATCTATCACTAGCCATTCGAAAAGTTTTGACTCTACATATGAGATGTTCAACACCAATTGTTCTTGATTATATTTTCTTCTTGTTGAATCTCTCAAGGCTCAGCTTTTTTGGGCTTCTTATAAGCTGTGGTAATAAATTCTTCTCCTATATAAGCTTTGTCTCCCAAAAATCTTTGTTTGGCATCTAGGTTTTGGCGATTATTTCTAAATAGTGTAATATCGCTTATCTTACCTAATTGTCCAATAGGAATATCAACTATATCTTCACCTCCTGGCAATACTCTAAATTTATTTTTCAGAGTGTGTATTTTCTTCTCGCCTGAATAATATTTTCTCTGCTTTTGATAGTTACCTGGTCTTTCTATAGCTTGTTCTGCACTATCTATTATTAATAGATACTCACTCAGTCCTTCCCATAATTCTTGATATTTTTGCTTATCTCTTTTTGCTTCTTCTATTTGGGACACAGGTAAAATTTTCCTCAGAATTTCTACCCAATAATGAAATGTGTTATTTGCTTTTGTCCTCCATAGATCAAACACTAATCCTAGAATTTTAAATGTTGGCTTCTGTCTCAGGTCTACTAGGCATAGACATACTCCCTCTTTTGGGGTCATTTCTGCTTTAAATCCTCCTCCCTACACTATTAACCTAATTTTTCTTTTTTCAACTTCTGCTTGTTTCTCTAGATACCTTTTTTCTGCTAATTCCACCAATGTGATAAAGTCTTCATACTTAATTGCAATTAATCTTTTTGATTCCTGGAGGTATGATTCTATTCTTGCTAGGGGACTTGTCATGATTGATATACACAGTTACATTCTTTCTGTTTATTTCCATACAACCTTTCTTTTAAAGAAAGGTCTCTTATACTGCTTAAACTCACCCAAAATAGATTCAATCTTGAGTTAGCTAGATGAGTGATTTTCTACCCCTTTAGTTAATCAGCTTGTAACAATTATGGGATAGTTCTCTGAAGTTATTAATAGCCAAAAACGGCACCTGGTAAGACACCATAGCAACCCATACTAGGATAAGCACCATAGCCTAGACTACCACCATAGCCCAATCCGGCACCAGGTAGACCATAGCTGTACCCACCCAAACCAGCATAGCCAAGCCGACCAGATGCTAACTCTTGTTCCTCTGTTGGTAAGTCCACAAATAATTCAGATTTAAGGATTTGAACTGACATGATTTTTAGCCTCACTTACAAAAATAGGTGTTTATGACCTAATATCTTTATTAATAAAAATCTTTTTTTGCAGGGATGAAACTAATCTAAAGTGGTAAATAAAGATCTAATTATATCTTCGGAAAAAAGTTGATGAGAAAAATAGGAAAGGTTAAGGGATGAAGAGTAAAGAGTAAGTGGTAAATCAAAATATTTTATCTTTGCTCTTTTACCCTTAACTAAAAGGAATTGGATATCTATTTTGTGGATTTGTCTAGCTCACTAGTACCAATAGTGATGTCTTCTTCCCCAGGGACCACCGCCCCAGGGACCACCGCCCCAGGGACCACCGCCCCAGGGACCACCGCCCCAGGGACCACCGCCCCAGGGACCACCGCCCCAGGGACCACCACCCCAGGGACCACCGCCCCAGGGACCACCGCCCCAGCCACCAGATAGAAGTTGCTGTTCTTCGCTGGATATCTCCTGAACCAAATCAGATGTGATGTGTTTCTCTGACATAATTTCTAGCCTCAATTGGTGTTATCAATCCATACTATTTTTATAAACACAAATAACAATAAATCCAATAATTCCCTAGTGATAATTTAATGGACTCAAACTTCTACCTTTTGGTTGTTATAGATTAAGAGATCATGAATTAGATGCTTGATTATTTATTTTAAAATTAATTCTATTTGTGTATATTTATTATTTTTAGAAATTTGAAGAGAAAATCAGATATGGAGTCTAGAGGTTTCTTATCTGAGATAATTATCTGTTATAGCAGTTGCCAATGTAATTAAGAAAACCTTGAAAGATCAGGTTATAAATGGCGTGCGCTGCCCCCCATAGGGTAGCTTAGACATTAGCTGGCTGCTATATTTGCTCAATCTTCAAGAAGATAAGACACTCATTAGGGTTTCGAGTTCTACAAAACTCGATTTATAAAAAGTGAAGTTATCTAAATTTCCTCTTCAAACTAGAATTAGAGTTTTGAAAAACACAAACTATCCTAGCCTATTTTCGGGACTTTACTTACTGGATGTTAGTTCTTATGAGTACCAGGAAGAGTAATCATAGTCTTTATAGGGTGTAGACTTACAGTAGGGTTTGTATCCACAGCATTTAGGAGGTTTATAGCAAGGGGAATAATCGCAATATCCCCCGGATATAAGTTGTTGTGCTTCTATTGTTAATTCCACTAAATTTGACTTATTGATTTGATTAGACATGATGAGTTGCCTCACTTACATTGTTACAGTTGTCAATGTTTAGGTAAGATCCGATTTTTTAAATATCGGATAGTAGGGAAATGACAAAACTCAGTAAATCGAAAACAAGATTGTCATCACTGCAAAGGAGGAGAAGAAGAGATTATTTAAATTCTCTCAAATTCTAATTTTCATTTTGATTACGTTGAGTGAATTAGATGTTTTTTCTCCTCCCTGTAGTAATTGAAAAGTCTAACTTACAGAACTGTTAGTCTCTAGATGGTGCTGGTTTAGTAACCGTAGCCGTAAATAGGACGACAGATATAGGTGGGGTAACGTTTACGACCTTGGTAGCCACCACCAGGATAACCATCACCACCTTGGTAGCCACCACCAGGATAACCATCACCACCTTGGTAGCTACTACCAGGATAACCATCACCACCTTGGTAGCTACTACCAGGATACCTGCCCATACCGTATTGACCTCCGGAAAGAAGCTGTTGTTCTTCTGTACATAATTCAGCAACTAAATCTGATTTTTTGATTTTATCTGACATGATTATTGACCTCAAAAACATATTTAGGTGTGTAATCACCTATGCTTTTATTATTAATGTTTTTTTTTTTAATAAAATTGAACTCTAGTTATATTTTTTTTAAATAAATTTGTCTCTTTTAACTCATGATTTTTTCAGAGAAGAAGTAAAGTCTACGAGATATATATTATTAGTGATATTCCTTTATATAAGCAACAAAAATGTAGAGATAGAAAATAATATATATATTATTTTCTATCTACACAATGATGTTTAAATTTTAAATTTCCGGTTCTTGAATTATTTTTAAGGAAAACTGGGTTTATTTCATAGGCATTTCATTCAAGACAGAGCATAGTTATTCATAACCCTTGCGGGGTAAGGGTTATGCTATAATTGGTCCTAAATCACCATAAAAACAAGGCAAGAGCCAGATTTGTGCTTCAGGAAAACAATTTATTTAGGAAATTAGGTAAAAAATCACTCAATTTGTTACCAGGATAATTGATTATGGGTATACCAAAAGTGAAAGAAGTACCTATGCTAATTTGTGATAACTTATATTTACTACTTTGTGTAATAGATTCACTACCTTCTAGATTTAAGTCACTATCTGCGGCGCTGTCAATGTCAGTTTTTTGGAAGAAAAAGTCAGTTTTACCAATAACATTAAAACCTTGCCCAGCAATTAATATTTCTTGATTTGCTTCAGATAAATCATGAAATAGTGCCTGATGGTTAGATGTGTGATTATCTGCCATAGTGTTAAATCCTTACAAGACGAGAGCATTAATTTTATATAGTTAAAAACTTCATATACTCTCCCTTCTGAGAAAGAAAAGTTTCTAGGCTACCTTGGAGTTCTACTTGACCTTTATCCATTAACACTATCCAATCTGCTCGATTAACCACACTGGGACGATGGGTAATCAAAATTGTGGTTTGACCTTTACGAGATGCGAACAATCGATCTAAGACATGAGTTTCGCTTACTGGATCTAGTCCTGCGGTTGCTTCGTCTAAGATTAAAATGGGTGGATTGGTAAGTATTCCGCGTGCGATCGCTAATCGTTGTCTCTGTCCACCAGAAAGATTTGCACCAAATTCTCCTAACACCGTTTGATACTTGTTAGGTAATTGACTAATAAAACCATCGGCATCAGCAATTTCACAGGCTTTAACAACTTGATCAAAAGGAATAGAAGGTGTTCCTAAACGAAAGTTTTCTAAAATTGATCGACTCCAAAAATGAGGTTCTTGGGGTACATAAACTACTTGTTGTCGCAAACAATCAAGAGAAAGGTCATGGATATTAAAAACCCCAATGCGAATATTACCTGAAGTTGGCTGATATAAACCTGCTATCAATTTTGCTAAGGTACTTTTACCACAACCTGATTTACCAATTAAAGCAATCACCTTTCCACCCGGAAGTTTAAGAGAAAAATCTTCTAATAAATCAACTCTTCCGGGGTGGTGAAATGTAAGATGAGAGAAATGAATATCAGCATCAACAGCGATTTGTGCAATAGGCTTTTCACTACCTCCAACTACTTCCGGTGTGGCATCAATAACTTCTAGCAAACGAGAAATTGCAGTTTGAGAACGGAAATATTCATCTACTAATCCTACCAAAGAACCAATTAAAGCTAAAACATTCACCTGTAAGGCATTAAAAGCCAGCATCTGACCAATAGTTAATTTGTTGCTAATTACTAACATACTGCCTATACCCAGTAGAATTACACCACCAAGAGTAGAAAGAAGTTTTGCAATAGTACCGTTGATAATACCAATTTGAATTGTGCTGAAAGTAAGATTAGCTAGACGACCAAAACGGGTTTGAAATTCATCCAAAAATTGAGGAGCAGCATTAGTTGTTTTGATTACTTGTGCGCCTTTAAAAGTTTCTACTAATACCCCTTGATTTTCTGCTCCTAAAACTAATATACTGCGGTTTTTCTGTTGAAGAATTGGCAAAAATGGCAGACTTGATAAAGTCATTAAAACACCACAAACAATTACAGCTATTGTTAATTGCCAGCTATAAAACATCATTAAGCAAAATGAAATAACGGCAATAAAAATTTGGCTAGGCAAAAGAACTACTACCTGAGAAAGTAATTGATTAATTTCATTAATATCACTTAACCTACTTGTAATTTCACCACTGCGGCGAGACTCATAGTAATTTAAGGGTAATTGCAGTATTTTGCGTCCAAAATCTAAGACTAAGCCTAATTGCAATCGTTGCCCAAAATGAGCAATCATAGTAGCTTGAATGACTTGTAAACTACTACTAAATATGGTCATAACGACAACAGCAGATACTACTACTGTAAGTAGCTGAATATCTCCCCGCACCAGGACATCATCGGTTAGTAATTGAATTAAAACAGGAGTTCCTAGAGCTAGGATACCCAGGATAATATTGATCATCAATACCTGAGTGAGTAATCCCCGATAGGGCAATATTCGCATGAAGAAGCGTAACAACCCACCGTGAGGTTTTTCTTGGGGTTGTTGAGAAGAACGCTCTGGATCTGGCTCCAGTAAGAGCATGACTCCGTTCCAAGCTGCTACTAATTCTTCGCGTTTGATATAGCGAATACCTACAGCCGGATCAGCAATGACATACTTTTTACCCCGTTGTCCATATAAAACAACCCAGTGATAACCGCGCCAATGAATAATTGCTGGTAGTTGAATTTCTGTGATTCTATCTACAAGTTCTGGTGAGGCTTTAACAGCTCTAGCATTGAATCCTAAATTATCAGATCCACGTTTTAAACCTAATAAACTTGTACCTAGTTGTCCTGTTCCTACGGCTTCTCGGCTTTTATTTATGGTTAAGAAGCGTCCGTAATATTTGCAAATGGAAGCTAGACAAGCTGCACCACAGTCTTCTTCACTTGCCTGTAAAACAGATTGGTATTGTTTTTGAGATTTGAATGGATTAAACATATAATACAAAAGTTGAAATTCAAAATTTAAAAACAGAAAACGTCTGTAAATCAACTAATGACCAACAACTAGTAGCCAATGATTAATGACTAATTATAAATCAGTAATTAGTCGAGCTTTTCTGAGAATAAATTGCACTACAGTTTCTTCACGGGAAATAATATCAGTTCGACCTTGCATTCCTGGTTGGAGATGACATTGCCGATCGCCTCTACCTACATATAATGTTTCTGGTTCAATAGTTACTTCATAACCATTTACCTGCTGAATATTTGCGGCTGTATTATTTTGAGATTGGGTTTGTGCAACTGGAAAAATATCTGGGGCAACGTTTTTGACAATGCCTTTGAGAGTGCCGTAATCTGGATAAGGACAAGCAGAAACTTGCATTTGGACTTTTTGACCTGCTTCTACTTTGTTAATCTCTTGAGCAGGTACATAAGCCTTGATTTGTAAAGGAGCATTCAAGGGAGCGATCTGAGCAATCGCTTCACTGGGTTGTACCACTTGTCCAGGGTTGCGAAGTCTTAATTGTAGTAAAGTGCCAGTAATAGGTGCGCGAATTACACTCTGATTCAAATCAGTTTGTGTTTGTAGCAAGTCCTGACGACCACGAATAAGCTGCTTTTGAATTTCTAGACGTTGTTGGAGTAGAGTCTGAAGTTCTTTTTTCAAAGCGGCTAAGGTAGCTTCACTCCTAGCTTCTTCTTGTTTTATTCGTTCCGATGCGATAATTACCGCAGAATTACTAGGATTGATAGCTGTTCTTGCTTTATATAGATTTGTTCGAGCAATTTCTAGGGCTTGTTGTTTTTCTTCAAGGAGAGTTTCAGCGTTGTTCTTAGCTTGTTCTAACTTGGCTTGGGCAGATTTAACGGCTTGTTGTTTTTCTTCCAACATACTGTGAGATATTGCACCAGAATTAGCGATCACTTGCAATCTATCTCTTTGCAACTTGGCAAGATTTAACGCTGTTTGTGCTTCATCTATCGTTGTGGTTAATACTCTATCTTGTTGTAAGCGTTCAAGTTGTGATTTCGTAAATCTTAAAGCCACTTCGGCTTGTGACATTTCTGCATTAGCTTTGATTTGTTGATCATCAAAGTTGCGTTGAGTACCACCTAACTCAGCTTGTGCAGCTAAAATTGTGCGATTATTTAAATTTGCCTGTGCCGAAATCTGAGTATTAATTTCACCTAGTTGAGCATCAATGTGTACAATTTGTAATTGACCTTGCTGAATATTACTTTGTAGTTGGCTTTTTTGGGTTTGTAGACGGGAATCATCAACGTAAGTGATCGCATCCCCCTGAGTTACAATCTGATTGTCTTTAACCACAATCTTTTGCACCTGACCAGAAATGGCTGACTCAACTAGCCTTAGTTCTCCCATCGGTCTAATACTGGCAGGAACCTTTACTGTTACTTTGTAATTGAGTACAGTTGTCAAACCTACACCCACTACAAAAATAGTCAACATTACCCCCACACCAATGCTAGTCCATTTGTGAATTTGGGGTAGAAACTCATTAACTTCAACTAAATGCAGATGTTCAGAATTTGGATCATGAGATCCATTCCAAACATTATTTTCATAGCGGCGTAAATAGTCCACAGTGTTGCACCTTTTTGTTTTAAATATCAACAGACATAAGGATTATCTGGGTTCGCAGGTGATATTGAGACGGCTTAGATAACTCCACATAACTTAATTGCAAATCCCATTTCACAGAAAAATCACTGTCTGAAGTAACCTGTCCTCAGAGAGTAGTAAAAATTTGTAAAAGTGTTCTACTTGGAGAAAAATAATCAAGCAGCCAAGTTTAACATTTTATAGTTCGGCGATTATTCAGAACCACCTCTCGAGAAATACCCTTCAAAAAAGATATCTTTCCCTCTATCTTTTGGTGAAGATAAAGAATATCCGAAATATCAACCTTGTCAAAACAGGATAACAACAGGTCTTAATTCAAGTAAACAGCACCAGAATAAAATAAGTCTCTCACAATAGTAAACATCATGGTCAAGAATCCTCTATAATCATTAGTGGGGGATACGAAAAGTAACGGCTGACCATAGCAAAAACTTTTCTTTCAATCTCTGACGTGGGCAACGCTGAGAAAAAAACAGAGGAGAACGCTCAATCTCACTCAAAGACCTCACTTACGTTGAGCGAGTAGTAAGAATCTCCTCTCCCCCCTTCCTAATTACAAACACCAGATTCCACATATTTACTTGCCGATTGAGTTTTAAATTACTGATTTAGCCAATCACAATGAAATGATAACTATGACAATTAAATTGTCAGTGTTTACTAGACAAAGAAAACAGTAAAATAAATTTGATGTAAAAAACTTACTCAAGCCTCAAACTTAACTGTTTAATCATTCCAAATTTATTTGGGAATAAATTTTGTATACAAAAATTGGCTGTATACAGCACATTTGTTCTAGCTACAGCATATTGCAGGTAAATTAAGTACATAATTTAAACCGAAAACCTGACTTCTGACTCTTGAATTATGTTGTATTAATGTATAAATGGCGGAGATTTTAGTCTGCCAAAATTGACAAAGTTTTCTGAAATGAGAAACCATAAACTCTAGAGTGTTTGACTGAAACCCAAAAATGCTGGCAAAATCATAATATCTTCTGCACCAGTACTAGTACCCTCACCCTGTCCAGTGGAATTACCAATACTACCTAGTAGTCTAGAATTAGTTACTCCTTGTAGAGTATTATTACCCAATTTAGTTTCTGAACCATCATTGATAGCTTTACCAATTGGATTTACTGGTCTGCCTCTGAGAGCAGTAATAGGGGTAAGAAGTGGATCAGCAGACCCAGCCTGACCACCAGATAAAAGCTCCTGTTGTTGATCAGATAACTCAACTAGCAGTTTTTGTATAGTGATGGAATTTGACATGATTGTTCACCTTAGTTAAATTAGCTTTTAAATTGGTAAAGCCCCACAGATAGCGTGATTTCTTTGTTACAAATAAAAGAAACAAAATCTTTAGGTTCATGAGTATTCTACTTACTAAACTATTTTTGATGAAAATGGTTGGCTGGGTGCAAAATTATTTACACCACCCATAGGAGAAACTCCCAGAGCATCAGATGACAAAATTGTTTGTCCACCACTATTGACATCAGCTAGTTGGCTATTAATCTGAGAAACATTGCCTAATATACCAGTCTTATTGGTTGAATTTGTATTTCCAGTTCTTTGAGCAAAATTGTTGTTATTAATCTGAGGTTCAGCACCACCAGACATTAATTCCTGTTCCCCTTCAGATAACTCAACAAATAATTTGAGTATGATAATTTGACATGACATGATTGTTTGCCTCCCATAGTTTTTTAGTTTGGCTGAATTTATTCATCTGCCAAAACCGCTAAAACTTTGTCCGAAGTCACCTAAACCTAATAAGCGACCTAAACCACCTAACCCTGTTGTAAATTCTGCGGGTAAGCCAGTGAGAACTGGTGCAGAACCCAAAGCCGGAAAGTTAGGTATAGATGGCGCACCCAATCCCAATAAATCTTGTGCAGCGGTATTGACTTGTAAACTTTGACCTGATGAATTTGCGAAACTACCGTTTGGTCCAGAAAATACAGACCCTCGTAACATAACTAGTCTGTTAGCAAAATTACTGCCAGATGACTCAAAGTCTGTACCGCCAGTTAGAATCTCCTGTTGCTGTTCACATAAATCTGCCAACAAATTGGATATAATAATATGCACTGACATGATTTTTGGCGCAACTTGCGTAATATTCAAATACAGGATTCCAGAAACTGAATCATGGATTTAATTATCTCTCTTATAAAAGTGAGATAATTCAGAGTTTGCAGTTAAGAAAATAATATAAAAGCTCCTATAATCCATACTTACTTGCTACTTCCCAAGAGACAGAAACTTATACGAATTAGAAAAATGATTGCCACAGATGAATTGCTGAAAAAATTATGAAGTAAACTTTTCACAATCCCAAATTTCAAATGACAAATGGAACTAGATACCTGAAACGCTCTAATTTCCAAAATACAGTTTCTTGATAAGAAAAGGGAATGCGGCAAAATTTGCTAATTGCCTACGGCAAATATACCAATAGGTCTTCTATTAAAGCATCATGTAAAAATAAGTTGTACAATTTTTATCGAAAATGGATTGTTAATCCAACTTCCATATAAAAACTGTTCAGTTTATTGTTACACAAATCCTAAGACTTCTACAAAAGTGTTCCGGGCGCTCCTAAACCTAAGCCTCCTAGAGGACTGGTAAGGACAGGATTGATGAAAGCATCGGCTCCTAGTGCTGGATTTCCTGCTGCTAGACCATCGAGACTTGGCGCTGCACCCAACGCACCAACAGCCGGGACTGTCGGCGCACCTAATCCCAACAAGTCTTGGGCTGCGGTGTTGACAGCGGAAGTTGTACCAATAGAGTTACCAGTACTACCAGCAGGGCCGGAAGCTGTGGTACCTTGCAGGTTTGCTAATCTGTTGGCATAGTTACTACCAGCTAGTTCAAAGTCAGCCCCACCAGTTAAAAATTTTTGTTGGTCATCAGATAAAGCAACAAACAAGTCGGATGCGTTTATTTGATCTGACATAATTTTTAGCCTCACTTACGTAATAATCAAATAAAGGATTCCAAAGAATTACTTATGTATGTATGCAGTGTTATTTTGGGTAACAAGAAAGCCTACAGCATCTGTCATGGAATGTCTGCTTGCTAACTCCCAACAAACAATAGGAAACCCAGAACGCTCAGTTTGCTAAGTACCAGCAGCACCGCATAGATCAAGATGCACCTTGATGTAACTGAACTATAATCATCAGTTAGTTATGGGAAATAACAGTTGTCGTTTGGGTAGGGGTATCGAGAAAAACCTGGGTATTTGCCTCTTTGATCACCCCGATACACCATTCCCAAGTCTAGATAGGCGAAGTGATATGGTATGAAAATTAATTTTCTAGCCACCTGTGGGAATGGTGACAAGGTTGAACTGATTTAGATAATGCCAGGTTCAAAGCCACCTAAACCACCAAAGCCAGGAGCGCCCAAGCCACCTAGTCCACCTAAACCTGCGGCTGGTGCAGCTGCTAATGGGGCTGCTGCTAGACCATTGAGAATTGGCGCTGCACCCAACGCACCAACAGTTGGGACTGTCGGCGCACCTAATCCCAACAAGTCCTGGGCTGCGGTGTTGACAGCGGAAGTTGTACCAATAGAGTTACCAGTACTACCAGCAGGGCCGGAAGCTGTGGTACCTTGCAGGTTTGCTAATCTGTTGGCATAGTTACTACCAGCTAGTTCAAAGTCAGCCCCACCAGTTAAAAACTCTTGTTGGTGATCAGATAAGACAACAAACAAATCGGACGCATTTATTTGATTTGGCATAATTAATTTTTAGCCTCACTTAAGAAATTCGGTGAATCGCCACCTAATAACCCAACTATAAGCATTCTTCCTCACCAATTCATAAATCTAGGGATAGAATTCGAATTTGGTAGTTCTACTTCTCAAAGTAGATATAAAGTCTTTTAATTTTCACAGATATAATCATACCTTTAGAGAAGGTATATTAAATATTTTATGTTTTTGACTTTACTTGCTAAATCCATACAGATTCTTCAGTTTTCTGAGGGTATATTGCAAGCAATGTATAACTTAGTATTTAGCTATTCAATTAAGCACCAGTATCTGAATTAAGCTATAAGCTAAGGCCGCACTACCAACAGGAACTGTTAAATTATCAATACCTAAAAATGAAAAAGCTTCTAATGTAGTCGCTACTATAGCTACAAGTATTGATATTACCCATGTTTGCCAGATGTTTCCTTGTGTTCCCAATAAAATAAACATATTAATTAGGAAACTAAGGAATGTCATTGTAAAAGAACCTTCCCAGCTTTTGTTTGAGCCCAAAAGTTTATATTTATGTTTACCAAAACGTTGCCCAATTAAAGCTGCTAGTCCATCTCCCCAAGCCATAGTTAAAATTCCTATAGCAGCATATTGTGGTTGTTGTAAATACCAAAATCCAGCTACTAAAATACCAATACTGAGAGCGTAAAAAAATGTTCCTAAACTTTGGCGGCCAACGCTATTAATTCCTGGCAAAATTGGGAAGATGTAGGACAATAGTGTGATGATACTGGCGAAAATCGAAGCTGTAATACCCACAGTGGCTGGAATGTTTAACCACCAAGCGATCAAAATTACGTTCCCAGTGCCAATATGCACGATTTTGCGGATGATTTCTGGTTCACTGTTGGTAAAACGACTGACTCCCCAAGCGATAAGGATTATCAATACAACCCAAGCAGCAGCAAGGGTAATTTGCAGCCACAATAGAGAAATAGATTCCAAACCAGGAAATAATGTAATCAACACAGAAAGTTCTTGACTTCTATCACTACTTTATTAGATTTAGGCTATGAAAATATTATTGATTTGGATTATTAAAGGCTATCGGTTATTCGTCTCTCCTCTTTTTCCTCCTACTTGTCGCTTTCAACCAACTTGTTCGATGTATGCTATCCAAGCGATCGAACGTTTTGGGCTACTGCGTGGTGGTTGGATGGCAACTTTGCGGATTTTACGCTGTCATCCTTTCCATCCTGGTGGTTATGATCCTGTACCAGGACTAGCGGAAAAATCCTGTTGTGACCATCATGATTGACCAAAACTAGGGTGCAGGTGAAGAAAAACAGTTTCTTTCATTCGTAGGGGGTAGTTTACCATTTGTGAGGCGCTCCTAATTGGCAACTTATGTTAATCCCACATTCCGCACTTCAATAAGTAGCATAAATAAACTACATTTACAGGGAATTCAGAACTATAGTTTTTAAAAATCCAGTAGCCATGGAAATATAAATAAATTATACACGTCAAAGTTCCAGCTTTCTTATTGTATAAAAAAAGCTATTTAGACAACAATGTTGAAGTTGAATTTGAATTTTTCAATCACTTATGAAAATACAAGACTATGCAATAGTGAATTAGAGATTTGAGAACTCAGAAAATAAATAATACTTTTGACAAGCTGTAGGTAAGAATTGGAAAATTCGACAAAGTTTCTCTGTCAAGTTCATAATCCTATGAACTCCTTCTGTAATCAGAAAATGAATCCCTTGGAAACATACGCCAGTTGCTGCCTCTTTCCGAGGAGCTTCCCTAACAAGTCGGGGAACCAGCCCAAGGCACTGGCTCTGAAATATCCAATGTAAAGTAGGGGATTCTGTAGGTTTATTCAGTTGGTTTTTAACTGTCGCTTTTTGCGTCTTTAAAGAGATTCTCAATTGTCTTTCTCCCAGATTATAAACCAAAAGACCCAATGCCATTAACATCATCATTGTCTCTACTCTTTCTGGACTTTTCACAAAAAGACTATGGGCGAAAAATAACGGGTCCTTGATAAATCTAAATCCTCTTTCTGTTGATTTCTCTTCTCTATATATTCTCAATATTCCTATGATTTCTAATCTCCTTGTCTCTAAAATATGCCTTGCTAAAATAAATCGACCACAAGAGTTATGATGTTGGGTGATTAACTCCTGATTTTCTATTAGTTTACCTCTTAGTTGATAAACTACTGTTTGTCATTTATTTAACCTATCGGTAATTTCTAAGTCCGATATTTTATGATATTTTAATTGTGCTGCCAGTTCTTGAATCTTTAATTCCGCTAAGGATGTCTGTTGAAATTTTTCTTTGACTAATCTACCTACTTGTCTACTGGTTTTTAGAAACTCCTCTTGAATGCTTTGGGTTAATTTCTTTAGGTCTGCTTTTTTTCTGTCTGTACTTTCTACTAATAGCTATCTTTGCTCTATTCCCCCATAAGATACTTTTTCTTCTTGATAGCTATATCCTTTGATTTCACTTGGTTTCAGTTCTGTACTGGTAAATCCTTTGACCAAGTTTTTGGCTTTTTCAATGGATAAAGGTACTCGAATTATCGATTTCATGTTCGACATTAATTTTAAATTACTGTCGCTATATAATGCACTATCAGCCACCATTATACTTTCAAAATCTATTTGTTTGTCATACTCCACGAAGATTTGAGCAAATACTGCTTTATCTGATTCATTTCCTGATGCTCCTCTAAAAAATACGGGTATATCTCCCTCACTACTTACTAGTAAATCTAATATACATTGTTTTAAGTCTGGACTATGGTCACGAGAATATCCTTGTGTGATGTTAATAGGATTTTCTCGGTTCATTCCTAATTCTTGTCCTCAATTATTCAGGCAATTATTATACTCTCCATGCAAATGCAATGAGGTTGAACCTAAATGGGAATATTTGGTTGATTGCTACTCCATATTTTTCTACTACTTCTAGGGCAATTATTAGGAATAATAATTTAGTTAATCCATAATATTTGTATAGCTTATCCATTACTGTGCCTATTCTATCATCATTTAAATCTTCGCCTTCAGTTCCCGCTCCTAATAAATGTTCTATAGCTTTTTCCTCAAAGAATTGAGGAAATAAATATAATAGTCTCCATAGAAAACCTAGTCCATAATGATTGCTTTGACTGTTTCTCCTGTATTCACTTTCTCTCTACTCTCTATTAAGAATATCTTATTAATTTTTTCTAAAATTCTTATGTCATCTATTATTCCCAAGTGATCCAAGTTATTACTCTCAACCTCTTCCTTTTAGTAATTCATATTTTCGGGTAATTTTATTTAATTCAGGCTTATTTACATTCATCTTCTCATCTTTTATTCTGAATTTATTCTCAATACTTATGAGTTGCAAGTTGTTGGCAATTTTTATTGTATTGTCTATTGTTTTACAATTTAAGTATGTGTTCACTATGTAGTTATTTGTACTATTCCTACATTTTTATGTATATTTACTACAAAATGAAGTGCCGAATGTGGGTTAATAGGCAGTTGTGTAAGTTCTATTCTTTTAACTTCTTTTAACTTGTTCCCAACTCTTATAAAAGTTAGTGTTATGTGCCTTGTGTAAATCTAACCACGATGAAATCTAAGTATCTTAGATGAATCTAGTATAAGATAATCTATACTACCTAAATCTTATCTAAAAAATGCAACCTATTCAAAGCAGATGGATTAGGTTTTTATCTGGGTTAATGGTTTTAACAGTGCTATCGGTAGCAAAAGCTAATGATCCGGGTCTTTGTTTTATGACGACATCATCAGGTAGTATCAATTTGGGGGAAATATGCAAGGTTATACAAACCACGGATACTTTTTTTCGCGTCCCTATGAAGGGTCGTCAGGCAAAGAATCCGATTATATATGTTAAGTTTAATGGTGGTCAAGTTTTTGAGATGGTTTTTGATACTGGTGCAAGTGGTATCCTGATTACTCAAGAAATCGCGAAAAAGTCGAATATCAAGCCTGCGGGAAAAAGTCGATTCACTATTGCTGATGGTAGTGTAGTAGAATTCCAAACTATAACAATTCTTTCTGTCTCTGGTGGGAGTGTTGTTGTCAATAATGCCCAAATTTCTATTGCGCCTAAAGCTGAGATTGGTTTACTTGGTCATGGTTTTTTTCAGAATTATGATGTAAGAATTCTCAAAAAACAGATTGAATTTCATAAGCGTTAAAACAGAGTTAAAATTGTCAGGATTGAGTGACAATAAGTAGGAAGGCACAAAAAAACCGTAGACCCACAGCGACTTCTCTAAGACTAGTATGTAACGAAAAGTAAAATTGACCAAAACCTATTGTCTTTTGCCTTTTGCCTTGTCATAACAACAATTGTTAACACCCACCTACTTATATTATTCAGAATAAATCAGTCTTCTATGTGCAGAATAGACCTCTTGGAAAATCGTTTCTGTGGTATGATAAATAGTTTTAGGTTTTATGTATTTTTGGTGTTCTTTGGGCTCGCTAATTCAAACATAACCCTGTAACTCTAACTTTTGGCTAAAACCAAGACAAACCCCCTTTTATAACATAAAATTAGTTCTGCAAGAGGTCTAATGATTAATTTGTAGGAAGGGCATAATTTTAGTTGTGTCATCCTCTAACAGGATTTTGGATTCACCCCACAGATAAATCTGAGGGCAAGGAATTATTGGACGGATGTCTATTAATGTGTTAAATTCTTAATCTGACGATTTTATTAATTTTGATTTCTCAACTCTTACAAATCTAAAATCCCAAATTTAAAATAAATGCAACCTTATCACCAAATCTCGATTATTGAATGTGGTGAACCATTAGTGAAGATTCCTCTGGAGTTATTTGCTGTGGAATCTCCCCATCCTTATGAAAAGTTAGGTGCTACTTATGGGGAATACTCACCTTATTATCTGCGTGAGAGTGTTGTTAAGAATTTAATTGAGGCGCAAAATTATTTACAGTTGCTGCATCCTGGTTGGTATATTCAAATTTTTGATGGTTATCGACCTGTAGGTGTACAGCAGTTTATGGTGGATTACAGCTTTGGGGAAGCGTTGCGAGCGAGGGGAGTGAGTGCAGAAGAGTTATCACCCCAGCAACGAGAAGAGGTTTGGCAACAGGTATATGAAATTTGGGCTGTACCAAGTTTGGATATGAATACTCCTCCTCCCCATAGTACAGGTGCTGTGGTGGATATTACGCTGGTGGATGATAATGGGGAAGTTGTAGATATGGGTTCTGCAATTGATGAGATGTCTGTGCGATCCCACCCAGATTATTATGCTCAAAGTAACCCAAACTATCATGCTAACCGTCAATTGTTACGAGATATCATGCTAAAAGCAGGATTTAAACGCAATCCTAGAGAGTGGTGGCATTTTTCTTCTGGTGATCAAATGTGGGCTTGGTTATATAATCAGTCCAATCCTGATTATCCCGTCACTGCACGTTATGGGAGATTGATATGATTGAGCATGGGAGTTAATTAATAATTACGAATTATTTGCAGAAAAGCTTTGCAAAATATAATTGGATAACTCAGAAAATCCTTCTCCTGAAGCCGCAGTCGTTATGTATGCTGGTTGATGCTGCAACTTGACTGGAGTATTTGCTAACATTGGCTACACCAAAGGAAATTGGAAAATAACGTTGTTCAAATAAACTTTCATCATCGGAAATTGTCACAGTTGGTGACAATTTCCGATGCTGTATATTCTGGGGAATATTCGCGTAAAACTTGTAACAATCCCACTGCCTTATCTTGTCCTTGGGGTTTAATATGACATTGGACATTGCTGTAAGTAAATCCCCAGCCCTGTTGTTGACAAAGAACACTGAGATATTGCAGTTCATTCTCTGTCAAAGCTGCTACATGAAACGTCCAGTCAGTGATACCAAAACAATTATCAGCAGATTCCGTCATTTGAGGAGATTTCAATTGTAATTTTTCAAACATTGTCCCTAAATGCTGACGATGGTTAGCTAAATTAGGAATGGGTGTTAAAGCTACTGATTCTAATCTTGTAGATGGACAGGACAAACCACCATTTTCTGCTACGGCACCTGCAACCGGCATTCAACTATTTAGCCCATTCATTCACCCAACCCGCTGATCTTCCAGTTACAATCAGTACCTGTACTCCAGAGGCGGCAAAATTCTCCAAAGCTTGCAATAGTGAAGATGTAAATTTTCCGTAGGTTGTTAAATTCCCGTCCATATCTGTAGCTACGAGACGAATATTGCTCAAGTCATGAGAATGACTAATGTGACTAGACATATAAAATGGGGATTGGGAAATCATGATGTAAAAAAACACTAACGATAGGGTAATGTGATAATCAAAATTTGGGCATCCTAATCATATAAGAGTAATATTTTTCAGTTTGCTAATCATGCTTAATATCTTGTTTCTGGCCCAGTCTTCAACTTCGAGGACTCAAAAGACGATCAAAACAGTGCCAGCTAGTGAATCTCCAATCACATATTTATTAATGTTTAGCAGTGGAGGACTACTTTTAGCCCTAATTGCAGGGATTTTGTATGGCAAAATTTTAGTGCGTAACTATGATAAAAAAGTTAAGTTTGAAAAATTTCGGACTAGAGAATTAGAAAAAAAATTGAAGTTAGCGCTGGAAACCATTCGCAAAATGGAAACTAACCCTGATTTAGTTCACTCACGGGACTTTAACCTCGATTATCTGCGAATGCGGATGTCAGAGGAGGTATTTCATTTTGGGGTTGTTAATCAAATTAAACTCAAGATTAAAGATAAAATTTCTCTGGCGCTGCGTCCAGGACAATCTCAACAGGGACAAGTTGGGATTGCTAGTAACGCTGGTAGACAGCTGGATGAAATTTTTGATGTTGAGTATGAAACTGGTGTTTCACCCAATATTGTTAAGCGAGTACTGTTTCGGGTTCAAATTCGCTTGATGAAATTACCTACCCAAGCTACTTCTGCTACTATTAGTCAAATCATAGACTGTATAGAAACTTACCTTAGTCCTAGAGAAGATGACGATTCATGGCAGCCGACAATTCAAGGTCGGATTGTTTATATGCACTGGGATCAAAAGGCTAAACCGACTCCTCTGTTAGTGCTGGAACAATCCAATGAAGGTGTAAATGTAACCTTCCGTACTACTCGCCAACCGAATGCTACTATACCCCCGAATCCACCAATTCAAAAAAACAAGGCACAAGGCTCTTAAACTCCTTCTGCTACCTTGGGACTACTAACTACATTTTGGGCATCACGAGTTAATAAACCGTCTTCCATCTCGACGATGCGATCGGCTATATCTAAGATGCGGTTATCATGGGTGACTAATAAAATAGCAGTTCCTTGTTCTTTGGCCAGACGCTGCATGATTTCTACCACATCACGTCCTGATTGTTTATCTAATGCGGCGGTGGGTTCATCTGCTAGGACTAATGGAGGATGATTGACTAGGGCGCGGGCGATGGCTATTCTTTGTTTTTGCCCACCAGATAGATTGTCTGGATAGTAGTTTATTCGTTCTGCCAAGCCAACTGATCCCAACATTGCTTCTGACTTCTTAATAGCTTCTGATTGAGAAATAGTATTATTTAATTCGACTGCCATTTGCACATTTTGCCTAGCAGTTAAGAATCCTAGTAAATTGTGAGCTTGAAAAATATAACCTATATTACGTCTGCTTTGCACTAGTTTACTTTGACTGGAGCCTGAAAGTTCTGTACCTAAAAATTTTAAACTTCCTTCCTGTACAGACCGCAACCCACCTATTAAGCTCAGTAATGTAGTTTTACCTGAACCAGATGGACCAGTCATAATCACAATTTCTCCGGCATATATTTCTAGATTAATATCAAATAGAATTTGTTTTCTAAGCGCACCTCTGCCGTAGTAATGGTTAATATTTTGAATGGCGATTACAGGTTGTGTGTTGATCATAAGGGTGTATGGGTGTAAAGGTGTAGGGAGATGGGGTAGATAGATGGGGGTGATGGGGGTGATGGGGCAATATTTTCTTCTCCTGAACTCCTGACTTCTGACTCCTGACTCCTGACTCCTGAATTCTTACCTTTAAAAAATATCTGCTGGATCGGCGGAACGTAATTTTCTCATAGCGATTATTCCAGATATAAAACACATAAAAATTGTTAATATTAGCACCATGATGGCGCGTTCATGACTCATAAAAACTGGTAGAAGTGTAGCATCTCTAGCCACATGGTACATAAACAAAGCGCAAGCAAATCCAGGTAGATATCCTAAAACTGCTAACATGAATGCTTCTTGAAGAATGACAGTTAATAAATAGTTTTGTGTATAACCTATGGCTTTGAGGGTAGCATATTCAGACAAATGCTCTGTTACTTCTGTATACAAAATCTGATAAACAATTACAGTTCCGACAATAAAACCCATAATTGTTCCTAATGTGAAAATAAAGCCAATAGCGGTACTACTTGCCCAGTAATTTCTTTCATAGTCAATAAATTCTCGTTTGGTTAAAATATTGACATCTGTAGGTAAATAAGTTCGCAAATAGGCGGCGACTTGGTTGGGATCTGCTCCTGGTTTTAATTTAATTAAGCCAATATCAATTAATCCTCTTTGTCGGGTAGTAAATAACCGCAAAAAGTTGACATCGCTGGTAATTAGGTTTCCATCTGCACCAAAGGATGCACCTAAAGTAAATAATCCTGTGACTTTTATTTTTCGTCGTCTAACTTCTGCTGTTACATTTTTTCCTTGATCAAAATCAGCGGCGATTGGACCATATTCAAGTCTGGAAGAACGGTCAAATAATACTACATCAGGTAGTTTAAGTTTATCTAAATTTTCCTCAACACCAGGTAAATCAAAGACATTAAGTTCAGGATTGATACCAAAAGTGAGGATGCTGCGGGGGCGACCTGTTATGGGATTTTTCCAGCTTGTGTAGTCCAAATATATGGGATATACTGACTCTACTGCTGGTAAATCTAAGGCTTTATATAATCGCCGTTGGGAAAAAGGTTTCATTGCTAACACGGCATTAGATTGAGTGTTAATTAGAACAATGTCACCCTTTAAACTGCCGTGCATTCTGACGTTGCTGTAATATAGTGCATCTCGGAAACCAAGCTGCATAAACATCAAAATATCAGCGAAAGCAATACCTGACAAAGCCACAGCTAGGCGAGTTTTTTCCCTGGTTAGTTGTAGCCAAGATAAAGGTATTTTCTGAGTCATTTGCTATGAGATATTGCAGTATCACTTCTTTGACTGACTACTGTTTATGAGGAAGTTCATCGGTATTAATTTCTACCATAACTTTGGCATTTGTTAAACCGGAAACTCGCTGACTATAATTTGAGGGGAGAGCAATTTTTACTTCGACTACTCTGGCATCAATATCTGCGGCTGGATCGTTATTTAACACATCTTTTTTGCCAATTTTTCTGCCAATTTCGGTTATAGTTCCTTTTAATTGGTCGTTAAATGCGCCGTTATCACTGGTGATAGTCGCCCGTTGACCAACACGGATTTTACCAATACTATCTTCAGGAATTTCTGCAACTACAAACATCTGATCAGTTTGTCCAATTTCAGCAATGCCATTTGTACTCATGACTTCCCCTGATTTGGTGTGAACTTTTAAAATTTCACCGGGGGTTGGTGCTTTGACGTAACTTAATTGCAGTTCTGCTTGGGCTTTTCTGATCACTGCCATTGCATTAGTAACTTGGGCTTGTGCCATTTGTACATCAGTGGGACGAACATCAAGCAGTCTACTCAATCTGGCTCTTTCTTCGTCTATTTGCTTTTGCAAAGTGGCTACCGTTTTCTCGCGGGTAGCTGTGGCTTCGATTAGTTGCTGTTCTAAGGTGGCGAGCGTTTGAACTTGGGTAGCTCTGGCTTGTGCTATTTGTTGTTGTAATGTTCCCAGTGCTTCTCTCAAACTGGCTTGAGTTTCACGCAGTTGCTGATTAGCTGTAGCCGCACGCAAACGCCTTTTATCTCTTTCTTGCTGAGAAATAGCACCTTCTCCGTATAAAAACTCATAGCGTCCGGCATCAACTTCAGCGTCACGCTGTTCAGCTTGTACTTTGGAAATGGTTGCTCTTAAACCGTCTTTTTGCCCTCTGAGTTCAGCTTCTAGACGTTTGATACCGGCTTGTTGAGCAACTTTTTCACCACTTAACTCGGCTGCTATGCGGGAAATGCTCGCTTGTTGAGCTTCTTTTTCCCCATTTAACTGTGCTTGCAAACGCGCAATTATGGCTGCTTGAGCTTGAATATCTCTTGGGGAAGCAGCTCTTATTTGGCCTAAATTTGCACGAGATTCTTGCAGTTTGGCTTTTGCTTCTTCAACTGCAGCCATGTTACTATCACGGCTGTCTAAAATAGCAATGACTTGACCTTGCTGCACTCGTTGTCCTTCTCTGACTAAGAGTTGCTGCACTCGTGAACCTGCTGAGAGTCCTGAGTTAGGGGCAGCAATTTTAATCACTTCTCCTCGCGGTTCTAATCTTCCTATAGCACTGATGCTTCTAGGAGTTGGTGTCATGGATACGGAGGAAGTTAGTTTTTTTAATTGTTCAATTTTGGCTGTAGCTAGGTATCCAGCTGCGATCACTACAGGCACGGCTACAGCAATTTTTAACCAAACTTTAGATTTTTCTAGTGTCTGTCCTGTTAACTTTGGCTTCTCACTCACCCTTGACATGGTATATTACCTATCTGATTTGTGCTGATGGAAGTAAAAAAGCAAATTAGCCTCAGTTGAAAAAAAATCAAACAATTTTAAATTTTAGATTTCCTTTAGTGAAGGGTTATGTAGCTTGCTTCTTTGCAGGATTACCAAACAAGCTCAATCCCAAATCTAAAATCTAAAATCTAAAATTCGCACAGTCAAATTATCAGTTCCAGAACTTAACTGAACAGTTTTGAATTGGTATAAATTTGGTAGATATAATAATGCAGTGATATTCTCGGCAGTAAACAATCAGGACTTACGTAACTAGCATATTAGTATGGTGCGTCAGACCTATAAATTCGTTAGTATCAACAGATTTTTGACATCTGACTGACCCTACACGAGACATTAAGCGTGACACTTGCGTAAGTCCTAACAATGCTATTACCAATATCAGTTATTAGTTATCATTCTCTGAACTGTTCCCGGTTTATTGATTCGATAATTGAACGTAGATAAATGTGCCAAAAAATCTAAAATCCTCAATTTAAAATCTGAAATTGGCACGGTTAAAAACGAATAGAAATATATCTATTTGTCATCCTATAACAGGATTTTAGCTTGAACCCACGGATAAAATCGGGGGCTTGTACCATCAAGAAATTGTTGATTAATTAGAGCATTTTTAACATCACCGTTTACCTAACTTGATTGTTAACTAGATTGTTACTGCGTATTGCAGTTAAATGAAGTGAAAAATTTAATGGCAAAGCTGTGCAACCACAGGCTTTTATTGCTGACGGCTAACCGCTGATTGGTGAATACTAACGTTTTTAGACTCCATGAGAATTCGGTTAAATGAATTCTACATTCATCAGTTGCAGGAAAACGTAACGGAACTTACAGATAGAGAGATGAGGATATGGGAAATGTGAGGAGATGGAGATATGATTATTGTGGCAAGTCAAATAATACAGTGGTCATGTAATTTTCTGCCCAATCTGTACCAAAAGCCCTTTCTAAAACTCGACGGGTTTTATCATTTTGCTGCTGTTTGGTACAATAATTTTTCTGCCCAGCGATAATCTGATCTACTTTTTCTGATGCTACAGGACTAGATGCGAGCGCTTGAGTACAATGAATATCTAAAAAGTCTTTTACACGCTGGAGAAACATTGATTCTTCTTCAACAGATACAGGACGAACAAAGATACAAAAATCAGAAAATATCTTTCCCCATTCTGGTAATTCACGGGGTTGGGAGAATTCAAATTTGGTTAAATTGCTCAGATCAGAATTATAACCATCTGGTAAAATACGTTCTAAGTTTACAGGAGAAAGGTCAGCAATAGCAGCACTAATTTGACCTCTCCCTCCAACTAAATCGCAACCAAACATGGGAATGTCATATTCTGGACAGGGAAACATCACGCAATGCAAAATATCTAAGATATTTCCCACTCTCGCTAGTTCCAAGTGGATTTTGCGGAACTGTGGTGTTTGATAACAGCGGTTTTCTATAATCAGTTTTTCCCCTTCTAGTCTACCTTCTACATATCCCAATTCCGCTGGTAAATGATAGGTTGATAAATCTAGGTGTTGATGCCAAACTGATTCTATACAATCAGCTAGTTGACGAATCAGGGGATGTTGTTCTTCACGGAGAGAGGGGGTAAAAGTGGAAGACATATTATTTGAACCATGTAATTTAGTGTCTAGTTTACAATTAGTAAGTACATTCTGTTATATGGAGAAATATAAACACACAACTATACTTTAGTTTGATAATTTTCGGTTAACTGAATCGGCAATAGAAAAAAATTTATGTAACAAGATTTACGCAAAAATAAAAAAAACAACAAAACAATGAAATATGAGCTATGACAGAACCCTTAAATACTTAATTGAAGAATATCCTCAAGCCATTGTTCAATGGTTACTTAATATTATGCAAGAATCTGTCGTGTATCAAAAAATCATTCGAGAAGGTTTGGAACAGGGAAGAGGTTCTGAAGTTAAATTAATTATGCGTCTACTTCAGCGTCGTTTGGGAAAAATAGGTATTGAAATTCAAAATCAAATTCAAGATTTATCTCTTACACAGTTATAAGATCCAGGCTAAGCTTTATTAGATTTTCAAACTGAAGGTGACTTAATTAGTTGGTTGAGTGAGCATTGTCATTGAAAAAGTAATCTTTTCTCAAAACGAACAATAATCACTATTGCCAAAAATCAACTACCTCATACCCCAATTCAGCTAACATCTGCCGTAGTAGGGGTAAACTCAAGCCAATTACATTACTGTGACAACCTTCGATTTTTTCAACAAATAAACTACCAAACCCTTCTAAAGCAAAAGCTCCAGCACATTTAAGAGGTTCATCTGTGGCTACATAAGCTTGAATTGCGCGCTCGCTCATCGTCCCAAAATAAACCCTAGTAACTTGGCACTTGACAATAGCATAACTTTGTGAGGTGTCAATCAACACATGACCAGTGTACAAGTCACCAAAATTACCTTGCATTAACTTCCACCGGGCGAGCGCTTCGTCTGCATCTCCAGGTTTACCATAAATCTCACCATCAATAGCTAAAACCGAATCACAACCCATAACCAAAGCCGATGGAAATTGTGAAACCACAGTTTCTGCTTTACGCTGAGCCAGCGTTTTTACCAATTCTCCTGGTTCAGTCAGTTGTATTTGCGACTCATCAAAATCACTAGGGCAAATTATCGGTTCAATACCCACAGTTTGCAACAAGCGACGACGGGCAGGAGAAGCAGAAGCAAGTATAAATTGAGGAATGGTCATAGTCAACCCCTTCGGGGAATTCAAAATAGTGCTTACAGCAGGCTACGCCAACAAAATTCAAAATTGAAGACCCCACGAATAAATCCGGGGGCTTGTATCCTGATTGTTTTTGGTCAAGAATATAGGTAATTTGTAATTGCTCACCAGAACGACTCTACTCCCAGTCCCCATTACCCATTCTCCAATCACCTGATTAATACACCGTAAAAGAATTTACAAGTTCATAAATTGTGCGTTGAAGTTTGTTCCAACGCTTTTCTGGTATTGAAGCATTAAAAGTAAAAAGCTTACCACGACTCACAGCTACACTAGATACATTGTGACGTTTTTGCTGATTGGCGAGAGTGATCTCATACTCTAGAACGTAGTAAGTTTTACCATCGACTTCTTTTTGACCAACATTGATTAATTCAGCTGAACGCCCAGAATCTACAGGAGCAAGAGCAGATTTACCTAAATTATATCCTACTTCTGTCGGTGTCCCTAGTTCTGTCAAAGTCCTACCGTCAGGAACAGGACTAATCACCACAGAGACATTTTCTGATACCTCAATTAAATCGTGAAATACCACATCGGGACCGTTGGCAACTTTAACTTGCAACCAACCATTAGGATATAAAAACTGATAACCATCAGCACTATCTATAAAGCTTTTAAGTCCATAAGCATTAGCTACACTAGGGTTACTCAGGCTGATACTGAACACCAAGACCAAGATTAACGCAATTCGTTTCCACATTTGACAAAAGTCCTTTGGGCTGGAAGCAATATATGACAAGGATGATTGCAAGTTTTTATTCTCCCATTAATAGGTACGCTTTCGGGGTAAATTTCACGCAGAAGCGCAGAGGTACGGAGAATGAGAGAAGGTTTATTTTACTTCTAGTTCTGAAGGTTGCTCTTCTAATTCTCCCAGTGAAGAAATAATCACAGCTGGTCTATCAGGAAATTCTGCTACAAGTTTTAGCTCTCCTCCCATAGCTTTTAGGTAACTACGCAATGTAGAAAGAAGGAGGTGAGCACGTTTTTCCAGCCTAGAAACACTATCTTGGGGAGTTCCTAATAGTTCTGCCATAGATTCTTGAGTTAATTTTCCGGCTTTTCTGATATCTTGAGGCCTCATGTTTTCAACAATAAGCTCTTGAGCGTGAGGTTCAATTTTTGCTCGACATGCTGGTGGGAGTTGTACCATTACATCACTCAGTTTTGTGGCCATATCTTCATTCTCCTTTGTCTTTTAATTCCTGAAGATGGGAGTCAAATCACTTATCTGCTTTTGCAATCAGTCGTTTGTAAAATCTTTTTTCACTTGTCCCTGCTTTGTTACCAGCTACAAGTAATATTGCTTCTTCTTTGGGTCAAAAGCAAATGCTAATCGCCATACACCATCATCTGCATAAAAACGAATATTTACTCTTCACCCCAAACCCCCTTCTTTTAAGGATTCCATCAATTTACGCTTACGTCCATGAACTAGCGTTAGCTTTTCCCAATATTTTACCGAATCGGCTTTTCTCCCAGATGCTAAATAAGCTGCGCGTGCTTGTTTTAGCCAATCAACTGCGTCACTATAATATTTTCCCTTGCTGGCATCCATAATTCAATCAGCACGACGACGCGAATTAGCAATTACCCAGTTAGGTTTATAGGGAACAGCAGCGGTCATGACTCTGTGAATTAAATCGTTATGATAACCATCCAGTTCACTGACAATCTTGATTGCATCATCTATTAATCCTTCATCTAAAAATATATATACTTTGGCTGATTCTGAACCCCAACCTCTATAGGTGCGGATTATTTTTAATAAATCCAATTTCTCATTTTCCTAACCTTCACCAACCAAGGTTTTGATTTCTTGGTAATCTGCAATTATTAAATTTGTAAAATAGCTTTATTTACTAATAATTTGGCTTGATTATTTACCAATTCATCTGCTAAACTACTTTTCTAGATTCCTAGTTAAAATTGACAATCTCCTGGTAAATTCAATCCTGTCTTAGCAATTTATAAAGCCTGGTTTAATTTCCCCTCTTATGCTAAAGTTTTCGCTAAACTAAAAGCCTGTTCCATTCTTTTTATCTGGGTCTGGGCTGCTTGCATTGCTTCTTCAACTGTGCCTAAAGGCCCTAACATGGCTAGATAATGTTGACTTTTCCCTTCTGCTTCTGCTAAATAAAAATATTCTTTTCTGCTAAATACAAATATTCTTAATGACGTTGTTGTCTTTCTAATATTGTAAGACGAATCAATGCTAAATCATCTGCAAATTCTGGGACTTCTTCTGTCCAAACTCCTCTGGGAGTAATGTTTCCCATCATAACTTGTATTAATCTTGGTTGATACCAATCGTGATATAAGGCTTCTAAACTCATGGGAAAATCAGCATTCCATTCATCTTGCGATGTTTCTAAATTTACTTGGATGTCTACTTTCTCTTCTGGATTAAGTTCAGTGGAAAGAATTGCTTGAGTCCAAGGATAATTTAATTCCTGAACAATTTCATCATTTTCTGGGCCGTATTCGGCTACTTCATCGCATTTTTCCACACAGGTAGCGGTAATGGCTTCCAAAATTGTGATCCCATTATGTCCTTCCCCACGTTCGCAATAATCTACCGCAATGTTTACCAACTTCAGCATTCCAAATCCTACATACTATACCGGAGAATTTGACCTACTTACTGGCAATAGGGAACTATATCAATGGTAATCTCTGATTTGGTAGGTTTTCCCACAGATATGGCATTTGTCATCCAACTGACTTGTTGATCAATGGCTTCTAGTATGTGCGGATGTTATGCTACCAACGCTCCCAGCAGCTTTTGGGTTCGGATATCATCTAGGCGATTGAGTAGTTCTTCCAAGCTGGGACAATGTTCAGTAATTTCAGGCTGACCCATACAAATAAGCATCGTCGCCACGATATGTTTACACCATCCTTCTAAGTGGTAAGGACAGCTACACCGCCAAAACTTTAACCAATCACGTTTAAACTAATATTGACGTGGTAGATTTTAGCTTCAGTGCCTTCAACTTCAGCCTGAAAGGTTTTTTTCCCACGTTGGGTTAGAGAAATGACAGCACCCACGTCATAATATGCCTCTCCTTTCTGGAAAGATTTGGCGTTGGCATGACGGCGAATCGTAAATTCACTGAATAGGGAAATAGACATGGGACCGTACTTTAATCGGCTACCCCTACCCCTGTGGAAATTTTAGGGCTGGATAAATATTACCTTGACTGTCGGTATGTCAATCATGAGTTGTAATGAAACTCAAAGTTACACGAAAATCCGCTAAAATTACAAAATGTCAAGAAAAACCCATGATCAACATATAACTATAATTTTTTTCTGAACACTACAGTCATCCTCATTCTCAACACTAACGCATTGGGTGAAATGTTTTAAAAGGGGCATATCAAGTTAAAAATAAGTAGACTAAAAAAACGGGGAGACTAACGTGAGTTCTGGATTCGATTACGATTTAGTGATTATCGGCGCAGGTGTAGGTGGACATGGCGCAGCCCTACATGCTGTCAACTATGGTCTGAAAACAGCGATTATTGAAGCAGCACACATGGGGGGAACCTGTGTCAACCGGGGCTGTATTCCCTCCAAGGCGCTTTTAGCAGCTTCAGGAAGGGTGCGGGAGTTACGCAATGCCCACCACCTCAAATCTTTGGGAATTCAGATTGGTAATGTAGAATTTGATCGGCAAGCGATCGCTAATCATGCCAATAATCTTGTTTCTAAAATTCAAGGAGACTTAACCAACAGCCTCAAACGCTTGGGAGTCGATATCATCCGGGGTTGGGGAAAATTAGCTGAAACACAAAAAGTCTCTGTCACCACAGATAAGGGTGAAAGAAGCATCACGGCTCAAAACATCATTCTTTCCCCCGGTTCTGTTCCCTTCGTTCCTCCCGGAATTGAAATAGACGGCAAAACAGTCTTTACCAGTGACCAAGGGGTAAAATTAGAATCTCTACCCAAGTGGATAGCAATTATTGGTAGCGGTTACATTGGTTTGGAATTTTCTGATATTTACACCGCTTTGGGCTGTGAAATCACAATGATTGAAGCCCTAGACCTGTTAATGCCAGGATTTGACCGCGACATTGCTAAACTAGCAGAACGGGTTTTAATTACTCCCCGTGATATTGAAACCAAAGTCGGGATTTACGCCAAAAGGATTATTCCTGGTTCTCCAGTTGTGATTGAGTTAGCCGATTTCCAAACTAAAGACTATTTAGAAGTATTGGAAGTTGATGCTTGCTTAGTAGCTACAGGCCGCATCCCGGCTACCCAAAATCTTGGTTTAGATTCTGTCGGTGTGGAACTTGATGGACGGAAATTTATTCCTGTTAACGATTGTATGGCAGTACTTTCAGCCGGTGAAGTTGTTCCCCATCTCTGGGCTATTGGTGATGCTAACGGGAAAATGATGTTGGCACACGCAGCTTCGGCACAAGGTATCATAGCTGTAGAAAATATCCTTGGTAAAGACAAAAAAGCAGACTATCGCAGCATTCCCGCAGCAGCCTTTACCCATCCAGAAGTTAGTTATGTGGGTTTAACTGAAACAGCAGCCCAAGAAATGGGTTTAGCTGAAGGATTTGAAATTGGTATTAGTAAGAGTTACTTCAAAGGTAATTCTAAAGCTTTAGCAGAAAATGAAGCTGATGGCATCGCCAAGGTGATTTACCGTAAAGATACAGGTGAAGTCTTGGGTGTGCATATTTTCGGTTTACACGCTTCTGATTTAATTCACGAAGCATCCGCAGCAGTTGCACAACGTCAGTCTGTAAAAGACCTGGCTTATTTAGTTCACGCCCATCCTACACTATCCGAAGTTCTGGATGAAGCTTACAAACGAGCTATCGCAAGTTAATTGAAGGCAGGAGGCAGAAGGAAGGCAAAAGGCAAAAGGCAAAAGGCAAAAGGCAAAAGGCAAAAGATAAATATTCTTCCCCTGCTTCCCCAATCCTCAGTCCCCTGCTTCCCCAATCTTCAGTCCCCATCTTCCCCAATCCTCAGTCCCCAGTCCCCACAATGAAAATCCGTCGTCGTTCACCTAGTCCCACTATTGATGTCTCTGTTATCCGCTACCAAGCAGTTTTACAAGATGCAGCGCCAAATAATATTTTGGAAGAAATTGTTTGGCAAAAAGAGATAGAAATTGAGCAAATGCGGGAAAAGCTGCCTTTGCGAGAATTGCAGAAAAAGGTGCTTTCCGCACCTCCTACCCGTGATTTTGTTGCCGCACTCCGTCAAGGTAAAACCAAACCCGCACTAATTGCTGAAGTGAAAAAAGCCTCTCCTAGCAAGGGAATTTTACGCGCAGATTTTGACCCAGTAGCGATCGCACAATCTTATCAAGAAGGTGGTGCTAGTTGTCTTTCTGTACTCACAGATAGGAAGTTTTTTCAAGGTAGTTTTGAGAACTTATGTTTAGTTCATGCTGCGGTAGATTTGCCAGTATTATGTAAGGAATTTATCATTTATCCTTATCAAATTTATTTAGCGCGAATTAATGGCGCAGATGCGATTTTATTAATTGCGGGAATTCTCAGCGCTCAAGATTTACAATATTTTGTCAAAATTGCCAATAATCTAAAAATGGCAGCTTTGATAGAAGTTCATAGTTTAGAACAACTTGACAGAGTTTTATCCTTAGATGGTGTTACCTTAGTTGGTATCAATAATCGGAACCTAGAAGATTTTTCTGTTGATTTGCAAACTACTTGTCAGTTACTAAAAGATAAAGGCAGTCAATTACAGGCCAGAAATATTTTGGTAGTTAGTGAATCAGGAATTCATACCCCAGAGGATTTAAGTGTAGTGGAAACAGCCGGCGCATCAGCCGTACTCATTGGTGAGTCATTGGTCAAACAACCAGATCCAAAACTGGCAATTACTAATCTTTTTGGTAAATAGGACTGGGGAATGGGGACTGGGGAAGATGGGGAAGATGGGGAAGTAATTTTCCTAATGCCCAATGCCCAATGCCCAATGCCCAATGCCCAATGCCCCATGCCCAATTACCAATCACCAATCCCCAAACTTTGTTTCCTATGTATCAATTTAATTGATAAGATATAAACTCTTTTTAACCTAAAATCTCACATTGGCAATTTTCAATTAAGTTCATGGAGCAAATTCCTCTACCTGCACCTATTCACTACGAACTTATACTTCAACTGTTAGAAAAGCAGACGATGAGTGCTATAAATAACAACCAAGAGTTACGGCAACAAGTCAGTCAGCTAATTATTACCCTGCGAAAAGCTGCGGCACAACAAAAGCGATTAGAGGAAAGTTGTCAGGCTTCCTCCGTAGAAGTTGACCACCGTTGGTCACTTAATCATCTGGGGGGAAAGTCATGACTGACGAAGGGTAAGGGGGAAGGGTTAAAGGGGAAACTGTATGAAAAACTACCTTCCCTATCAAGTCGAGGACAGATTAATTGATGGGTAACTTGAATTGACGGTGTCCTGAGCAAAACCCCTGCTTTTAAGTATGGGCTTTCCCTTTTTCCCTTATCCTTGAACCTTTTCCTTTTGATTTCTGATTGATACCTACAGTAGATGTCGCTCTCTCAGGTACTATAATCTGATGACGAAATTGGTAAATGAATATCTAAAATTTGCCATCGGATTTAATCATCTTCACACAATTTTGATTCTTATTGGATTTTTAGGATAGAGATAATGGACAATAAGCTAATGTTGATGATTCCTGGACCAACCCCAGTTCCAGAAGCTGCCTTATTGGCATTGGCCAAGCACCCAATTGGACACCGTACTGCTGAATTCAGCAATATGATGGCGGAGGTGACAGAAAACCTCAAATGGCTGCACCAAACTGAAAGTGATGTGCTAATGCTGAATGTTAGCGGTACTGGTGCAGTAGAAGCGGGAATAATTAATTTTCTTTCTCCAGACGATCACATTTTAGTCGGTTCTAATGGTAAATTCGGTGAACGCTGGGTAGAAGTTGGTCAAGCGTTTGGTTTGAATGTGGAAACTGTCACCGCAGAATGGGGACAACCTTTAGACCCAGCTAAGTTTGCCGAAAAGTTGCAAGCTGACACAAACAAGGAAATTAAAGCTGTAATTATTACTCACAGCGAAACTTCAACAGGTGTAATTAATGATTTGGTAGCTATCAACAGCCATGTAAAAGCACATGGTGAAGCCTTAATTATTGTTGATGCTGTCACCAGCTTGGGTGCATACAATGTTGCAGTTGATGCTTTAGGTTTGGATATAGTCGCTTCTGGTTCCCAAAAAGGCTACATGATACCACCCGGTTTAGGATTTGTGTCTGTGAGTCCTAAAGGTTGGGAAGCTTATAAAACTGCTAAGTTGCCAAAATATTATTTAGATTTAGGTAAATATCGCAAATCGACTGCTAAAAATACAACTCCTTTTACTCCCCCAGTTAATTTGATTGTGGCATTACACACCACCTTGGGGATGATGAAGAAAGAGGGTTTGGAGTCAATTTTTGCTCGTCATGAACGTCAAAAGAATGCTACCCGGGCAGCAATGAAAGCTTTAAACTTACTATTGTTTGCGGCAGATGAATGTGCTAGTCCAGCTATTACCGCTGTATCAGTACCGGGAATGGAAGCAGATAAAATTCGGTCGTTGATGAAAAAGCGGTTCGATATTGCTTTAGCTGGTGGTCAAGACCATTTGAGCAATAAAATTTTCCGTATTGGTCACTTAGGATTTGTGAGCGATCGCGATATTCTTAGCTGTATAGCATCATTGGAAGTCGTACTTTCAGAACTGGGCTATGAAAACTTTACCCCTGGTACTGCTATAGGCGCAGCGGCAAAGGTTTTCGGATAAGAGAATAGGTGACAGGTGAGTCAGCGCGATCTTGGGGAGCAACTGCGGTGGACGGGTTTCCCGACATAAAGCAAGTGAAGTGGCGTGGTTTCGCCCATGTAGGCGCTTCGCCTTCCCCCAGGGTGCAACTGATGTTTGCGTAGCGTGCCGGAGGCATCACCCGAAGGGTGACAGTAAAGAGATTTACAACTGACAATTGACAACTGACCACTAAAACCAAAAGAGCGAGTTGTTTGTTCAACCCGCTCTTTTAATTTGGATATCAATGAGTAAAAACTGTCTGAGTTAATCGTTCTCTCTATCAAACTTTGCACAGGGCAGAGTTGATTTGACATACCTCAAATACTCCTCAAATAGCTCAACCGTTTCACATTTTATTTGTCTACAGTTAGCTGCAATCATAGCTATCAGCAATGGATTTTTTCAATATACATTGCTAACCTATGCCGTCTCTAGCCAATCATAAATTTTTTCTAACTGTTCTAGAGTAATCAAGCCATACTGCCACAGGATCATGGTTAAAGAACCAGGATCTTGCTCTCGGTGACGCAGTGCTACAGCCAGAGAAGCCGCGGAAATCGCTAAATCTTCTTGGAGAAAATTAATTAAACGAGAATATCTCGATGGTGCCATTTGTATCTCACGTCCTTGAGTAGAGTGTATTATCATATATCTTGACCTCTTTTCTCAATGATCTAAAGCCAGTATTTTATTTGTCACTGTGCTGTGACTGAATTGATACCTTAGCACAGCTAATTTATTATTCCTCTGAGAGTAAATTTATGTTCATTAAAGCCTAACTTGTGTGCAGAAAAGCAAATTCTGTCCTGCTTGTTTGCCCCCATCTTAAGCAGCATTAACTGTTTCAGACTTTTTGTTAAATTAATTTCATCTTGTTGACTTTTTTGTACTGGATGTAATTATATTTGGAGTAACAAAGATTCCATAGCCTATATTCCTCTATTGATGACTATTAACACTTATGTCAAAAGGAGGATTTTTCTAGCTAAAATTTGAAGCCAGGACTATAACTGAGGAATAGAAAAAGTTGAATGTGATTAGTGCTACTGTTGAGTAGTAGCTCTTAACTATTATTATTGCTACTTTAAGCAATAGTTTTATAACCACTAATCTTCATCAAAACTTGATAGACTCTTCACATCAATACATCAATATACTACAAATGGGTGACACTTGGAATTATGTCATACTGATACCCCAGGGTGGCATAAGCAATGGGTAACGTAGTGCAGCGAAGTATCTCGGAGATACTTCACTATCTCTTTCAGAGACGCTCCGCGAACGTTCAGAATGATACTAACCGTTTTTAGTAGAACAGGGTGTGAGGTGTCGGAAGCAACAGTGACAACTGATAACTGATAATTGATAACTAAGAACCTGAGGATTTGAAGAATTTCATTTTGACTTGATCACCTGCGTGTAAACCTAGTTCGGTAGCTCGTCCTGCCCTTAGTTCAATTACTTGATCTATCAGTACATTAGGTCCATAGGTCGGACAAGGGTCGCTATTACAGGGAGGTGCAGCAGTTTGCATATACTTGACTACACCATTGTCAAGGAAGACCATATCCAAAGGTACGGGTACATTCTTCATCCAGAATTGGACTGGTTGAGCAGAGGGAAAGACAAACACCATCCCACGATCATCTGGTAAAGCTGATCGATACATCAACCCCATCATTTGCTGTTCTGGTGTTTGTGCTACTTCCAGCTTAATTTTTGTCCCATTGGGAACAGTAGCTTGAGCAGAAATTGGCAAAGTTTGACCTTTAGATATTGGTGCTTGAGCTTGAGAAACTGATGTCGGAGTGGCAGATTGTGCTGTGGTTGGTGCAGAACAACCCATAAGTAAAATACTTAGCAGTACACACAACAAAGTTAGCTGACGCAACATAAGCAGTTCAAAATTCACATTTCTGAATCGACAAGTGATTTGCTAGTAAGGGTTATAGCCATTAAAGGTGGGAAAATTAAAGAGGTATTAACTGAATACTCTAGGTTTTTGTGATTTAGATTTGGATCTAACAGAAATTTCCAAAAAATAGCCCACTATTTACAATCATTTTTTTAATCAAACACCAATGATAAAAATTCTTGACTCTATCGTACTTGTTCTACTATACTAAGAACGGTTTAAAAGTATCATTCTGAACGTTCGCAGAGCGTCTCTGAAAGAGATACTTTACTATCTCTTTCAGTAGGTCCAAGTGTCACGCGTTTACAGTATAAATCACCAGTCTGAAACAGGAAACAGAGGAAAGAGGCAGTATGCAATAGTGTTAAAATTATGCCTTATTTCTGCTAGGTAGTCGGCTTTTGTGAGATATTTTGCTAGATTTTGCATATTAGGTACTGAAGGACCAAATTCTTCTTGATCAAAAATAAAGGCTGGAATTATAACCAGCCTTATAAAGTGTTAATTGCTTGATATTACGACTTTACGGTTGTTTCTTATTTAACTTTTGTTTCTTCCGACGTTTTTCTATAGTAGCGACAGCATGATCTACAGGATAACCAACTACAGGAATAACCTGATATTTGCGGTCATCTTCCAAGTTTCTTAGTTCAGTGTAATCAACCCAGTGAATACAATCAACTGGACAGGTATCTATAGCTTCTTGAACTACTTCTTCTGCGTCACCATCTTGGCGAATGACACGTGATCGCCCATAATCTGGTTCAATATAAAAGGTATTACGGGCAACATGAGCACAACTTTTACAACCAATACAGGTAATTTCATCTACGTAAACCCCTTTCTGCCGCACCATGCCGCCCAGTTCCGGTTCTAAACCAGAGCGTTCTGGCTCATCCCTTAAAAAACCGCCTAATTCTGGCTCTAAACGGGAACGATTATTTTCTAAATATTCTGGTAACGGCTGCAATTGGGTCATTACGCACTCCAGCGTTGTAATACTAAGCGAATAGAACCATCTTCATTTTTTTGTTGTTCAGCAACTTGAAAGCCCACTTTTGTAGTTTCTTTCATCACTGTTTGATAAGCATAACGCTGAGTAACTTGGCGCAAAAATCCATCTACAGACAAATCTTGCTGCCAATATTGCAGGTCAGCTACCAATTCGTATTCCTTTCCATTCCATCTAAAACCGATGTCATAACCATTTTCCTGCTCAATGCTAACTTCCGCTGCATGGGTTTGACCACTATAACCACTCACTTCACGGGGTCCTGGTTTCCAGTCTATACCTAAGTCAGAGAGAGCATCTTTTAAGGATTCGAGGTTACGGATTTGTGTTTTAATTTGGCTAAAGTGTGACATGGTGCTTTGTAATCTGTAGAAACTTTACTAGTTGGAAAACTTACCATTCGCTGAACGAGGTTTGCCTGTTCGCTATACCAGATTCCTGAATATTGTTGGTGGTAAAAAATTCTGAGGTTGGCTCTTGAATGAGTACCTGTCCCAGTTGAGCCTCTATTGCTGCTGTTACTTCAGCACAAGAAGCACCCACAATACCAGTGACTTTCTCTTGTACTCTACCGTCTGGATAAATTATGAATTCTAATGTTTCCATTGTCTGAAAGCCAACCTCGATAGTACAATTAAACCTTACTGCTGTAGCAGAGTTGGTTAAGACCTAGCAGCAGGAACTATTTAGAAACAAAATTGCTTGCCATTTGTTAAAAAATGTTCCATCGAATCGAAAATGAAAATATATATCTCAGAATCTTTACAAAAATTATTTTTTTTATAAGCGGTTGCATCTGTTAGTAGTAAGTCTCTCTTAACCTGATCAATTAGTCAAGATCAAGATTATCCAACATGAAGAACTGTAAAAACTCTGTAAAACTAGGATTACAGCCAAAAGACACACAAAGAGAAATCTAAAAAAATACTAAAGCTTATTGAAAAGATTTATCATTTTTATCGAATAAAGGCTATGTTGGATCATCGTGGTGCGATTGCTCGCTTGTGTTTAGTATATTTTTATTTATAAGTATTGCTATATATAGTAGAATACTACTTCTAGAGCTAAATCAGTGTCACAGAATTTTAGAAAGAAATAGGCTGAAAACCCTTAGTCTAAGCTCATTTGTGACAATTTAAGGCTGAAAGTCTTTTGTCAAGAGGCTTTTGGAGAAATATGGAAAAAAAACTGGTCAGTTCCACGTTGAAGAGCAGGAAAAGGAGCGACAATTAACTTAACATTTAGTTTTGGCTTCTGTTTGATAATACTTAAATCTCGATTTTGAGGGTCAGCAAAATATTTAACAGGATCTGTTGCCTTACCTTTTTGATGAGCCATAGTAGAATGATAAAGACCGAGATAAATCATTTCTAATGAAATCTCATCAAAAGGCAGAGAAAGTTCATCTGCTACGGTATCACCTAAATCTACTAAAACACCATAAAATAACCACGTTGCCCAAATTTGTAATTTAATCCCATTGATTGAACCTGTTCATAAATAACTTAAATCTAAGAGTCTTTCGACCGTATTAAAAGCATCTTAAATTCGCCTTGACTAAGTTTTGTGGGATTACACCACAGCAAATTATCTCTGGCTAACATTCTTGTCAGTTCTCTGACTCCTGCTATATCTCGCCACAGTAAGGTCAACACTGCAGCCATGATCAACGGTAAATTCAGTATCCGTTATCTGACTCCTAGTTTTCGGTAGTAATTTTCTTGATTTGTAATGGCTGGTGTCAGTAATCTTTCCAATTGCTGGCCTATTACTTCATCTTCCACCATTGGTCTCTATTTTTTTTGCCGTGGTCTCGATTGATTTTTCGGCTGTTTGTCATGGCTTGTTTCAATCGCTCAATTACTTGTCTACAGTGAGTTTATCACGATTTTTAACCTATCCAAATACCATCCTTGACAAAATTTCTTCTTTTCCTTAACTTGTCACCAATGATGCAGGGATAATGGCATTCCAAGTTAGTGCATCATCAGGCCACTCATACAAAAGAACTATCGTTGGTGCATCACTTTCACCATGGCTGTGATAGGCAATATTATATATTGAGACGGGAGGTTTTAATATATTGAATCATGTGGCTACATCAGATATTACTTTTACCAAACCATTAACAACTCGTGCTAGTTTCTGGAAATCAACTTTACCATACGTATCTTCTGATGTGTGGTAATATTGATAGCGATAAGGCGCAGTAAGTATATGTCACCATAATGTAAGGATTCAGGTGGTGGGGTATTGAAAAGTGTGATAGGAGAGGCAGAATATAGCAGTTATGGAAAAGAAGCTGCCACTAAAACTAGACAGAAAGATATTGAAGCAGTTGGGAACAGAGCAACTGGTAGAAATCATTATTGACCAGGGGAAAAGTATAGAGAACCTAAGAAATAGAGTAGTAGAACTGGAAAAAGAAATAGAGAAACTCAAGGTCAGTATAGATTTAGAGACCATAACATGATCCAAACCACCCTTGGGAGACATCCTCAAAAAAAGCGAGAACAAACAAGAAGATAAACCAGAAGAAAACCAGACACGAAAACGGAAACCAGGAGGACAACCAGGGCATAGGGGAAAAAGGAGAAAGGTGTTTGGTGGAGTAGATAGAATAGATTTGAGATAGTGGGACGGCAAGTCTGTGGATGGTGAGGTCAGGGGCAATTGTTTGGCGAACCAATAATCAAAATCGAAACACAACAAGCAAGTAGGGGAGTTGGTGGACAGGCCAATCCAAATAGTAGAATATGAAAGATATGCGTAGACTTACAGTGTGTGTGGGGAAACACAAAGGGCACACTGGTCACCAGAAATAGTACCCGGACAAGATATAGGAATCACAGGACAAGCTTTTTTGGGATGGATCAATAACTAGGGCCATTGACCCTATGAAAAACAACACTTGTTGTTGTGGGAAGTGGGTCAAATAGAAATTGGAGTGGGAACATTAGTAGGTACCAATGAAGGAATAGATGGTCCAGTGGCTCAAAGTATTCATAGCCTCAAACAGTGGATCAAACAAACCCAGCCTCATATCCTTGGGGATGAAATACCCTGGGTAGTCAAAGGGGTGAAACAATGGTTATGGATTTTTGCCAATAGTGACTTCCCTTGATTTCATGGGTCTGATACTCCTTGTCCTGGCGAATTAGAATCCATTGTGGGTTTAAGTTACTCTGGTGTACTCAGTTCTGATGACTTTACTGCCTATAACGGTTATGCGGTCACAGCTCAACAGAAATGTCAGGCACATCTACCCTACCCCGTCACTTCAAGACACTAATCAAGATTCCTGGCTTCAATCACCAAGAAATTGGCACAAAATTCATCGACCTCATAGATGAAGGTTTTAAAAACTACCCTTTATTCCAACAAACCCAAAACCTTCATGAATTCTTGACTTGGCCATCCTAGTTTCAACCAAAAGTTGAATCTTCCATTCATTCATTGATCAAGCCCCAGGGGAACCTGGTAAACTTTTACCTTCCTTAGCCAATAGACCTTGATCATAATTTAGCTGAACCAAGGTTAGGTTTAGCAGTGACACAACAAAAAGTCTCTGGTGGTTCTCTTTCTCTGGAGCTATTCCAACATCCTGCCAATTTATTGACGGTTATACAAACTTGTCGCCGTTAAGCACTTTCTCTAATTGAGTTTTTTGACCAACCTATGAAAGCCATGGTTCACTCTGCTTTCCATACACCTTCTTTAATCCCTCTTCCTTAGACCTGAATCCTTACACCATAATTCCTTTGTAACCCTTTTGGGACTGGTAAAGGCTGAATCATAGTGGTCACCCACTACAATTATTTCTTCGGGTTTATTTATTTCTTTCTTTTCAACTTCAATGTTGTAGTAAGATTTACCATCTATTTTATATTCTTGTTGTTGGATTTCGTAACCAGATTGAGTTAAAGAAGTGATTAAAAAGTCTTTTGTCTGATTGAGTTTCTCATATTGACTAGTGTTCCGAATACCAATTTCAACAGCCAGCTTTTTTTAATCTTGTTGTAGTAATCTTTGATTCAAAGGGTAATTTCTGCTGTTTTTAGAGGTGGAAGTTTTCCTTGATAACTTTTCTCCGGTATCCATAACATCATCCACCATATCCAAATACTGGAAACTGCAACAATACCAAGAAGCACAGCCAAAAGAATTAAGGCAGATTTATTGATAATTTGTAACTTGAATCTACTCTTATTTCCAGACTTTCGCATTCACTGTGCCTCTGATATTGCCATTTATGCTAATTTCATTACATCTCAACAAACTAATGCAGACAATATTATTGATATATTTGCGTAGCCTTCAACATATGATAAGTAATGATTAATTGGGTAAGTGCAAGGGGATAACTTTGCAAAGTCTCTCCCGTTGTACCTGCTATTTTACCTAGTTCGGGATTAATTTCGCGATCACATATACTTTTTAAGTAAGGCATATCTGAACACATAATATGCTCTATCTTATTCACCTGTTCCAAAGTAGCGTGTCCATCAACTTCTAACACATCCACCGGTTTACCCATATCTCGGACTAGTCCCAAACGCACGGCTGATTCTAGATCACCATTACCAGCTTCAATAATCTCTGTAAAATCTGGGTGGGGGATTGTTGGACGCAACACCAAGCGCACATTTAAATGTCCATTGCTTTCATCCTCATTTTCGTTGGGAGGATAGAAACTCACCACTATATCAGACCATTGACGCTGGGGACGGATAAACTGTTGTGAGTCTGGTTCACGTTTTTCTAATTCTTCCAATACCTGTTCTGGAGTATAGCCGCGTTTTTGCGTATCTCGCTTAACTTTCCACGTAGCGCGGAGTTTTTCCGGTGGTGCAAGGTAAACTTTAACATCATAAGCATCACGGGCTGCACGGGTAGAATAACCAAGTAAGCCCTCAATAATGACAAATTTACTAGGTTTAATATACTTTGGAGCTTCAAAGCTTCCCGTTTGGTGGCTATAAACTGGTTTAAGAATTGGTTGACCTGTGCGTAAAAGTGATAGATGCTGCTGCATAATATCTAAATGATTACAGTCAGGATGAAGGGCTGTAATACCTAATTTGGCGCGTTCTGTGCGATCATAACGGTGGTAATCATCAGTACAGATGAGTGTAACATTCTCCGGGCCAAGTATCTGAGCAATACCCCTGGTCAGGGTAGTTTTTCCGGCTGCACTGTCACCTACAATACCAAGAATGATTGGACAACTCATCTTACCCCCTTAACACAAATTAGTTGCGTGATAATGTTTGTCAGGAACACTTTTAGCTAATTTATTAATTTTAGAGGGGAATTAGCTAATAAATTCAAGCTTTCCCTATGGACGCAATATCTCTACACAATCAAAGGAGTTCAGGAGTTATAAAAATTATAGGAGTTTAAAAGAGGCAAGTTCTGGTTACACTAAAACAGATAAAGAAACAGATAAAGTTTTTATCAAAAAAACTATGGGAAAACAAACAATTGGCTTAGAGCAACACTTATATGATTATTTACTTGCAGTTTCTTTGCGAGAACCGGACATTTTAACTCAACTGCGCCATGAAACCGCCCAGTTACCAATGGATCAAATGCAAATTTCCCCAGAACAGGGACAGTTCATGGCATTATTAGTTAAATTGCTGGGAGCAAAGAAAACTTTAGAAGTTGGTGTTTTTACAGGTTATAGTTCCTTAGTAACAGCCTTGGCATTACCAGCAGATGGTAAGATTATCGCCTGTGATGTGAGTGAGGAGTTTACAAGCATTGCTCGCCGTTATTGGGAAAAGGCAGGGATAGCTGATAAGATTGATTTACGTATTGCTCCAGCTTTGGAAACTTTAGACAATTTGCTGGCAACAGGGGAAACAGAAAGTTTTGATTTTGCGTTTATTGATGCTGATAAGGGTAACTATGAAAACTACTATGAGCGCTCACTGCAATTAATTCGACCAGGTGGACTAATTGCCGTTGATAATGTACTGTGGTCTGGGAAAGTTGCAGATTCCGAAGTTCAAGATAATCAAACTAAAAAAATTCGCGCGTTCAATCAAAAGTTACATCAAGACTCACGAGTCACCCTGAGTGTAGTTCCCATAGCTGATGGGTTGACGTTAGCACGAAAGAATTAAGGATTCAGTTATCAGTTATCAGTGGTCAGTCTCTTTACTGTTAACTGTTAACTTATTTAACCTGTACTGTTTCCATTTTTCCTGCTGTCGCACCCTTTTTTCCTTGGTCAAACTATCAAAACAGTGCGGGCAGGAAATACCTTCTTCATACTTGGGTAAGGTTTTATCATCTTCCGCAATGGGATGACCACAACAGAAGCATAATTCATAACTTCCCTCTTCGAAACCATGACGAACTGTAACCCGTTCATCAAATACAAAGCATTCTCCTTCCCATAGACTTTCTTCGCTGGGGACTTCTTCTAAATATTTGAGAATGCCACCTTTGAGGTGATAAACTTCTTCAAAGCCTTGAGTCATCATATAAGATGAGGCTTTTTCGCAGCGAATGCCACCAGTACAAAATAAGGCAACTTTTTTGTCCTTTTTAGGGTCTAGATTTTTACTTACATATTCAGGGAATTTTCGGAATATTTGAGTTTGGGGATTTTCTGCCCTTTTGAAAGTGCCGATACTTACTTCATAATCATTGCGGGTATCAATTACGATCACTTGTGGGTCAGAAATCAAATCATTCCATTCTTGAGGATTAACATAAGTTCCTACTTTTTCATTTGGGTCAACTTCTAGTATTCCCAAAGTTACTATTTCTCGTTTTAGCCTCACTTTCATTCTTTCAAATGGTGGTGTGTCTGTGTAAGATTCTTTATGTTCTAAATCTGCTAACCGAGTATCACCACGCAGAAATGCTAAAACCGCATCAATAGCTTGACGAGAACCAGCTATAGTCCCGTTAATGCCTTCCTTAGCTAGTAAAATTGTTCCCTTAATGCCTTGTTCCTGACAAAAAGACAATAGGGGTGGTTGCAGTTCGATATAGTCGGGTAAACTGACAAATTTATACAGCGCTGCCACAACTAAAATATTTTCTGGTGTCATACTATTTACAAACAAAGAATATTATTGTAATCGTAATCTCTTTCAAAGTTTTGAAGTCAATCCTCTTTTAATAAAAATAAAATTATTAAAGTTTTTAATTTTGGATTGTTAAGGGAGTTTAGCTCAGTTGGTAGAGCGCCTACTTTGCAAGCAGGATGTCAGCGGTTCGAGTCGGCTAACTTCCATTAATCATGTTTCAATACTAGTGACAGGTTATTTGTTGGCATCTGGTAAATTTTTTCCAGTGTCAAATTTTCAGCCTTTGCTGCTTTCACCAGATCCTCTAAATTACGCACTCCCCATTCTGGGTTTTGTGACTGTAACGACTCATCAAAAGCTTCATTACTGGGTGCGGTATGTTGGCGATTTTGTTTGTAGGGACCGATATAAGTACAGGATACCATCTGGGGGAAGAATCTGCCCAGCTCCGGCCATGAGTCCTAGACAGGCTGACCAAGGGGAAATATGAATCATGTTAATGTTGACTATAGCGGCAATTGGCGAGTTGGATAATGTGTCTTTATCCACAGGCCAAGTTGGTAACTGTGCATCTTCTATGGGTGGGTAAAGATTGTCACTTTTAAATTCTTCTGACCAAGCGGCAATGCTGTTGTGTAATATGGGTTGGGGGTCATAAAGTAGCCATTTTGGCGGTGCTAGATGAGGTGCAAAAAATACTGCGTATTCTCCTGTTCCACTGGCAATTTCTGAAATAGTACCATTCGCAGGTAATACTTGTAAAAGTACCTCTAAAATAGCTTCACGGTTGCCTTGGGTTGCTGGTGCAAAGTGTTTTTGTCGGAATTTGTATTCATACTTCCGATGTCTTTATGATTATCATTAAACTGGATTGAGATGAAGGTACATATTAATTTTAGCTCTTTAGATTTTTAAGTTTTTCGAATATTTGACAAAATAATATGAAGTCCGGCTAATTAGTGAGAATAAGTGTTTTTCTCTTATCTATTCCCTACTATAAGTGCGCTCGCTCCCTGTTCACATTTTTTCACCACAATACAGGAGAAAGACTTGCCAAAATTAATTCATTCCACCCAACCCCCACTGAAATTTATTTCTCCACGCTTTAACCCTTTGGTACTCAAGACTGTTTCTTGGTTTCTTCCCTTGATTCTCTGGGTGAGAACTAGACCTTGGCTACCAGCAGGTATTGTGAAAATTGAAGCCAAAAATGCCGAAATATTAGCCAAATTATACCAGGAATTTCAAGCAGGGAAAATTCGCTTTTTAATCGCTTTTCGTCACCCAGAAGTCGAAGATCCCCTATCTATGCTATATTTACTTTCCCGCATAGTTCCCAAAGTAGCACGAGACAAAGGCATTCCCCTAGAATACCCCGTACATAGTCATTTTATGTATGAACGAGGGATGACATTATGGGCAGGAAATTGGTTAGGATGGTTATTCTCTTATGTTGGTGGTGTACCTGTACGTCGGGGAAGACGAGTAGACAGAAACGCTATTCAAATGGCACGGGATTTATTTGCAAATGCTAAAATGCCGATTGCGATCGCACCAGAAGGAGGTATAAATGGTCATAGTGGTATTGTCAGTCCTTTAGAACCAGGTGTAGCACAGTTGGGTTTTTGGTGTGTGGAAGATTTACAAAAGGCCAACCGTGAAGAAACTGTTGTTATTATCCCCATTGGCATTAAATATAGTTACGTTAACCCACCTTGGTCAAAAATAGATTGGTTGTTATCTAAATTAGAAGCTGATAGCGGTTTACCCGTTGCGGAAATTAATCCAACAGGGAAGAAACTGGAAGAAGTATTATGTCAGCGGATTTTAAATCTTGCTGAATATCTCATCACAGAAATGGAAGAATTTTACCGTTGTTTTTATCATCGAGATTTACCAGCAATTCTTGCTAAGGAAACAGCTAAACCTAATGATATTTTAATTACGAGATTACACCGTTTAATGGATACAGCGTTACAAGTTTGTGAACAATATTTCAATGTACAGCCGCAAGGTAATTTTATTTATAGATGTCGGCGCTTAGAAGAAGCTGGATGGAATTATATTTATCGTGATAAAATAGCTGATATTAATAGTTTACCACCCTTCAAACGTGCTCTTGCTGACTGGGTAGCAGAAGAAGCAGATTTGCGAATGCAGCACATGAGAATAGCGGAAGGTTTTGTGGCGGTTACTGCTAATTATATTCAGGATAAACCCACAGCGGAACGATTTGCAGAAACGGCGTTATTAATGTTTGATATGTTGTCTAGAATTAAAGAGTCTACTTTACCAGGAAGGCCGCGTTTAGGTTTAAAACAGGCGATGATTACCGTAGGTAAACCAATTTCTGTGAGTGAAAGATGGCAGATGTGTCAAGGTAATAAACAGGCTTCTAGAAGGGAGTTGAGTGATTTAACAAATGATTTGCAGGTGGAGTTGGAGGCGTTGGTTAAAGATTAGTTTCACCCATAGACGCAGACGCACGGAGAAGGTTTCTTTGTCTTGATCTGGGTAAGCTGATACATTTGATTTCAACCATATAATTCAGCTATAAGACGTTGATAGAATAGGCACGAATAGCAGGATATAAATTTACTATACTCAAATTATGCTGTAAAGCTTGACAAATCAAAATTAGATCAAAAGGGCAACGATGCAATAATGGCAAGTTCAAGAGTTGACCAACACTTTCTTCCTCTAAGTTGAGGCTGCGTATAAGGTGTTGCTGTCGCTGTTTGGGAAGATAAATTTCAGAATACGCTGGCAAAGATAATTTGCCTGATTGATACTTAACAGTAACTTGCCACACAGAGATATAGCTTAAATATACGTCGTTGTTTAAATCACGAATGCTATTCTGCAAATGAATTGGTAATCCTTGCTCACCACTAATGAAGCATAGAAAAATATGGGTGTCCAACAATAGTTTCATTTACCCTCAAAATTATTCAAAATATCTTCAGGTCAAGGAGTATCAAAATCATCTGCAACAGTAAATTCTCCAGGACATAAACCATAGGGTCTCAGTTGTTGAGCAGTAGATGAAACTGGTTTAATTTCTGCAATGGGCTGACCTTCTTGTATGAGAATAATATTCTCTCGTGCTCCTACTTGGTGAAGATAGCTAGTTAGATTTTTTTGTATTTCATCAATTGTTAGGGTTAGCATGAATTATTTTGAGATGAGTGGTCAGGAATATTTATAGACAGTGGAGGATGAATTAAAGACTCTAGCTAATCCAAAAAAGCCATTTCTGCATCTAATTCACGCCGATTTGCAGCCATTTCTTCTACAAACTCATCAAAAAGAGGGTCGTCTTTGAATATACCAGCAAATTCTACCCACGGATTAAATTATTCGATTTGCTGTTCCTATATCCAGATTGGTAAATAATTTAGCTGTACTGTAAGCTATTTTAGAGAAGACATGACTCTAGGTTAGATAGATATTTTTGTGGTTGCGTAAAAATCAGGAATGTGGATATATAATTAATAGAGATAGAAATATGAAATTCCCTACTCAACCAGATTGAGTAGGGTAAATTATGGTCTGTACACTCACATAAAAATAGGCAGCAAGTGAGGTAAAACACGAATATGAAACCAAGTGGACTTTATTTGCTATCATTTTATCTGTTCTATTGCTATTTATCGCAATAGAAACATTAGCATTAGCATCAAACGGTGGGGCTGTAGCATTGAGTGCGGCCGATTTGGCTAAATCAGTAGTTGATAGAGTTACTGCGATAAAACAGTAAACTTAAATACTGGCAAATCTCAGTTTGTAAGAGTCAAGCTTACTAGATAAGATTTGTGGAACTTTGAGGGTAGATCATCTATGCTGTTAGCAGCATGGTGGGTTTCTGCCCTTTTTTTATGGGTTCTGGATTATTTTTATACCCGAACAACTTAACGTCGTCAACTAAGTTTAAATATATCACAATATAAAAGAAATCGTATATATTCAGTAACCCAAAAAGTTTTTTATAAGCTTTACCATGTAGAGATTGCAGCTAAAGCCAGGGATATCACAAAACAACATTTTGTTGAGCATTTGAGACGATATCCATAGTTACCTTGAAGCGTTCGCTCTAAGATCCCTCTAAAACCAATGGTCAATACTCCTCATTGACAATGGCTGAAACCCCTGTTTGGACCTTGTTTTTCAAAAGTTTGTGGTTTACTGATATATTCTTATTTGATTTTTGAACAGAACTCAGTACCCATTAATCCTCCACAATCCTTTCACCTCGTGTCTGCCTACATAAGTAATTATGACTACGCCACTCTACGAGAGCAGGAATCAAACTGGATTCCTATATAAATTTCGGGTTTCCACCAAACCAAAATTAATTAGGGTTTAAAAGAAGCCTTGAGAAAATTATCAGAACTCAGCCTGAACTTTAGGCAATGGTAGCAGAAGTAGCACAGCTAATTGATAAAACTAGAACCAAAGCAAATTCTCAGCAATTAATTTTTATATGTTTAAACAACACTCTTGTATTACTTCCTGCGCCTATGCGTAAAATAGAATATGTAATTCATTTACACAACAGTAACAAACGATATAAACTCAAAAATTGTAGTTTCCCAAATACTCCACCCGATAAATCCCCCCTCGTGCTAAACTTCTAAATCTTAGAGTTGGGAAACTCCGGTTAAATTCCGGGACTGTGCCGCAGCTGTGAAGAAAAGGCAACGGGTAAAGGGCAAAAAGCAAAAGAATGGAATTTAATATGGAATTTAATTCAGCCTTTTACTTGCTAGTTTCCAAGTCAGAATGCCAACGCTAAGAAATTGATCAAGTTCTGTCTCTGCGTCGCACGGGGAAGGAGTATTAGTTTTGCTGTCTGCATTTTACGCCTGTCCAGGATTATTTTACACCACACCAGCTCAAGATGGGATGTTGTCTCGCATCAGAATTCCCGGTGGAATCCTTACTAGTGAACAGTGTGGGATGATTGCCAACATAGCTGATAATTATGGTGGTGGCTATATTGATGTAACAAATCGCGCCAATCTGCAAATACGCGAAATAAAAGCTGCGATAAATATTGAAGTTCTCCAAAGTTTACAGGAGTTAGCTTTAGGTTCTGTTAATACCGCTGTAGATCATATCCGCAACATTATGACTAGTCCCACTGCGGGTATTGATACGCAAGAGTTAACTGATACTCGTCCCCTGGTTAAAGCTTGGGATAACTATATTACAGCACATTCGCATTTTTCAGGACTATCTGCTAAATTTAGCGTTTGTTTTGATGGTGGTGGAAAAGTTGCGGTTAAGAATTGTCTGAATGATATCACTTTAGCAGCCGAATTACTCGATGGAGATGGAAAAACTCATCATGTTTATTTTCGATTGCATCTCAGTTGTGGTGAAAAAGGAAAACCACCCCAAGACACAGGAATTTTGTTAAAGCCAAAGGAATGTATTCCTGTTTTAGCGGCTTTAGCTGATGTCTACTTACAACATACAGATGCAAAATTACGCCGTAAACCCCGGTTACGGGAAGTTATCAATGAGTTGGGTGTAGAACAATATCTACAGGAAGTTGAACAACATTTCAAGGTGAATAATTCCGTCTGTGATGATAAATTATTTTTCTCCCACTCCTTGTTTACTGCACAAGAACCTAAAAGGGAAAATTTCTTATACCATCTTGGTATTTATCCTCAACGCCAGACGGGTTTATTCTATATAGGTGTAGTTTTACCTCTAGGACGTTTAGAAAGTTTGCAAATGAGGGGTTTAGCTAATTTAGCGACAAAATATGGTAGTTGTAATTTGAGGTTAACACCTTGGCAAAATGTACTAATTACTGATATTCCTCAGCATAAAATTGCTGAAGTCACACAAGAGATTACCAGCTTAGGGTTAAATATCTCATCAACTCATATCAATAGTGCATTAGTGGCCTGTTCTGGTAAACGGGGTTGTGCTGCTTCCGCAACGGAAACTAAAGACCATGCTTTAGCACTAGCCGCATATCTCGAAAACCACCTCACCCTAGATTCTCCAATTAATATTCACTTCAGCGGTTGTGTGAAATCTTGCGCTCAACACGACCAAGCTGATATTACTTTAATTGGTGTCAGTTCTGAAGCAGAAGATAAATCTTTGGAAGGGTATCAAGTGTACGTCAGTGATGGTACTTTACGAAAATTTGGTTATCAATTATATGAATATGTGACCTTTACTGAATTACCAAAACTGATTTCCAGAATGTTGCAAATTTATCAATATCAACGATTAAGCCTTGATGAGTCATTTAGAGAATTTGTCTACCGTTATGGTACATCTCAATTGTTGCAAATATTTAGTTAAATTACCAATCACCAATTACCACATAGCAATTAATTATGTCTAACTATATACGCGATCCTAACCAAATATACCGTAACTCTTTCGCCATTATCCGGGCAGAAACTAACCTAGATGCTCTATCAGATGATGTAGCTAAAGTAGCGGTACGTCTAATCCATGCCTGTGGAATGACGGATATTCTTTCTGACTTAGAATATTCACAAACGGCTGTGCAGTCGGGTAGAGAAGCCTTAGCCGCTGGCGCACCGATTTTATGTGATTGTCACATGGTGGCTGAAGGGGTGACTAGAAAAAGATTACCTGCCAATAACCGAGTTATCTGCACAATCAATGATCCAGAAGTGCCAACAATATCGAAACGCTTGTCAAATACAAGGTCAGCAGCAGCTTTAGAATTATGGCGTTTTCATTTAGATGGTGCAATTATCGCGATAGGTAATGCACCTACAGCCTTATTCCGGTTATTAGAAATTCTTGATGAGGGAGTGCCACGTCCCTCATTAATATTGGGCTTTCCTGTGGGGTTTGTGGGTGCAGCAGAATCAAAAGCCGCCTTGGCTGCAAATAGCCGCAATGTACCATTTTTAACTTTACATGGACGACGGGGCGGGAGTGCGATCGCAGCTGCTGCCATTAATGCCCTAGCAACAGAGGAAGAAATATGAACTCAAAAGGTCGTTTATATGGTATTGGTGTAGGCCCCGGAGATCCAGAACTATTGACACTAAAAGCACTGCGATTATTACGAACTGCCCCTGTCATTGCCTATCAATCAGCAATAGATAAGGACAGTATCGCTAGGAAAATAGCGTCACAATACTTACCAGAAAATCAGGTTGAAGTTTTATTTCATCTGCCCCGTGCCTTAGAACCAGAAAAAGCCAAATCCATTTACGACCAAGAAGTTCAACCCATCGCCGAACATTTGGCAGCAGGTCGAGATGTGGTAGTTCTGTGTGAAGGAGACCCGTTTTTTTACGGTTCTTTTATGTACATTTTTACTCGTTTATCAGACGAATATCAAACGGAAGTTGTTCCAGGTGTTTCTTCACTCATGGCCTGTCCAGTATCATTAGGTGTACCCTTTACCTACTACAACGATATTCTCACAGTTTTACCAGCCACCTTGCCCACAGAAATGCTAACCTCACATTTATTAGCTACAGATGCAGCAGCAATTATGAAACTGGGTCGCAATTTCGCAAAAGTTCGGGATATCCTACATCAATTAGGATTAGCATCACGGGCTAAATATATTGAAAGGGCGACAATGACACAACAAAGAATTGTGCCTCTAGATGAAGTGAACCCAGATGATGTTCCTTATTTCTCTATGATTGTCATACCAACGAAGCAGAAATTGTGAACTTGGAAGAAAAAAGGAGTATGGCTTACCCCACGCTGCGCTATCAGGAGGCAGAAGACAGGAAGTAATATAGAAGTAATATATTAGACTCTCCATACTCCCCCATCTCCCCTAGTTGTAATTTTAAATTGTGAATTTTCTAGGTACTCATGAAAACAAGGGTTGCACCTGCCATACTCATACTGAGTCAGAATAGTTTAATTGTAGGTCGTAAGATCACCAGCATATTTCCAGGTGCGAAATTGTATGGTTTAGCAAGTCGCACCTCAGATGTTGATGTGAGTTTCCAGAACTTTGGGGACACTGTGCGGGAACTGTTCCCTGCTGGAACGCCTTTAATTGGCATTTGTGCAGCCGGAATTCTTATTAGAACTCTAGCACCCCTAATTACAGATAAAGGACAAGAACCTCCAGTATTAGCCGTAGCTGAAGATGGGAGTGCGGTAGTACCCCTATTGGGTGGACTGAGTGGAGTAAATGATTTAGCGCGTCAAATTGCAGAAGCATTAAATGTGAAAGCCGCAATTACAACCACAGGAGATTTGCGTTTTCACACAGCTTTATTATCTCCTCCCGCTGGCTATCATTTAGCTAACCCAGAAGATGGGAAAAAATTCATTGCTGATTTATTAGCAGGGGCAAAAGTTAAATTAGAAGGAAAAGCCCCTTGGTTGATTGAAAGTAAATTACCAATAGACCCAAATGGAGAGTTGACTATTCAGATTACTGAAAATTTGGGGACTCCTCAACCGAACTGTTTAGTTTATTACCCTCAAAAAATACCAGCAGACATTTCTCCCCAAAATATCCTCTCCTCAGAAACCATTGACCAACCACGAGGAAAATTAGCCATCATTGGGACTGGTCCAGGTGCATTAAAGTGGATGTCTCCCGAAGTCAAAGAAATTCTCCATGCTGCTAGTGATTTAGTCGGTTATAAAACCTATATCAATTTAATTGGTGCTTTAGCAGATGGCAAAAATCGCCATGAGTCTGATAATCGAGAAGAAGAAGCAAGAGCAAAATTTGCCCTAGACTTAGCAGCCCAAGGAAAATACGTGGTAGTAGTTTCTTCTGGAGACCCAGGTATCTATGCAATGGCTACCGCAGTTTTTGAGGTTTTAGACCGCTACAACAAACCAGAATGGCAAAATATTGATATTCAAGTTGCCCCTGGAATCTCCGCCATGCAAGCCACCGCAGCAGCCATTGGGGCACCATTAGGGCATGATTTCTGTGCGATTTCTCTATCTGACATTTTAAAACCTTGGGAAATTATCACTCAACGTATTGCAGCAGCAGCCCAAGGCGATTTTGTTATTGCTTTTTATAATCCTGTTTCTAAAGAACGTACTTGGCAAGTATCAGAAGCTAAAAGTATCTTACTTCGGTACAGAAAACCAGATACTCCAGTAATATTAGGGCGAAATATTGGTAGACCTCGACAAGTGATTAAAGTAATTACTCTTGAACAGTTAGAACCAAATGATGCTGATATGCGAACCTTGATTATTGTTGGTTCTTCCCAAACTCGGCAAGTGCAAACCAGTGATAGTAATCTTTGGGTTTATACGCCGCGTCGTTACCAAATGTGAGTGCAAGTTCATCCATAAATAAAGCCCCAGGAATAACAATATATTCTTAGGGCTTACATACCTGACCACCTTTACCTTTTATATTTAAAAATATCATAATTTTTGAGAGCGCAAAGGCATAAATCCAGTTTTTATGTCTCAAACGAAATTGATGATTTTTCTAACTTGTGATATGACTCACCTTCCGGATTCCAACTGTATAAACTAAATACAGCTATTTTCGGATAAATAAACCACATTTTGAGATTTCACGCGATACTGTGTCAGTTGCAAAGGAATAGATCTATTCAGGATATGGTCTAAATAAAGCAACCACCAAGGTGCTGAGGACATCAACATGTATCCCTTTTTCGAAGCCGTAGATATTGATAAAACTTAGACACAAATAGACTTTCAATTCTTTTATATGTTACTTGCTATAGATGAAAACTGTTGTATATAAATCAAAAAATCGAACAAGTTTGAGAAATTAATATCGGGACTTAAACAAAAGTTAGGAGTAAAAAGGAGTATAATGCGGTTTTGGTGTAGCTTTCACGTTAAAAGAAGCTGATGAAAGAAACCACTGCCCCAGCAATGGCACCATGGTTTGAAAGATGGTGTCATTTGATGATGTATTTACTCATAAAGGGGAAAGAAGAGAGTTTAGACATTATTTAGGGGGATGATTGGGTGAAAGTGAGAGAAAAAACCTATTTCAAATGGCAGAGAATGCCCTAGGGGTGACCTACCACCGATGACACCACTTTTTAACTGCAGCACCTTAGTCCAGTTCCCAAGTCAATGACCGTCGGTTAGAGATTATGAACAAGTGTAGTCAGAGGAGAATCACCAGAGGATTTAGCTTAATAATTGATGATTCTGTCCATAGAAAAAGCGGGAATTTTAGGGATGGAGTAGGAAGACAATATAATATTGCAGAAATTGGGAAAAGGGATAATGGAGTAGTAGTAACAACACATCTATTATGATGGCAGTAAAAGCTTACCATTAGATATAGAGTTAGATCACCACGGTGATTCTTGACCCAAAGGGAAACAAGACCCTATATTTGAGAATAAACCTGAGTTAGGAATTAAATTAATACATCTGACCTTAAGCCGTGGTTATCAACCAGGAATAGTAATTATAGATGCTGGATATAGCCACAATAAATCTTTCTTATTAAAGATAGAAAATCGGCATTGAAAGTATTGAGGAGGATTAGCTAAAAACCCCAAAGTCCTTGCCAGTGAGCAAGAGGATAGTCCACAAATAATTAGGTTAGATGAATTAGCACAAAGTTTACCCCAAGAGGCTTTTACAGACATTCAACTGCAGTTATATCAACCCAAAACATTATGGGTAGTAACTAAAGAAGTAGAAATATCAGCCTTAAGTGGAAAGGGCAATATTGCTATATTCATCAACACTTCTACTTCCTCTCAAGCCACTTATATGGACTACTCAAGCCACTGATATGGACTACTTTATTACCAATGTTTCTTCATCAATTGTCACACCCCAATGGATAGTTGATAGATATTCTCAAAGAAATTGGGTATAAGTTTTTTACAGGGAAGCCAAGGGATGGTTAGGACTCAACGAATATCAAGTTTGAGATAACAGCAGTTGACTGCGCTATTTTATTTTGGTTTTCTGTGCCTACACTTTTATTATTTGCCATCAGTGGACTGGAGGATTAAGACCAAGGTGGGCTAAGAAACCTTTGAATACTTTTACTCAAGCTTTAGAAGGGTTTAGAACAGCCATATCTTTTCTATTTATTGATTGGTTCAACTTGAATCCAGACGTGTTTCCTTCTTATCAAGACAGTTTGGGCTACATTTGGGCTTGATTTTTGTTTACGTCCCGTTAGAGATAAAGAGATATAAATCAAGTAATTATGTCTATGTAAATGATTAAAAACACTTGATCTTTTGCTTTCTATCATCAACAATAAAAGCATCATGTTACAGACATGATTGTAGCCAATAAAAGTGACAGAAGCCCTGACATATGTCCGCTATTGCGGACATTTTTTTATAAATGTACTTTAATATTTTGAGTTAAAAATAAATATTAAAGTACATTTAGTCTAAATACTAGTTACCTAAAGTACCAGATTTCTCACTCTTTATCCAAGTTAATTTATATTTTAAACTTCTTGACAAAGAAGTAAGTAGAAAGGTACGGGAAAACAGTAGACGCGCAGCGACTTCTCGCAGAGAAGTATGTAACGAAAAGGAAAATTTATCAAAACCTCTTTCCTATTGCCTTGTCATAACGACAATTCTTAACACCCACCTACTTATGTTGTATCGACATCTAGCTTTTTTTAGGTTACCAAAAGAAAAAGACATAACCAAGAGAGTTATGTCCGAAAATCTTAATTAATTATCAGCAATATAGAACTTATATTTGATTTTTATTGCCGCAGCCTAGGCTTTGCCCTTAAAGATTATGTATACAATAAGTTGTGTTCTTCCCTATTTTCTGCGCCTATCAGTAAATCCCCAAATCTACTATTATTGATTTCATAGATAAATACTGACATTAGCTATAGGAATCCGATTTGATTATTGATAGCTTGCGTGGGGTAAGCCATATTTACTTGTGTAGCCAGGCAAAAGGCAAAAGGCAAAAGGCAAGATGTAAAAGGGTCTTAGAGGATTCACTTATACTGAATTTCGTATGGCTACGCCACGCAAGCTATCAGTATGACATAAGTCCAAGTTTCACCCGTTTGCAGTAGACCTGTCAGGAAAATTAACTTGGTTTTAAAAAATGGTAGAGGGGAATTTTGAGGGTATACCAAAAGGAAAAATCCACTAAATTAACTATATTCAAGAATATCCACATCGTAGAAAACAAATACTGGGAATAACTAACCATCAGTTTCAAGACTTGTTAGCCCAAGCTGAAATGCAGCATAAGAAACTTCAAGGTAACATAGAAAGTAAAAACATAGGTAGAAATCAGAAAGGAGCAGGGAGGAAAGGGAAACTAGAGATAAAATAACAGGTATGTCTATGCTTGTTCTATTGGAGGAAAATGCCAACATTTGATGTTTTAGGTTTGCATTTCGGTATATCGAAAACGGAAGCAAAGGACACATTTCATTACTGGCTAGAGATATTACGAAATGTTTTGCCTACTAGTCTCCTTGAACAAGTAGAAAAACATGATAGCGATTATGCCATAGCGACTCAGAACAAAAGGCAGGAAACAAAGAGTTTTCCACCAAGGGTATTTTTGTTGAACAGGTCATTAGACTTGTAAAAATATTCCGGGTACCTCAACAACGATTTCCCCTGAATTCCCCAATTTACTCACAGGTAATTCTTACTATTTGTGGTTTAGTCAGATGTAAGGATTCAGGTCTAAGGTAGAGGGATGAAAGAAGGTGTATGGAAAGCAGAGTGATCCATGGCTTTCATAGGTTGGTCAAAAAACTCAATTAGAGAAAGTGCTTGACGGCGACAAGTTTGTATAATCGTCAATAAATTGGCAGTATGTTAGAAGAGCTCCAGAGAAAGAGAACCACCACAGACCTTTCGTTGTGTCACTCCTAAACCTAACCTTAGTTCAGCTAAATTATGATCAAGGTCTATTGCCTAAGGAAGGTAAAAGTTTACCAGGTTCCCCTGGGGCTTGATCAATGAATGAATGGAAGATTCAACTTTTGGTTGAAACTAGGATGGGCAAGTCAAGAATTCATGAAGGTTTTGGGTTTGTTGGAATAAAGGGTAGTTTTTAAAACCTTCATCTATGAGGTCCATGAATTTTGTGCCAATTTCTTGGTGATTGAAGCCAGGAATCTTGATTAGTGTCTTGAAGTAACGGGGTAGGGTAGATGTGCCTGACATTTCTGTTGAGCTGTGACCGCATAATCGTTATAGGCAGTAAAGTCATCAGAACTGAGTACACCAGAGTAACTTGAACCCACAATGGATTCTAATTCGCCAGGACAAGGAGTATCAGGACCCATGAAATAAAGGGAAGTCACTATTGGCAAAAATCCATAACCATTGTTTCACCCCTTTGAGTACCCAGGGTGTTTCATCCCCAAGGATATGAGGCTGGGTTTGTTTTATCCACTGTTTGAGGCTATGAATACTTTGAGCCACTGGACCATCTATTCCTTCATTGGTACCTACTAATGTTCCCACTCTAACCAATTTCTATTTGACCCAGTTCCCACAACAAGAAGTATTCTTTCTCATAGGGTCAATGGCCCTAGTTATTGATCCATCCCAAAAAAGCTTGTCCTGTGATTTCTATATGTTGTATCCGTACTATCTCTGCTGACCAGTGTACCCTTTGTGTTTCCCCACACACACTGCAAGTCCACTTCCATTGGCCTGTCCACCAAGTCCCCTACTTGTTGTGTTTGGATTCTTATTGGTTCGCCAAACAATTGCCTCTGACCTCACCATCCACACACTTGCCGTCCCACTATCTCAAATCTATTCTATCTACTCCACCAAACACCTTTCTCCTTTTTCCCCTATGCCCTGGTTGTCCTCCTGGTTTCCGTTTTCGTGTCTGGTTCTCTTCTGGTTTCTCTTGTTGTTTGTTCTCGGTTTCTTTGAGGATGTCTCCCAAGGGTGCTTTGGATCATGTTATGGTTTCTAAATCTCTACTGACTTTGAGTTTCTCTATTTCTTTTTCCAGTTCTACTACTCTATTTCTTAGGTTCTCTATACTTTTCCCCTGGTCAATAATGATTTCTACCAGTTGCTCTGTTCCCAACTGCTTCAATATCTTGCTGTCTAGTTTTGGTGGCAGCTTCTTTTCCATAACTGCTATATTCTGCCTCTCCTATCACACTTTTCAATACCCCACCACCTGAATTCCCGAATTTACTCACAAGTAATTCCTACTATTTGTGGTTTAGTCACATTAGGAATTGGTTCATTAGTTTTGCCCATTTCATAAATGTTATGGATATGAGGTCAGTTATGAATTAGTCATCAACATCTTCATGGATAGGAACTATCCGTAACTATTCCCAACCCTGATTCTTTCCTTGGCTCTTTCCTAATCTTAACACTATGGAGAGCTAGACACAGACTCCTTTCTAAATTTTCGGACGTCTCTAGTATAACTAATAACTCATAAAACCCATTTCCCTAAAAATATCAATAACTTCCAGCCCAAGTTATCCATTGATGGGATAAACCCATATGCAAAATTTCACCAGTCATCTCTAGTTCAGTAATGATTGCTTCTGCTAATTCTGTATCATTGAATTCTGATTCATTGATATTGCTACCAATTAAATTGGCTGCGCGGAGATTAGCACCACTTAAAACAGCACCACTCATTTCTGCTTCGCTGAGGTTTGCACCCAGTAAATTTGCCCACATTAAATTTGCACCACGCAAATCTGCACGACTGAGGTTAGCATCGAGGAGGTTGGCTTTCATTAAGTCCGCACCAATCAAATTTACTTCACTTAAGTTTGCACTGTGTAAATTGGCTTGACTGAGGTCAGCATTGGTTAAATTGGCTCTGGCTAGGTTACATTTACTCAAGTTAGCTTCGCTTAGGTCAGCACCACTAAGGTCAGCTTCAGATAAATTTACACCAGTTAATTCTGCTTTGGTTAGCTTTGCTTGATGCAAAGTTACGCCCTGAAAATTTCGCTGTCCTGATTTATATTCATTCAGAAAGCTGATAGTATCCATAGTTCACCTCGTCCTATTTATAGGTGAGTTGAAAGTGCCTCAAACCAAATTCAATACAATCGGGTTATTCTATTGTGCTAAAGATTTTTAGATTTTGAATCTTTGCTTAATGGAAAGATACTTAACTTAATACTATGGCATCTATAGCTGACGAGGCATCTATTTTTATAGCTATGGTTTTATAGCTATGGAAGAAGTTCAGGGTAAAATCTATTAAGACTATGGAAAAAGCGAAAAAATATGCTTATGACGACTGATTTAACATCTAGCATTACCCCTGATTTTCATAGCATTCTCTCCCAAACTGCGATTGCATATCGAGAAGGAAGCAAACCTCCTAAGGCTGATGTAGTGGTAAATGCTTTACTACAAGCAGAAAAATATGCCAAGCAACAACGACTAAATTATCCTTTTGACTCTCTAATGGGTAAATGGCGGCTGTGCTTTGTTACTGGTACTAAAAAAATCAGGAAGCGGGGAGGAATTGTTTTAGGTAAGGGCTTTTATGTGCCTAGATTTACATCAGTACATATTTCCTTTAGTATCATTACAGAACAAGTTTTAGATAGAGGTGAAATTGGTAATCAGGTACAATTAGGCTCGATATTATTAAACTTGAATGGCCCTGCAAAATATTTAGGTAACAAGAATTTATTAGCATTTGATTTTACCCAGATGCAAATCAGTTTTTCTGATCGCGTTGTTTACAACCGTCAAATACGTTCTGGTAAAACTCAAACTTTAGATTTTGACAATCAACCTATAGCTAAATTACCATTTTTTGCTTTCTTTTTACTAACTGAAGATTTTATAGCCGCCCGTGGTCGTGGTGGAGGTTTGGCAATTTGGATTAAAGCAAACCCTAATTAGACATCTTCAGATAATTTACAGTAATTTTCAGGTACATAAATTTACGCTATTTCTTGTTTTCTGCTTTAATGTGTTGTGCTATTTTCCCCCAAGCTTTCTAACAGTGATTTCTCAATTACATCAACCACAAACTGATTACCTTGTAAATTAAGATGAATGTGGTCATGATACAAGCTTTTTGGATTAGTATTGGCTTGAAATATAGGTAAAAAATCTATGTAGTTTATTTTATTCTCTGTCACAAAATCCCACAGACGCTGACGAGCGACAATTTCATAATGTCTTTTTTCCTTGGCGTTTAATTCCCGTAGTAAGGGAGTCATAGCTACAATTAGTTGACTATTATTGGCTTGAGTTAAGGTTTGAATATTACCAATTGCTTCAAGGATTATACTCCCGTGATCGCCTCCTTCTGGATACAAAGCTTCTAGTTCGGGAATTGCCTTTTGTTTAAAGGTGTAACGCTGTAATACTTCCACAATTGCCAGTGGTGGTTTACGATCTGGATAATTCTTATCTCTTCCTACTGGTAAAGAAGTCGGTGCAGTTCCAAATAAATCGTCTGTATTAATTAATAATACTATGTTTTGAGATTGAAAAGTACCAAATTTTTGTAAATATGCCAATTCATTGCGGGGACTCCAAGAGTTAGCAGAAGCATTTAAAACTTCAATTTGCTGATAATTACTACTCTGAGTTAAAGAATTCATCAGCAAATGAGAAATTGTATTTTTTTGATCAGTCCACCAACCACCGTTAGCGATAGAATCACCTAATAGTAAAACTCTGAATGTTCCGGGTGCAGGTATTTTGGATATTTTTCCACTCCGCATGGAAAATTCATTAATTTCAATCCGACTCCCAAAACGGTAAGTTTGCTGATTTGGTGCTAATAAATAACCAATTTTTTCATCACCAATGTAAATCAGAGGATTACCAAAACCAAATAGCGAGCGCAATCCTATTTCTATTGCTACAAACAGCCCCACCAGTACCGCCAAAATTACCATCAGCACTACTTTCACCTGCAATATTACTTAAGAGAAAGTATTATTTTATGCATTTACATTGCTAAGTGGCGGCAGGAGAGAAATACAAAGTTAAAAGTCAAAATTACACGACTTTTACCTATTCCCTATTTTCCCCTACACCCCATACCCCACGCCTCACACCCTATTTCTATGAGAGAACGTTGCAAAGCTTAAAGAAAATCATAATGTGAATTTAACATCATTGACTGATAGAAGAACTACAATCAAAACTGACAGAGTAGTTAATGTAACAAAGGAGGCTTACAAAGGTATGTCCGACTTAAATCGCGGAATTATGAAATTTGAAGGCGCAGATTCACCAAAAGTAGTTACTGTTTCTACCGTATTACTTTTGGGGTCAATAGCAGCACTTATTTTGTGGGCGTTGCAATCTGCCTATGCGCTGAGTTAGAATCAATTGATCAGATGGGAGGACACTGGCAACAAGGATTTCCGTGTCTGCTTAGTGTCCATAAACCAAGCAATCAAACTATCAAAAAAATTTTTATCAAAATTTATATTTCTAATTGACAATTTCAGATAGAAGATAGGTCTAAAATTCACATTAAACAATAAATGTTTCATCTCTGGGGTTTATTAGTTATTTTAATTACTTGCCCACTCTTAGGGGCAATGCCGCTAATCGCTTGGATTAGCTACGCTCTCAAGGGTAAGCGATTAGCACAAATAGGTACACGTAATATTAGTGTGTCTGCTGCTTTTTATCACGGCGGCAAATTGGTGGGTATTTTGGCAGTGCTGTCTGAAGGTTTCAAAGGCATTGCGGCGGTACTAATTTCTCGTCTTTTCTTTCCCACAGGTTCATTTTGGGAATTGATTGCGCTGATTGCCTTAGTTATAGGTAGATATGCTTTAGGGAGAGGCGCAGGGACAACAAATGTCGTTTGGGGATTTTTGATGCATGATCCCCTCATTGCCGGCTTTGTCACTTTAGTAGCAGCTATTGGTTTGATGTTTGTGCGGTCTAGAGAGACGATCAAATTTGGGGTATTGATTCTGCTTCCTCTGCTGGTAGCTGTCCTCTACTCCAATGATTTGCCCAGAATAGTGGCAGTATTTACCCTAGCAGGGTTAATTGGCTGGATTTACAAAGAAATCCCTGATGATATGGACTTGCCAGTACAAGAGGCTGAGGGGGAAACACAGCAGGTCATGGCATATTTAAATAGTGGTGAGCAGGGAATTATCACCCTGGATGAGGAATTAGAACCAGAAATATTTGGAGCCAAGGCCTCGACATTATCACAAATTAAACGCTGGGGTTATCCAGTTCCCAAAGGATGGATACTTGCACCTTTTGATAATCCTGTGGTTCTGATTGATTTTCTCCAACCATCCACACTTTCACCGTTGGTAGTCCGTTCTTCAGCTATTGGGGAAGACTCAGAACAAGCTTCTGGAGCTGGACAGTACGCAACTATTTTGAATGTAACGAGTAAACAGGAATTAGAAGAAGCGATCACACAAGTCCAAGCCTCCTATAATAATCCTGCTGCTGTTCAATATAGACGTGATCGCCATGCCAAAGATGAAGCTATGGCGGTACTCATTCAACCACAAGTCCAGAGTGTATTTTCTGGTGTGGCTTTCAGCCGTGATCCCATCGCCCAACAAGGTGATGCTGTAGTCATTGAAGCTGTTTCTGGTAGCGCCTCACAAGTGGTTTCAGGAAAAGTTACCCCAGAACAATATCGTGTTTTTGTCGTGGGTGAAGACAAGCTATCTACTCTTAAATTTGAGGGAGAAGGAAAAATTCCCCAACCATTAATTAAGCAAGTAGCATACCTAGCCCGGATACTGGAAAAACGTTATTACGGCATACCTCAAGATGTGGAGTGGAGTTATGATGGACAAAATCTTTGGGTATTACAAGCACGACCAATTACCACTTTACTGCCCATTTGGACAAGAAAAATTGCTGCTGAAGTGATTCCTGGAGTGATTCATCCCTTAACTTGGTCAATTAATTTGCCCTTAACTTGTGGGATGTGGGGAGAAATTTTTACCCTAGTATTAGGCGATCGCACCCGCGAGTCAGACTTTAGTAAAATGGCAACTCTGCATTACTCCAGAGCGTATTTTAATGCTTCTTTCTTAGGAGAGATTTTTCTGGAAATGGGTTTACCACCTGAAAGTCTGGAGTTTTTAACCAGAGATACAAAAATGAGTAAACCACCTCTAGCTTCCACCTGGGAGAATTTGCCAGGACTGACAAAGTTACTACAGCGAGAAATCTGTTTAGAAAATCAATTTAAACAAGATTACCGTCACCGATTTATTCCTGGGTTGACAAGGTTAGCAAATGAATTAATTGAGGAATTATCACCAAACCAGTTATTAACTAGAGTTGACTTAGTTCTAGATTTGCTCAACCAAGCTACTTATTACAGTATTTTATCGCCCTTGAGTGCAGCAATTCGTCAAGCAGCTACGGGGGTGAAAGATGAGCAAATTGATCATAGTATTACACCAGAAGTTTCATCATTGCGATCGCTCAGTCTTTTAGCCGCAGATGCCAAAGAAATCTTACCAGACATAGACCCAGCAAGAGTTTTCGAACAATTGGCAGAAACTCCAGAGGGCGAAAAAATCTTGTATGAATTTCAAGAAATTGTCGAAGATTACGGCTATTTAAGCGAGGTAGGAACAGATATTTCCGTTTCCAGATGGAAAGAACAGCCTCACATAGTCAGACAATTATTTATCCAGTTGGTGCAAGGAAACGAACCACCAAATCAGGATGGGTCAAAAAAGCGTCACCAAGGTTTTGTACAAAAGCGAGTGGATCTCAAAGGACGAGTCACAGAAATTTATTCTCGCTTGTTAGCTGAATTACGCTGGACTTTTTTAGCTTTAGAAAAGATTTGGTTACAGAGTAGTGTATTGCAACAGCCAGGGGATATCTTCTTTTTAAAATTAGGTGAAGTGCGGCGTTTAGCAGCAGAAGCAGATCCAGCTTTGAGAAATCAAGTTTCCGAAAAAGTAGCAAACAGGCGATCACAATTTAACCAAGACAGCCAGATTACTCAAATTCCCCCACTGGTATATGGTTATAATCCTCCCCACCCCATCGACTCACCAATTGATAGCGCTGATAATATCTTACTAGGCATTCCCGCCAGTCAAGGTCAAGCCACCGGACTAGTCAAAGTATTGAGAAATTTACAAGAAGTAGGTGAAATTGATAAAGGGACAATTCTTGTCGTACCTTATACAGATTCAGGCTGGGCTCTAATATTAGTCAGAGCCGGAGGCATAATTGCAGAGGCCGGTGGTAAACTGTCACATGGCGCAATAGTCGCCCGTGAATACGGCATTCCCGCAGTTATGGATGTCCGTGGTGCTACTTATCTACTCCAAGATGGTCAACAAGTCAAAATTGATGGCTCAAAGGGTATTGTAGAACTCCAGGAATTCTTCACCTAATAACCTGTAAGAATTAAGGAGTCAGGAGTCAGGAGTCAGAATGTTTGAGAAATGGTTAATTATCAAATAGATATTTTTGGCGTTAGTCGGAAAAAGCTGACTGCTGATGCCTGAAGTTTCTCTGAAAGAGACAAACGAAGTGCGATTACGCGAAATTCACCCCCAAAAAAAGAGAGTGGGAGGAGGCATTATCAAGCGCCATTCACTCCCACTCTACTATTTGCTGCTGAAGCGATTCAGGAACATACATATAACACTAATCGTTAATTAGGGGGGGTAATTTACAGTTTAACGATAACGCCTCTACTCAATGGATATTCCTATTGCAGCAAACGCTAATTCTATTATATATTGATTCGACAATCATAACAAGATTGAATTGTTAATTTGTTTAACCTTTTAACAACTTCTTTACTTTCGTTTGTCTGATTTAATTTAACTTATTTCATTAGAGGATGGTTGCCAAATTGGCATTTTTATAAAATTTTCTCATTGTTCATTGCTAACAGTTGAAAACATAGATTCCTGTTAATGCAACAGTTAAAACTTCCGGTACATGAGAAAGAGACTATTATTAAATCAATGGGGGGGGTGACACCCATCATCCGCATTAGGAATTGATTTCAGTGGCTTTTAACACACTTGATTTATAAAACGCTGAAAACTTATTTTCAACTAAGCTTACCATGCGATATCCATACTTTAGGTATGAGGGGTTTAACCCTTTATTAATCAACTAACAGTTTCTGCAAAGTTATGATGATGCTAATTCAAATCTTGAAACCAACACCACCAGCAGCAAAATCAGCAACGGTTTGATGAGAAAGTTCGTGTGTGGCTATAGCTTGCAACATTGCTACTTGCAACATTGCTAAAGGTAAAGTCAGATGATCCGCACCTGCTTGGATAGATGCGGCTGCTTCTTCAGGTGACTTGATACTAGCTGCCAAGATTTCCATACCAGTACCTTTGAGAACGCTGGACATATCTTGCACTCAAGCAATACCATCACCTAACAAGGGTGTAGCACGATTGACGTAAGCTATGGCGATTTTTGTTTTTGCGCCGGTTTCCCTGGCCACTGTGGCTTGTGCGGGACTGTAAATACCAGTGACGGAACAGGTAATTTCTGGTGAAAGTGTGGCTAGGACTTCAAACTCTACTGCTGTAGCGGGAATTTTCAAGATTGTTTGAGAACGAAGAAGAATTGCAAAAGCTTTGATTCCTTCTGATATCATCCTCTTTTTATCAGCGGACAGGAGTTGGTAGTAAACTGGGCCGGAAGTTAAAGAAACCAAGGTTTTCAGGGTGGTTTCTGGTGGGGTATCAGCCTGTGCTAACAAAGTAGGATTGGTGGTGATCCCTTTGACCCAACCCCAATATTGAACTATTTTAGCTTCGGATGCGATCGCAGAATCCAGAGAAAGCGCCATAAGAATGTTACAAGCCCCTGAATCACCCTAAAATTCTACAGGTATTGGGGGGTTTCTGGAGGATGACTCACCTGTCCAGGTTTAACATTTGATTACTCTCCTACTATTCATCATGTATAGACAGGGTAACTCAACAGATTGTCTCTTAAATTTTGAATTGTTAATTTTTAACTACTTACAGGTTTATATCGTATGTTCAGTTACAGTTCTATTTGAAGAAATCAGGCAACAATAGAGATTAATAACTGATATGCAGCTTTGTGTGTAAATTATGCTGCTGTTTCATGAAACCTCGAGTTATTGTTTGCGGCTTAAGACGTACTGGATATAAGATCTTTCGTCTGCTGAGACAACAGGGTGCTTTGGTTGTTGGTATTCATCGCAAACCCATTCCTGGAGAAGTTACGGGAGATGTAATTGTTGGTGAATTATGTGCAGCTTCTACCTTGCAAGCGGCAGGAGTTGAACAGGCTAATACTTTAGTAATTGGTGGTTCTGATGATGCGGTAAATTTATCAATTATGATGCAAGCGTGAGTTCTAAATCCTCAGATTTGGATTATTAAACGCTTTTATAACACCAATTTAGGTGAACGTTTAGATCACACACTCATTGATCATTTAAGTATGAGTGTTGTTGGTTTGGTAGCACCAGTATTTACTTTTGCAGCTTTGGGGAATCAAGCGATCTGACAAATTAAATTATTTGATCAAACTTGGCCAATTCAGGAAGAATATATTCATGAAGAAAGATCATATAAAATATTAGGTGATCGCTTAATTATTGGTACTCAACCACGCATCAATCACATAGGCAAATGATTGGGAAGAAAACTATTCAAAATATTCACCAGTATCCAGCATTTTCAGAAACACACAAGGTCAGTCATTGTCATGGCAATAGCAGTAATAGTAATTATTTTAACCGCTATATTTACTTAGGTTTCTACGAAATTAAACATCTCATTTTTTGATGCTTTATATTTTGCTGTTGGCATGATCACAGGTGCTAGTGGTAATGACAAAGTGGTAGAGAACGCACCCAATAGTATTAAATTCTTTACAGTTTTCATGATGCTGGCAGGAGCAGTAGTCCTTGGTATTTGGTATGCTATGCTTACCGATTTTATTTTAGGAACTAGTCTGAAACAATTTTCGGATGCTGCCAGAATTCCTCAACGTCATCATTATATTGTCTGTGGTTTAAGTGGTATTGGCATTAGAATAATTCAGTAACTGCAGGCAAGTGGACATGAAGTAGTAGTAATTGAAACTGATCCTAATCATAGACTTGTCAACACTGCTATAGGAATGAGTATTACTGTAATTCTTGCAGATGCAAGTTTCCGCACAAGTCTACAAACAAGTAATATAGATACCGCAGCCGCAGTTTTAGCAGTTACTAATAACGATGCTACTAATTTAGAAATTGCCCTCAAAGCCAAGGGGTTAACACCGAAAATTTCTGTTATTGTTGATTATGCTGACCCTGATTTTGCCGGCATGGCACAACAGGTATTTGATCTTGAAGCTGTATTAAGTCCAGCAGAATTAGCAGCACCAGCTTTTGCTGCCGCCGCTCTGGGAGGTAGAATTATTGCTAATGGGATTATTGCCGATAATCTATGGGTTGCTTTTCCAACTTTGATTACTCCTAACCATCCTTTTTGTGGTGAGTGGGTGAAAGATGTAGGTAGATATGCCGATTTTGTCCCTTTGTATGTAGAAAGAATAAATCACCAAACTTTACATGGTTGGGATTTGTTGGACACTAATTTGAGTGCAGATGATATTTTGTATTTGACAATTCCTGCAAATCGGTTATATCAGTTATGGAGCGAGGAACAGGAGATGGTAAGTTGATTAGGGTTGGTAATTGGTAATTGGTAATTGGTAATTGGTAATTGGTAATTGGTAATTGGTAATTGGTAATTTAAAAATAGCTTTCTTTTCTTTTGGTACTGATACAGTTACTAATCTTCAGTCGTGGTTCTTTAGTAAAATGTAAGCATTAAGCTATCAGCCATCAGCAGTTAGGTTTTTCAGGCTAAATTTAGGCAACATAAGGAACACGCTGCTCTATTACTTTGTCTCCATCCAATTATCACCCGCACGCACATCCACAACTAAAGGTACACTTAAACTCATAGCATTTTCCATCACCGACTTAATTTGTAATTGCAGTTCTCCCCATTCTTGAGGAGGAACTTCAAACACTAATTCATCATGAACTTGCAACAACAACCGCGCTTGATAATTCCTCAAAACTTCATGTAATTGCACCATTGCAATTTTAATAATATCCGCACTCGAACCTTGAATTGGTGCATTTGCAGCAGAACGAAGTAAACCAGCATTATAAGCACCCAAATTCTTTAACCTGCTCAAATCAATATCTTCTAAACTTATGCCTTTTAACTCCTTTAAGCTTTTACTAGTAAAATCAAAATAACGCCTTCTTCCCAAAATAGTTTCTACATATCCTTGAGAAATAGCTTCTTTTTTCACCTTTTCCAAATATGCAAATACCTGGGGATATCGTTCATTAAATCGCCTAATAAATTCATTAGCATTAGCTTTATCTACACCTGTAGAACGTGCAAACTTCAGCGAACCCATACCATAAATTACACCAAAATTAATTGTTTTGGCAAAACGTCTTTCTTCTGATGTCACCTCATCTTTTTCAAAGACTAATTTAGCTGTGACAGTGTGAATATCTTCATTTTGCTTATATGCTTGTACCAGCACAGGTTCTTGACTCAAATGTGCCAAAATTCTTAACTCAATTTGAGAATAATCAGCAGCTACCATCAACCATCCAGATTCTGGTAAAAAGGCTTTTCTAATTTGTCTACTAAAAGCCGTACGAATAGGAATATTTTGCAAATTCGGATTAGAAGAAGATAACCTACCGGTAGAAGTTGCAGTTTGGTTAAAATCAGTATGTAACCGTTGACTTTGGGGATGTACCAACGCTGGTAATGCATCTACATAAGTAGATTTTAATTTTGATGAAGTCCGATATTCAATAATCGCATCAACAAAGCCAGTATTATCAACTTCTTGGAGTTTTTCTAAAGTTGCTGCATCTGTAGAATAACCAGTTTGAATTTTGCGGGAATATTTGGTACTTAAACCAAGTTTATCAAACAGAATATAACTCAATTGTTTGGGAGAATCTAAATTGAATTTCTCACTAGCAATCTCAGTTGCTTGTATTTCTAATTTAGCTAATTCAGATTCCAATTGCTGAGATAGTTCTTGTAGATAACTAGAATTAATTCTCACCCCTGTATATTCCATTTCCGCTAACACTGCTTCTAGCGGTTGCTCGACTTCCACCAATAATTTAGCTAAATCTGGTGTTTTATTCAATTCACAACGCAATTTATCAACTAATTGAAATGTTGCATAAACTTGAGTACCACAATAATACGCTACTATATCAATTCCAATATCAGCAATATTTTTTTGTAGTTCTTTTTTACCAGTTTTGGTAACAATATCATTATATTCTGTTAGTTGTAATCCCAAATTTCTTAAAGATAAATCACTTAAATTATGGGTAGTATCTGGATTGATCAAATAACTTGCTAACATCGTATCAAATACTACCCCTACTAAATTAATTCCCTGACATTTGAAAATTAATCTATCAAATTTGGCATTCTGAAAAGTTTTTGGATAATTAGCATTTTCCAAAATTGGACGTAATGCTGATACCACTAAGTCTAATTGTAAATTATGCCCTATTTTATGCCCAACAGGAATATAAGCAGCTTCATCAGATCCTGTTCCCCAACAACAGCCAATTCCTACTAAAGCTGCATCTCTTGGTTCTAAGGCGGTGGTTTCCGTATCCCAAGCAACAGGTTTTTCTAGGTTAGTACATTTTTGCAGAATGGCAACTAATTCTTGTAATTTATCTTCAGTGTTAATAATACGTATCTGAATTGATGAATCAGGTCGTTTTTCTGTATTAGCTGTATCTTCTCCACTAAAGAACCATAAATCATCATCTTCTTGAGTGGTATTGATTTCTTCTGCCTTTGTTTCTAGAACCTGTCCACCGAGTTTTTGTTGTAGTTCGTTGATTTGGTCTAAAAATTTATTGAATTCTAATTTTTCTAGAATTGGAATTAACTGATTAGTGTCAAAACCTGTTAATTGACAATCTTCTAAATTAACTTCTAACGGTACATCCACAACTATCTGTGCTAAATAACGAGAATGCGAAGCATCTTCTTTACCTGCAATCAATTTTTCTTGTGTTGAACCTGTAATTTCGTCTAATTTTGCATAAATCCCATCAAGGGAATTATAAGTATTTAGTAGTTTTACTGCTGTCTTTTCACCAATTCCTCTAACTCCAGGAATATTATCTGATTTATCACCGCATAGAGCTTTAAAATCAACGATTTGTGTAGGTAATACGCCTAATTTTTCTTTAACTTGTTCTGCTTGAAATTCGGTGATACTATTTGCATAACGTTTCAAAGCTTCAGGACTGAAATTTAAAACTGTAATGCCCTTATCTCCATCAATAAGTTGAAATAAATCCCTATCACCAGACAGAATTTTCACCCGATAACCAGCCGCAGACGCTTTTTGTGATAAAGTTCCCAAAACATCATCTGCTTCATAACCTGGTGCTGTAAAAATCGGTAAGTTTAAACCTCTCAATAACTCATTCAGGTTTTCTAAATCGGGAATAAAATCTTCTGGTGTTTCTAAACGATCCGCCTTATAAGTATCATCCGCTTCATGACGAAAAGTTGGCAATCCTAAATCAAAAGCTACAGCTATTGCTTGGGGCTTTTGAGTGGTTATTACCTCTAATAAGCACTTAATAAACCCAAAACAAACGCTAGTAGGAATACCTGCTTTTGTCCGGAGTCCTCCGTTTTTACCTTTAGCAAAAGCGAAGTAGGAACGAAAAGCAAGAGAATGTCCATCTACGAGAATAAACGTAGGATTATTGCTGATTGTGGAGTCTGAAGTCAAATTATTAAAAGAACTTAGAGGCACAATAAAATTATAGCTGGTTTTTTATGTAAGTATTACTTAGATATATTAGGACTCCTATTAGATTTTTGATAGCTTGCGTGCCGTAGCCATAAAAAACTCGGTACACCTAAATTCTCTGAAACCTGTTTGCCTTTTGCCTGACTACGCAAATAATTATGGCTACGCCTCCCGTCAGGGATACAGATATCAAACCGGTTTTCTATACTGCAAACGGGTGAAAGTTGGACTTATGTCATACTGATAGCGCAGGGTGGCGTAAGCCATGGGTAACGTAGTGCAGTCAAGTATCTCGGAGATTCTTCACTATCTCTTTCAGAGACCCTCAGCGAACATTCAGAATGACACTTTTAAACAGTTTCCAGTATATATATCTTTTTATTACACTTAAGTAATTTCAAAATTTTTATATAAATTTGGTTTGATTGCTGAGCAATGACGTGACATATATAACTTCTATTTGATAATCAAAAATTTATGGTTCTTCGTATTTTACTTACATATTAAGCCGTGAAATATAAATTTATACTTGTAATCATAATGAAATATAGAAACTAAATTAGGTATTTTCACTAAAGCGGTAAACAGAATTTTATTTAGAGTTAGATATCTAGTTGTAACTGCAATTTTTTTGACACAGCAATCTACACATGAACTCTAAATTTTTTAGTACTTTCGCTGCGGTCAGTACCTTAGCTGGAATTGTGGTAACTGCTGGAACTTCTAGTGCAGCTTCTATTAGCTATACTGCTTCTTCTGGTGATTATGCTATCACAAATTTTAATCAAACACTCAGTTTACAGCAATTTGATACTTCTCTTGGTATACTGACCAGTGTTACCTTGGATATTGTTGGCTTCATCAATGGAAATGCAAAATTTGAAAGCTTAAATGCTGCTTCATCTCTAATCAGAGCAAACGTTAGTGCAATACTCAACTTAACTCAGGGTGGTGTAACCTTATTTTCACTTAATCCCTCTAATAGTAAGTCTTATCAAGCTACTGCATTTGATGGCGTGGTTGATTTTGCTGGTACTTCTGCAATCACACTTGATATCATCCTGGATGAAGATGTCGCGACTCGGACTTTAACCAATAATCTAGAATCATTTATTGGTTCTGGTAATGTTAACTTTTTGGTTTCAGCTATAGCTGACTCAAGTGTTACAGGATCAGGTAACATTCTTTCTCAAATCGGTACACTTGCTAAAGGACAACTTACAGTTACATATAACTACGATGCTTCCACTTTGATTAAGATACCTGAAGCCTCCCTCCACTTTACTGGGATTTGTTCTAATTGCTGGGTTTCGTTTGTTGTCACAAGCAAAAAAAAGCCGATTTAAAATCTCAAAGTCATAGATTTCTGTAATTGAGAGATTTTTTCACCCTGTAATCAAATTTAGGATTGAACAGTCTACTGTGTGAATATATTTAGTTATTTTTTATCGTATCTTCTACCAAGGTACGATAAATTGCTATTTTCAGGTAAAATATTTTTTACCTAAAAAACTCTCTATTCTATGCCACAGACTGTTAACCTTTTACTGGAACTTTGATTCTGGGGAACTTATGCATAAAGCATCTGGTGTTGCAAATGATATTAAGCTATTAGTTTTAGATATAGATGGTACGATCGCAGGGCATGACAATCAAGTAAGTGAAACTGTCAGGCAAGCCATTCAAGCAACGCAAGCGAGGTGCATTCAAGTGGCTATAGCCACGGGTAGAATGTATTGTTCAGCTTTGCGGTTTCATCAAGAAATCAATTCTACTCTACCATTGGTAGCCTATCAAGGAGCTTGGATTCAAGACCCAAGTAATCAAAGAATTCATCGTCATTTGGCTGTTTCCAGGGAAATTGCGCAGCAATTACTAGACTATTTTGAACAGCCTGAATTGCTTTCTCTGCTGTCTATCCATTTTTACATCAATGACCAGCTTTACGTGCGGGAAATCACCACTGAAACAGAAAATTATGCCCAACGCTGTGGTGTTACTCCTATACCCGTCAGTGATTTACGTCAAGTCTTAAGTAACGAACCCACTAAGGTTTTAGCTTTGTGTGATGACGCGAATTTAATTCAAGCACTTTTGGGTAATTTACGTATTCAATACACACCAGCAGAACTATATATGACAAGATCTATTGCTACTTTCTTGGAAGCAACTAACCCTGTTGTCAATAAAGGAAGTGCTGTACGTTATCTCGCAGAAGAAGTGCTGGGATTAGAAAGCGATCAGGTCATGACTATTGGTGATAACATCAATGATGTAGAGATGCTGGAATATGCAGGTATTGGTGTAGCTATGGGTAGCGCCCCAGATTCAGTAAAAGCGCTCGCTAATTGGGTAGCTCCGAGTGTAGAAAATGATGGAGTTGCGATCGCAATTGAAAAATTTTTGCTCTAAACATGAGAAAGCGCACCAGCCACTGGCTGTGTTTCGTCTCGGTGTCCTTGCTGGTTCGCTCCTCACAAATCAACTAATATAGCCCAGTAGATTCATCGCGTCAATAGGATTTTATATTTTGGATTCACCCCACGGATAAATCCGGGGGCTTGTACCATCAAAATAATTATTACTCAAAGTTTTTCAGTTGATGTCATAGGAAATAGGGCTACAGGAAAAACCTGAGATTATTTACAACTCAACAGGTGCAAACACGCCTAATTTCGTTTCTAACACAGCCCTCAAGACCAACTGAGTAGCTATTAACAATCCCAGTCTGGCTTGCGCTAACTCCAAAGACTTAATTTTCACTTCACCCCAAATTCGGCAGTGACACCAAAAGCTTTCAAAAGCTTGGCTTAATTTCAATGCCGCTTTTTCCCAATTAACCGAGCTACTAAAATCAGAAACGACCAAATCATCCACCATTTTCACCAACTGATGAATGAGTCGAATCTCCTCTAATTGATGGAAACGTAGTGTTTGATCAGAATTTAACCAGGGTATAGCCTGTGCGGACAGAAAACACTGAACACCAGCATCATTATCTGTCAGTTGAATTAATCCCTCTTGGTGAGCTAATCGTAATAACGAACAGCAGCGTGCGTGAGCATATTGGACTGTAAAGAATGATTTCTTTTTATTTCTCAGGAAAGAAGAGTCAGGGGGCAAGGGGGAAGGGGCAGAAAGTAATATATTATTCTCCCCATCTCCCCATCTTCTCATCTCCCCTTTCATACTCTCTAACCTTAAACTATCGACGGTCAGATTATTTAACCACCACGCTAAAGTAGGATCAGTTAGTTCTATATGAATCCAATCAGGAGGAACTATTTGCACACTAAAAATTTCCCCACAATTTGCTGATAAATAAGCAGCAAGTTCCCTGAGAATTGCCATTCTATGTGAATTTTTAGATGCTGAAATTTGCTGACCTAGACTGGAAATATATAAAATTTTTTCAGCATCTGTGTCTTGATATAGAGGAATTTTTCCCCTTCCTATGCTTAGAATTTCTTCATCCTTAGTATAAACACTTAGAAAATTCAAAAAATGGAGATATACTAATTGTTTATTTGAGGTATACTTCTTAAAAAGTAGCCAATAATGCACGTAGCTATTTGGGGAACTTTTGTGATTATCACCATTTTATCCTGTTCCATCCACCTTTAGATAGAAGTTTAGTCTAGGTAAAGAAAAATGAGAGTAGGATAAAATTTCATGAATAATTGATGTTTAGTGAGTAAACTTTACTACCCTCATTGTACAGTAAGAAGTATAACAAAAGAGTAGATAGCAAAAACTGCTTTGTACTCTTTGGATAGCTGACGCTGTTAGGCGTTAAGCCTACCCTGTTAACACAAAGACACTCCTTGCACCTTTTTATTTAGTCTTTGTCTTCAGCCGAACGCTCTTTGTTACCTATGCAATCTCAATCCTCCTTTTCCGAAGCATCACGGCCTTTTCTAACTTGGCAACGAATTCTTGATTGGGCTCAAGAACACTACCGCTGCCGCACCTTCAGCAAAGATGAGCGCATTCCCGCCAGACCTGGCTTGCTCTATTTAGTCCAAAGGGGTGCAATCCGCATGGTAGGAACAGCCCAAGTTAGTGCCACTGCCAGCCAGTTAACATCTCGACGCATCAATAGAACCCCAGAAGAAGCCTTCTTAGGTTTTGTGGGAGCAGGACAACCTTTTGAAATTGTGGCTCAGTCACCATTCACTCTCCAGTCTTATGCCCACGTTGACCAAACTGCGGTGTTATGGATGTACTGGCATGATTTAGATAACTGGCCTCACTTCCGTCGTGAAGTAATGGATGCCTTTAGATATCAACACCAACGCAAGCTGTTATGGCTCAGTGCATTGGGACAGCGACGCACCATTGACAGACTACTAGGATTCCTCACATTGCTGATTGAGGAATATGGAGAGCCAGCAATGAGCGAAACTGATCCCGATGTAATTCGTGGCTATTGTCTGCCCTTCCCTCTCACTCATGCCCAAATTGGTAGCGCCATTGGTTCAACTCGTGTCACAGTTACCCGTTTAATGGGTAAATTGCGTCAACGTGGACTAATCCTCACCCAAGGGGATAATTTGATTTGCTTGCCAGCAGAGTCAATTAACAGAACCAACTAAAGCGCAATCAGAAGCTAGCTTGAGAGCGTATTAACTTGGTACTTGCTATTTTATAAGCCATAACTAGCAGGAGTCAGCGGATTTTAACAAACCCAGTTTGGGTAATGAGTTCCTGTCCCTGCTCTGTTAGCAGTAAGTTAGCATAAGCAACACCAGCTTGCTCTTCAGTTTGACCATTCTGTTTGACCACCACAAACAGATTGCGGGTAATCGGGTATTTTCCTGATTGAAACGCTTTAATGTTCAATTAATTCCGTTTATCAGGACATTCATTAGGGAGAATAAATGGTTCTTGATAGGGAGCAATGTATTGTCCTGGCATTCGTCCCAAGGGTAAGGGTTTAATCGAACATTGAGGAACAACCTCTGGGGCAGATGCGTAATACATTCCACCAGGACTATGAGCCAACTTTTTTAAGGCTTGGGTGGTCGTGGAGATAAACTCTATTTGGGGGCTGAAAGCTTGACCACCCAAAATGTCTTGAACAAAAAGTTCTACTGTGCCGCCATTATTGATACGACGAGAATACGGCTTGATCGGCAAATTGGGGCCACCAACTTGGTTCCAATTATTGATCTTGCCTGTGTAGATTGATTTAAGTTAGTCTATTGTCAATACTGGGATATTCAGGTTGGGGTTAACGGCTACTGCTAAGCCATCAATGGCTACAGGAATTTGATTGAGTTTAAATCCACGCTGCTGGGCGCGGCTTAACTCTTGATCTAAAATTGGTTGGGAGGAATGGACAAAAGTTAGTTGACCATCAATTAATGACTGTATGCCTGTACCAGTGCCTGGAGCCTCATTACTGGGTTGTACATAACGTAGCCGAAACTCTGGTCTTGCTGCTTGAATTGCAGGGTCAATTGTCAGTCGAATTGGACCCCAAGATGTACTACCTACGTAGTTAAACAATCAGGTGGCGACATTCTTTACAGCAGAGAAGCTGGTACCTTGAGGTTGTGCCGATGTGTTCTGTGGTTGGTTTTGATTACTGGAGCTAGAATTATTTGACTGGGAGCTAATAATTTTATTCAGGTCTACATTTGACTTTCTGCTAAACTAGCAAAAACCACCAGCTACCAATAAAATTGTTGTTAACAGAGATATTGTCAGAACCAGAGTTTCATTTTCTTGAGACATGATGAATTAATCCACTGTTCGATGGGAATAGTCAGAAACCTTATTACAGCAGGAGTCAGGAATCAGGAGTAAAACTCTCTTCCTGTGGGAGCAAGGCGATTTTATGAGGTGGGGCAAAAAGTGTGCTTTTAGCTACGCCAACCATAGATATGGCTAAAATATTTTCCTAGAATTAAAGTAAAATAAATCACATCAAACAAATAAAATTGCAAGACAAAGTATCTTCTCAAAATATCCTAAGGAGACTTGCATTCAATAATCTATGGCTGGTGGGAATAAGCTGCTTAGGTCAGTAATCAAATAAGCGTGTATTGATTAGAATAGAAAATTCTGTTAAATGGGAGTTGCAGGTCTAAAATATTAGACAGTTCCAAGATGGATAAAAGAGGTAAAAATGGAATTACAGAAATTATGCCAACTTCCAGCTATCCATTGACAAGGAAGATGTAACATAATATCCGCATTTTTTTTTTACCAAAATTTAATGTTTCCTTTCATTCTTAAACTGACAACTTGTATCTATATTTTTGTACGGTAAGTGATTTTTATCGATGCCTGTTTTGGGTTTAGTGATCGCACACTTACTTTTTGCCACACCTCACAAAATCGCCTTGCTCCCCTTGCTGTCTAGGTTTCAATTTAGACTCATTGATCTGCAATCTGCTTTATTGTTTTAAACATCTTCTGAAATTCTGAGTTCGGATGCTCAATCCCCATATGAAGTTGAATCAGGTAGAAATTTAAGTATTTCCCCAATTACCCGTAAATACAAATGCCTCTTAGGGTTGGCGTTGACCTGGTGCAAATTCCCGTTGTTGGTATTGTTCTGGTAAGGTTTGGGGATCGCCTGGATAACCAATTGCGCTCGCAGTTATTGGCTCATACCCCTCTGGAAAATTGTATAGTTCTCGCGTCTTGGAAGCCCCTTAAATCCTCCTATTTGGTGGACAAATAACCCTAAGGAGGTAACCTGAATGGTGAGACTACAAACTGCTGCCCCCACATCATAAATAGCATGGCAGTTTGGATTGCCATTTTTCTCATTCTCAAAATTAAGCTTGGCTACCGCAATCATCAACACAGGAGCATATTTCGCCCATACTTGATTTGCTTCAACCAGACAACTGAGTAACTGGTTAAATTGTGTGGGATTTTCCTGTATCGCCACAATAAAATGCCAAGCTTGTTCGTTGTAACAAGACGCTGTCCAACGAGCAGCTTCCAATAAACTACAAATTGTTTCTCCAGCAATGGGTTTGTTAGAAAATGCTAACGGACTCCAACGTTGTTGCAATAATTGATGAATTGGATACTGGGAATTAGAGGGTTTTTCTATGATGAGGTTGTGTTAAATTTTTCAGTTTTAGTTTTTGGGAATTGGCTCAAAATCATACCCAGTGCGCGAGCGATTACGGAGAACAATTTTTACAAGTTGGACTGAGGTATTGCGATCACCTGATGGTAAAAAGCGAATTTTCCCAGCCAGCAGCACCTGTGGGAGAAAATTCAGGTGATAAAAGGGCTTTATGGACTCCAGCACAGCTGGGATCGGTTTCTAATGGCGCGATTAAGGCTCTTGTGGCATCATACGCCAAGGCAGTACCCCAACTCACATCACCACCCCATAACTGTCGGGATTTTTTGGGAAAATCGGATTTGGAATCAGCATCAATATGCTAGGGAACTGCTACTACCATTCCTACAGCTTGTTCTCTACCAATTTCCAAAGTTTTCAGTGTGTACACATCATCTCCTCCTAATAATGTCAGACGTTTTTGATTCACCTGAACTACTTGCAATGCTTTGTCTAAAGTTTCGGTGTTAGCAGCTAACATTAAAACTTCTGCATTTTGCCCAAGCCCCTGTTCTACACTTGTAGCTCCACTAGAATTTGCTTGAGATCAATCAGATTCGCGAGTTACTTCTCGACCCTCAAGTAAAATATATGTCTAATGCTGCACTTGGGTCAGTACCAATAGGTAAATATGCAACAATGCTATAGTTCTTTATCAAGCCGATATGGGCATTATTCAGATATATAACTGCTTCTAGGTCCTTTAGTTTTAGTTTTAGGGATCCTGTGAAGTTAGTGATCGCTTGCTCATAATTTTTAGCAGCTATAGCCCTAGTGCCATCTTTCTTTTTTAGCTAGAGAAATATCGCCATGACTGAATATTTTTTCTCCAAAACTAATACGTTCGCCAATTAATTTATTACTGTTATTAGTTTCATTACAAGTAGTGCCACTTTCATATTTTAGTACAGATTTCTTAATAAAAAACTAAATACGACCACCTAGTATATCTATTGTTAACAGCAGGGATATAACTAAAACCTTAGGTTCATTTTTTTGTTACATAAACTATTTTCAATTGAGTTGAATTTACTATTAAATTGTGCAATCTCTTTCTCCAGCAGCATATTGTATCAACAATCTCTGATAATTCATAACTAGTACCAGATGCTTTTAGAGCATTGAGGATTATATTTCATATATCAATCGAAATAATGTTGTTACAGCAATGGCAATTAAGGCGGTAGCAACTGCGAAAATAACTACTTGCAGAATTAATGCCCAGGCTACTCCTTAACAATGAGAGAGATCAAAAATATAACGACAAAAGTAATTCCGGGGATAATCAATAACTCAAATTTTTCTAACCAGCGTCTAGTTTGAGCAAAAATTAAACCACTTAAAATTACAACGGCAATAGCCAAAGTAATAATGGTGTTTTTAACTAGACTAAGAAGTGTGATCGCTATTAAAGCCCCTTCAAATCCACTAAAAGCAGCCCCAGCTAATAATTCCCATGTAGCAAAAGCCGATTGTACTGGTACTGGTGGAAGTGGCTGTGGGAAGAACTGTGGGAGGCCGTGGAGACAGGGCTTCTAGAACTTCTGCAGCTGAATGAAAGCGTTGATTGGCAGCAGTTAGCAGCATTCTGTCTTCAGCTAGTCTGTCCTTGACAGTGGCTTGTGTGCACCATTTCCACTGATTATTGTAGGCATCAAATAGTTTATTTGCTTCTTCCCCAGTGAGTAAGGTAATGAGGGCAACTCCTAAGGCTTATAAATCTGTAGATGGAAACACTTGATTTCCAGACATTTGTTCCCGTGGTGCAAATCCCATAGAATAAATTCCTGTGGAAGCAGTAGAACCACCAGGGGCATTAGTCACTTGTTTAACTGCACCAAAATCCAAGAGAAATAGTCTACCATCCCGACGGCGCATAATATTGGAGGGTTTAATATCTCTGTGGATAATGCCTTTGTTGTGGATAAAAGTTAGAACTGGGAGAATTTATGTGAGTATTTGTATTATCCCTATTTCCGAAAATTTGCCTTCTTGAACTAATTCTTCTTCTAGATTTTGCCCATCAATATATTCTTGAACTAGATAAGAAAAACTGCTTTTGTTGTCCAGGTTGTAAACTTTGGACGGGTACAGTAAACTTCCATGTTAGTTATTTGTCAATAGTCAGTAGTCAAAAGTAGTTCGCTAATGACTACTGACTACTGACAAAATGTTTATTCTGCTTCAGCTAGGTTGGGCGTTAATGTATCCAATGCAGTTACCACTAGATTCTTTCGTGATAATTTTAACGTATCGCCATCCCATCCAGGGGTAGCAAACTGAGGTAAAATTTCCTGACTAAAAGCTTCTGCTGCTTTGGATCTATAGCGATTGGGATTAAAAATCAGCCACAGGGTTCGCTTGACAACTACACCTTCAATGGGAGTACGGTGTAGCACACCCATTTGTAATTCTTTCGCGATCGCAGAGGTAGAGACAAAAGCAGCCCCTAAACCAGACTGCACTGCATTTTTAATTCCTTCAATGGAATTTAGTTCCATTTCAAATTTAAACCGCCTAGTATCAATTTCACAGCGTGCTAGTACCTGATCAATGACTTTGCGGATAGTAGATTGGGAATCGAGAGCAATGAATTGCAGCTTATATAGATCGTCTTTTTGGATGGTATCTAATTTGGTAAAGGGATGGAATGTAGGTAAAATTAGCGCCAGTTCGTCTTCAGCATAAGGAACAATTTCCAAAGATTCTGTCAGTTCACCGGGGATCTCACCACCGATAATTGCTAGATCAACTTGTCCATTAGCCACGCTCCAAGCGGTACGACGGGTAGAATGGACGTGGAGTTGTACAGCTACATCGGGATATTTTTGTCGGAACATCCCAATCATGCGCGGCAAAAGATAAGTACCGGTAGTTTGAGAAGCTCCGACAATCAAAGTACCGCCTTGAAGATTTTGTAAATCCTCGATCGCGCGGCAAGTTTCTTGACACAGACTGAGAATTTTTTCACCGTAGCTCAGGAGTAGATGCCCTGCTTCGGTTAATTGAGCGCGTCGTCCTCCCCTGTCGAATAAGGGGACATCCAGCTGGCGTTCTAGATTTTGAACCTGTAAACTGACTGCTGGTTGAGAGACGTAAAGACTATCAGCGGCGCGTTTGAAGCTCCCTTCTTGAGCGATCGCTTTGAGAATGCGTAACTGATCTAAAGTGAAAGGAAGGTCAGACATAAGGCTCAACCCACAAACTTTGAAAGGAGCGGATTTGGCAATAAATCAGGGTGGATAGCTTTGTAGCTAGGCATGATTTATGACATTGTTAGATTTGAAGGCTTGATACGAAAAAGACATTACCACAACATCTTGACTAAAATCCTCTTGTGTATAATCTGTTAAAGGTCAAGATGCTTACCAATAGTAGCTTCTTTCATTGAGAATTTTAAATTTTTCATCTGGAATTGAGTTGTGTCTATGATGCCGAATCCTTGGTTCACCACCAGTCATTCTGTGATGCTGGGATTACAATTAGCTTTTGTGATCGCCCACAGCGGAGGCGCTGCTTTGCGTCCTTGGGCAGAAACACACATCGGACCAAGACTATATCGCATTTTGTTTGCATTAGTTAGCTTACCCTTAGCAGTGATATTAATTATTTACTTTTTTAATCACCGTTATGATGGCTTGCAACTTTGGCAGGTGCAAGGCATACCGGGAGTAAAAGCAGTCGTTTGGGTATTGTCAGCGATTTCGTTTTTATTTTTGTATCCTGCTACTTTCAATCTACTAGAAATTGCGGCTATTCAAAAGCCCCAAGTCTATCTTTATGAGATAGGAATTATTCGTATTACCCGCCATCCGCAAATGGTAGGACAAGTGATTTGGTGTCTTGCCCATACCCTCTGGTTAGGCACTACCTTTACTCTTGTTACATCAATGGGTTTGGTATTACACCACTTATTTGGAGTTTGGCATGGCGATCGCCGTTTGAGCAACAGCTATGGTGAAGCATTTGCCGCAGTCAAACAGCGAACTTCAATAATTCCCTTTCTCGCAATTCTTGATGGTCGTCAATCTCTCCAAGGGCATGAATTTCTTCGTCCTGCTTACTTGGGAGTTGCCATTTTTATATTCCTGCTTTGGTGGTCTCACCCTCTGTTAATCCTGGGAACGAGTAGGATACCATGGTAGTTTTAAGTGATCCCCAAAATACACTGAACATAACTAATTTCATCAAATCCCTGCTGTTCAATCAGCCCCAAATTGATGTAGAATATCTTAGAATAGATGTCAGTAAAAGTTAATTAACAGTAAGTAATCTCTTGCCAATTAGTAGCTTTTACTAAAATTGACTCAGATCACACTTCTGGTCTAGAATATTCAGTAAATCAGCGAAAACCTATCCATCCACTTTGATAAAGCTATCAGCTAACCACTATCAGCAATGGTAAATAACTCGCCACTTGTGCAAGAAATCTACTAATCTGAGTAAGGTTTAATAGTTCGCCCTTGGTGGGAGAAATATTTTAAGTTTAATGCTGACTGCTGTTTTATACTGATAAGTTGTTTCACTAAATGTGACAATAACTAATCATCTTTATTTAGGCAACAACGCCTAAAAAGGAGTAGGATTTCTAGTAGGCAGCTAGATATGTCGTTTCATCCTGTAGACCAGATAGCATACACTGCCATCATGATATTCGGATTTAGGCGTTACTGCTCACTTAGGATTCCGTAAACAAGAGTAGCAGGAAGAAAATGCTAACTATGGCGATCATTTTGGGATTAGGATCATTGCTCCCATACTCCTGATCAAGCATTCATCAAAGTCTAAAAACGACTAGGCTTTGAACAGCAGGAAACCGCAATCAGGAGTTGAACATAAAAGAAGCCACCGTGAATTTGATCGCGCTGGCTTTTTTGTCAACCAAATCATAATAGAATCACTTGCCAATCCCTGCTACTGGTAGTTACTTTGATATAAAAACCTTATAATTCAAGAGGCGTCATGGTGTTGTCGGTCAGTGAACGGACATTTACTCAGGAAGTTTTAGAATCTCCGATTCCAGTTTTAGTTAATTTTGAGGCTCCTTGGTGTGGCTTGTGTCGGATCATCCACCCATTATTGCTGCAATTTCAAACTCAATGTAGCGATGAAATAAAACTTGTAGGGGTTAACGCTGATGAAAATTTCAAACTATCTACCACTTATAGACTTAAGTCTCTACCAACTTTACTGTTGATTGAAAAAGGTATAGTCCGACAACGCTTAGAAGCTTTTCGCAGTAGAGACGACTTTCGTATGGCTTTAGAAGAAATTAAACTCAGCTACAGTAGTAGTTATAAAATTTACAATAGCTCAGAAACAGCTGACTTGGAGTGCCAATCGGCGTAATTGTGAACAGGTAACAGGGGGAGGTTTTTCTTCCCAGTACCGAGTACCTAGTACCCAATCCCCAGTCCCCAGTTCCCAAATATAAAACCATGCTTAACACCTCACCCGAATCTGATTGGGTGGGGTATTTTATTATCAATCAGGCCGACATCATTTGTTTGTTGTTCGTGTGAAATGAGGTTTATTTGGTTTATCCTGATTGATCCAATAAAATTATAGCTGTCACAATTATTAATAGTTCCGCTCTGGACAGTTGCCTGTGGAAGAAACTTGTACAGCACTGTCCTAAACTTGTCAAGAATTCTAAAAGTAGGCGTCAGTGATGGAAGCAATCTATCAGTATGCCTGGCTGATTCCAGTATTACCTCTTTTGGGAGCAATGCTGGTCGGTCTAGGGCTAATCTCAAAAAATCAGGTGACAAATCGCCTGCGACAGCTTAATGCAGTGGTAATTATCTCCCTCATGGGAGCAGCTATGGGACTGTCGTTGGCCTTGCTGTGGAGTCAATTTCAAGGACATGAGCCTTATCTCCGCACGCTGGAATGGGCAGCAGCAGGTAATTTTCACTTGACTATGGGCTACACTATTGACCACCTAACAGCCCTGATGTTAGTAATTGTCACAACAGTAGCCTTCTTAGTCATGATTTACACTGATGGCTATATGTCCCATGACCCTGGGTACGTGCGGTTTTACGCCTATCTCAGCTTATTTGGCTCTTCAATGTTGGGGTTGGTCGTCAGTCCCAACCTGGTACAAATTTATATCTTCTGGGAATTAGTAGGGATGTGTTCCTACCTCCTGGTTGGCTTTTGGTATGATCGCAAAGCGGCAGCAGATGCTTGTCAAAAGGCATTTGTAACTAACCGCGTTGGTGATTTTGGCCTACTTCTGGGTATTCTGGGGCTATTTTGGGCAACAGGTAGCTTTGATTTTATGATCATGGGTGATCGCCTGGCGAAACTGGTAGAAACAGGTTCTGTGAGCAATTTTCTCGCCATCCTGTTTGCGATTTTAGTCTTCCTTGGTCCAGTTGCCAAATCTGCCCAATTCCCCCTCCACGTCTGGCTACCAGATGCAATGGAAGGTCCTACACCCATTTCTGCCCTCATCCATGCGGCGACAATGGTAGCAGCAGGTGTATTCCTGATTGCGCGCATGTACCCAGTATTTGAACACGTTCCCGCTGCAATGACCGTGATCGCTTTTACTGGGGCATTTACAGCGTTTTTGGGGGCTACAATCGCTATTACCCAAAACGATATCAAAAAGGGCTTGGCTTACTCCACCATTTCCCAACTCGGTTACATGGTAATGGCTATGGGAGTAGGCGCTTATAGTGCGGGATTATTCCACCTCATGACCCACGCCTATTTCAAGGCGATGCTATTCTTGGGTTCAGGTTCGGTGATTCACGGTATGGAAGGCGTGGTTGGTCATGATGCTGTTTTAGCACAGGATATGCGGTTAATGGGTGGACTGCGGAAATATATGCCCGCCACCGGTATCACCTTCTTAATTGGTTGTTTGGCCATTTCCGGAATTCCTCCCTTTGCTGGTTTTTGGTCAAAAGATGAAATTCTTGGTGCCGCTTTTGCTGCTAACCCCCTGTTGTGGTTCATTGGTTGGGTAACAGCTGGGATTACCGCTTTCTATATGTTTAGAATGTATTTCTCGACATTTGAGGGCAAATTTCGGGGTAATGATGAAAAAATCAAAACCGAACTCAAAAATGCTGCGGCTGGGGCTGCTGAAAAATTAGGTGCTGTGGAACTAGCACCTAACTTTGGACCTGGGGCGATGAAAAAAGGTGAACTAGATAATCATTCTCATGACTCCCACGGATATCACAGCACTTCTCCCCATGAGTCTCCTTGGACAATGACTCTACCGTTGTTGGTGTTGGCTGTGCCTTCAATTTTGATTGGTTTGGTGGGTACTCCCTACGCCAATTATTTTGAGCAGTTTATCTTTTCTCCCAATGAAAGCCTGGCAGAAGTGATGGAAAAGGCTGCGGAATTTGACCCCCATGAGTTTTACATTATGGCGGGTAGTTCTGTGGCTATTTCTGTGGTGGGGATTACTTTGGCGGTGCTGATGTATTTAGCCCAGAAAATTGACCCTGCCGCGATCGCATCTAAAATCAAGCCACTGTATGAATTATCCTTGAACAAGTGGTACTTTGACGATATTTATCATCGTGTGTTTGTGCTTGGTTTGCGTCGTGTTGCTAGACAAGTGATGGAAGTTGATTTCCGCGTTGTTGACGGTGCGGTTAATTTAACTGGCTTCTTTACCTTGGTTAGTGGTGAAGGTTTGAAATACCTAGAAAACGGTCGGGTTCAATTCTATGCCTTAATTGTTTTTGGGGCTGTTTTGGGCTTGGTGATTGTTTTTGGTGTTACCTGATTTTAATGGGGGTGGGCGTTTGTCCGCCCCTAGATTATTTTTTTCACGCAGAGGCGCTCCAGACGCAGAGAGTAATTTTGTTTCGCGCAATCGCTCTTAGCGATCCCGAAGGGTAGACGCTAAGGAGCAAAGGTGCAAAGTTTTAGATTTTGAATATGTGGATACCCAATCCATCCATTAGTTATAGAAGTTACGCATTGACAAAAAAACTCATCCATGAGTCTTAAGCAGCAATGTAGTCGCGCACAACTAAAGTGAATAAGTTCCTTTGCAATTCATACCAATTAGAAATTATGTTTTCAGAGCGCATTGTTTCTAAACGAACAAATGCTTGAAGTGAACAAAATATCTGTGTTTCAATTCCTTGGCTATCTCTAACCATAAATCGAGAAATTCCACATACTTGTTTGATGGCTCTATGAAAACTTTCAATCCCCCAATGAGTATTATGAATTGTCACAAATTCACTTTTGGTGATTTGATTGAGAGCTTCTTCATCTGGTAGATAAACTATATAGTCTCTAGAGTCTTCTTTTTTGAAGTCTTGTCTAAACAGTTTGATCAATCGAAATGCTCTCAAATGAGTTATCGAACCTTCATCGGTAATTTCTAAACTCCTTAATAGACAATACTTTTCCAGTTTATTTGATACAGTTCTACTTTTGTCAATCCCAAATAGAAAACCCAATTTCTGGTTTTTCGAAAATTCTCAGCTTTCTACCCCTGAATACCAACTGTCTCCTGTAACTATTCTTGGTTTTACACCCCAATCAATCACTTCCTTGAGCATTTCCTGAAAATAATCGTTCTTCGTCTTTCCCTCCTTCTTCTCGTATATTCTGTAATTTATCGGTACTGAATTTCCATACACATCACTGTAGTACAGTGTGATTAAATTTATTCCTTTCATGGTCTTATGATATTTCCTAGACCAAAAATAACTGATTAATTCTGCATTTTTTGGGTCACCATACAATTTTTATACTACTGTGTTATCTACACTTGAAATCCCTCCTAGTATATTTATGATTTTCTTTACTGTATCGAATAAATATTTCGGTTCCTATCTTCTCTCTGAGCAATAATCTATTCACACTGTCATGTGAAACGTTTTCCAACATCTCTCCCAATCTACAACGTCCCCGATGCTTTGGTTCTGATAGCAAAAACAGAGTGTAATGTTCCAGATTGCATTCTGCTGTAGAAGGTTTAGTTATTTCTCTAATTCTCCTAAGTAGATAACATTTTTTACCACTACACTATTTTGCTACTTTCTCAATGCGTAAGTCCTAATTCTCTAAGAATTCAGGAGTCAGGAGTCAGGAGTGAGAATGTTTGAGAAATTGGTTAATTATCAGTATTTTTGGCGTTAACCTGAAAAAGATAACTGCTGTTCGCGTAGAGTGCCGTTAGGCATTAGCTGAATGCTTACCAAATTCTAAACTCTATTTCCCGATAACTGATAGTTTAAAATTTGGTTCTAACCTTGACTGTGTAACCTACTCATTTCGTACTGCACATCTAAAGCAATTTGCAAAGCTTCATTTAATAATCGTCCATGTTCAGTTGCTTGTTCAGTAACTTGCATAGATGTTAAAGTAGCCAAATTATTGGTAAATAACTCAGAATTACTTAAAATGAAATTCTTATTTTCTCGTAAAATTCGTTCTGTTTTTAATGCCCTTACTAAATCTAATTTTGTAAGGTTCAGAGCTTCAATCACTTTTTTTCTTTGCTTGATACCTACTTCTAAATTACCAGCTTCTTCTATTTGGTCGTTAATATTTATAGCGTTAATTACATCATTGTATCGTTTCACATCACTAAGTAAAATTCCCAAAGAATTTGTCATATTACTTTTGAGAAAATTACTTTTAATCTTCCACACCATATATAAGATTGTCTGGATAAAACCACCTATCCAGATACTAAGTAAAATTAATAGTATCCCAGATGGTATAGGAATTTTAATAACAAACATTTTGAGAAAAATATCAAATAAAAGATATAGAGAGACAAAAGTACAACAGCCAATAAAAACTACAGTGGCACCTTCAGTAACTCGCATCTTTTCTATTAAGTATTCTCCCCATTTACCTAGATACTTTGTAATAAGTATCAATTCATTATTAACAGGTAAATTAGTTAATTTATCTAACTGTTGATGACTAATTTCCAGGCCTTCTAAATCATCGCGCACAGTTTCCTAAACCTCATTTAAATAGTAATTTACTCTAATATAGCAATCAAATTTCGGGAATGGTAATCAGCATGTTATTTTACCAAAACTTTATCTAAATTAGATAAAAAATAGATTTTTCCCAGATGAGAGTTTATTAAAACTATGCTTCAATCAATTATTATAGTTTAACGCCCAGGATAGATGACAGCAAATATTAATACTTGCAAATGAATTTATGTATTAATAATAGCGAATAAATAAAATCCAGTCACAGTAAATATCAAGAGGACAGTAGCAGCATAAACTATGACATCTCTGAGAATAAATAAGATCCAATCTTTCCTAAGGTCCTGTTTAAATTTGATTTCCCTTAACTTGCGCTCAAGTTCTACATCTTCTTTAGCAGGAAAATTAACGGTATTACTGGCATATGTATTATCAAAAATTTCTGCTGTACTCTGTGTGTGATCTTCAGTTTCTAGAGTTTCAGCAAAACTTTGTAATTCCTGATTTCTTTGAGTTGAAACAATTGGTAGGCTGTACTGATTTATGGCTTTTATTTCTTTTTTGATCGCTTTCTTAACAACTTTAACCACCAATGCTTCCAAACTTTTATCAGCCATCTGTTTTTAAGTTAAATAACTTCTATTGTGACATTATTAAGTATAGTTCAATTGCTTGACCAACAACTTATGTTAAGGCTACAGCAATGAAAACTTTAAGTACACAATATTGCAGGTTGTAGGCAGTACAAAAGAAGCGTAAAAACTTCACTGCTGATTTTTGCTGTATGATTAAATGAAAGCCAAGTCAAGTTAATTAGGGTAAAGGTAAAAATGGTAACCGTGGTTGTCCTATTTAACATCATCCTCTCCCTGATCCTCTTTTATGTAGCTTGGCAAGTTTGTCAACTTACGCACAAACTGGGAATTATTGCAGATAGGTTAAATTCCTATGAACACGCTACTTATGTTGTCCTGTCTACAGCACCAGCAAAGATTTATACAGGACAACAGCAAATTTATAACTTGCGGCAGAAAAATCAAAACCTCAAACTTCAAATTCAACAAGTGCGGCAGATTCTGAACCTCCTGCTACTGGGGAGAAAAATTTGGCAGAGGTATCTGTGACCGAAAACAGAGTGTGGGGTGTAGGGGTGTAGGGAAAAATGGTTTGTCCCACACCCAAAAAGGTACAAGCCGAGATCTTTCACTTCGTTCAGGAGGCTTTGCGATTTATTGATGGAGAAGAGAGAGTGTGTTCCCGTAGCGTGCCGAAGGTATCAAGCTCCTGGATTTATCAGTGGGGTCTTCAATTTTGAATTTTTAATTTTGTTGGTGTAGCCTGCTGTAAGAACTATTTTTAATTCCCCGAAGGGGTTTATCTGAATCATTAAAAGCAAGTTCACATACTGATACATTGTCAGCAGAGATTGACCATATAAAATCCTCTTACTATTGCCAGCGGATAAAACCCACCTAAAATGGGTATAAGGAGATAAACAATAACAATGTCTAATAACCGTTCTGGAGTATTTATTGGCGGCTTGATGCTAGGGGCTACTATCGGTGCTTTAACCGGGTTGCTGGCTGCTCCCCGCGCAGGCCGAGAAACGCGCAAACTGTTGAAAAAATCTGCTGATGCTTTACCGGAATTGGCAGAGGATATATCTACAACTGTGCACATTCAAGCAGACCGACTTTCTGCCAGCGCACTAAGAAATTGGGATGATACTTTAGAGAGATTGCGGATAGCGATAGCAGCTGGAGTCGATGCTACTCAACGTGAAAGCGGAGCCCTCAGACGGCAAAATTCTGCTGAAAGCGAAAGCGCAGATCCTCTAGTCCAGCATCTGGAACGCTGATAAATAGCACAATCGTGATAGATCAATACTTTTTTGCTAACATAAAGCTCACAATCTAGGATTCTCAGCATCGTCAACAACTAAAAAATCTGATTGTTTTGTTCTTTTGTAACTGGATGCAAGTTTTCCTATGTTTCCAGCATATCATTTTTTGTTAGGAAAAGTTACAAAAATCAGCGTTTTGGCTACTGTTTATGAACCCTCTGTTTTGGCTGGGACTGTCCATCCTCTTAGTCGCTGCTAGTTTAACTGCTGTATTAGTAGTGGCTATACCCGCTTTGCAGGAGTTAGCTCGCGCTGCTCGCAGTGCCGAAAAGTTGTTTGATACTCTCTCAAGGGAGTTACCACCCACTCTTAACGCTATTCGCAATACCAGTTTAGAAATAACAGATTTAACCGATGATGTGAGTGAAGGTGTCAAAAGCGCCAGTCAAGTCGTAAAACAAGCAGATCAAAGCCTGGATAGCGCCAGAAAACAAGCACAGAATATTCAATCCAGCACACGCAGCGTGTTAGTAGGAATAAGAACTGCGTGGCTAACTTTTACGAGTCAAAGAACTAATAAACGCAGCAGCATAGAACGCTTACCAATAAATGATCAAGCACAGCTAACCTTACGAGAGCGAGAAATGCTGAGGCGAGAAAATAGGCGCACAGAACAAGAAACGTACCGCAACAATAATGGTTACAACAAAGCTGTGAATTGGGAAAATGATTTTAATGAGGGAGACTTAGTTTCCAAATCAGCCCCCTTGGAAGATTGGTCTGATTGATAGAGGGTGAGGGAGAGAGATGGGGAGGATGGGGGAGTAATTTCTTCTGTCACCTGTCACCTGTTCCCTGTTCCCTGTTCCCTGTTCCCTTAGATTAGAGTAAAGTAAACAAGTGTAAAGAAGTATCACTTTTCTCGTACTCTTTAAAAACAACTTGTTCACTTCTACCCTTAATTTTTGTATAAAAAATTCCATGCAGCTTTGTTTTTGGCGACGATTTTTGGTATCCCTTGCAGTATTTTTCTTTGCTGGATCAATTTGGGCGATTAATTCTCCATCAGCCCTAGCTTATGAAAACCCGGATTTACTACCTGAAAGATTTACTCCAGTTGTGGATTTGGCCAAAACTCTCCCTGACCCCCAGGAGGAGAAATTAGTCCAAGAGTTAGAACAGTTTGAAACTAATACTGGCTGGAAATTGCGAGTATTAACCCAGTACGATCGCACCCCAGGGAGAGCGGTAATCAAATATTGGGGTTTAGATGACAAAAGTATTCTGTTGGTTGCAGATGCTCGTGGTGGTAATATTCTCAGCTTTAGCGTGGGTGAAGCGGTTTATGAACTTTTACCACGCACATTCTGGATTGAACTGCAAACCCGTTTTGGTAATTTGTACTTTGTGCGGGAACAAGGAGAAGACCAAGCCATTCTGCAAGCTTTGGATTCAGTGAAAGGCTGTTTACTCAAAGGTGGTTGTAATGTCGTTCCTGGACTACCAAGGGAACAATGGATTCTCACCGTGATTACTTCAGCTGTTGGTGGAGTCATTTGTGGCTTTGCTGCTCAACCCCGCAATGATAAACAAATTTTTGCTTGGCAATGGGCGTTAATTTTCTCACCTTTGTGGGGAATTTTGTTTATTGCTTTCGGTATTGCACCGGTAATAACTCGTACCAGTGATTGGGTGCCTCTGGTTCGTAATATTTCCGCCTTTTTAATTGGTGTTTTGGTTGCCTATTTATCTCCTGTTTTCAGTCGTCCTTCTTCCAGTACTGAGTCTTGAGTCAGTTATCAGTTGTCAGTTTTTATAAAAAAATAGGCTGAAAGCCCCGGATTTATCCGTGGGGTGAATCTAATAATCCAAAATCTAAAATCCAAAATCCTGTGAGAGGGTGACTGGCGTTCGCGTAGCGTGCCGGAGGCATACCCAAAGGGGGCAAGCCTGATTAAGGAAGTTTTGATGATGAATGTAGAATCTCCGTGGCTTTAGCCTGGAGAGTGTCAATAGTTAGCAAGCTATGCAGGTGTAAACTTCAAAGATACACCATTCATACAGTAACGGAAGCCAGTAGGTCTGGGTCCATCATTAAAAACATGGCCTAAATGTCCACCACAACGACTGCAATGTACTTCCGTTCTAGTCATGAAAAATGACCGATCTACAGTAGTAGCGATCGCACCCTCAATTGGTTTAAAAAAGCTTGGCCAGCCAGTACCACTGTCAAACTTGGTATCTGATGTAAATAAAGCCTGTCCACACCCAGCACATACATAAGTACCCGGCTCATAAGTTTTATCCAGAGGACTAGTATGAGCGCGTTCTGTACCATGTTTCCGCAGGACCTGAAACTGTTCCGATGTTAAAATCGTTTTCCACTCTTCTTCAGGTTTGGTAACTTCAAACTTAGTATCTGCATCTGCCATATTTTCAGAACTCCCATTGATATAACGTAAAAAAAAGGCTGTGCCAACCAATACGGCACTAATTTGTAAAAAATGGCGTTTCTCCATATATCTATTATTTGCTATTTTTTCCTTCCTTAGCCAACTCATCCCCGATCAGGATTGATCGATCATCAGCGATCGCTCTGAAAAATACCTGATAACTGGATTAAAATTAGTTAAAAAGGTTAAATAGCCAAAGCAAATAGTTGAAGGCGATGCCTACAATTAGCGGAGTCATTGTACAACACAGCTCCTTTCTTCTGAAGTAATGTATCCTAATCTTCAAACAGGCCATACAAATTTATAACTGCCATCCCAATGTGTCAACTGCTAGGAATGAACTGCAATATACCAACGGATATTTGCTTCTCCTTTGAAGGGTTTTCAGCCAGAGGAGGAAAAACCGATGAACATAGCGATGGTTGGGGTATTGCTTTTTTTGAAGGTAAAGGATGTCGGATTTTTTTAGATGCCAAACCCTCCGTAGCTTCTCCACTGGCAGAATTAGTTCGACGCTATCCCATCCACTCTACCCATGTCATAGCCCATATTCGTAAAGCTACCCAAGGTAAAATAGCCCTAGAAAACTGTCATCCCTTCCAACGGGAACTTTGGGGTAGGTATTGGGCATTTGCTCATAACGGTAATTTACCAGATTTTCATCCAGAAAATTATGGCATTTTTCAACCTGTAGGTGACACAGATAGTGAACAAGCATTTTGCTTAATTCTCAACACCTTAAGAGCTAGTTTTCCCGATGGTAAACCACCCTTAAAGTTACTTTATCCTGTATTAAGTAAAGTAACGGAAGAATTAGCATCAATAGGTATTTTAAACTACCTGCTATCTGATGGAGAACATTTCTTTACTCACTGCTCTACCAAACTCTGTTACATTATCCGACAAGCACCATTTGCCGCCGCACACTTAATTGATGAAGAGATGATAGTTGATTTTACTGAACTAGCTACACCAAGCGATCGCGTTGCCATCATTGTCACTACTCCCCTCACAGATAACGAAGTTTGGACACCAATTCCACCAGGAGAAATATTAGTATTTCAAGATGGTTTACCACTCAGATGGATATAAGGAATTAATCAACGAACAATTGATAACAAACTCTGATTCATTTTAGCACCTAAATCCCAAAAAGTATATTTACCAATAGACTTGTCCACACAATATAAAAAGCTTACTGTGAAAGCGTTACATGAACTATAACTGGGATGAAATACTAATTATGGCTGAAGGCAAAAATAAGGATTTGGGGGTGAAAATATGAAAATTATTAAAGGTGTTGAGAAACATAGCTTTCTAAAAGAGATAATCTAAAGGCTGATGATTCAAATATCATGACTTAGTATAAATGAATAATTTAGATCTAACCTAACTAATCTACATACTGCCATGATCACCGGATTATAACGATGTCCAGCTAAAGGAAATACATCACTAGCTAAGCGAAAACTTTTGACTCTACATATGAGATGTTCAACACCAATTCTTATTGATGATATTTTCTTATTTTCTTATTCTTGAATCTCTAAAATTTCAACTTTTTTGGGCTTTTTATAAGGTAATGTCTGGTAATAAATTCTTCTCCTATATAAGCTTTGTCTCCCAAAACTCTTTGTTTGGTATCTAGGTTTTAGCGATTATTTCTAAATAGTGTAATATCACTTATATTACCTAATTCTCCAATATAAATATCAACTATATCTTCACCTCCTGGCAATACTCTAAATTGATTTTTTAGAGTGTGTATTTTCTTCTTGCCTGAATAATATTTTTCCTACTCTTGATATTCACCTGGTCTTGCTATAGCTTTTTCTGCACTATCTATTATTAATTTATACTGACTCAGTCCCTCCTATAATTCTTGATACTTTCACTCATCTTTTTTTGCTTCTTCTATTTGGGAGACAGGTAGAATTTTCCTCAGAATTTCTACCCAATAATTAAATATGTTATTTGCTTTTGTCCTCCATAGATCAAACAATAATCCTAGAATTTCAAATGTTGGCTTCTGTCTCAGGTCTACTAGGCATACACATATTCCCTCCTTTGGGGTCATTTCTGCTTTACGTCCTCCTCCAGACGCTATTAACCTAATTTTTCTTTTTTCAATTTCTGCTTGTTTCTCTAGATGCCTTTTTTCTGCTAATGCTACTAATGTGATAAAGTCTTCATACTTAATCCCAATTAATATCTTTGATTGCTAGGGGTATAATTCTATTCTTTCTAGGGGACTTGTCATTATTGATATACACAGTTACATTCTTTCTGTTTATTTTGCCACAAAACTTCTTTTAAAGATAGGTCTACTGATTAATCTATCAAGCTTTTTTTACACCAGTGGAATTACCTGGTGTTGGAGTTACTCTGGTTTGCGCAAAACAGAAGATAAATAAGGATAAATATCCCCAAATCATGCTGCTAACCATTGTTGCCAAGCATCTTGTGTTTGTTTAACAATTGGCAGTTCTAGAAATCAGCGGTGATCTTAATATTAATTCTTGGTTACGTTCCCAACTAAAAAATGATAAATTCTTTTGTTAAGCCATATTAAATAAAACTTGACTTATGGTGTTTTCCACAATATATATTATTAACTTGTTTTTCTGAATTTTCTTCGTCGCATATATATAAATTTCCCAACAGCAAATAATCCCAGTAATCTATTAAAATACTTTCATCATAATAATGTTAATGTATATAATTCAGCTGCAATTGATCAGAGTATGGCAACCGCCAAGGTAGTTAGGATAAAGACTGTATCTCTTTCGTGATTCATACCTAGTGATAACTCTTGGATACAAACAAACTTACCACCCTATCACCCGTCACCTGCTATACCTGAAGACGGATCTTTTTAGCTGAGGAGGGTAACAGAAAAAGAATAACCATTTACCCAAACCCTTTGCATTATTGGCACTATACGGGAAATACTTAAAGGAAAATACGATTTATAACCTAAAATTATGTGATATTTTAGTCACCGTACCTCTTTATGATACTAGAAATTACGCACGAATCACATCCAATTGGGGATGCTTCCATACAGAAGAGGAATAGCATTTATGGCACAATCGCAAAACACTTGGTCAGAAACTAATATTTTGTTAGTGATAACACGGCCAGAAGGTAAGCTAAAACAGATGAACTTGGCTAACGTCATAAGTTTTCTGCAGCAAAATTATCATAATTAGGTGATAAGGGACTTGCAAATTTGTAAAGGTAAAAACGATGCGACTGTCAAATAAGTTATTTGTTACACTTCGAGATGATCCTGGTGATGCGGAAATTCCCAGTCATCAATTATTACTCCGCGCAGGTTATATTCGTCGCATCGGTAGCGGTGTTTATGCTTATCTCCCCTTGATGTGGAGGGTTTTGCAGAAGGTTTCCCAAATAGTGCGGGAAGAAATGAACGCCACTGGTGCTGAGGAATGTTTGTTACCGCAGTTACAACCGGCGGAGTTATGGAAGGACTCGGGACGTTGGGATACTTATACTAAAGCTGAGGGGATCATGTTTTCCCTGATTGATAGACGGGAACAACAATTAGGACTTGGCCCAACTCACGAAGAAGTAATTACTACTGTTGCCCGTGATATGATTCGTTCATATCGGCAATTACCGCTACATTTATATCAAATTCAAACTAAGTTTCGTGATGAAATTCGTCCTCGGTTTGGTTTGATGCGTAGTCGAGAATTTATCATGAAAGATGGTTATTCTTTCCACACTGATGAGGAAAGTTTGAAGAAAACCTACCAGGATATGTACCAAGCATACAGTAATATGTTGCGGCGTGCTGGTTTGGCTTTTCGGGCGGTAGAAGCTGACTCTGGTGCTATCGGTGGTTCTGGTTCTACAGAGTTTATGGTGTTGGCAGATGCCGGAGAAGATGAAGTTCTCTACACTGAAGATGGGAAATATGCAGCGAATGTAGAAAAGGCTGTTTCCTTACCTGCGGAAGCAGAAACTTCACCTTTTACCAGGTTTGAAAAACGGGAAACACCGGGAACGGAAAGCATAGAAAAAGTTTGTAAATTTCTCAAGTGTTCTCCTACCCACATTATCAAGAACATTTTATATCAAGCTGTCTATGATAGCGGTTTGACTGTTTTGGTATTAGTAAATATTCGTGGTGATCAGGAAGTTAATGAAGTAAAATTCCAAAACGAATTAACTAAATTAGCATGCCAATTCGGTGCTAAAACTGTCGTTTCTATCAGTGTACCCACTAATGAAATAATTGCAAGCTGGTCTACAAAGTCTTTACCTTTAGGTTACATTGCACCGGATCTGGATGATGATTATATTGCCGGGAGTAAGCAGGTACATTCTCAGTTTGTGCGCTTGGTGGATAAAACTGCTGTGGAGTTAAAGAACTTTGTCACAGGTGCAAATGAAAGCGGTTCTCACGTAGTTGGGGCAAATTGGTGTGAGCAGTTTAAATTACCTGAGTTGGTAGTAGATATTCGGAAAGCTAGAGTGGGTGATCGCTCTTTGCACGACCCCAGTCAAACCCTAAAAACAGCAAGAGGTATAGAAGTTGGCCACATTTTCCAACTCGGTACAAAGTATTCTGAAGCGATGGGTGCAACTTATATCAACGAGCAAGGGGAAAAAAAACCTTTAATTATGGGATGTTATGGTGTGGGAGTGTCACGATTAGCACAATCAGCCGTTGAACAGTCCTATGATAAAGATGGCATAATTTGGCCAGTGGCGATCGCACCATATCACTCGATTATCACCATTCCTAACATTAAAGATGCTCAACAAATCGAAGTAGCCGAAAAACTTTACACAGAACTTAACAAAGCAGGTGTAGAAACATTACTCGATGACCGTGATGAACGAGCAGGTGTTAAATTCAAAGATGCAGATTTAATTGGCATTCCTTTTAGGATTGTCACAGGTCGGGCTATTGCCAATGGTAAAGTTGAAGTAGTAAAACGGGCAAACCGTGAATCTCAACAAATAGCCATTGAGGAAGTTGTAAATACATTGCAACAATGGCTTAAATAAGCAATAGAAGGAAAAATTTAAACTAGTCAATGGCAGGCAAAATGCCTGCCATTGACCAGTTTAATCATCTTGCTAATCGTTAATTGATAACAAACCAGGAGGAGGAGTAATTTCAACTCGACGGGTTTCTAAATCAACTATAGGAACAATCTCTATCACAAAGGGAATTAAAACCGTTTTTCCTGCTTTATCTTCAGCAAAAGCAGGATCGAATTTTACTTCTAATAAATCATGACCTGAAGGTAATATATCCACTACTGTTCCCACAAATTGACCAGTTTCTTGCATGAAGACTTGTAATGCTAACAAGTCTATAACATGAAATTCACCTTCTTCTACTTCTGGGCGATCGCTAATTGGGACAAACAACCGACAATCACGTATATTTTCCGCAGCCGTGCGATCGCTCACCCCTTCCAATTTAATTACATATAGATTCTTTCCCTCAACATACCGCCCATCTAATAACTCTATTGGTTGCGGTTCCATTTCCCCTGGACGCAATAACCAACGAGTTCCCGATTCCTCAAACCGTTCCGGAAAATCAGTATTGGGATAAACCCGCAACTCCCCAGCTAAACCTTGAGGTGCGACAATTTTACCAATTTCTAACCAATCATGGAGATTGGGGACTGGGGACTGGGGACTAGGGACTGGGGAAGATTTTTTACTCACCTCCCCTTTCCCCTTCCTTTTCTTCGTTTTCTTAGTGCCTTCGTGGTTCATTTCTCTTAAACACTGACAGCCGCACGTTGGTAAACCTGTTCAGCAACCTTAGCTAAATGCTGCATACCGATAGTAATTTCTTCATCACTACCAGTCAGACTGATACGCAAACATTGATGCTTGTGTTCCCACTCCTCTTTTAGACCGGGGAAGAAACTACTACCAGGAACAACAATCACACCCACTTTCTTTAATTCCTGGTAAAATTCCCAATCAGTCATTGGTAAATCTTCCAACCACAACCAACCAAAGATCGCCCCTTCACCGCGATGTAAAAACCAAGGTATATTGTTAGGTATCGCTACTTCTAATGTGCTTTCTAACACATTAAATTTGTGCCGATAAAAAGGACGAATCACACTTTCAGCAATATTGGCTAATGCACCTGATTCTATCGCTCTAGCTGCGATCGCTTGACCATACCTGGAAGAATGAATCCCTGCATTAGTTTGGAAACACTCTAAAGCTTGCAGCAGGTTTTCATCACCAATAGCTATGCCGATTCTTTCCCCTGGTAATCCTGCCTTTGATAAACTCATACAATGCAGAATATTCTCACCAAACACAGGTGTCATTTCCGTAAAATTCAACGCAGGGAAAGGAGGTGCATAAGCTGAGTCTATCAACACAGGCACATGATAGGGTGCAGCTAAAGCGGCGATTTTCTCAACTTCGTCATTAGTTAAAACGTTACCAGTAGGGTTGCAAGGGCGAGAGAAAATCATACAACCAGTTTCTTGTGTAATCGAAAGTTGGCTAAAATCAGGACGATATTTAAAGCGGTGGTTGGCGCTATCAATATCAAGAGTGGGTTTGTAAGCAATCAAGGCTTCTGGGCATAAACCAACGCCACCATAGCCAGTATAATCTGGACTTAAAGGCAGAACAATCTGTTTTAAATCGCCATCGTTAGTATATCCACCGTAAGCATTAGCCGCGTAGAAGTAAATAGTCTGACTACCAGCAGTGACTAAGATATTGCGCTCTGTTAAATTTAACCCATAACGCTGGTTAAAATCTTTGACCATTACCGAAATAAAAGGTGCATAACCCTGAGATGAACCGTAGCGACAAACAACTTCACCATACTCAGGACTAGCTAATAAGTCTGCTGTGCAATCCCGCCATAACTGTTCTACCTCTGGTAAAATCAGCGGGTTTCCCGCACTCAAATTATATAACTCCTGCCCCTCATTAGCTCTAAGTGTTTCATTAATATCCTTCATAATTGCTCTCACGCCAGTTAAGTTGGACATTTGAGCGCCAATTTTGGTAAGGGCAGGTTTCATAGGCTTGTTACAGACTAAATTACGAGCAAAAGTGAATAAATTACCGGATGGTTGCGGCAGCAAAAAATCTGACGCTTTTATCTGAATTTAAACCAGTGAATGAGATTGTAACAAAATCATGGTAATTTGAACAATCTTATACCGATTCTTTGTAACCTTATTTTCATGGATATTGCCAACTTTACTTTGAACTTTCAAAATTAAATAGGAATCTGGACAATTGATAATAACGTAACTTGCTAGTTAGGAAATTGTCAGCAATGTCTTACGCTCCCGTAAGGGATACAGGATTTCCATGATTTAAGGATGAACAGGATTAAGACTGGGATTTTATAATCAATTAGCAACTACCAATTACCAGCCTCGGGAGCATCCACTATTGGAAGATATATAAGTGTTAGGAGAATATAAGGATAAACAAGTGTGGATTAGCAACCATGAACCAGGATAAAAGAACGGCTCAAAGCCTACTTAGAAGAATAGGCAACATTGTTATATGAAGAAGCAGACAAAAGTCAGATAACAGACTTGGAAGGTATAGAAAAGACAGTAAGGAGTCAAATATTAGAAGTGGTAAGTCCAGAAATAGCCCTTTTTTTTTATTGAAGAAACAACCGGAAGGAAAGTAGGTAAAACCAGGAAAGTCGAAACCTTAGTAGGAGAACTAAAACTAAAAGCTAAACAGTTGCAGAGACTGGGTTTGAAACCAAGAAGTCGATTCAGTCCATTACTTTAAAAGTGCTGCTTGAGGCTATCAGCTAAGGAATCATATCAAAAAGCAGAAGTTGAAATTGAGGCATTAACAGGAGTAAAAGTTGGCCATAGGAGGCAACAAAAACTAGTTGTGGAACAAGATTGGGAGCTACCACAAGGAAAACAAGCTGTCTGTGAAGTGAGGGTGGATGGTGGAAAAGTACAACTAGGGGGCAAACCACAACCAGGCTGGTACTGGCGAGACTATAAAACCCTTCGTCTACAAGGAATTTATGATGGCGCATTTTTTCATAACAACCAATTATTAGTTGATTATGTTATAGCCAGTCTTTGTTTAACCCCCTTGCCTGTTTGGGGGATAGTCATGATGGAGTTTGGAATTTAGTTAAAGAGTTTGGAACTGAAAAATTCAAACCTTTGGAAATTTTGGATTGGTATCACCTCAAAGAGAATCTTTATCAAATCGGTGGTTATTTAAAGCATCTCCAAGCTGTTGAGGGTTTATTGTGGTAAGGTCAGATAGAGCCGATTCAACCTTTATTTAATAATTGTCGAGGCAAACAAGTTAAGAAGTTTTTCGACATAGGCGAAAAACATCCCACTGGCATTATTAACTACACCTACTACCAAGCTAAACAACTGTGTCCTATTGGTTCTGGATCTGTCGAATCTGCTATTCAACAGATTGGAGCAAGGATTTAAATTTCTGGTCCACAGTGGAATGTTGAAAGTGTCTACCAAATCCTTTCCCTTCCTTGTGCTTATCTCAATGGTTTGCTTCCTATTTGAGTCTTTCTGCCAAAACTCTATCCTCCCCCAGCCTCAACTAGATGACTAGTACAGTACGGCGTAAATAAACTAACCATTCCAAATCTCTGAAAAGCTCATGCCGTATACATTTTGAATTTTGTTGCGCAGCCTGCTGGAAGCACTATTTTATTAGCGTAGCTCTTCTGAAAGAAGCATTTTGAATTCACCGCGGTACTAGCAACTTGGTTTAATACTGAATGATGACATAAGAGATGATTTATAAAGTAAATGTTGAGGAGACAAGAGGAAGTAGCATAATTCTAGTCATAAGAGCATATATAGCCCCTTCCCTCATTTGTGTTAAACGCTCATAATCCTTGCTTAGACGATGATATTGGTTAAACCACCCAAATGTTCTTTCTACTACCCAGGGTTGTGGTAAAACTTTAAATTCTTGCTCAGTAGGTCCTATGACTTCAACATGAGCTTGAGTCAGGAACCAAACTGCAAGTGCAAATTTATCACCGTCATAACCGGAATCAACCCATAAAACTTGGACTTTTTCCAATAATTCTGTGGGTTTCTCTAGCAGTTCCATTAGTGCATAGGCAGCAAGTATTCGTTCTGGGGCATTTGCTTCACTAACAACAACTTTCAACACAAGTCCCAGGCTATCAACTAAAGTATGCCCCTTTCTTCCTTTTACCTTTCTACATCCGTCAAAACCATACACATCCCCTTTTTTTGGTCAGTGTTGACCGACTGACTGTCTGCGGCGAGCGCGGTAGGTTGTGTTCATTTACCTAATTTCGAGCGAACTTGACCACCCAATGTATGGTTGAATTTTTCCCAAACCCCCTGGCCCTGCCATTTACTGTAATAGCTATATACCGTTGACCTTGGCGGGAAGTCACCTGGAAGCATATTCCATTGACATCCAGTTTTCAAATGATAATAGATGGCATTACATATTTCACCCATATCTGTTGTGGGTGGATGCCCTCCTTCTTTGGCTGGTGGAATCAATGGGGCCAGGATTTCCCACTCCATATCAGTTAAGTCTGTGGGGTAAGACTTTCGTGCCATGATTAGCTATGTAAATACACTACATCTTATGTATCCTATCCTTCCAACATTCCTTTTCTACTCCCCTTTACATTTACCTTATCAATAGCCTCTAAAACCGCCAGTTTCAGGACTGAAAAAAGGGCAGGTATTCAACCCACCCTCAACACAACTCGTAAGTTGTAATTATATTAGGAATTAATGTCCCATTATTGGCGCAGTCAAAGAAACAGTTTCCACTGCTTTTGCTGCTGTCAAAGTTGGGACAGAATCACGCAATCTTGCTGTTAATTGTACTGTTGTAGCATCGTATATTTGTGTTAGCAACTTCGGATAAAAACCAATTCCGATAATTGGTATCAACAAACAAGCGATGATAAAGACTTCACGTGGTTCAGCATCAATCAAAGCTTGGTGAGAAACTAACTCTTCGTTTTCTTGACCGTAGAAAATTTCTCGCAACATTGAAAGTAGATAAATTGGCGTTAAAATTACACCAACCGCCATCAAAAAGATGATGATGACTTTAAATGTGGGGTTATAAGCATCGCTAGTAGCAAAGCCAACAAATACCATTAATTCTGCTACGAAACCACTCATTCCTGGCAACGCTAAAGATGCCATTGAACAGGTGGTAAACATGGCAAAAATCTTCCGCATCTTCTTACCAACACCACCCATTTCATCTAACATTAGGGTGTGTGTCCGGTCATAGGTTGCACCAACTAAAAAGAACAAACTCGCCCCAATTAATCCATGAGAAACCATTTGTAACATTGCCCCACTTAAACCCAAATCGGTGAAGGAGGCAATACCAATGAGAACAAAGCCCATGTGGGAAATAGAAGAATAGGCAATTTTCCGCTTTAAGTTCCTCTGGGCAAAGGATGTTAAAGCCGCGTAGATGATATTTACTACCCCCAAAACCACCAATGCGGGTGCAATATAAGCGTGGGCATCAGGCAACATTTCGGCATTCATGCGAATTAAGGCATAACCACCCATTTTCAGCAAAATACCAGCTAGTAACATATGTACAGGCGCTGTAGCTTCACCGTGGGCATCAGGTAGCCAGGTATGTAGAGGAATAATAGGCAACTTGACAGCGTAGGCAATCAGGAAGCCAGCATACAGTAAAAGTTGTAAATTTAGTCCAAAATCTTTCAATGCAATCGCTCGCATATCAAAAGTCACTGTATCACCATAAAATCCCATTGTCAGGGCAGACAACAAAATAAACAGTGAACCACCCGCCGTGTATAAAATAAACTTGGTCGCCGCATATTGGCGCTTTTTACCACCCCAAATCGACAACAGGAAGTATATCGGTACAAGTTCCAGTTCCCACACCAGGAAAAATAACAGCATATCTTGGACAGCGAACACAGCTATCTGACCGCCATACATGGCCAAAATCAAGAAATAAAATAATTTCGGCTTCAGGGTTATAGGCCAAGCTGCTAAAACTGCCAGAGTGGTAATGAATCCAGTTAGCAAAATCAGGGGCATAGATAAGCCATCAGCCCCCACTGACCAGTTTAAACCCAATTGCGGAACCCAGGGGTAACTCTCCACCAGTTGCAAATCGGGATTAGAGAAATCGTAACCAGTATAAAAAGCGTAAACAATCAGTGCGAAATCTATCAGCCCTACAATCAGGGAATACCAGCGCACTGTTTTACCATCTTTATCTGGGATGATAGGAAGTAGTAGTGACGCGGCTATTGGAAACAAAATAATCGTCGTCAGCCACGGAAAATTAGCTATATTCATGACAATCAGTCAGCAATTAAAATCATGTTTGGCAAAAACTCACAGTTAATAACTAACAGCTTTTTGGCAGTTTTGCCTTCATTGTTAGGTTGATTTAATTAAATTGGCAAGACCCCGTTTTTCTCTGGGGTATTTTTTTGAATGCTTGGGGGTACGGAATGTAGAGTGGAATACTCCCAGTCAAGTCCAAAAATTAGCTTCAAAAGACCGCTAAACTAGGATATACGCGATGGAATGCCTTGTATATTTTAAAATAAAAGCATGACAGGATAAAAAAGTTTATCATCACCTCACAAATTGAAAGTCAGATTCGTTATGTCACCAACGTAGATGGAGAAACAACAGATGTACTCGTTCCTGTAGAACTTTGGCAACAGCTGATGAGTTGCATCAATTCTGATAATGTTACTGTTTTAGCGTGGATTGATGAACAAGAGCCAAAAGCACAAATATTAGCTGACCTGCAAGAGTCAGTACCACAGGTAACAGCAGGACAAACTTTATCAGTTTCAGAGCTTTGGGAAGATATCACAACCTATTTAATAGGATTCCAAATTCCAAACCCAGAACATGAGAAAGCGGATGGTTGCTCCTGTTGTCCAATTGAAGAATAGGGTAGTGCATGATAGAAACTTAAGGCTATTGAACCAACAGTTAAAGCTTGAAAAATTTGTGCATGGTTAGCTATTCTACATGAGTCTTCTAATAAATAATCTGGGTATACTCGATTTTCATTAAGACGTTCTCTTACAGATAATCTTGTGAGTCCAATTCTACTATCTAGAGGTAGATGTCCTGCTGTAACAATAGAAAGAATATCCTGTTGCCATGTTAAATTATCAATAGCTGATGCCCAAGGACTCACTCATATATCTAGTTCTACAAGGAACAGAAGCAGTGATAGAATGATTAAAAATTCTAGTTCCTGTTTTTTGGTAATAAAGTTCTATAATTTCAGTTACTAGATTAGGTGGAAATACTTTTTCAGGCAGTTTACCATTAGCTTGAAGAAGCCTAGCATTTTGAATCCAGCAAACAGCCTTTAACTACCACTACGGGTATATTTCTGGGATAAAGAATTGCACCAGCTACACTTATTTTGTGTCCACCATTTTCTTTTACAGAATCAGGAGTTTTATCAGTTTATCCTGAAATCCAACATGTTGATGTTTGTGAATCAATTTCTGCTGTTACAAGAGAATGTCATTCTTGAATGCCACTATCTATAATGCATAGTTTGGGAGCATTATAGATAGTGGCGGATCTAGTTTAAACATTGGAACATCAATATCAGATACTTCTCTGTGCTGAATAATTGCTGCAAATTCATCTGGCTTATTAATATCAAAAATATAGGGAAAATTCTCAACTAAATCTTTTAGTCCTTTACCTGAAATCTGAATGCGACACGAAAGACTATCCGGTAAAGGAACTGTACGAAGTTCACCTCCCTCATCTTTAAAACCTCCAATAATATTGCCTTTATAAAATTTAATCAGCTCTTCAAATTCATCTTGCCTTTCCCATGAGAGTTTTTCCCATTCTTATTCTGTTAACTCACGTTTGGGAATCCAATTCTTAACCTTTTTTGTAAAACTCTCATCAGTGTCATAAGGTTATCGTTTTGGATAACTAGGTAGCTTTGTTTCACTTATTACATATTTATCACTTAACTCTACAGTATAAGTCTGTTCTTCTTTTATGGGAAGCCAATTCTCATATAATTCAGTAAATAAACTAGTAGAAAGAATTAATTCTAGCTTTTTTTACCATCCATTACTTCCCAAATTTGAGCAACTTTATTCCCCCCATACTGTTCATTAATGAATTTCCCTATCTTTTCTTGAAGTTCACCCAGTTCTAAATCTACTGATGCACCGGTAATATAGCCGTCTTCTGTATCAGCAATTAATTCAATGCCATAAGTTTTCAATCTAGATGGATTGAAAGAATCAGGAGCAATCTGTAAAATGCTCCTTCGAGATTTAAGTTGTGGTTTTTTTTCTTGTTTTCTTTCTTCTTGATCTTCTTGCCAAGAATATATTAAAGATTCCACTGAATTTTTTAGTTTACTACCATGTCCCTGAAGATTATTGGGAGGATAGAGTTTTGGCAGAAAGACTCAAATAGGAAGCAAACCATTGAGATAAGCACAAGGAAGGGAAAGGATTTGGTAGACACTTTCAACATTCCACTGTGGACCAGAAATTTAAATCCTTGCTCCAATCTGTTGAATAGCAGATTCGACAGATCCAGAACCAATAGGACACAGTTGTTTAGCTTGGTAGTAGGTGTAGTTAATAATGCCAGTGGGATGTTTTTCGCCTATGTCGAAAAACTTCTTAACTTGTTTGCCTCGACAATTATTAAATAAAGGTTGAATCGGCTCTATCTGACCTTACCACAATAAACCCTCAACAGCTTGGAGATGCTTTAAATAACCACCGATTTGATAAAGATTCTCTTTGAGGTGATACCAATCCAAAATTTCCAAAGGTTTGAATTTTTCAGTTCCAAACTCTTTAACTAAATTCCAAACTCCATCATGACTATCCCCCAAACAGGCAAGGGGGTTAAACAAAGACTGGCTATAACATAATCAACTAATAATTGGTTGTTATGAAAAAATGCGCCATCATAAATTCCTTGTAGACGAAGGGTTTTATAGTCTCGCCAGTACCAGCCTGGTTGTGGTTTGCCCCCTAGTTGTACTTTTCCACCATCCACCCTCACTTCACAGACAGCTTGTTTTCCTTGTGGTAGCTCCCAATCTTGTTCCACAACTAGTTTTTGTTGCCTCCTATGGCCAACTTTTACTCCTGTTAATGCCTCAATTTCAACTTCTGCTTTTTGATATGATTCCTTAGCTGATAGCCTCAAGCAGCACTTTTAAAGTAATGGACTGAATCGACTTCTTGGTTTCAAACCCAGTCTCTGCAACTGTTTAGCTTTTAGTTTTAGTTCTCCTACCAAGGTTTCGACTTTCCTGGTTTTACCTACTTTCCTTCCGGTTGTTTCTTCAATAAAAAAAAAGGGCTATTTCTGGACTTACCACTTCTAATATTTGACTCCTTACTGTCTTTTCTATATCTTCCAAGTCTGTTATCTGACTTTTGTCTGCTTCTTCATATAACAATGTTGCCTATTCTTCTAAGTAGGCTTTGAGCCGTTCTTTTATCCTGGTTCATGGTTGCTAATCCACACTTGTTTATCCTTATATTCTCCTAACACTTATATATCTTCCAATAGTGGATGCTCCCCGATTATTCAGATTAACAAGTGTTATTTGACTCTCTTGTCCTCGTCCTCTTGGTGGTGATGCAGCACGTCCTTCTGTTGTTAATTTAAGATTTATATGTGGAAAGGCCTGATAACTTTAAAGCATTTTTCTCTCCAGACACCAAAGATTTTACTCTCAAAAAACTAAGAAACCTTGATTTCCGTGATCGCTTCTTCTAAGTGTTCCTGAATCACTAACTCCTCTCGCTCAAGGATTGCGCATTTAGCAGCACCTTGTGCAACTCTCACAGCTTGAGCCGCAGAAAAATCTCTCATCTGCTCAATAATCCTTGGCCAGTTGATAGATCCCACTTCAATAACAGATAGTGTTTCTTTTACTATAAATTCTAGCTCTTGTTCTCCGGGTTTGGGTACTGCAATCAAGTCATCAAATCTTCTCCACAGGGCAGTATCCAAAGATTTATTCAGATTCGTAGCGGCTACCATCAGCCCAGAGGAAGGTTGATACTCATCCGAAATTTGCGAAAATGTATTTATAACTCGCTGAATTTCTCCTACTTCTTGTGAGTCTTCTCGCGTCTTAGCAATCGAGTCACATTCATCAAGAAACAACAAACATGGACTTTTTGAAGCATCCTCAAATACAAGTCTCAAATTACTCGCAGTTTCTCCTAAAAAAGACGACACCATTGCATCAAACCGAACTTTCAAAAGTGGTAAGCCAGTATTCCAAGCTAAACGCTCTGCACCTAGCTAGCGTTTTTCCACAGCCAGGAGGTCCATACAAAGGAATTGTTTGCCTGTAACGCAGTCCATGATGAGCTAGTCTATCTCTTGCTGCATATTCACACTCAATTCGCTGAAAACGCTTCTCAATTTTTTCAGGCAATATCATGTAATGACGTAATTTATCCCTTGGTATAGTTGTTACCAGAGGAAGATTAAATCGCTGACTGGTTGGTAGTTCACTTAAACCCTGTAATTTTTCCGGTGTAGAATAAGTAGGTTTAATGGAGTCGGGAGATTGATCTTTAGGTTTCTCCTTAGTGATATTTTCTAATTGGTCAGGAAGAAGAGTATGTCCTTTGCTACGTTTTTCTTCTATAACTAGATATGGAGTTTATCAATCGCTTCTTGATCTGAACTAGCGATCGCTCTAAAAAATCTTTTGAGAAGCTCTCCTTTCATATTGCCTCTCTCCGCAAAAATACCAATTTCTTATTTATGTAGTATAAGTATACTATATCTCTTGCAGAGTTAATTTTATGTTCTAATGGGCGGTTGTCTTTGTTTTAGCCAAAAGTTAGAGTTACACGGTTATGTTTGAATTAGCCAGCCCAAAGAACACCCAAATTACATAAAATCTAAGACTTTCTATCATACCACAGAAACAATTTTGCAAGAGGTGTAGTATATTACTTAGTGCGTCACCAATTATAATGTGATTATCCTGTCGATGATAATTATATTAATTTGTGTAAATTTAATAATTTAGGACTTACGCATTGATAAAGTATCAAAATACTGTAGTGATGAAAAATGTCATCTACTTAGCAGGTGTCCGAGAATTAGAGAAATAACCAAACCTTCTACAGCAGAATGCAATCTGGAACATTACACTCTGTTTTTGCTATCAGAACCAAAGCATCGGGGACGTTGTAGATTGGGAGAGATGTTGGAAAACGTTTCACATGACAGTGTGAATAGATTATTGCTCAGAGAGAAGATAGGAACCGAAATATTTATTCGATACAGTAAAGAAAATCATAAATATACTAGGAGGGATTTCAAGTGTAGATAACACAGTAGTATAAAAATTGTATGGTGACCCAAAAAATGCAGAATTAATCAGTTATTTTTGGTCTAGGAAATATCATAAGACCATGAAAGGAATAAATTTAATCACACTGTACTACAGTGATGTGTATGGAAATTCAGTACCGATAAATTACAGAATATACGAGAAGAAGGAGGGAAAGACGAAGAACGATTATTTTCAGGAAATGCTCAAGGAAGTGATTGATTGGGGTGTAAAACCAAGAATAGTTACAGGAGACAGTTGGTATTCAGGGGTAGAAAGCTGAGAATTTTCGAAAAACCAGAAATTGGGTTTTCTATTTGGGATTGACAAAAGTAGAACTGTATCAAATAAACTGGAAAAGTATTGTCTATTAAGGAGTTTAGAAATTACCGATGAAGGTTCGATAACTCATTTGAGAGCATTTCGATTGATCAAACTGTTTAGACAAGACTTCAAAAAAGAAGACTCTAGAGACTATATAGTTTATCTACCAGATGAAGAAGCTCTCAATCAAATCACCAAAAGTGAATTTGTGACAATTCATAATACTCATTGGGGGATTGAAAGTTTTCATAGAGCCATCAAACAAGTATGTGGAATTTCTCGATTTATGGTTAGAGATAGCCAAGGAATTGAAACACAGATATTTTGTTCACTTCAAGCATTTGTTCGTTTAGAAACAATGCGCTCTGAAAACATAATTTCTAATTGGTATGAATTGCAAAGGAACTTATTCACTTTAGTTGTGCGCGACTACATTGTGGAAAATATTACCAATGCTGGTGCTGCTTAATACCTATGGATGAGTTTTTTTGTCAATGCGTAACTCCTAAGAATTTGTTTTTCTCTTGTTGTCTTACTGTTATTAGGGTTGTTGTTGCATTGTGGCAGTTCTATTCTCGAACTATAAGACTCCAATTGAACTTTTGAAAGTTGCGTACACAAGAAGTTCCGTTATTGCCTATTCCTTATTCTCTGACCTAATGAGTAATTATGGCTTCACTTCCGGTCAGGGATACAGGAATGAAACCGGATTGTTATAGATATTGACGTTGGTATGCAGCCACACAGTTGTTAGGTTAAGCTGAGGATATATTTATCTTTTTAGTAGATTACACCCTGTTAAAGATTATAGGTAATCTTCCCGCAGGAACAGAGTAATATTAAAGAACATGAATCAAGCGTTAAGGTAGGTATCGCACATTGACATGGACTGGAAAGACATCAGAGGCAACTGGGTAATTATTCCACCCAAACCCATCGGTATCATCCATTTTTTGGGAGGTGCATTTGTCGCTACTGCACCTCACCTGACTTACCGTTGGTTACTAGAACAGTTGGCAGCTAAGGGATACGTTGTTATTGCAACGCCTTTTGTCAACACCTTAGATCATAGTACGATCGCACAATCTGTACTAATTAACTTTGAACGTACCCTAGAGCGATTACAGGACACGGGGGAATTACGGAAGCTTTATTTGCCAATTTATGGTGTTGGTCACAGTATGGGTTGCAAACTTCATTTATTAATTGGCAGCCTTTTCAAAGTAGAACGAGCAGGGAATATCCTCATCTCTTTTAACAACTATACTGCTAAGGAAGCCATACCCCTAGTAGAACAATTAAACTCCACTTTGGCAATTGAATTTACTCCCACACCTTTGGAAACTAACCAGCTTGTAGAAGAACGTTATCACATCAGGCGTAACTTATTAATAAAATTTAGTAATGACAATCTTGATCAATCAGCAGTTTTAACGAAAATTCTACAAAATCGCTTTCCAGAAATGGTGACAACACAAACTCTTTCTGGAAATCACACCACACCATTAGGTCAAGAGATTAAATGGCAACCAGGAAATTCTTTTACTCCCTTGGATGCTTTAGGGCAATGGTTTAAGCAAGAGGTATATCGGGATTTAAACCAGCTAAGAAAAATCATCCTTTTATGGCTCAATCCTCTTGCACTGACATAATAGCCCAAGGGATATTTAAAGGCGAGTTTTTCAGAAAATGTTATTAGCTTCAGAATTCTGAATTCTACTAACATATTACTCATGACTGCATTTACAGTGTATTGCAGGTAAGTGAAGTAGAAAATTTAGTACCAAAGCCATGTTTAAGAAGGGCTGTGTTACTGATTTTAAACCGCTCCTAGATATTTTTATTTCTGCATAAAAAAATATGAATTGTGTGCGATATTTATTATGTTTCAAATTTTAGTAATTGATGATGATTATTCAATACAAATATTCCTAAAAAGGATGTTGGAAAAACAGGGCTATGAAGTAATTACTGCCAGTAATGGACAGGAAGGTATTTTACAGGCACTTGCTTGTCCTCCAGCCCTAATTATTTGTGACTGGATCATGCCAGGTTTAACAGGGATAGAAGTCTGCGATCACATTAAAAAAGATCCCAATTTATCCACCACATTTTTTATTTTATTAACATCCTTAGATTCAGTAGCTGATCGTGTCAAGGGACTAGATGCAGGTGCTGATGATTTTATCTCCAAACCTATAGAACAAAATGAGCTTCAAGCTAGAGTTAGAGCAGGATTACGTCTACATCAGTTAAATCGAGATTTACAAAGCCAAAAATTATTATTAGAAACAGAACTAGCAGAAGCAGCAGAATATGTAAAATCCCTTCTACCTTTACCTATGTCTGCACCTATAGCTATTAATTCTCGATTTATTCCTTCTCGACAACTGGGAGGTGATTGCTTTGATTATTATTGGCTTGATTCTGATTATGTGGCAATTTACCTATTAGATACTGCTGGACATGGACTCAGAGCAACTCTTCCCTCTATTTCTGTATTGAATCTACTTCGCTCTAGGGCGCTAAAAGGACTTAATTATTATCAACCTAGTCAGGTTTTAACAGCTTTAAATGATACTTTTCAAATGAATTATCAAAATGATAAATATTTTACTATTTGGTATGGGGTATATGACCGTATCAATCGCCAATTAACTTATGCAAGTGCTGGACATCCACCAGCAATATTAGTTTCTGGAAAATCCCCTGCTACTACAGAATTAAAACTATTGAAAACACCTGGTATGCCAGTGGGGATGTTTCCTGAAGCAAAATATGTAGATAGAGCTTGCAGGATTGATAACTTCAGTAGCCTTTACATTTTTAGTGATGGTGCTTATGAAATTACTAAATCAGATGGGACTCTTTGGAATCTAGACGGATTTATTCAGTTGCTAGTTAGTTTACAACATTCAGTTGATTACCAACTTGAACATATCCTGAATTATTTAATCAATTTAAACTCCAAAGAAGCCTTTGATGATGATTTATCTATCCTACAAATTAAGTTCGATTAATTCTTAGCTAATAAAATCTGATTAAACTCATCTTTGCTGGGAAATATTTCAAATATCTCAGTCATACTAGTCAATTCAAATATCATTCTCACTTGATCGTTAATGGAACAGAGAACCATTTTTTTGCCAGCATCCCGAAGTGTTTTAAAAGCCAAAACTAGAGTTCCTAAACCAGAGCTATCCAGAAATGTAATATTTTGACAATCTAATAACACAATCTCAGCGCCACTTTCCAGAATTACGGTAATCGCTTGCTGAAACTCTGATGAGGTTTGGGCGTTTAAATTTTTCTTAAGTGTAAGAACTTTAACCTTTTGATTCATGATTAGGTTACTCTGGTTGATATCAATAGACCTCTTGTAGCTAGTATATACCAAACTAGAAAATTTATAAAAAAAATCCTTTCTAAACTATGTGAATTTTTTAGGGGAAAAATATCATCAGCTAATTATAAATTAGCCAATAAAGAATTTCTTGAAAATGGTTAGATATGAACTTATAAATAATAATTTATAGCTAGTATGATGAGCAACCAATCAAAAATCCTAATTCCGTTTGTGCCATTAGTATTGATATCAATCACCAATTAGAGGCGATTCACCTTAGCTCGATGGAGTAGTTTTTCACCCTTGCGGTATCCAATATAACATACTTTAACTATTTCTCCTGGTTGTGCTACTCCTGCCAGTAGTTCATGTAATTGGGGATTATAAGGTATTTCTGATCCCACAGAGGCGATCGCTTCCACCCCCCAAGCCTGCAATAATTGATCAAGAGGCTTTTCCACCAAAGGCAGTATTTTCACCGCCTCTAGCTGAGGATTTTCTCTAGCTTTCTGCGCTGCTGTCGGCCAGAACAACAATAAAGACTCCAAGATTTCCAAACCTGATTCCTGAAACTCCTGCTGTAATAACTCTTGCTGTTGTTGGAGCATCAGCACAATTCGCTCGTACTCTCCTTTTAAATTTGTATTTTCTTGTACTAGATCTATGCCAGTATTTATACTTTGAGTTAAATTTCGAGTATCGACTGTTAAATTCAACACCTGGTAATCAGAACTCGCATCTGAAAAATTTGCTGCCAATTCACTCAATGATAGTTGTAAGACTTTGGCTAACTTCAGCAAAACTTCCACTCGCATTTGCTTTAGCTTTCCCCTCCGCAATTGCAGAATTTGGCGTTCTGAGACACCAGCCGCAGCACTTAGAGATTTAAAACTGGAAATACCCACACATTGCATTAAATTTTGCAACTTTTGAGTCAAATCATCATCGGGCATAAAATATAATATGGAGCCTAAGGCACCGTCACCTAACTATACCCCATTTTTACCAAAGCTAGGGTGTATGGTGTATAGGGGTAAAGAAAAATTATTTGATTAAATCAACATCTTCCTCAATACCCAAGTGGTTTAAAGCCTAGATCCTTCACTTCGTTTAGGACGCTTCGCGATTTATTGATGGGGATACCCCACACCCTTCTTAAAATCTTTAATCTTTCAACAAACTTCTCAACATCCGAGCAGTTTTTTCATAAACCTGCATTCTTTGAGTTAATAAGTCTGCACTGGGTTCATAACGATGACAACCACAAAAGCCATAATAGCATCCATCGACTTCTAGGATATCTATAGGTTATTGCTGACCAATTTCCGCAATGGAAGCCATTAAAAATACTACTTTTTGGGGATCGTTCTGACGTGGTAATGGACGTTGAATTTGATTTATGGGAATTTCTTGAATCTTCACCATAGGACTTTTGTTGATTATTTTTGTTTTATGTCCTAAATAAATCATAGTCGATATGACTCTATTTTGTAAGTAACGGATCTTAAACAGGTAGTGATATCATGGAAATGGTTACGCGACACAAAAAACGCTACAAATCAGAATCTGCCCCGAAGCCTCACCGTGGGAGCAAAATCGAGTTTTCATGAACACTTTTTTTTGGCCTTCTGCCTACAAGATACTGACAACATTATGTTTATTGGGACTGACTGCTGCATCAAGTCGTGTGAACAATAACCAAGATGTGGAACTCAAAATTGGCATTGTTCAGCGATTTGGAGCGACACCCACAGCCAAGGTACAATTGACACCAAATCAAGGCGATCGCTTGCAGTTAAAATGGACAGTAGGTAATCAGCCACAAACACTGGTGACAGCCAACCCCGTGCAGCTAGAAACAGTGATGGAAACCTTACCTCAACCAAAAATACAAGAGGTAGTCGTTTTGGGAGATTTCCCCACCTTTGAAACAGCGGAAGATAGTTCCAGACACTGGCGTTCTCAGGGCATAGAAGTGGAAATAGCCCAACCCGAACGCTGGCAAGTATGGGCGAAACGAGATGTTTATAGCACGCCTTTAGTAAGGCGATTGTTCTTACAAAGCATACAGGTATCAGGACAAAAACTCCCCTACCTATATACGCAAATACTCAAACAAGTACCGCGAGTGAGTTGGGAAATCAAAGGTAAGCGATATAGCCAAAACTATTTAGAAATAACCACAGGCAAAAACCTAATTCGGGTGAATCAAGGCGGAAAAACAGGTAATACCCGTCTTTTTGCAGGGCGGATAAATTTGCAGCCCAATGCTTACGGTACTTACTCCTTAGTAAATAAAGTGCCTTTAGAAACTTATTTGCGTGGAGTGTTGCCTTACGAAATTGGCACGAGTGCGCCGAAAGCATCCTTGGAAGCCCAGGCTGTTATTGCCCGTACTTATGCTCTTAGAAATTTACGTAGATTTGCTATTGATGATTACCAGTTATGTGCTGATACACACTGTCAAGTTTATGATGGACTCAATGGAGTAGCGAAGACAACAGATCAAGCGATCGCAGCTACAAGGGGAATGGTACTAACTTATAATCAAGAATTAGTAGACGCACTCTATTCTTCCACTACAGGTGGAGTCACCGCCTCCTTTAGCGATGTCTGGAATCGTGAAGATCGTCCTTATCTGCGGCCAGTAATAGATGCGGCTGTGAATATTTGGAACTTATCGGAAAAAAGTTTAGCACATGAAAAGAACTTCCGACAGTTTATTAACTTGGAAAAAGGATTTAATGAAAGCACCTGGGATGTTTTCCGTTGGCACAAACAAACCAGCTTAGAAGATATTACCAAGGACTTACAGAAATTTTTGCGCCTGAAAAAAAGTCCCTATGCCAAATTGAAAACCGTTGAGGCCTTAGCTGTAACGAAACGCAGCGACAGTGGCAGAATTTTGGATATGGCGGTGAAAACGGATATCGGCGTTTTTACCCTGCATAAAGATGAAGTTCGCAGTGCCTTCGCTGCTCCCTGCAGCACACTGTTTTATTTGCAACCTATCAACAAAGGTAAACCAGATGTGTGGGGATACGCCTTTATTGGTGGTGGACTAGGACATGGCGTAGGCTTGAGTCAAACAGGCGCTCAAAATTTAGCCAAGTTAGGTTGGTCAAGTGTGAAAATTCTCCACTTCTATTATCCTGGTACTCAACTTCAACTGCTCAGTAACGAGATTAAGCCATTCTTGAACAACTAGTACCACAGGGTGGAAGTCAAAAGGTTGCCCTTTTGACACTCTCATATATCTAAGGCTAAAGCCACTAAGCTTTACGCTTAGCGAGTGAGCCTGTAAAAACGGGGGTCAAAAGTCACAATGAATACGGCATGAGCTTTTCAGCGATTTGGAATGGTTGGTTTACACCGTACGGTACCAGCGCAACTCGTAATTCGTAAAAAAACAATGGGGAGGAAATGGAAACTACCGCTTTGCTCCTCCCCTGGGTTTTTCTCCAGAAATATGGAAAAAGATACAGCAGATTGCAGATCAATGAGGTACAGAATCTAAATTGAAACCTAGACAGCAAGAGAGTTTTACTCCTGACTCCTGACTCCTTACTCCTGCTGTATTTTGTATTAGACCATATTACTAACTGGCGTGTCATTGTCAAGGCACGCTTATTAATACAATGCTGACACTATTAGTTAGTAAAGTTCTTCTTCTTTGTGAGTTTCGATTACCAAATCCGAAGATGGGTATGCAACACAGGTTAAAACATATCCAGCTTCGATTTGATCATCGTCTAAGAATGATTGGTCAGATTGATCAACTGTACCAGAAACTAATTTACCTGCACAGGTTGAGCAAGCGCCAGCACGGCAAGAGTAAGGCAAGTCAAAACCTGCTTCTTCAGCAGCGTCTAGGATATAAACATCATCGGCAACTTCTAATGTTTCGTTGAAATTCTCAGCTTTGTTGATTAATGTGACTTTGTAAGTAGCCATTAGTTATCCTCTTCTTGTGCAAAGGGCAGTATAAGTTATCCTAAAGCAAAGCCCACAGCTAGTCCTGTAGAATCAGCCGCTGGTTTAAATTTGCTTCAGTTCTGATACTACGGGAAAAACTAAACCTTATAACCGAAAATTGAACACGATTAGTAATGAAATTTAGTTACTTATTTACAATAAGTTTTAGTTATGTAAGATCATCAACGCGATAGATGTTGAAAAAATTTTTATGGGTACTAGTGTAATTAGGTGACAGGGAACAGGTGACAGGTGACAGATGAAATTACTCTCTCATCCTCCTCATCAACCCACACCCTCTTTTTGGTAGAATGCGTATGACATTGATGACACTGTAATTGATTCAGTGGTGGCACAATTAACTCTGTCCATCTAAAAACCCAACAAACAGAACTGCTGAACATCATGTATAATTCCAATGCACCTTTGGCAAATACAACTATGCGGGTGGGTTTAGTTGGTACTGGGTCTGCGGCAAAACTCCGGGCTGAGGCATTGCGGCAAGATACACGCGCACATTTAGTAGCAATTTCTGGACATACTTCCGAAAAAACAGCAGCTTTGGCTCAAGAATATCAAACTGAGGTGATGAATTCTTGGCAAAAGTTGGTGGCACGAAAAGATTTAGATTTAGTTATCATATCCACGGTTAATCGAGATCATGGTCAAATTACCCGTGCAGCCCTTACTAGTGGCAAGCACGTTATTGTTGAGTATCCCTTGTCTGTAGATATTAAAGAGGCTGAAGAATTAATTGCTTTAGCCAAAGCCAAAAATAAACTGCTGCACGTCGAACATATTGAACTTTTGGGCGGTTGGCATCAAGCCTTAAAACAATATTTACTCCAACTTGGTCAGTTGTTTTATATCCGCTACAGCACAGTCAAACCTGAACATCCAGCACCAAGGAAATGGACTTATAACCATGAGCTTTTCGGCTTTCCTTTCATTGGCGCTCTTTCTCGCTTACATCGGCTCACAAATTTGTTTGGCAAAGTTTTAACGGTGAATTGTCACCAGCGATATTGGGAAACACAGTCAGATTATTACCAAAGCTGTTTATGCGTCGTTCAATTGTACTTTGCCACTGGGTTGTTAGCCCAAGTTATTTATGGTAAAGGTGAATCCCTTTGGCAGTCAGAACGGAAAATGGAAATTAATGGTGAAAAAGGGGGATTAATTCTGGATGGTGACACAGGAATTTTGGTTCAGCCAGAGGAAACAAAGTTGATTGAGGTGAGTGGTCGTCGCGGATTATTTGTCAAAGATACAACAATGGTATTAGACCATCTTTTGTATGGTACTTCTTTGTATGTCACTCCAGAGCAAAGCTTGTATGCCCTAAAGGTCGCAGATGCTGCACGTAGGGCTGCGGAAACAGGTTTAACTATTTTTTTAACAAAAGAGTCCTAAATGAAAACCGAACCAATAGTTATTTTATCCCAGCGAGAAATAGAAAAAATGCGTCGGGCTGGACGTTTGGCAGCGAAGCTGTTACAACATTTAGAACCTTTGGTAAAACCAGGGGTCAGCACCCTCCAACTCAATGATGAAGCAGAAAGGTGGACGCAAGCACACGGTGCGATAAGCGCACCTCTGGGCTATAGGGGCTTTCCTAAGTCAATTTGTACTAGTGTAAATGAGGTAATTTGTCACGGTATTCCTAATGCTAAACAAATCTTGAGGGAAGGTGACATTATTAATATTGATGTAACACTGATTGTAGATCGTTATCATGGCGATACTTCCAAAACATTTATTGTTGGTGTATCTTCTCCCAAGGTACAGAAGTTGGTGAAAGTGACAGAAGAGTGTCTCTGTTTAGGTATTGTGGAGGTGAAACCAGATGCAAAGATTGGAGATATTGGGGCAGCTATTCAAGAGTATGCTGAGGCTCAAGGTTTTTCTGTGGTGCGAGATTTTGTGGGACATGGCATTAGTAATATTTTCCACACTGCACCAGATATTCCCCATTATGGAATTAGAGGCAGGGGTAAGCGTTTGAGACCGGGGATGGTGTTTACGATTGAACCTATGATTAATGAAGGAACCTATGAAGTGGAGATGTTGAGTGATGGTTGGACTGCAGTAACACGCGATCGCAAACTTTCCGCCCAATTTGAGCATACTATCGTTGTCACAGAAGATGGGGTGGAAATCCTGACTTTACCAGAAGGACCCAGTAATCATGGAAAAACCTAAACATGAGCGTGGGAAAACATCCCGACGTGGTTTTTTGGGACAGGCACTGACTACAGCCGGAACAGTTATAGCTCGGCGGGGGGTACGTGGTGTGGGTGAAATAGGGATTACAGGTGTTTCTGGTGCGATCGCTAGTGCCATTTATCATGCTATAGGTAAACCCATGGGTGATCTACCTATAACAGCTGATAAGTTGTTGTAATACAAGACTTTGCAAGTTCAGGACTGACACAGCTGGCACATTAGTAGGGTGCTTCAGATTTTAAAATCTGTTTATTTGCTGGATTTATAGAGTCTGAAGCACCCTACAACAAGAATTGATGAAAAAATAGGCTGAAAACCGCATATTTAATTTTCACCAGATGATTCACAGTCCACAACACCTAACCGTAATTCAAGCCGCTGGTATTTGGTGGAATCATAGAAAGTTCCTCGGTGCATTACTTGTGAGTTATCCCAAAAAACAATATCTACTGGCTCCCAAATATGAGAATACACGGGAGTACATTGTAAAACAGTCTCAAATAAATTTTGCCAATATTGCTGTGCTTATTCTCGTTTATCTTCCATACACATTTTATTTAACCACATTTTCTTTTCAGAATCAGCTAATTTGAGTGAAGATGTAGGAGCAACAAAATTAATTAAGACCCACCATCAAGACGTTTTTAGTATTCGGTTTCCTTCAGGTGCAATTGATATTGATACGCCACAAGATTACTAAAAACTTCAAGGATATTGAAGAAAGAGGTACACAAGGGCAGGCAGGATGCCTACCCCAGAAGACCTATGTTATGAAGATGTGTACTTAATTTACTTGCAAAGTTTTGTAAATAATCTGTAAAGAGAAATATCCCTGATTTATTGGGAAAATTGAGGATATGATGATTTGCATTTACATCCAACTTGGCAACAGAAGATTATTCCTGATTTAAAGAAAGTATTTCCCCATACTCAAATTATCGCTACTACTCACAGTCCTGAAGTTGTGACAACTGTGAAGCCAAATCAGGTATGGATATTAGAAGATTATCAAATAAAACAATATCGCGAACCTACTAAGGGGAGGAAAAGTTCAGATATTGTTAGAAATATTTGAGGGGTGAGTGAGTTAAGACCAGATACAGAAGAAACAAGAACACTCACACTTTAAATCAGGAATAATCTTCTGTTGCCAACGTCTTTTTGAAGCAATTGATAATGGTCAATTAGAGGAAGCAAAACGCCTACGTCAAGAACTACGACACTGGGAATCATTTGATCCAGATATGACTATAGCGGATATCCAGATCTGTCACTTATAACGGAGGAATGCAGTGTGAAAAATGTGCTGAAATCTCCAGAACCGGAGGAACTTAAGAATTATAAGTTACAATATTCTTCACAATTCAAAAGATGGAAGCATTTAAAAAGTAATCGAATGACATTCAATGCTGTTCTGCAAACTTTAGTGGCTGATCAAAAAGGACTTTGTGCGTATTGTGAAATGTCTATTCACGAAAACAATCGCTCTGTTGATCATTTTATTCCTCGTAAACAATCCATCAACAAAAGAAAATAATTATGATTTAGATTGGCAAAATATGTTGGCTATCTGTCTTCCACCAGGTGGTTTAGAACATGATATGATGATATGGCAACCTCAAAATTACCCCATGATTCACCATGTTGTGGTAAAAAAAAGGATGATTTTATCCCTGATAGTAGATTATTAAATCCTCTGACTTTACCAACATCAAGTTTATTTAAATTCAGTAGTAAGGATGGTGAAATTAGAGCTAATGAAACCGCCTGTATAGCGGCTGGGATTCCTGTTAAAAATGTTCAGTTTACTATTGACAAGCTTGGTCTCAATATTCCACGATTGAAGGATCAAAGACTTGTTGTGATTGATAAAATCAATAAAGAACTTGATGATGAGACTTTTGATATAAATGATCTAGAAGAAAAAGTTGCAGGAGAATATTTTGATGATGGTACAGGAAATTGGCCTCGTTTTTTCACAACTCTTCGCTGGGTTTTAGGTGCAGGTGCTGAAGGACACCTTACCATCAAAAGTTTTTGGAAAGCTTTAGCTAATCATCCTCCGACTCTGCGACCCACTTGGGAAAACCTCAAGGAAATAATGGCAGATCCTGGGGAAATAGATCCATTGATGCGGGAATTAATTTACATTGCTGTTAGTGTGACAAATGGCTGTGAATATTGCATTGCTTCACACTCAGCGGCGGCACTTAATAAGGGGATCACTCATCAAATGTTTGGTGAACTGATGGCTATTACTGGTGCTACCAATATGATAAATAGGTTTGCTAACGGTTATAAAATTCTATAGAATTCCTGTTGATGAAATATTTAAGCAGTAGTAAATAAGTCAACATAATTCAATCTAAAACCCACACTAGTACCGCCGTGAATTCAAAATGCTTCTTTCAGAAGAGGTACGCTAACAAAATTCAACATGTATACGGCGTAAGCTTTTCAGAGATTTGGAATAGTTGGTTTATTTACACCGTACTGTACTAGATACCCAAATTTCTTTGAATATTCGGAAATATGGGTATTACGTTTTTTTAGTTGAGTATTGTTTATGATGTTGAGCTTTCGGTAAAATATATGGATGTGATCGCTCAAGGATGGATAATGGCAAAACACGCTACACTTCTGTTTGGGATTGAATGGAATCTTTTGTGGGAAAGTCCATTGGACGATGTACGCACTTCTTTGAACATCATCCTCCCAACTAGCTAAAAGCTCAGTTTTGCCAAGTTTATCTACCCAATTTATTGGGAATACCTTCACAACCACCAGGAATAGTCCGTCTGGCTTCTTCTCCACACCAAGCACAGCAGTATTGACGGGTTGATTCGGACATCCGTTGTGCGTTTCTGAAATCGGCATTTTCCACAACTGCGCCGGTGTGTTCCCCTGTTTCATAGTTGGGTGGGTTGTTGCGACTGCGGGGTGAGGCTTTTTCTAATGAACCATAAAAGAAACGCACTCCATTTAAATCGCTATTGTTGAGATCCGCATCATATAAGATAGTGCGGGATAGGTTGGCTTTGACTAAATCACAACCGCTGAGATTAGCACGGACAAGATTCGCTTCGCTTAAATCAGTCCAGCGTAAATCAGTGTTCGACAGGTCTGCACCTGCTAACATTACACCTAAGTCAATGACGCGCACACCTTCTAAAAGGTCTTCTGCGTAGCCACCGATACCGTCAAGAATCGCTCTACCTAAACGACGATCGCGTTTTAATGGTGTGAGTAATTTTGAACGGGAGAGAAAACGGAGAATTTTGGCTTTACCACTACCATCTACACTACTAAAAATTGCGGCAGTTCGTCCTTCTGCGATCGCTCTTTCTTGTGGCCAGTCTTCTAATAATCCCTCTTCGTCCAGTACCAAGTCAGAAACACCTTGGAAATAAGAATCTATTGTTTGCTGTTGGGTAATAATATTTTGTTGTACTGTCAGCAGGTTTTGTTGAATAGTTAAGTCTTTAGAAATTACATATTGTCGCCAAGCTACGTAAACAGCGATGATAGCTATGGAAATTTGCCCTAAAGCGCCAAACCAATCTGCTAAAGTACCCGCAATATCCCAGTTAATCTTGCTTCCCCAGCGGAGTAGTCCATTTTCGACACCAGTAAACCTGAATAAGCCACAAATTGCTACTAATAAGCCCGTCAAACCCACCAAAACTGTTCTTTCTTGGGCAGAAAACCATTCTTGAACGACGTCTTGCAACCAAGGTAAAAGTATAGCCACAGATAACACCAAAGTTGTGAGAGTTCCTAAAATGCCCAGAAAGGAGTTATTAATAGCAATACCAATAAAAGTGAGTGCGATCGCTAGTAGAGTAAATAATAATGCTCTAGGCTTGACAGCAAGTTGATGATGAGAAATGTCTTTAAAACCAGATGTCGCTTGTTTGAGAGCATTTGTATGTTGGGGAGATTGTAAAGAAGAAATTGCTGATAAGGCTTGTTGTGCGGCCAAACCTTCTGAAGTTAGTCCATTTTCACTTGCATCAAAATCATCTGGCTGCAAGTCTTTATCTATATTCGTTTCTGGCTTTGGTGGATGAGAAGAATTAGATGCAATCGTCATGCTTTCTATTTTTCAATACTTGATATAATTTTAGATTTTAGATTTTAGATTTGTAAAGATTCAAAATACAGAATCTAGAATAGCCTTTTACTCCTGAATCTTTCTAAGATTTAAACTTTTATCAATAAGTCAGGAGTAAGTTGCACACTGCTGCTAACTATTGACTCCTGAGAAATTCTTCGTAAGTAAATTTATTTTTTATGGACAAGGAAACAAGGATTTTTTAAGCTAGTCCCACTAATTTGGCACTTAGTTCCCACAGACGCTCGGCTTTATCTTCATCACTGGCTTCGTTGGAAACTTTTTGCACGAAGGATTTACCATTTTTTTTCTGTCTATTTCCCCAACTCCAATACATACCAGATTGATTGTATGCAGGATCAGCAACTACTTCTGCTACTCTCTTACCAGCTTCCTCTTCTGATACAAACCCACCAGTGATGTACTTCTGGAAGATGGGGAAGAGTTTTTGGAATAGTGGATAATGGTCACGGAATAAGGCTGTTGTTGCTACACACCCCGGATAAAGAGAACTAAAGGTGATACCTGTTGACTCATGATAGCGTCGATGCAGTTCTCGCATGGTCAACACATTACAAACTTTGCTATCTTTATAAGCTTTTACTGGTTCAAATTTCTTACCATCAATCATGCTGTAAGGCGCTTTGAATCCTGCTTCAAAACCCTTTAAATCTCCCAAATCTGGACGGGGGGGAATTTTTCCTCCTAACTCATTGGGGTTGTGTGTCACTGTTCCCAAAATCACGAGTCTGGGTTCTGAAGCGGATGATTTTTTCAAATCCTCTAACATCAAATTACACAAAAGGAAATGGCCAAGGTGATTTGTAGCCACGCTTAACTCATATCCGTCTGGACTCCACAAAGGTTCTTTGATTAAAGGCATATAGATGGCAGCGTTGCAAACCAAGGCATCTAATGACCTGCCAGTGGCTCGAAAGTCCTTCACAAATTGTCGAACACTGTCTAAAGAGGCTAAGTCAAGATGGATGATTGTGTAGCTGCCCTGTCGTATTCCCACAGATTGGGCTGCTTCTTCTGCTTTTGAGAGATTACGACAGGCCATAACTACCTGCCATTGACCAGTTTGGGCTAGAGCTTTTGCGGCTTGCAAACCGACACCTGAAGATGTACCTGTAATCACAACCGTTGACTGTCGATTTTGTTCCATCTCTGTTAAGACTTTATTTGAATGTGGTTTAGCTTTGATCAGAAAATAGGCTGAATACCCAGTAATCAAACCCTAAAATCTCAAAAACTTTTGAGGGTTAAATGTCGTTTAAAGCTGGGATTTAGCTTGTTTCCCGCAGGGTAAGCCAGTTGAGGGCTAAAGCTCTCAGAGATTTTATGGTATCATGAATTGAATCACCCAAAGGACGTGAAAACCCCGACAAATGGATAGAAAGGCCAAATAGTCAAGGCATATTGCGGTTAAATTTCAACGTACTGTACCAGTGACTAATCACTGTTCTCTCATCAAATTTCTGCTTATTATCAATCAACTGGGTTAGATGGGAGTGATGTAGCAATCCAGAATCATTGGTGAGAAAATACTGAATTCATTAAAGATAACATAAATACCAAATAAATTTGTGTTTTGTAGCTGAAGTGGTATATTAAGGGTAATTCATAGCTTTCAGTTCTGTTTTTATAAGTTACAAATGCAGTAACAGTATTTTCTCATGATTGATTTAGGATTAGTATAGGAAGGATTTTTATAAAAAAAGGTACAGCCTGTGCAAATTAATTGATTAATTTTACCTAAACATGATATCATAGGTATGATTTAAGAAAAGGTTCTCCAAATCTTCATCTATTCCTGAATAAAATAAAAGATAATTAATAATAGTTTAGTTGATTTTGATACGATTTTTGAGATTCAGAAAGTCATAACATAATAATATATATTAGAAATTTTGTAGGTGCAGTATGGTTGTGAGGCGATGCTTTATTGCCTGGGGATTTATCAGTTTTTTGATAATTGGCTGTGGTGATTTGACAATATCATCAACAGATATTACCAAGCAAGTTGTAAAAGAAAGCAATGTTAATCAACTGCTGACAGAAGTAGAGGATAGCCAAAAAGCTAAAACTTTATTGAATCAGGGCAATTATCTTTTAGATACCAATCGCTACAAAGAGGCTTTGACATTCTATAATCAAGCGATCGCTATTAAAACTGACAATGTGGAAACTTGGGTGAACAGGGGAAATGCCTTGATAGCCTTGCATCGCTATGAAGAGTCTTTGGAATCTTATGAGAAAGCGATCACTATTCAACCGAATAAAAATGAAGCCTGGTATAATCGGGGAAATGCTCTAACAGCCTTGGAGCGTTATGAGGAAGCAGTTAAAGCATACAATGAAGCGATCGCCATTCAACCAAATAAAGATGAAGCTTGGATTAATCGAGGAATAGCACTGACAAAATTGCGTCGCTACAAAGAAGCTTTAGCCTCTTACAATCAAGCCATCAGCATTAAGCCAAATTTGCATCAAGCATATTATAACAAAGCTTGTAATTATGCCTTACAAAATAATGTAGAACTAACAATAGAGAACCTACAAAAAGCGATTCAACTTGTACCTGAAAAATACAGTAATTTGGCAAAAACAGACTCAGATTTCGATCAAGTGCGTGATGAGCAACAATTTCAGCAAATATTAGAATCAAAAGAATAGTTTATCAATAGCATTTACAGCGGTAAAATCGTAAGTATTCAGCTAATGCCTAACGGCACGCTACGCGAACAGCCGTCAGCAGTAAGCTTTTTCAGGCTAACGCCAAAAATACTTATTTGATAATTAACCAATTTCTCAAACATTCTGACTGCTGACTGCTGACTGCTGACTCCTGACTCCTGAATACTTACATACATAAAATCCGTGTTATTAGTTGGTGAAAATTATAGTTTTTAACTAACCACAATATCACTTAGATTTTAACACATTTAAGGACGTTCATGTAGAAACCAATGATCAGTTTTTAATAAAGCACAAGCATATTCTGAAAGAGAAATACTAGGTACAATTGTTGTAGAAGGTGCAATAGTTTCTTGTTCAATTGCTAATTGAAAAGCTTCCTTAAAAGTTTTGGGTTTATTTTTGACCGTTATTTGTAACATAGTTCCATCATGACATATTAATTCCATACCAACCATATTGTTCATGCCAATATTTTAACATAGCCATTACCTTATCACTGCCTATATAACTAGCCCCATACCAATGCAGATAAGCCAGTATTTCCCAATAATTTTGAACTCTCTTGCTGTCTAGGTTTCAATTTAGATTCTGTACCTCATTTATCTGCAATCTGCTGTAAGTATCTCTTGTAATTGATATTAGTTAGATTAGTTAGAAAAGCAGGCTTTGCCTGCTATTAAGAATCTTTCACAGTTTTCAGCTTTTACCTGATAATTAACCACCACGCTTTAGGGCTAATTCAACACGATCAAACTCTAACTCTAGACGGTTTTTCAGTTTTTCAGGGATGGGACGGTTGGGGTAAGAACTATAGTGTCCAGCTAAGGAATTGAGTGCTGTTCGCATAGTTGTAAAAGAATTCAGACCAGAAACAGAATTAACTCTCTGATAACGAGCAGAAAAGTCATTGATTTTTTGACGTGCTTCTGCTTGGAGTGCTGCTTTATTTGGATCTTCTGGTGATACTTCTATGGCTTGTCTTAAAGTGTTGACTACAGCTAAAGTATCTTGACGATAATCTCCTGACAAGCCATCAGGAGTTCCAGAACAACCCATTAAGCCAAGGGTGACAACTAAAACCAGTGCCAGCAGACGCGACCAATAATGTTTCATATCCATTCATTAAAAACAATATGTAAATCAACGTCCATCCTATCTTGGATTGGGATCAGTCAGTTATCAGTTATCAGTAGTTGTTCTCCGCCATCTTCCTCATCCCCCTAATCCCCCCACACCCTCATATAAGGTATTCCGTTGCTGGTAAGGTCTATTTAGGGATGCGATCGCACTTTGTAGGGTTTCTACTTCCATGCACGTACCACCAATAGCCCCGGCCATGGTGGTAATGTGTTCTTCCATTAATGTGCCACCAATATCGTTACAACCCCACGTTAAGGCTTCTGTTGCACCAGCCAGCCCTAATTTTACCCAACTTGGTTGATGATTAGGTATAAAATTTCCTAAAAATATCCGCGCTACCGCTGTTAATAAAAGTGCGTCAGCTAATACTGGTTGATCTCTTCCCACTCGACGACGTAAGGATTTTGGTGCTTCTTGTCCTACGAAGGGTAAGAGAATAAATTCTGTGATTTTAGCAGGATATCCCTGTTCTATTGCCGTTTGTTGGAGCGATCGCAATTTCTCTAAATGTCCAATTTGCTGTTCTGGCGTTTCAATATGCCCAGATAACATGGTACTAGTAGTAGGAACACCTAATTTATGTGCCGTACTGACAATTTCTAGCCAAGTAGCAGTATCAATCTTTTCTCGACACAATACCCTTCTGACTTCATCATCTAACACCTCGGCTGCTGTTCCTGGCATGGAACCCACACCCCCATCCCGCAAAGCTGTAATTACCTCAGTGTATGAAATTCCATCTAATCTGGCAATAAACTGGACTTCCTGGGGAGAAAATGCGTGTATATGTAACTTAGGGAACTTCTGTTTAATAGTTTCTACTAAGTTAAGGTAATAAGGCAAAGATTTACCATTGATTTGTGCTTCTGGGTACAATCCGCCTTGCATACAGATTTCTGTCGCACCCCGACGCACCGCATCTGTAGATTTCTCCAAAATCTGCGCCCAATTTAACCAGTAAGCATCGGTATCACCATCATCTCGCCGAAAAGCACAAAAACTACAGTGCTGTTCACAAATGTTAGTAAAATTAATGTTACGGTTAATTACGTAAGTAACAGTCTCACCTGCTTGTTTTTGCCTCAGTTGGTCAGCTGTAACCCTAATAGAATTTACAGCCTGTGGGTCAGTTTGCTTTAATAAAACTACTGCCTCAGATGGTGATATATTAAACCCTAGCAGCGAACGATCAAGAATAGTATCCACAGTTATATTAGTCACACTTCACCAAAATTGTATTAAGCTATGAATAAATTAAAAGCCACAGCACCATTATTTATAATCTTGTCAGGTGTGATTTTTTCTTTATATCTACGGTCACAAGTTCCAGATGACATTTACTTTAGTAGTGATGGTGGACTCAAAGCATTGTTAGCTAAACAACTTAGTTCTGGTAATTTACGTTTTGATCTAAACCTCCAAGTACCACCATGGGTGCATAATATCTGGGATAGTGGATTATATCCTTTTGAACCACCATTTAGCTATAAAATTTCTAATCTTTATTATATTACATTCCCATTTACATTTCCCCTAGTTACTGCTCCATTTTATGCAATTTTCGGCTACAGAGGGTTTTATATAATTCCTTTAATTTCTGCATGGATTATCTGGGTGAATTATTATCGTCTCTGTCAGTCTTTTAAACTTGATAATTTCATGATTTCCCTGGGTTTAATAACTCTTATTTTTGCTTCTCCACTCACTATGTATAGCGGTATGTATTGGGAACATACACTGGCAGTAGCTTTAGCATTTAGTGGGTTAGTTATGATATTTTCCGACAGAGAAAATCAATTTACAAACAAAGCAGCCATACTGAGTGGCATGTTAATTGGTTTATCAGTCTGGTTTAGACCAGAATTTCTAGCTCTAGTAGCTATTTTGATCATATTAATAACTGCTTCATTTATAATGAAGTTCGATTTAATTACAATCATCAAAAATAAGAGAACAATATTTCTGGCGAGTTTAATATTAACAATATTATGCTTCTTTATATTGAATAAAATCATCTATAATAATCCTTTGGGCGCTCATGCCTTCCAAGTGGTAGAAAATTTTTCATTATCAGACAGACTATTAAAATCATGTAGGTTTTTTAATGAACTCAAAAACAACTTGCTCAAACATTTCCCGATCATATACTTTGGATTGGCAATTTGTTTCATTTCTATATTCAAAACTAATTTGAGATTAAAAACTGCAAGCAAACAAATATTACTCATATCGTTTTTATTTCTGTTGATAGTGCCGATACTTATTCCTAGTGATGGTGGTAAACAGTGGGGATCACGATTTTTATTAATTATAATCCCATTAGTTAATGTCATAGCTATATCTGGTTTGGAGAAAACATGGAGAATTCAACAATTTGGCATCAGATATATTAGCACAGGAATTTTAGCTGTACTATTTATCTTGGGATTCAATATCAACATAATTGAAGGGACAGAAACCTCCTATCAAAAAGACAAAAAAGAAAATATTGAACTTCTTGATTTCTTACGTAAAGATAGTAATAAAATTGTAGCTGTAGCTAATCAATATGTTGGACAAAGTTTTGAAGCCACCTTTAAACAGAAAATATTTTTTCTTACTAAAAAACCTGAAGATCTAAGTAAATTAGCTTTAGCATTAAATGAACAAGGATATAAAACATTCCTGTATGTATGTCCTTTTTATGATAAATGCTTTTCCTCTCCCACAATACCTGATCAAGTCAAATTAGTAAGAAAGCAGAAAAGATTAACAATTCAACTAAGAAAGATTAAAGAAAATAAAAGATACAGAATAGAAGAAGCCACAATTTTTTAAAAAAACAAATTAATATAAATAATGAAGACGAATTTACCCAGTAACTACCTGAAACAGATATTGTCTGTAGAAAAATTATCCCTGATTGCGATTGCAATAGCAGTCATAATCAGAATTATCAATTTAGGAACTAGAGAATTTTGGTATGATGAAGTTTTATCATTACTACTTTCTACCAGTCAAAATGGGGTTTACAAAACTCCTGGAGATGCACCAGTAATATTAGCAGAATATACATCCTTATTAAGCTTGCCCAAGGAAGTAAGTTTAGGAAATGTTATCCAAACTATCACGCTACTAATTAAAAGTCTCTTGGGTGGAGAACCTCATCCACCAATATTCTTTTTAAGTCAACATTTTTGGTTGCGGCTTCTTGGCAATAGGGAAGCAGCTATGAGGAGTTTAAACACTTTATTGAGTGTAGTTTCAATAGGTGGCGCTTATGGTTTAGGGAAATTTTTTCTAGGACATCGTGGTGGACTTTTTTTTGCAGCACTTGTAGCTATTAGTCCATTTTATTTATTTCATTCCCTCAATCTCAGAATGTATGCACCTCTAGTACTATGGGTAATTCTCAGTACATGGTCGTTGCTATATCTAATTGAACAGCAAAATCCTGACATTAGTCAAGGTTGTCCCAGTAAGTTGTTATGGAATGGGCTTTTAATTATTTCTATTACTGCTGGTTTGATGACTTTTTATTTATATGCCTATTGGCTAATAGTTTTAGGAGTATTGGTACTTTATTTAGATAGAAGAAATTCGTTTCAACATGCTTTACGCTTAGGTACTGGAGTTTTATTAACCATACCTTGGGTATTATGGGGGACAATTAAACAACTTCATAACGCTGACTTAGATCGTTTTGGTAAAGCCAAATCTACATTACCTCCCTTGTTAAGACATTTACAGGATTTTACTAATACTTTAGGTACTGATATATTGATAGGGGACTGGGCAACTAGTTTAGATCCTATTATCATTAGTTTATCTGGTTGTTTAGTAATCTTGGTATTTGTTGGGTTTAGTATTCATCTGTGGAAACAAAATGAAAAACAAAAGTTAGGTACAGTTTTAATATTAGGCATTTTACCGATATTATTAGGACTGATAGTAGATATTGTTACCAAAAAATTTACCTTGGGTTCTGGCTTCGGTAGAACTTTCATCATTATGCTACCTGGCTGTTTATTATTAATCGCTTTGTGGGTAGAAAAAGCAGTTTCTAAACAATGGTGTCTCCTGGTAACTGGTGGAATATTACTAATGTACCTAACAATTAGTATTGGTGATTTAAGTTTGCGACATCGCTCAGTTTTTCGTTCAGTTGCAGAATTAATTGCCAAAGATGTAAATAAGCCAACTTTAATTGCTATGAACTCGAAAGCTTGGGGTCATGTAAACCGTTTAGCTTATTATATTCCTACTGATTATCCAGTCATGTTGTTATCTGACTACCCCGGAGATTTAGCAACTCATTTAGAAAAAGTTATCAAGGAAGAACCAGGTCGATATGCTCGTATTATTTGGTTAAATAGCGGTGATCCTTTGTGGTCACCTTTGAAAACAGAAATGGAAATAAAGCGGAAAGAACAAAAAACAGAACAGATTTTATCATCTGAGTTTCAATTAAAAGAAACAAAGAATCTTTCAGGTACAATGAAGCTTGATGAATTTACAGCCAAGCTTTACACAGTCTCATCCAAAAATTAAACACTGCAAAACAAAAGTATGAGGTGTGATTTATCTTTGTTAGATTGCAGGGAACATCCCAAATGTGTAAGTTTATTTTTATCTGACATTTTTTAATAAAAGATGTATTGTGCTAATAATTAAACTTTATACATGTAATCCCGCAATTAGAAATTTACTAACTTTATGAATGCAAACTCATCAAACTCCCTATTAGTAGTTCCCACTGGGGCATTAAAGATTTCCGAACATCCACTTACTGATTTCCATAGAGACAATCCCATTCTGTTATCTCTGGTGATTCCTACTTATAAAGAGCGTAATAATATTGAGAATATCGTCAATATCCTCAGTAGGTTGCTGGATGAAGCTATCCCTGGTAATTATGAGCTAATTATAGTTGATGATGATAGCCCGGACTTAACTTGGGAACTAGCACAATCTCTACTTCCAGATTATCCGCAGTTGCGGGTGATGCGTCGTCAAGAGGAATGGGGACTATCTTCAGCGGTGATTCGTGGTTGGCAAGTTGCCACAGGGCGTATTTTGGGTGTGATTGATGGAGATTTACAACATCCACCAGAAGTGTTAATACAACTGTTGCAGAAGATAGAAGAGGGGGCAGATTTGGCTTTAGCCAGTCGTCACGTAGATGGCGGTGGCGTGAGTAGTTGGACTATAATCAGGCGCTTTTTGTCTCGTGGGGCGCAGGTTTTAGGTTTGATTATTTTACCTGGTGTATTGGGTAGAGTTACTGACCCAATGAGTGGTTATTTTATGGTGCGTCGGAGTGCGATCGCAGGTGCAACAATGAATCCTGTAGGGTATAAAATTCTCCTAGAAGTGATTGGTCGCGGACAAGTTAGAGAAATTGCTGAAGCCGGTTATATCTTTCGTGAACGTACTGAAGGCGAAAGCAAGGTAACGTGGAAGCAATATGTAGAGTATATTCAACACTTAATCCGTTTACGAGTATCTACTGGACGGTTAGGCAAAATTAGTCAAAAAGTTAATTTCCCCGTTGGTCGATTTATCCGCTTTGGTGTAGTGGGATTCAGTGGGGTATTTGTAGATATGGCAGTGCTTTATTTACTCAGTGACCCTTCAACTCTGGCTTTACCTTTAACGCGGAGTAAAATTATTTCTGGTGAAGTTGCCATTTTCAATAATTTTTTATGGAATGATGCGTGGACATTTGCGGATGTTTCCATGCAACAAAAAGGTTGGAATCAAACAATCAAACGGTTTTTGAAGTTTAATGTGATTTGCTTGGCAGGATTGGTTTTAAATGTAGTTGTTTTGAATATAGTCTTTAATTTATTGATTCCTAATCGGTATATTGCCAACTTAATTGCGATCGCAGTTGCTACAATTTGGAATTTCTGGGTTAACCTGAAACTAAGTTGGCGGGTAACTGATGTGAAATAGTCGATTTAACCTTTTCTATTAGTCTGCATATAACGGTAAATTACGGCAATATTATGGGCATTATCAATACCTCTGTAATGTGTGCCTTTTAATTCCATTCCTAAATGTTGCAAGGCTTGTGCCATGCCAAATTTATTATATACACCCAAATATTCAGAAAATTGTTTTTTGATATTTCTGTGTTCTGGACCAAAAGGATATGGGATATTATGAAACTTGCAATATTGTAAAAATTGCGTTTTATCATAATTTCCCCCAGGACAAAATATATCATTAGGAAATGAACTCATCCACTCTGCCAATTTTGGCATCACTTCTGGAAATTGAGGTGCAGTATCAACTTGTTTTTGAGAAATAGTCGTTAAATTTCTCCAGAAATCTGTCAAAATAGGATTTCTCACAGGTTTAATAAATTGTTGAAACTCAGAATCAATTTCCCAGGTTTGGCGATTTAGTATCACTGCACCAATTTCAATAGTTTCCATTTCGTGACGGTAAAATGTATGCTTATCAGAGCAAGTAGCTTCCAGATTAATGACCATGAAATAGTGATTCAGAAAAAATTAAAATCTAGATGAAAACGGTTTTAGCCAATTAAGTAAAATAGCAGTATCAAGAACAAAAGCTGCTAAAACAAACCAGAAAATACTTTCTCCAGCTAAGATCAAAAAAGGCAAAAGTGTATTATTTAGATTCCAGCCAAATTCTATCTGGTTTAATCCCCGCACCAAACCAAAAGCAAGTGCAGCAGAAGATTTGAGTTGGGGATTTTTATCTACGTGGATGATATAGCGGTAAGTGACACCAAATAGGAAACCAGAGAGACCTGCAATTCCAGCACTCAGCAAAATTGTAAATTAATTAGCTGAAATTGATTAATATTCAGTATCGAAAAATACTGATTCAGCAGCAAACCATTAACAACAGTAGTGATTAAGAAAGCTAAACCAGCAGATAAACCACCAATAAGCCCTGCTTTAAGAGATTCTAATCGTTCTTCTGCAATCATTTCCATAATCTAGCCCAACCTCGCATCAACACCATTGAGCAATCAACCTCCTTTTCCCAGTATGATAAACATTAGAGACCTTTTGTAATTATTTGAAAAGTAGAACTATGATTTTGACACTGGGATGGGTATCACTTTTGGTTGTGTTCACATGGTCGATTTCTATGGTAGTTTGGGGACGCAACGGACTATAGAGGAATCGTGGAAAGTCCATATTTGATTATTTTGGCTTTGATGGCCATAGTGCTGCTAGTAGGAGTCACTGGTGGTGTAGTTTATTTAACACTAGCAGACTGGCGTGATCGCCGTCGTCGAGAAGACGAAACCCGCGAACTTAAACGCAGCACTGCCAAACGACGCTGATTTTGTACAGCAAATATCAGCATGTTTTATGGCTTAAAAAACCTATTTGTGGGGATGGGATTGAGAGCGTATCCCCACATATTCATATTATACAAACATAATACACAAACCAATATTGAATATTTATTGTTACCTTATAGAAGAATTATATTGACAACCCTGTGGGGAATGATACAACCTACTTCCCAAAAAGAATATCAACCAGGCATGATTTTTTCCCTGGATCAGAGTGAGAAACAAAAAGCTTTATCTAGAGTGATTGCCCGGATTCGGGAATCTCTAGATATAGAAACCATCTTCAAAATAACAGTCACAGAAGTACGTCAGTTACTCAACACAGATAGGGTTGGCGTATTTCGATTTTATCCTGATTTGGAATGGGAAGGGGAATTTCTTTATGAAGATGTAGGCACAGAATGGATATCTATATTAGCTACCAAACTCCATGACCACTGCTTTGCTGAAGAGTTTACCGAACTTTATCAGGAAGGGAGAATTAAAGCCATATCAGATATTTATGAAGATGTTGTCACAGATTGTCACGTCACAATGCTGGAAAAGTTTCAAGTACGTGCCAACATAGCTGTACCCCTCATGAAATGCAAAGATCTATGGGGATTACTGTGTATTCATCAATGTAATAACCCACGACAATGGGAAGCATCAGAAATTGAATTTGTGCAATTAATAGCTCAACATTTGGGAGTTGCTTTACAACAAGCAGATTATATAGAACAGATGAAATTACAATCTGCCCAGCTTGCACAAGCTAAAGCTAGAGAAAAAGCCGCAGAATGGCAAAAAACTATAGCGCGAACCATAGAAAAAATTCGTCAGTCTCTAGATTTAGAAAGCATTTTTCGCACCACCACCGAAGAACTCAGACAATTACTAAATAGCGATCGGGTTTCTATTTATCGTTTCAATCCTGACTGGAGTGGTGATTTTGTGTTTGAATCTATAACATCGGGTTGGGTTACTCTTATGCAAGAACAGTTACAGCGTCCCGAATTAAGAGACAACATTAGCAACTGTAACTTAAAGGAATTAGTTGAACCACCCACTGATACATATTTGCAAGATACAGGAGGAGGTCAGTTTGCTAAAGGAGAAATATACCGGATTTGTAATGATATTTATAGTGCTGGTTTTAACGAATGCTACATCAAAATTTTAGAAAGCTATCAAGCCAGAGCTTATGTCATAGTTGCAATTCTTTATAACCATAAAATTTGGGGTTTATTAGCCGTTTATCAAAACACAGGAACTAGAGATTGGCAAGAAGATGAAATTTATCTACTCACCCAAGTTAGTTCTCAATTAGGTGTAGCATTACAGCAAGCTGAATCATTGAAACAAATGCAAGTTCAAGCTCAGAAACTTGCTAAAGCTGCGGAAAGAGAACGGAAAGCAGCAGAAAGAGAAAAAGCTTTAGCTGCAACTGTAGAAAAAATTCGCCAGTCTCTTGATCTAAATACTATCTTTGCTACCAGCACTCAAGAGGTCTTGCGGTTATTAGAAGTTGATCGCGTCACAATTTACCGATTTCGTCCAGATGGGAGTGGTGAATTTGTGGCCGAGTCATTAGCTTATGGATGGAAATCAGTACAGGAACTTGTGCCAGTAATTGCAGATGATTATCTACGATTAATTCCAAGAGAGGACTCTACCAACGGTAAAATAATCGTTGTTAACGACACATCTGCCACAAATATTCCTATTCCTCATATTGCCTTAATTACACCAACAGAAACCAGAGCATATATGATTGTGCCAATTTTTCAAGGAGAAAAACTCTGGGGATTATTGGCAGCTTATCAACATTCTCAAACCCGTGATTGGCAGAAAGATGAGGTAGATTTGTTAGTGCAGATTGGTTCTCAATTAGGAGTAGGACTCCAGCAAGCCGAGTTGTTAGGAAAAACCCAACGCCAAAAAGAAGAAATTACCCAAACTCTCAAGGAATTACAAGCGACTCAAAGCCAGTTAATTCAAAGTGAAAAAATGGCTGGTTTAGGTCAATTGGTCGCTGGTTTAGCACATGAAATTAACAACCCAATTAGTTTCATTTACGGTAATATTCCTTATGTTACTAATCATATGGAAGATTTATTGAATTTAGTGTGTCTATATCATAAAAATCATCCTCAATCAACACAAGAGATTGCACAGCAAACAGCAGATATAGATTTAGATTTCATCGCTGATGATCTGCCCAAAATGCTCAATTCAATGATGATTGGTGCAAATAGAATTAGAGAATTAGTGCTTTCATTACGGACTTTCGCACGCCTTGACGAAGCAGAAAAAAAACCTCTTGACTTACATGAAGGGATAGACAGTACACTTTTAATTCTCCAAAATCGTCTCCAACCACAGGGAGATTTTCCTGCTATTGAAATTGTGAAGGAGTATGGTAATCTACCTCAAGTCTTTTGCTATGGAGCTCAGATGAATCAGGTGTTTATGAATATTATCAATAATGCGATTTGGGCGCTAGAACAATCATTAGCAGATAGCAGATTAACTGACAAGCCTAAAATTTGGATTCGTACACAAGTTACAGATCGGAATTATATTTTGATTTGGATTGCTGACAATGGTTGTGGGATCAAGAAAGGCATGGAATCACGCATTTTTGAACCCTTCTTCACCACGAAAGAACCAGGACAAGGTACTGGTTTAGGGCTATCTATTAGCTATCAAATTATTGTCGAAAAACATGGTGGTCAGATTAACTGTGTTTCAGAACCTGGTAAGGGTTGTGAGTTGTGGATTGAAATTCCCATGACTGAAAATAGAGCGTAAGGGAGATAAGGGAGATGGGGAAGTAATTTTCCCAATGCCCAATGCCCTTTGTAAAATGGAGTTTTAAATATGAAACGTTATATGCCTTTGATACTTATTGGTGTTATCTTATTTGTGGCTGGAGGAGATAAGGTTTTCCCTGGTGCTGTTGGGAAAGTGAGTACCCAAACTCGGACATCTGTAAATAACTTTTTGATCGGCAGATTTCCTTCCTGGAAACCGAAAACAAATCCCTATAAAAGAACGGAACGGGAACTACAGGAAACAGAACAAAAGTAGCGTTGTAAGCATTCAGCTAATGCCTAACGGGACGCTAAGCAAACAGCTATCAGCAGTCAGCTTTTTCAGGCTAACGGCAAACATACCTGTTTGATAATTAACCAATGTATCAAACATTCTGACTCCTGATAATTGATAACTTATAACTAAATTACCGTAAAAAATATGAGTATTTACCTCACAACTTCCTCACAAAATAGCTCTATATTTTAGCTGATTTTGACTTCTGTGCATCTTTCGGAGGAACTTCGTTAACACGCTGCTGTAGGCTCTATTTTGACCTTTGAATTCCGCCCTGCGGTACTAGGTAATGAGGTAGTTATGAGTACATTATCATCATCTCCAAAACCACTCTGTTCCTCTGTGTACGGACCAGTAACTTCTTCGCGATTTGGGCGATCACTTGGTATTGATCCTATAGGGTTAAGATTTAGCTGTTCTCTTAACTGTATATATTATCAGTTAGGGAATATTCAACAAGAAACTACTAAACGGCAAATTTTTGTTCCTAGTAGCCAAGTTATTTCTGATTTGTAAGCGATCGCGCAAAAGGAATTATACATAGATATAGTAACTGTCAGTGGTAGTGGTGAACCGACCCTCACACTGAATTTAGAGAAAATTCTGGCTGCTACAAACATAATTTTCAAACAACCAAAAGCCGTATTAACCAATAGCACTTTACTAGGTGATAAATCTGTCCGTGATGCTTTAAAAATAGCGGATATTGTCGCTGTCAAACTAGATTCTGTTTCGTTAAATCAACTACGGCAGATCAATCATCCTCTAGAGATAATTGATTTACCAGATACACCAGGAGTCAGAAGTCAGGAGTCAGGAGTCAGGAGTAAAACTCTCTTGCTGTCCAGGTTTCAATTTAGATTCTGTACCTCATTTATCTGCAATCTGCTGTATTATCCAACGAATTAAATTATTTAGATAAGTAGGAAGGCACACAAAAACCGTAGATGCACAGCGACTTCTCAGAGAGTAGTATGTAACTAAAAGTAAAATTGACCAAAACCTCTTCCCTACACCCTTATACCCTTTTAAACGCTGACCGCTGCTGTACTATTTTCAATTAAGGAGTTAAAAAGATGGGAACAAAGTTAACGGAAGCATTGTTAGCACAGCAAGAAATTCCTGCTGGTTATCTCAATATTATGGGTTATGTTGATAAATCAGAAGTCAACGGTCCTGGTTGTCGTGCTGTGGTGTGGGTGCAAGGCTGTCCTCGTGAGTGTGCTGGTTGCTTTAATCCCGACTCTTGGACATTTGAGATTAACCAGCTAGTTGCTATAGATTCCTTAGGCGCAGATATTCTCAAAAATCCCCATAACACAGGTGTAACTTTCTCTGGTGGTGAACCATTTTGGCAAGCATCGGCATTGGCTAATTTAGCACGTAAAGTCAAAGTTGCTGGATTAAATGTCATGGCTTTTACTGGTTTTACCCTGAAGCAACTGCAATCTGAATCAGCACCTCCAGGTTCTGAAGAATTGTTAGAACAGTTAGATATTTTAATTGACGGGCCTTTTGTTGAGTCTCAAGCCATTAATTCTCCCTTATCTCCCGTTTCTTCTAGAAATCAACAGGTTCATGTATTTAACCCAGAATTCAAAGATCAAATTACCTGGGCTAGTGACCAAATAGAAGTTCACGTCCTCAAAGATGGCGATCGCATTGTGACTGGTTATCAAGGTTGGTTAGAACTGACTTAAACCTGAAATTGACCCCATCGTTATGAGTTTATGGCTACACGGAAAATGCTGTCACATACTTGCTCATTGATTATTGCATCGAAGATAGACACTTGTGTCGTCACTTTTTGCAACAGAAGCAATTACATGGTGTCAGCAAGAAATACCAGATATCATTTTACTGGATTTTTTGTTGCCAGATGGTGATGGGTTAGAATTGGTTGTAGGATTTAGGCACAAGTTCAGCAATAGTCAATCGTCCATAATTATGCTGAAAGGAGAAGGGGACGAAATGATTGCTGTCAGTGCCATGAAAAGTTGTGTCCAAGATTATCTAATCAAAGGTCAACTCACCGCTCAAATTCTGCAACGTGGGATTCATCAAATAGTGGAACGCATGTATTTAAGCAGACAAATAGAACAAAGTCGGGAACAACAACAAATAATTGCTGCTGCGGCTTTGCGAATTCGTCAGTCTCTCCAGGTAGAAGAGATTCATTCTACCTGCAATAGCCACTGAAGTGCGCCAGTTTCTCAAAGCAAGGTGGTAATAGGGAGCAAGGCGATTTTGTGAGGTGGGGCAAAACGTGTGCGCTCGCTAAACCCAAAACAGGCATCGGTAAAAATCACTTACCGTACAAAAATATAGATACAAGTTGTCAATTTAAGAATGAAAGGAAACAGTAAATTTTGGTTAAACAAAATGCGGAAATTATGTTACATCTTCCTTGTCAATGGATAGCTGGAAGTTGGCATAATTTCTGTAATTCCATTTTTACCTCTGTTATCCATCTTGAAACTGTTTAATATTTTATACCTACAACTCCCATTTAACAGAACTTTCTATGGTAATCAATACATGCTTATTTGATTACTGACCTAAGCAGCTTATTCCCACCAGCCACAAATTATTGAATGCAAGTCTCCTTAGAATATTTTGAGAAGATACTTTGTCTTGCAATTTTACTTCTTTGAAGTGATTCATTTTACTTTAATTCCAGAAAAATATTTTAGCGATATCTGTGGTTGGCGTAGCTAAAAACACACTTTTTGCCCCACCTCACAAAATTGCCTTGCTCCCGTGGAAATATATCAATTTCACCCAGATATGAGTGGTACTCTATGGGGTTAAATCGTTTTATGCTCTCATCACTATCAATATAGCCAACAATCCAAATATTCGTAAATGAATGAGATTAAAACAAATTGAGGATTTGATTAATAGGACTCATAGTTACACCTTTTGTACTCTGAAGCACTATCTCTGTTTAGAGGGTAATCTTAGATTGTTTAACTAAACATACTCAGCGAGGCGCTTGAAAACCTTATTTATTTCCGGCTCGGAACTACTTACTCGACTTTATAATATCGAGTCGAGTACGATATTCCTGATAACTTTCGTCATTCACAATATCTGGTTGCAAGTCTACAAGAGCATCTAGTACGAATCGGACGAATTGCAGCCACTGTCCTATAAATTCATCAGATGTAACCGGAATCCCGGTATCGGGCAAAAACTGGAACTTTTCACCCGAACCGGGTGTAATTTCAAAGCGGATCGTGATTTTATCACCTTGCCGCTCCATCAACATTCCCACAGCAGTACCCTGTTCAAAGAAATCAAATTCCACTGGTGATTTTGTGTCGGTCGTCAGTTGTTTCAAGACAACAGGAATGTCTTCAAATATAGTAGATAGGTCTGGACGCAGGTCAAAGCAGGCATCATACTCCTGAATATGGATAACAAACTCTTCCTCATAAATTGAAAAGAAATAGTTTAGAGATATAAAAACTCTAGTTGCGTCCACCATCTCTACACAATAACCTGGTTTGCTTAAGTTTTCCCACCAGTAACATATCTCGAATGCTTGACTCATATGCTCACTATCTCAATTCAAAGGATACGCGGTTTTGAATATTAGCTCCTTGCTGGGGATAACCTTGACAATCATTACGTCTTTAAGGACTGTAACATCAGGCAGATAGACAACTTTAGTCCTGCCTTCCATGCGGAAGAATTGGCATTCCATGTCGGTATTTTCTTATACATATAGTCTTAAACCATTCTTGGTCAGCTAGATATTGAGATTAAGCCTTACTATAGTTGATAAGATACAGGAAATAAGCCTTGATATCATGAAAACTCAAACACTTTTTCAGATTCTACATGATTCTAAATCCTCCTCTTCTTCCTTCTGACTCCTGACCCCTAATCGTCACGAACAAGTTTTTCAGCAAGCCCTACTTAATGGTGATTTCATCCACTGGTAAGCGACAAAAATTAATAATAAACCAATCAAAAATAAAAATGCCATTAAACCAATTTGGTACCAGAGAATATGTGGTAGTAGTAAATCTAAAACTAAGTGCATTAAGTTCATAATGCCATAAAATATAGTCAAGCCAAAATGCGTGACTCTATAGAGTTTATTTTCAGTAAAAGCTGTACCAACTATTGCTAACATTGGCAACATAAAAAAGCCCAGCATCAACCAAAAAATTCCCGAAAGTTCATTGATTGATGCAGCTTTTTGAGATTCAACCACACTTAAACCGTGAAATAATGGCATTAAACCCAGTTGAGTATGAAACAGTATACCTAATAGGAACACTGTCCACAAAGCAATTATTTTCTCTCGATAATTAATCATCATCATTTCTTCCATCTATAATTTAGAACCTATGTGACGAAGTAAATCTTGAAGTGCCTTTATATCCTCATTTCCTTCTATACCTTTGGGTGAAAAGCCATCAATAACACCGAGAATACCCCGACCTTGTTGAGTTTCTGCTAAAATCACCTGGACAGGATTAGCGGTAGAACAATAAATCTTGCAAACTTCTAGACAGTGTTTAATAGCATTGAGAAAGTTAATAGGATATGCGTCTTTAAGTACAATTATAAAACCGTGTCCTACACCAATTAATTAAGCATTTTCTGTAGCTACTTCTTGCAAAAATTCTTCATTTCCAGCAATTCTAATTAAACAAGCAGCTGATGCTTCACAGAAAGCGATACCAAACTTTACCTGTGAAGATATGCCTATCATGATTTCATATAAATCTTCTACGGTTTTGACAAAGTGCGTTTGTCCCAAAATCAGGTTACAACCTACGGGAATGTCTAGACTAAAGGTTTTGAGTTCCATATTTTTTTGGACACAATCAATATTTATTATGGAACTATTGTGATATTTTTCAGATGGTTAAACCTCAGTAGTATAGATTTCAGGATTTGTGATAATGTGTGATATGGGAAATTGAGTGCTGATACATCACACATCATATTTACTGAACTATGCCAGCACATAGGTTTTTTCAAGTAAGTAGGTGGGTGTTAAAAATTTTCATTATGATCAGGCAAGAGGTGAACCAGCGCGGTCTTGAGGTGCCATTGGGGTGGACGGGTTTCCCAGCATAAAGCAAGTGGCGTGGTTTCCCCCATGTAGGCGCTTCGCCTTCCCTCAGGGTGCGACTGGAGAACCCGAAGGGTAAGAGGTACTCATGCAATAGGGAAGAGGTTCTGGTCAATTTTACTTTTCGTTATATAATCCGGTATATCTATCAATTAATCTCAATAGTATAGTATTGCGGGACAATTACAAGCCCAAAAGCATTTGCAAGGAACATCAGGAATTATTCGAGTTTATCCCAGTAAATCGCTCAATTTTTAGTTTAGAATGCTCCGAGTCTATACAGAAAAAAATTAGAAAAAATTTGAAGAATCTCACCAAAAATGTGAACAGTCTAAACAACTCTTATAAATTGCTAACATGGGAGTAGAGAAAGCCATTCAAGCCGACGAAACTACAGCTACAGCTTGGATAAATCAACAACTTGTAGCCTTGGGTATGAGTAAGCTTCCTTCAGAGGAAATTATCATGAACATTGCACAATAAACATGCTACTCTCCACCTGAAGAATACCTTGAACTAGAAGTGAATTCAGGCATAGGTCACGAATATATTGAATTGATGGATTTATTATACCAATGACAGGCGGAAGACCAAATCATAACCAAATTACTGGCAATATATCTGTATTAATAGATACGCACTGTTCTCAAACGTCTTCCTTATCAAGTATTTGTCACAGACCAACGTCTTTGGATTCCTAATAGACGAATTTACACTTATCCTGATATTATGGTTATTCAAACTCCCTTGGTATTTGAAGAAGGAAGAATAGACACTGTTACTAATCCTGTGATGATTGCTGAGGTTTTATCAAATTCAACCAAAAGCTATGATAAAGACGAAAAATTTGCTGCCTATCGAACAATTCCCACTTTTAAAGTGCATATTTTAATTGACCAATATACAATGTACGTTGAGCAATACTGCAAAATTGGTGATAATAAATGGGTATTTTCTGAATTTACAGATGCATAAACAACTTTAAATTTAGCCTCTGTTCCTTGCCAAATTGTGTTAGCTGATACTTACGGTAAAGTGGATTTTAATGTTTAAGAGTAAATCTATAACCTTAAGTTGGTTATAACAACGGAATTAGATTATTTGCTATTATTTTCTTTAGTTCCTTAGTTTTTGTAAAGCAATATCTCTAAATTTTCCTTGCAAATTTTCCCAAGTCACACCTGCTAAACTGGGTACAACAATGTGAGCAGTTCCCACTCTTACCGGTGGTCCTATACCTACCGCCCACATACTTGCGGCTAAAGCTGCATCAATACCTGCGGCTGCATCTTCAAAAACTACACATTGCTGTGGTGAAAGTCCTAACTGCTGGGCTGCAAACAGAAATAAATCTGGTGCGGGTTTGGGTTTTTGGACACTATAACCATCTGCGATCGCGTCTATTTTATTACCAATTCCCAACTTCTCAATCACCACACGCGCATTTTTACTCGCTGAACCAATAGCTATCTTCAAGCGAGCTTGACGCAAATCGTCCAACAAGGAAACAGCACCCGGTAATAAATCCTTGGGTGTGATACGTTGAATCAACTCCACATAATAGTCATTTTTACGTTCCATCATCTCCTGAATTTGCACTTCCGAATATCGCCTATCACCAATAATTAGCATCAGCGAAGCACGGCGAGAAATTCCCCGCAATGCCTCATTAGCTTGACGGTTAAAAGGAATACCTTCCTCATTTGCTAATCTCTGCCAAGCTAAGTAATGATATTGTGCTGTATCGGTTAACACACCATCTAAATCAAAAATCATCCCCCGAATTGCAGTGGCCGGATTTCTCCTCCCGTTCCCAGTCCCCAATTCTTGGTGTAAATCAAAATCTTGCCATTTACCATGCCAGTATAATTTAAACTTCAGCCTTGTCCAGTGTGGCGGTAGGTGGGGATTAGCTACGGGTTGACTATCTGTAAATTGAATACCTCCAAAACCGAAAACTACAGCTTGCCAAATTCCCCCAGCACTAGCGCCGTGAATCCCATCACTAGTATTGCCTCGTCTATCTGCCAAGTCGACCATAGCCGCTTGCATGAAGCGTTCGTAAGCTTCCTGGGTTTGGCCTAAATCTGCGGCTAAAATCGCGTGAATAGCTGAACCGAGGGAAGAACCATAGGTAATATCTGTGCGGGGTGCATAGTAGTCCCAATTGACCTGCAATGTTTTTAGGTTGTAGGGAAAAACAGCATTCTTACGCATTAAATAAAGCAACATTAATACATCTGGCTGCTTAAGGACTTGGCGTTTGTTGGTGCCTTCAATACCTAAAATGCTTTGAATTGACTTTTGGCGTGGTTCGTAATCTGCTAAATTAATATCATCTAATTGAAAAAATCCCTCACATTGCTCAATTAATCCTGTTTCTGGGTTGTACGGAATCCAGATTTTGTTGATAATTTCTAGCCAATGGTTTCTGATTTCGTCAGTAAGTTGCAATTTTTTCTCTAGTTCTGTAGCTTTTTCTGGGACATGACGACGTAACCAATCATCAACTATACAAGCTTTTTCTAAATGCCATTGCACCAGGCGGTTAGTGAATGCATTGTTATGTACTAACTCGTGATATTCATCTGCACCTATGACGTTACGAATTTCATAACGTTCGGCTTGGGGATTAAACTCAACACGGCTATTCCAAAAAATTGCGGTATCTAGAATTATCTCTGCGCCATAATCTCTGAGCCATTCATCGTCACCAGTGACTTGCCAATAGTACCATACAGCATAAGTTATAACTGCGCTAATATGAATTTCGCGATCGCGACACCAAATCCGCACATCCTCAGCATAGTAATCACTAGGTAGCGACCATCTCGGTGTTACTTCATCACCTGTCACCGCACTTTCCCAAGCATACATCGCACCCTGATATTCATAATGTGTTGCTTTCCGTCGCGCTCCATTTAAACTATGATAGCGGTAACTCAGTAAATTCCGCGCTAATGCTGGTTGAGTAAAAGTAAAGAATGGCAGAATAAAAATTTCTGTATCCCAAAAAATATGACCGTGATACCCAAAACCAGACAAGGTTTTTGCAGGAATACTCACCCTGTCATCATCACGGGGAGCGGCGATAATTAGTTGAAATAAATTATACCTAACAGCAAATGTGGCTGTATTATCTCCCTCAATTGTAATGTCGCTTTTGTCCCAAACCTCTGCCCATGCTTGTTCATTAGCATTACTTAGGGTGATATAATCAGGTAGTTGGTCGAGTTTTTCCTGTGCGGCGGAGACTGGTTGTTCAACATCCCGTGAAGTAAAAACGGTGGCAATTTTCTCTATGGTTACCGTCTGCTGTGGTTCAGAAAAGAAAGTTGTACTGATGCTAGGATAGCCAGGTGCAGTATTGACTTGCATTGCCGTTTCTATTCCTGATATGGTCATTTTTGCAGCCATACCGAGATCAATTCGGGAGTAGCGGGTGCGACTGTGTAACCAGAAGCCTTTGTCAATTTTCCCTTGGTCTAGTTTTTCCCAGTGATTGAAACCTTTGTTTTCGGGGTAGCCGTTGATACTCGCTTGGATTTCGATAAATCCATGAAAATCTATTGTTGTTAACTGGCAACGTTGTCCTAATACATGATTTTCGGCTAAACTTGCAAAGCGTTCAAAGCTGATATCTATGGTTTTTCCAGTGGGACTACGCCAACGCAGATAACGGCTAAGAATCCCTTGATGTAGGTCTAATTTCCGATTGTATTCTAAGATTTTACCTTGATCTAGACGAAAGCGCTCGCTATCAATCATTACTACCAATGGTAGCCAGTCTGGACAGTTAGCTAGTTCGGTATAGACTACGGGAACATCATCATAAACACCGTGAATAAATGTAGCTGATAGTGTGCGTGGATAGCTTTCTTCAAAGCTGCCTCTTGTACCTAAATAACCGTTACCAATGGTGAATATTGTTTCTCTGGTGTGTAATTCATCGGGATTAAATTGGTTTTCTATTAATACCCAATCTGTGTAGATAAAATCTCGTTTGTTTTCCATATTGATGAATGAATAGAATTTGTGACACGCCAAGGCGCAAAGCAAGAGGGAAAAGAGAAACGAAGAATCAAAAGTCATGATTTATTTGTAAATGTGAGCGTATCGTTGTTGATGTTGTCCGATAATTTGTTCGGCTCTGGGTTTGTAAATAAGATGAAATAATATCTCCATATATCTATCTCTTGCGTCGTTAGCTTCTGGAACAATAAAGTTCCAGAAGCTAAAGATTTTAGCTATTAATAGTAATTGTTCTGTGTATGATTCCCAGTTGTATTTATGGCGAATTCTTTGAATCATCCATTGGGAAGTTTCTTGCCAATATTCTGGGTTAGCATCACATTTATCTAAGAAGTTAAGAATTGTCTTAGCTGTTCTTTCTAAATTTGTAGGGTTGAGATGAAATCCAGTTTGCAAATCTTCGAGAATTTCTGATGACCCGCCAAATTTAGTTGCAAAGGTTGGTAAGCCAGAAATCATTGCTTCTAATATACTACGTCCGAAGGCTTCATAAAGGGCAAAGTGAATATAAATACCTTGATAATCAGCAATAATACGATAAGCTTCACCAATTTTTTGGCTTGGTAGACGCATTCCTAACCACCGGATTTTTCCTTGCAGATGATGTTCCTTAATAAGATTGTGCAGTTTGTCTATTTCTCCAGCTTCTTCTGGGTATGTCGCTTCATTTACAGATAAATTACTAGTTAATAAAATCAGGTTACATCGAGTTTGTAATTCTTGACTTTTACCAAAACATTCAACTAAACCAGTGAGGTTTTTAATTGAGGTAACTGGTGCAACTGCAAAAATTGGTCTTTTGTGAATATCGTCTATGTTACCGAGAATATGATCATCTTGCTGTTGAAACAATAAATCTTTAATTTTTTGGCTTTCTTGTGGATTTCTATCTTCTGTTTGGCTGTAGGGGAAAAATAAGGTTTCACTGACTCCAGGGGGAATCATATTAAATTTAGGATTAAATAAATCAATTCCATCAACTACATGATAGAGTTGGGGCATGGTAAAACATTTGTAAGATTCATATTGTCCCATCGTGTCTGGTGTACCGACAATTTCTTGATAGGATGAAGCAACAATAAAATCGGCAGCATTCATGCTAATTAAATCGGCAGTGAATTGGGCTGAGAAATGATATTTTTCGTCTAGGTCTTGCCAATATAAGTTACTAAATAAATGTTTTGGTTTTTCTAGGGAATGGGCAATATTGCATTGAGGAATTTTTAAGCTACTGGAGAGTAGAGAGGCGACTAAGTTACCATCGCTGTAGTTACCAACAATTAAATCTGGTTTACCTGAAAATTCTGTTAGCAGTTCTCTTTCTGCATCTTGGGCAAATTTTTCTAAATAAGGCCAAATTTCAAATTTAGAAATCCAGTTATTAATAATTTCTGGATTAAAATCTCTAAATGGAACTCGTAAAATCCAAGCATTTTCTGTATTGTGAACTTTTTCTAAACGCAAGTCACAAAATGTACTCTCACAATTGGGAATCAGGCGAGTCAAAATAATTACATGAGGTTTGATACCTAAGAAGTCAAGACCAGCAAGTTTTATTTCCTGTTGGAGTTTGTTTTCTAAACTGCGTGCTTGTTCCAGGACATAAATAACTTGACCTAATGTTTCATCTCGTCCTAGAACGTCTTCTTGTGCTACCCAACCATGTATGGAAATGAGGACGACGCGAAAAACTGCGGGAATACGTGCGACAAAAGCTTCGAGAATGTAGGTTTGGGGGGTGTCAATGAGTCTTTGTAGTAGTTCTAAGGTTTCCCTGACTCGCCCAGCGTTGTTACCCCAACCAGCTTCTAAACCGAGTTCTTGGAGATGAGAACGAAATTGTGCATAGGGTTCGTCAGGGGGAAGTTCGCTTAATAAGGTGATCGCTGGTTTAATTAGTTTAGCAAACTGGATACCGGAATGAATGCGATCGCTAATTAACACCTTCATGCCATTGAATTGTATCCCTTGTAATGCCTGAAAAAAGGTTTCTAGCCAATATTGAGGATCGGAGACAAATTGATTGCATAGATAATGGTTCAGGAAAGTCAGACCTTGACCAATCTCTCTGGGATCGCTAATTCTCGGAGATGTTTGGTAAAATGGGTGGAGGTCAATTTCTAGGATGTGGGGTTGGTAACGGTTGACTAAGCGATCACTCACATCTAAAAATGCTTTAGGAGTCATTAAATCGAAATGGGTGAAATCTGCAGTTAGTCTCCACACTTCTTGACTAGCTATCCTTGGTCTGACGACAAACCAAGTATTTTCATCTTCGATAATAATTTCATGAGTGTAATGAATAAGCGTACCTAGGGATGAAGAATGGTAAAAATAAGTAGGTTTTTCAGATTGATGACAATAATTAGTAAAAGCTTGTAAAATTTCATTCCTCAAAAAGTAACATTTATCAAAATCATGCAATATCAACAGAAACTGACGTAGTGCAGTTTTTTCATCACTGGTTAAAACAGCCTGAAATAATTCATACATGGGAAATAACCCAACTATAACAACTACAATTGTAAGAATCCAGGAGTCAGGAGTCAGAAGGTTTAAGAAATTGGTTAATTATCAAACAGGTATGTTTGGCGTTAGCCTGAAAAAAGCTGACTGTTGTTCGCATAGCGTGCCGTTAGGCATTAGCTGAATGCTTACCTACGCACTCATTTTTATCTCTTGAAAAACTGGATTCTTAGATAATTAGATTAGGTGAGATGTATCTTTTTCTGATAGTAAATTACTTGTAAAAAGTATCGCATCTAGCTGAGGTGTGAAAGCCTTGGGTAATTCTTTAGATATAGGAAGAAAAAACAACCTACATATCTACCTCTCCTCTTTCCCATTTAAAGCCTCAATCAGTATTTTACTGATGACTGCTGACTCGGACTGTAGATATTTTTGTGGTTAATTTTGTTGTTTTGATATTTCATTACCTGGTGAATGCAATTTTGTAAACTCGTCGTGTGCCAGTATTTAAATAGGTATTTGATAGATAGGTAGAAAATCCCATCAACTATAATTTTCTTGGATAAAATTTGCCAAGTTGGCTAAATTGATTCAAAAAAGGTAGTATTCTGCATATCAGATGAATGTCTGTGTTCCCTATTTTTTAATTCCAAAATTGGCTTAGTATCTAATGCCAAGAGCATGACTTTAGCATTTGCATATAGGTAAGGGAGAATCGGTGAAATGAAACTAAGAATTAATGAAATTTCTGACTTCCAGACTCAAAAATACGAAAGCAAAAACTGTCAAGATTACCAGTGGTTAATGATACTAAAAAGCCCAAGCTAATGATAAACTCATTCCTAGTAAAGTACGGCGTAAATAGAGCAACAATTTAAAATAGATGAAAAGCCTACTCCATAAGATTTTTTTTTGACTTTCGCCTTGCGGCACTAGCTTTTAAGTCATATAAGTCCTGCTATTAATCTTTCTGCAAAATAAAAGTCACAGAAAATAATAGTATTCTTGTAAGCATTCAGCTAATGCCTAACGGCACGCTACGCGAACAGGCATCAGCAGTCAGCTTTGTCAGGCTAACGCCAGAAACACCTGTTTGATAATTAACCAACTTCTCAAACATTCTGACTCCTGATTCCTGAATTCTTACATATCCTCTTGGTTAAAAATCAACTGATATTTACATGAGAAATGAAGAATCTATTCAACTTTAAATATCACTTTCATCATAGGAATATGTGGCTTTTAGAAAGATTTTCATAAATCTCTGATGGTGAAAAATATGGAGATAGTGACAAGCGATATCTAAATGCTGTTTTCTAGATTTTTGGCAGTTATAGCAGGAGTCAGGAGTCAGGAGTAAAACTCTCTTGCTGTTTAGGTTTCAATTTAGATTCTGTACCTCATTGATCTGCAATCTGGTGTATGGACATTGCTAATAGAGAATCCCGCACGAAAGTAACGATAAACCTTCAATAGTACAAATTATATCCGGGACAGTCATGAACTACCGAATTTCTCCTTCTCAAACTAACGTTCAGAATCTTATTACTCCTGAAGAATTAAATCAAGTCCTTGAAGCTGTCGCTGATGGTAGATATTCCTGGGCTTGTGTGCTGATTTTACGTTTTATTGGTTATAATCCACTGCATTATATTCCCCAGCGCACTTATAGCCGTTTAATGAAAGAAAATAGCCAAATTGAGATAGCATCAGCATCTACCAATAAACCGAAACTTCACCCAGTGAATAGTTCTCATTGTGTGCCTTCATCTCAAATTTACAGTACCAATTAGTGGTGTAGTGTGTGGGGGAGGTGAGGGAAGAATTAATTCTTTCTTCTCTCTTCTGAACTCCTGTAACTCCTGATAGCGGAAGCTGGCGTAAGCCATACTCCTGTATTCTAAAAACGGTTTAAAAGTGTGATTCTGAACGTTCAAGGAGCATCTCTGAAAGAGATAGTGAAGAATCTCCGAGATACTAGTACCGCCGTGAATTCAAAATACTTCTTTTAGAAGAGCTAAGCTAACAAAATATCTCCTTCGGAGACGCTACGCGAACGAAATTCAAAATGTATACAGAGTGAGCTTTTCAGAAATTTGCAATGGTTGGTTTATTTACGCCGTACTGTACTAGAGCCTACTGCACGCTGCGCTTTCACGCAGTGTCGCGAAGGGATACCGTGTACTACGTTACGAATAGCTTACGCCACCCTGCGCTATCAGTATGAGATAAGTCTAAGTTTCACCCGTTTGCTGTATAACTCCCCAATTCCTTCTTACAACAAGTCCAGATTAATAGTTTGTTGCCATACTTGCTCAAATGCAATTCCCTGTTTAGTAGAAATATATAATAATACTATAGCTGCTGAACGTTTGGAATTATCACAATGTATCAGCAGCGGTTTAGGTAATTCATCAATAATTTGAAAAACTTGCTTTGCAGTTTGATGAATTAGATTTTCAATCTAAGTCGGCAGGTTGACATACTACAATCCTAAAAATTCACTTTTTTGCTGTTCATTTGTCCATTAAATTGATTCATTTGCACAACACAAATTTAGGACAGATTTGTAACCATAATCAGCAAGCTAATGTAGATGTTCTAGTGTAATTTGTCCACTTATTGCTAATTCCTGATTAATCTTCCTAATAAGATTCATTGGAAACAGATAGTCGCTCATAGGTAATGAGTGAAGTGAAATACAGTTAGTATTATGATGACATTTTTCTCCAGGTTAGTTTTACAATTAAATGTATTAAATGTAGACTTTCTCTACACTCTTGACAGGATGTTGCCTAAGAATTCAGGAGTTAGGATTCAGGAGTCAGAATGTTTGAGAAATCTGTTAATTATCAAACAGCCATCAGCAGTTAGCCTGAAAAAGCTAACTGCTGATGGCTGTTTGCGTAGCGTGCGGTTAGGCATTAGCTGAATGCTTACGTTTTAACTTTACTATTAACTTAGAGCAAGAATCTGAGGAAATTGTAAGGATGCATTTCTATCTGGGAAATTTTATAGCAGCCAAACGGTGAGAGAGTTAAAAGTCTGTTTGTATCGAAGTTTTATGGTCTGTTGATGTCCTAACAACCTTGGTAATTACTATATATATTATATATGTTGATGGGGGTTTAATGAGGGTTATCAAAGAATCAATAGATTTGTAGACTAAGTAAGTCGGCGGCAAAAAACAGAAGTATGTAACAAAAAGTAAAATCACCAAAACCCTGTTGCCTTTTGCCTGTCATAATGACAATTTTTAACGCTAACCTACTTAAATCCGCAAGTGTAGGTGTTCCTCACAAGTTCCTCAAATTTTCGTCTTAAGTTTCAAGGTAGAAACCAGGGTACTCGGGACTGGTTAAAATTTTTTCCCTTTTACCAATTACCTATAGTTTAGCAATTCTCAAAGGCTGGGGAATATGAAAACCAGAACTTATGCCACCATAGACGGTGATGAAGCGCTTGCTAAGGTCGTTTATCCACTCAATGAAGTTATTGCTATTTATCCTATCACTCCATCTTCACCTATGGGTCAATGGTCTGATGCTTGGATGAGTGAAACAAAACCGAACGTTTGGAGAACTGTTCCCTTGGTGGTACAGTTTCAGAGTGAAGGGGGCGTTGCGGGTGCTGTACATGGTGCTTTACAAACGGGTTCACTGACTACCACATTTACAGCGTCTCAGGGATTAATTTTGATGCTGCCGAATATGTACAAGATTGCGGGTTAACTTACACCTACAATATTTCATATTGCAGCGTGATCGCTGGCAGCCCAAGCTTTATCTATTTTCGGTGATCATAGCGATGTTATGGCAGCCAGAACCACAGGTTTTGCCATGCTGTGTGCTGCTTCTGTCCAAGAAGCCCAAGATTTTGCCCTCATTTCCACACACGCAACTTTAGAATCACGCATTCCTTTCCTACACCTTTTTGATGGAGTCCACACTTCTCACGAAGTCGATAAAGTAGAAACATTAACAACAGAAGATTTAGAGAAATTTATTCCCATAGAGTTAGTAATTACCCATCGTTCACGGGCTTTAACACCTGATAGACCCGTATTAAGAGGAAAAGCCCAAAAGCCGGATGTTTACTTCCAAGCCAGGGCAACCGTTAACCCATTTTATTTAGCTTGCCCAGATATAACTCAGAAGGTAATGGATGAATTCGCTCAAGTTACAGGGCGAGAATATAAACTATTTGAATATCATGGAGATCCAACAGCAGAAAAAAGAATTATCCTCATGGGTTCTGCTTGTAAAACAGTTCATAAAGCGGTAGATTATCTCAACAAACAATGTGAAAAAGTTGGAGTTGTTATAATTAGATTATATCGTCCCTTTGACACCCAAAGATTTATTAATCCTTTACCAGAAAAACAGCAGTACTGCTGTTTTAAACATCACAAGAAAACCAGGAGCAGTTGGTGAACATTGATATACTGATGTTGTTACAGCTTTGGCAGAAAACAAACTCAACAATATTCAAGTTGTGAGGGAGAAATATGGGTTATCATCTAAATAATTTACACCCGCAATCCTGAAAGCTTTATTTGGTAATTTGATCCCCCCAAGCCCCTTAAAGATGGGGGCAATCAAGATACAACTATCCTTGATAATTTGGCTGACACACCAAAGAATCATTTTACAGTTGGTACTAATGTTGGCATTAATGATGATGTCACCCACACCAGCTTACAATATGACCCCGAATTTAACATAGAACCAGATAATATTGTGCGGGCTATATTCTATGGTTTAGTTACAGATGGTACAGTTACTGCCAATAAAAACTCCATCAAAATTATTGGTTAAGAAACTGATAATTACGCCCAAGATTATTTTGTTTCCGATTCTAATAAATCTAGTTATATTACCTTTTGTCACTTGCGATTTGGTTCTCAACAAATTCGTTCTACTTATTTAATCAGCAAAGCTAACTTTGTCGCCTGTCATCAGTGGGAGTTTATCGAAAAATTCCCGATGTTGAAAGATATCATCCCCGGTGGCACATTTTTATTAAACGCACCCTACGAGAAAGATGAAGCTTGGGAAAGACTCCCCTTTGCTATGCAAGAAGAGATAATTAATAAAAATCTCAAGTTCTATGTCATCAACGTCTATAAAGTCCCGCGGGAAGCCGGAATGGGCGGACATATTAACACTGTCATGCAGGTTTGTTTCTTTGCCGTTTCTGGGATTTTACCAAGAGAAGATGCGATCGCACAAATTAAAAAATCAATTCGCAAAACCTACGGTAAAAAAGGCGAAGAAATTGTCCAAATGAATATCCAACCCGTTAATAAAACCTGGGATAATCTGTATGAAATTTGGCATCGGGTATGGGACATTGGGCATAGCGAAGAAAACAAACCCCCAATCCCCGATTATGCACCTGCATTTGTTCGCAATGTATTGGGTAAAATGATTGCCCGTGAAGGTGATGATTTACCCGTCAGTGCATTACCCATAGATGGTACATATCCAACGGGAACATCAAAATGGGAAAAACGCAATATTGCCCAAGAGATACCTGTTTGGGATCCTAATGTTTGCATTCAATGTGGTAAATGGGTGATGGTATGTATATCCACACAGCGTTTGTTATCCATAGTAAAGTATATGAACCAGAACAATTAGAAAATGCACCGCCAACTTTCAAAATGCCGAAGAACATGATTGGCATGATTTGAAATTTACCATTCAAGTAGCTGCGGAAGATTGTACAGGTTGTGCTTTATGTGTTGATGTATGTCCGGCGAAAAATAAAGCCGAACCACGCAAAAAAGCCATTAATATGGAACAGCAAAGACCGTTAAGAGAATAAGAAAGAGATAATTGGGACTTCTTCTTGAGTTTAGTAAAACTAGCCCGACGGAATTTGAAGTTGAGTCATATTAATCAACAACAAATGCAAGAACTGTTGTTTGAGTTTTCCGGTGCTTGTGCAGGATGTGGAGAGACACTGTATACTAAATTAGTAACACAATTGTTTGGCGATCGCATGATCGTTGCCAACGCCATCGGTTGTTCTTCTATCTATGGTGGTAACTTACCCACCAGACCTTGGACAAAGAATGCTGAAGGCAGAGCACTAGCTTAGTCTAACAGCTTATTTGAAGATAACGCCAAATTTGCTTTAGGTTTCCACGTTTCCATAGATAAACAAGCCGTATTTGCAGCTTATTTACTATAACAACTTGCACCCCAAATAGGTGAAACCCTAGTAACAGATATCCTCAACGCTGAACAAAACGACGAAGCAGATATTTATGAACAACGGGAACGGGTATCTATTCTCAAACGAAAACTGGATGAAATTATTACCGCAGATGAATACAGATTAACACAAGTGAAAGAGGATGATATCGGCGTTCATCAGCGTTTATTGGCGGTTAAGAATCTCAAATCTCTTGCTGATTATTTGGTGAAGAAGAGTGTTTGGATGATAGGCGGTGACGGTTGGGCTTATGATATTGGTTACGATGGATTAGATCATGTAATTCCTAGTAGTCGCAACGTTAATATCCTCGTTCTCGACACAGGAGTTTATTCTAATACTGGCGGTCAAATCTCCAAATAGACCCCTAAAGGTGCAGTGGTAAAATTTGCCGCAGGTGGTAAAGTGGTAAACCAGCAGCCAAAAAAGACTTAGGTTTAATCACCATGACTTACTGTAAGGTTTATGTTGCTAGTGTGGCTATGGGTGCGAGAGGTGAACACACATTAAAAGCTTTCTTAGAAGCTGAAGCTTATGAAGGTCCATCCTTAATTTTTGCCTACAGCCATTATATTCCTCACGGCATCAACATGAGTACAGCCATGCAAAATCAAAAAGCGGCTGTAGACTCTCGACGCTGGTTATTGTATCGCTAAAACCCACCTTCCGCACCCTAACTGTACCCTAACTGTCACAGATAGTAGTACACAAGAACTAAAGATCCTGCAAGGAAGAAAAGGCTAATACCAAGTCTAAATGAGTGTAGATAGAACTGTAGAATAAAGAACATGGAAGATAAAGACTCATGAGGAAGCAATGGCACGCCCTTTCAATCTAGAAGTTCAAGAAAGTGCTGAGTATTTGTCAAAAAGCCTGAAAAATGCGCGGACAGCATTAGACAAAGAACGTTTACAAATGCTGTGGTGGATAAAAACAGAACAAGTAACCCAGCATCAAGAAGTGAGCCGAAGATTGGGCAGAGATGGGTCAACAATAACAGGATGGTTACAAAGGTATGGAAAAGGAGGACTATCTTCTCTTTGAGAGGTAAAAACTGCGCCTGGGGCAACTCCTTTAATACAAGGTGAAATGCTATCACAACTAATATCAAAGTTAGAATCCCCCCAAAGGTTTAGCAGTTATAGGCAAATTGTGGAATGGCTAGAGCAAGAATGGCACGTCCAAGTCAAATACAAGACAGTTTACAGTTTAGTGCCCTACAAACTAGGGGCAAAATTGAAAGTACCTCGACCCATCAGCTCATCACAAGATGAGCAAGCTATAAACCTTTTTAAGAAAACATCCCCCTTGCCTTGGTAGCTTTAGAGAAACTATTGGGTGGGGGAAAACGACTGAGTTACCTGTGCCAGGACGAAACCAGATTAGGTTTGAAGACCGAAACTGGAGGAGTGAGTGATTACGGCTCGTGGTGTTAAACCTGTAGTGAGGGTGCAGTGGCCACGAAAAGCATTTTGGCTTTATGGAGTTGTTGAACCCACCTCTGGATGGCATTTTTGTCAGGAATATCCTCATCTAAACAGTGAGAATTTTCAGAAATTCTTGGATGTCCTATCTCAAGAATTAGGTTCTGATATGGGATTAATGCAGATGGATCAAGCTTCTGCACACCAAGCTTTGGCACTGTCTTGCCCTGAAAATATTATTCCCATTTTTCAACCATCTCAGTCTCCTCAACTTAACCCCATCAAGCGATTATGGCAGTTTATTAAACGTCAGTTCAAAGGTGAAAGTTTCTCACATCTCGACCAATTGCGTCAAGGAGTTCAACATGAATTAGCTCAATTATCTTCTGAGGTCATCTCCTCTTTGACCAGTTATGATTTCATCCTTGAAGCTCTGTTTCATCAAGCTTTATTCTGTGCAGCCTCATAGAGAATTGGTATTAATGAGAATAGTATGATTAAAATGGCAATAGAGTGAGAGAATAAAGTTTTGTAAAGAAGATAAAAGAAAAGAAAATTTAATGATTTAAAAATTAAATTAGAACAGAAGAAGAAATGATTTAATCACAATGGGAGTTGTGGATAATTCTGTTGTGAAATCAAAGCTTCAAAAAATGGAAATTCAAAACCTAGACCATTTAGGCATCGTAGCAGGAATAATAGACGCCATAGGAGTAGTAGAAATAACCCTTGAAATTGGAGAGAAAGTAAGTCCGGGTCATGTAGTAAAACCCATGATAATCAACGGGTTAGGATTTGTATAAAAACCCTTATATATCTTTCCACAAGATTTTAAAACAATAGCCTGTGACCATCTAATAGGAGCAGGAGTAACACCAGAATATCTCAAGGACGATAAACTGGGGAGAGTCATGGATAAACTTTTTATAAAATGATTGGATAGAATATTTTTTATTATCGCCTTAAAAGTAGCCCAAAAATTTGGAGTATCCCTATGAGCAGGGCATCTAGACTCATCATAAATGGACCTACATGGGCAATATAATACCAGCTTACCAGAAGTAATATTTGAGAGTCAAAAAGTAGGAAATAATCAAGAAATAGAAGAATTAGCAGTAAAATCACCAAAAGAAATAACCATCACCTACGGTTATTCTGGTGACCATAGACCGGAGTTAACATAGTTCATCATAGAAATGATATGTTCAGGAGATGGAGACATACCAATATATATTTTTATAACTAGCATCGGGAAACCAAGCAGATTCATCATGCTTTGCTAAAATAGCAGTAGAGTACCAAAAACAGTTAAAAGTTAACAGTCTCATAGTAGCATACTGGGCCTTATATACAGGATCAAATCTGAAGATGATATCAGATTTAAGCTGGTTATATCCAGTGCCATTAAGCGTACAATCAGCACAATGATGAATATCAAAATTACGAGAACCAGAATTTGTTAATCGTAACTTACCCGGATATAAACTAGCTTCAAAAACAGTAAATTATGCAGTAATATAACAAAGATAGTTAGCAGTGCAAAGTCAAGAAACAAGAGAATCAGACCTGGGTAAACTCTCACAAAAAATTACCAAGGCACAATCAAAAGCTGTGCAAGATTTGAAAAAGTTATCACCAGAAAGATTTTCTAAGGGGTTATCTAAACTATTAAAACAATTCAAATATCACCAAATTAACCATAGTAAAGTTACTCAAATCAAATCTAAGAAAAAACATAGGTCAGGAGAGATATCCTCTGAAATATCAGCTACATTCTCCCAGAATGAAAGTAAAATTAATACAGAATTTCTGAGGGCAGGGCCTTTTATCATTGCTACAAACCTTTTGGATTCCAATGAACTTACCCATGACTCCATCTTGAGTGAATATAAAGCTCAACAGTCTTGCCAGAGAGGGTTTGCTTTTCTCAAAGACCCATTATTTTTTGCAGACAGTATTTTCCTAAAAAGTCCAGAGAGAATAGAGTCCCTGGGCATGATGATGGGTTTATGTCTGCTGGTTTATACTTTAGGGCAACGACAAATCAGAACCGCTGTGAGAGAGTCTAAATCAACAGTAAAGAATCAATTGGGCAAACCAACTGACCGCCCCACTTTACGCTGGATTTTTCCATGCTTTTAGTCTATTCATTTAGTTACACTAAACCAAGGAAAACACATCTCTCACCGGACTTAAGAGAGAGATTTCACTGTGAATCTTTTACCAGAGCATTGTTTTCCCTACTATCAATTACTTACCTGATTTTTCTCTGTATTAATTTAATTTCTATCAGAAAATAACCTAATATCCTTGATTTATAACTCTATTTTACTAGAATTTCTTTTTTTACTTCAATCTATTAGTCTAAGTTATGATTTATCTCTTGAATATCTTCATTTATCTGTTGACTCCTCTGGGCGGTGTTCTTTCTGATTGCTCCTTATTGATAATAGCTTTTGATGCTATTTTTGGTGCTTTACTGTTTCTCCAATGCCTTTTTTCACTGCATATGTTCCTTTTTATGCTCCCTTGGATTTTCTCTCTCCGTAATTTCTCTCTGTGGCACTTTAGGGTGGAGAATGTGGGTTATAACCCCGACCGTGTTCAACAAGGACAAAACCCCTTACAACTTGATTCCCGCACTCCCAGAATACCAGTTGAACAGTCGATGTATATGGAAAACCGCTTCAAGATGTTAACCAAAATAAACCCAGAAACGGCTAAACAATTACTCAAACAAGCCCAAGAGGATGTTAATATCCGTTGGCAAATGTACCAATATTTAGCCGCCAGAAAATTACAAGAAAATCACATCAAGAACCAGAACCAGAACCTATTCAAAATATCACTAAACAACCAGAAGCAAATAATAACCATAAGGGTTTAACAGCTTCTATCTAATATCAAAATAACTGTAGGTTGCGTTAGCTTTAGCCTAACGCACCAATCACCAATCACCAATCACCAATCACCAATCACCAATCACCAATCACCAATCACCAATCACCAATCACCAATCAGCAATCAGCAATCACCAATCACCAATCACCAATCAGCAATCACCAATCAGCAATCACCAATCAGCAATCACCAATCAGCAATCACCAATCACCAATCACCAATCACCAATCACCAATCACCAATCAGCAATCACCAATCAGCAATCACCAATCAGCAATCACCAATCAGCAATCACCAATCAGCAATCACCAATCACCAATCACCAATCGTAAAATTTATGAACTTAACAACAACATATTTGGGTTTAGAATTAAAGTCACCTTTAGTTCCTTCAGCTTCTCCCCTCTCCCAAGAAGTTGACAACATTAAATTAATGGAAGATGCTGGTGCAAGTACAGTAGTTATGCGCTCATTATTTGAAGAACAATTGACTTTAGAAAAATACGAACTTCATCATCATCTCACTTACGGTACAGAAAGTTTCCCTGAAGCTTTAACCTACTTCCCAGAACCTACAACTTTCCGAGTCGCTCCAGAAGAATATTTAGACCATATTCGCAAAGCAAAAGAAAAAGTAGAGATTCCCATTATTGCCAGTCTCAATGGTTGTTCTGTAGGAGGATGGACTAATTATGCCAGTCTTATTGAACAAGCAGGAGCATCTGCCGTAGAACTCAATATTTACTATGTTCCTACAGACATAGACCTGACAAGCCACGAAATTGAAAACACATATATTATAATATAATATATTGATATTCTGACCAGAGTTAAAGCCGCAGTCACCATTCCTGTAGGTGTAAAACTCAGTCCCTAATTTACTAATACTGCAAATATGGCCAAGCGTTTAGATTATGCTGGGGCTGATTGATGGGTTAGTCTTATTTAAGAGGTTCTATCAGCCAGATATTAATTTGGAAACCTTAGATGTTAAACCTCATGTGCTTTCAAGTACATCTCAATCTATGCGTTTACCTCTGCGTTGGATAGCGATTCTCTATGGTCATATTCAAGGTAGTCTCACCGCAACTAGCGGTATTAACAATGCCCTTGATGTGATAAAAATGTTAATGGTAGGGGCAAATGCAACCATGCTTTGTTCTGTATTATTACGGCATGGTGTTGATCATATTCGTAATTTGGAAAAATACTTACGAGAATGGATGGAAACACACAAATATGAATCAGTAAAGCAAATTCAAGGTAGTATGAGCCAAGTCAATTGTCCTAATCCTAGTGCTTTTGAACGCGCTCAGTATATGAAAGCGTTGCAAAATTATCAACCAAGTTGGGGTAAGGTTTATACACTATGTTAGGGGACTGGGGACTGGGGAGAAAGGGAGAAGATTTTTCCCAATGACCAATTATCAATCCGCAGTCCCTAATTATGAATTACGAATTACAAGTTACTAATTACGAATTATGCACAAAGGTATCGGTATTCTGACAAGTGGTCGTGACTCTCCTGCTCTAAATTGTGCAATTCGCGCAGCAGTCAGTCATGCTAATCTTACTTACAATTGGGAAGTGGTCGGTATTCCTTATGCCACACAAGGTTTATTAGAACGGCAAACTGTTCTTTTAAGTATGCATGGTTGGGATTTACGCGGTATTGACCCTTTACTGAATATGGGAGGAACGGTTTTAGGCAGTGTCAATAAAGGGGATACCTTAGCTCATGCTGATGACATTTTAGCTAGTTATGAAGCGTTGGTTTTAGATGCTTTAATTACTGTGGGTGGTGATGGTAGTTTAAAGATTATCCAGCAATTGGGAACTTTAGGTAATTGGCATTTGGTTGGTATTCCTAAGACTATTGATAATGATGTAGCTTTTACGGAAGTCTCTATAGGTTTTGACACAGTAATTAATACTATTGTCGATGCTATTAATTGTCTCACGTTTACGGCAGCAAGTCACGATTCCGTGATGATTGTGGAAGTGATGGGACCGTACTGCAGGTCATTTAGCACTACACTCAGGGATTGCTGGTGGTGCAGATGTAATTTTAATTCCTGAATTCCCCTATACTATCACAGGTTGATGTGAACATCTTAGCCAATTGAGCCATCGCTGGCGGCGTCAATTTGCCATTATCGTCGTTGCTGAAGGTGCTTCCCCTTGCTCAGAAGATGTGGACAATGCAGCTAGTTGTTCTACTGCTAAATGTGGTCGTGGACAATAATAATACATCGCTGAACAAATTGCTAGTTGCAGTAATAATCAACTTGACATGACACCAGGGTTTCTGTTTTAGGACATATTCACCGTGGTGGTATTCCCTCTGCTTTAGACCCTCTCACAGCTACAGTTTTCGGTAAAACAGCAGTTAATTTAATTGCCCAAGAAAAATATGACCAGATGTTATCCTGACAAGACAGACAAGTTGTGAATGGGAAAATCCACAACGTTTTAGATCAAAGTCCCTCACTTGTTGATCCTCACAGTTATTTAATCGAAACTGCTCAATCTTTAGGAATTTATGTAGGGAATAGTTAGGTTTTAGGGCATTGGGCATGGTAAAATTAATCAACTACTGCCTTTTACCTTTTATCCGTTCCCTGTTCCCTTATTTATGAATTACGAATTATTTGATTTAAGTTTCTTAATAACTCATTGGCAGTGTAGGGTTTGAATAAAACGGATTGCACTTCCATTTCGTCTGATTCTGGGAATACATCTTTTGTATTTAGTCCACTACAAGCAATCACTTGAACTTTTGGGTTCATTTTTTTCAAGGTGCGAATAGCGGTTATCCCATCCATTTCTGGCATCATCATATCCATCAATACTGCGCTGATATTTTTTTTGTGTTGGGCATACAGTACGATCGCTTCCACTCCATTACTAGCAGTTAGGGTTTGATAATTGTGGTTTTCTAGAATAATTGTGGCTACATCACGAATTTGAGGTTCATCATCTACTACCAAAATTAACTCTCCTTGTCCTGATGGTATTTTCGATTGATCTATATCAGGAACTTGAGGAGATTCTACAGATGGTAAGAATACCTTAAATGTACTGCCTTTACCCACTTGACTGGATACTGTTACAAAACCATTATGGCTTTTAAGAATTCCTAAAGCAGTTGACAAACCCAATCCTGTTCCACCTTTAAATTCTTTCGTGGTGAAAAATGGCTCAAAAATTCTATCTAATATTTCTTTAGTCATTCCTACACCTGTATCGGTGACAGTAATAACAATGTAATTGCCAATTTTGGATTCAATCAGCATCCGGGTGTAAGCTTCATCAATATAAATATTTTCTGTAGTAATTGTGAGAGTGCCACCTTCTGGCATAGCATCACGGGCATTAACTACCAGATTCATTAATACCTGATGTAGTTGTGTGGTGTCTCCAGAAACAGTCCACAGGTTTTCTGGAATTTGGGTGGTAAATTCGATAGATTTGGGAAATGTTTGTTTACCAATTTGAATAATTTCTGCAATCAGATGTTTCACTTGGACAATACCTCTTTCTCCTTTTAATCCCCTGGCAAAAGATAAGACTTGTTTGACTAAAGCAGCTCCACGTTGAGCATTATTTTCTATGATTGCCAATAGTTGGGGATGACGTTCTTCATCTTTGGCAAATCTACCTTTTAGTAATTGTGCTGCTCCTAAAATGGGAGTTAATATATTATTTAAGTCGTGGGCAATACCACCAGCTAAAGTACCAATGCTTTCTAATCGCTGGGTGCGGAAAAACTGTTCTTCCAGTTGTTTTTTCTCTGTAATGTCACTATCTACAATCAAGATAGATTTTGGTTGACCGTCGGCATCAAACATCAGTGTCCAACGACTTTCAACAATAATTTCTTGGCCTAATTTTGTTTTCTTACGTAGCTCACCTTGCCAAGTTCCCAATTTAACTACTGTTCTGAGTGCGCTTGATTCTTGTTGTTGTGTAGTTTTAGAACAGAAAAGATCCTTGAGGTTTTTACCCACAGCTTCATGTTTCTGCCAACCATATATTCTTTCTGCACCTTGATTCCAAAATAAGATTTTTGTCTGAAAATCTCGCACGAAAATGGCATCGGTAGCGATATCTAATAATGCTGCTTGTTCATAGAGTTGGTGCTCTGTTTCCTTGCGTTCAGATATATCTCTAGTTGTACCAATCATCCTGATGGGCTGACCTTGTTGGTTGTGGTAGACCTTTCCAGTACCCCTTAACCAGTGTAGGCTGCCGTCAGGCCAAACGACGCGATATTCTACGGCAAATTCGCCTTCTTGTTCAATAGCGCGTTTCACTGCCTGAATGCAAAATTCACGATCTTCAGGATAGAAGAAATTGAAGAATTCTTCATGGGATGATGGACATACACTACCTTTTGGTAGTCCATAAAGTGGCCCTACATTATCAGAGCAAATACATTGGTCGGTAATCAGGTTGCACTCCCATATACCCATGTTAGCATTTTCTAGGGCTAGAGTTAGTCGCGTTTCACTGTCTCGCAGAGATTCTTCAGCTAGTTTCCTGTCGGTAATGTCTTCGGTCAGACTACCATAGTAGTCAAGCTCGCCTTGTTCATTTTTAACGGGAAAGCATCTACCCCAAATCCAGCGGATTGATCCGTTCGGTTGTACGATGCGATACTCTAAATTAGCGCCTTCACCTTTTTGATGATGCTCCTCTATTTCTGCCAAAATGCGATCGCGGTCTTCTGGATGAATCGCTTCTCTCCATGATTGAGGATTTTCCCGCAGACTTTGGCAAGAGCGTCCCCAAATTTTTTCATAAGCCGGGTTAATATATAGGGTTTCCTTACTATCCTTGGAGGCCATCCAGATTAGGGTATCGCTATTTTCGGTAAAGTATCGGAATTTTTCCTCAGTCTTCTTGAGTGCAGCTTCTGTTTGCTTGTGTTCTGTGATATCTTCGGCAATGCCACCAAAGTATTGAATCTGTCCTTGTTCATTTTTGATGGTAAATCTTCTAGCCCATAGCCAGCTTATTGATCCATCAGGTCGTAGAACTCGATATTCTAGAACGCCAGATTCATTATCCTTTTGACTTTGTATTTGTGCAATGACGCGATCACGATCTTGGGGGTGAACTCCCTCTATCCAAGATTTAGGATTGTTACCCATACTTGCTCTAGAACGACCCCAAAATTTCTCATAGGCAGGGTTCACATAGACGTTCTCTGTACAATCCACGGAAGCAATCCAAACTACTGCTTGAATGTTGTCGGCAAATTGGTGGAACTTATATTCACTCTCCCTGACTGCTGCTTCTGTTTGTTTGCGTTCTGTTATATCTTCACCAATGCCACCATAGTATTGAATCTGTCCTTGTTCATTCTTGATAGGAAAACGTCTAGACCACAACCAGCGTATTGAACCATCCAAACGGATAATACGATACTGTACGCTAATATTTTCACCCTTTTGATGCTGCTTCTCCACCTCTGCCATCATGGGCTCAAGGTCTTCTGGATGAACAGCTTCTATCCAAGATAGAGGATTTTCCCACAGACTTTGGCAAGAACGACCCCAAATTTTCTCATAAGCCGGGTTGATATAAAAGAGGGTGCTGCAATCTTGGGAACAAATCCATATATATGCTTCGAGATTTTCAGCAAATTGGCGAAATGTCTCCTCACTCTTCCGCAAAGCAGCTTGCGTTTCTTTACGCTCCTTGATTTCTTGTTCCAAAGCTTGATTAGCAACTATCAATTCTCTCCTGCGTTCTGCCACTCGTTGTTCCAACTCATCTGAGCTTCGACGCAGTGTTTTCTCAGCTTGTTTCTGTACACTAATATTGCATATTAACCAACACCAACCAAGCCACTGACCTTGGCGATCATACACAGCCCTTAATCTAATACTGGCGGGGAAGGGCACCCCTTCTCTCGGTTGAATGTAAATTTCCCATTCTTGGAAGTGCTGAGAAAGACTCAGATGGGAGAGAACATTATGGCGATCTGATTGACCAAGAAAAATTGTAATTGGCTTGCCAACTAGGTACTTTTGATGCACACAGAGTAAAGATGAAGCTGCATGATTAGCCTCTTGAATAACACCCAATTTATCAGTTACTAAAAAACCATTAGGAGTAAATTCAAATAAATCTTGGTACCGTCGGCGCTCCGATTCCGTTATCTCACGAGCAGTAGCCAGTTGTTTATTTTGTTGGCGTAATTCTTCTTTAATAATTTGCAATTCTTCTAAGGTTTGCTGAAGTTCTTCATTAATTTGTATTTCTTTGGCTATTTTTTCCTCTATCCATGTTTTCAACAAGTTATCAGTTTTGCCGCTTACTTTCTCTCGTTGCTGATAGTTTTCCGGGGACTGATTCGTGATATTTGTTAACGTTTGATTTACAGCTTCAACAACACCAACAACCTTGACTAAATCTAACTCATGTAACAAGCTAGATTCATTAATTATGCCTACTAGATTTCCCTCATCATCAACAATCGGTAAATCCTGAACACTATATTGCTGCAAAAAGTATAAAACAGTTGAAATATGATCTAAATCGGATAGTTTCAATGTAATGACTGGTTGGGTCATCACTTCAACCATTGTTGTCTTGGCTAAATCCATATTCAATGCTATTAATTTTAATACATCTGCAAGCGTGAATATTCCTAGTAACTGCCCTTGCTGTACTATTAAAATATAGCTATTTACTTTTTTCTGCTGTTTGCTGCGAAGTAATGATCTGGCAACATTGTATAAGTTGCAGCTATGATTTTCCTCCTGATTCATCAAGTTAATAGCCTCAATCACATGACTATCAGGGCTAATCGTCAAAGGGTAACGATCAATAACTTTATGTAAAGAAGGCAAATCAATTAGATGATCGTTGAATTGCATAGGTAATCGTTGATTTTAATTATCCTATTGATTGAATAAAATTTTACTTTTAGGTTTGACACTTAAGACTAATTATTTTTGCTTCTTTTAGCTTTTTTATGGAGATTGAGGATTGATTAGGACAAAACCCTTGTCCACTAAGGATTATAAAGGACTCGGCTTCTTGCGTTTTAAATAAACAATCAACATAATCAGGCTTTCAATGATTTTGAACCAGGTTTTCTTTAGCAATCCTATCTGAGATATGAGAAAATACGGTGGTAAAAAGTCTTGATTGATAAGGGTTTCAGGTATTTTCTATCTCACGAATGATTTAGGATTGCTATATAAAAATGACCGAAGACCCTTATTTTTTCATAACTTAATTCAGTTTACTATATTTTTTGTTAAATTTTCTAAATACTTAACAAGTTAACAGACGATGATTAATCTAATACTCTAAATTCGTATAATAGTAGTCTGATGAGATTCATAATGATTGTTACAGAGCAGCCATACTGATCTCATAAGCTATTACCTAATATACCACCCATATAAAAGGCTCCCTGAAAGGTGTAAATTTTATGCTATAGTTTACTTTGCGTATGGTACGGAGGTTATAGCATCTCGGAGATTCTTCACTATCTTTTTCAAATACTCTCTGCGATCACTAAAAATAAAAATCTTCACCTGTCCTTAGTATGGTGAACAAATGGATAATGATAATCGATCGCATTCTTACCTATTAAAAGTTATCTCAGTAGCAACTTACGTGAATATAGTTTAGTCATTAAATTTACATACATTTTCAGGTGAGTGAACCACATTTTGCTCAAACTTCTGCTTATGTAAGCGTGATTCATCAAATTTATCAAAATGTATAGGCTTTGTTGACTCCTATTTACTTTTCTTAACAAAACCTTGATTTACTTAATTAGTATATTCAGTAAATAATATCCAAGGTGAAAGGAGAGAATAAAAGTAATCTTTTAAAATAACTATTTTTTAAATATGACCAATAAATAATTTCTTGATGGTACAAGTCCCCGGATTCATCTATGGAATCAATCCGAAATTTAAAATCCAAAATATCTTAAGAGGATATTTTAAAAGTTGTGGCGGAGGTATACAAAACTTTAGATCATCCTCAATACTCCTGAAAAAAGAGGACTTTGAACAGGTTATTACACCCTTTTCAAGTGGATTAGGGGGGATATGAATACAATACTAGTACAGTACATAGCAGCCGTAAATAAACCAACCATTCCAAATCCCTGAAAAGCTCACACCGTATTCATTTCGAATTTTGTTGGCGCAGCCTGCTGGAAGCACTATTTTGTTAGCTTAGCTCTTCTGATAGAAGCATTTTGAATTCACGGCAGTACTAGACTTGTGCATTCATCCTCTGAGCCCCCAGATGTATCCGTGAAGTGAATCCAAAATCATTCGAAAATGACTCCTGAACATTCAAAATCGGATGACAATACAAAAACATTTGTACTTGCAGACAGCTATGTTACCATATCGTAATTAGCAGAAGAAGTTACCAAATAGAATATAGCAGTCCTATTTGATTGGTATGATGTTCAGAATAATTTGAATCTGAATATTATGTAAAACTATGCTATCAAAAGGAGTTTAATTTTTTATCTCTTACGGAAGTAGAGGGATATATTTTGTTTTGAATTTTGAAGGGATTTCATTAAAAATGAATCATGCTGCTTTTATTGTTTCTCCAGGCGGTTAAATTTCTTTAAAGAATGATTATAATCCATCCTATAAACCTGAATACCATGAAACAGCTGATGCAACAATAAAATTACAAGCGGGTATTCGACAATTAGCTAAATCTCAAGATATTCTCTATGCCCAAAATACTTATGCGTTGCTAATTATCTTTCAGGCAATGGATGTGGCTCGGAAGGATAGCACTATCAAGCACATTATATCTGGGATCAATCTACAAGGATGTCAGCTATTTAGTTTCAAAGCACCAAGTGAAGAAGAATTAGACCATGATTATTTATGGCGGACTAAGCTGGCTATGGGCTAGAAGATTTACCATCAAAAATGAACAATGAAGGCTTTACCAGAACGGGGTGGAATCGCTATATTCAACCGTTCATATTATGAAGAATTGTTGGTGGTGTGTATGCATCCAGAAATTCTAGGAAAACAACAACTTCATTTTGAGGGAATTAATAACTTTGAAAAATACTTGGTCGATAATTCCATTATCGACCAAGTATTTTTCTCAATGTCTCAAAAAAGGAACAGAAAAAACGCTTTCCAGACACAATTGAATCACCAGAAAAACATTGGAAATTTTCAGCTAGTGATGTGCGGGAAAGAGGTTTTTGGGATGATTACATGACTACTTATGAAGAAGTTTTTAACCACACTAGTACAGAGTGTTCTCCTTGGTATATTATTCCTGCTGATCGCAAGTGGTTTACACGGTTGGTTGTATCAGAGATTTTTTGTACAAAATTAAAAGAATTGAATTTACAATATCCCCGCATATCTGAAGATCATCGCCAGAAGCTTTTGGAAGCTAAGAAACTTTTACCTTTACGTTTTTATCTGAAGGTTATCCTCCTTTGGAATGATATTTATTCAATAAATATTGGTAATTAATAAGAGCAACTGGTAAAAATGCTGGTAATTGTAGTTATGATTAGATAGTTCTAAAAATTAAACCACACCCAAGACCTGATATCCTCTGAGCAAACCTATGACTTCCCCAGAAAAAAACCTCGATTTTGAAAATTTACTGATGTATATCAGACAAAGCCGGGGTTTTGATTTCACAGGCTATAAAAGATCAACGTTAATGCGTCGTATATATAAGCGAATGCAGTCAGTAAATCTAGGAAGTTTTACAGATTATATAGACTATCTTCAAGTTCATCCAGCAGAATTTAATTATTTATTCAATACTATTTTGATTAATGTAACTGCCTTTTTTCGGGATGATTCTGCCTGGGAATATCTGGGAAAACAAATCATACCCAATATCATGAGATGTAAAAAAAATGGTGCGCAGATTCGCATTTGGTCTGCTGGTTGTGCTTCTGGAGAAGAGGCTTATACTCTAGCAATGCTCATAGCAGAAATATTAGGAGTAGAAGATTTTCGTCAATGGGTAAAAATTTACGCCACAGATGTGGATGAAGAAACTCTTCAGCAAGCTCGTCAAGCAGTATATTCAGCCAAAGATATCCAGTCCATACCATTGGAACTGCGGGATAAATATTTTGAATTAGTAGGGGAAAGTTATGTATTTAGGCAGGATTTACGCCGTTCTGTAATTTTTGGTCGTCATAATTTAATTCACGATGCACCAATTTCTCGGATAGATTTACTAGTGTGCCGCAATACACTCATGTATTTCAATAGTGAGGTTCAGGGACAGATATTAGCTCGTTTCCATTTTGCGCTGAATGATACGGGTTATCTCGTTTTGGGGAAAGCAGAGATGCTGTTGATGCACGCTAATTTATTTATACCTATAGAATTAAAAAACCGAATATTTACTAAAGTTTTATCAACAAACATACGTGATCGCTTATTAGTGATGGCAAATTCTACTGATGATGAACCTAGCAACCGATTTACTCAATATCTTAAACTCCGAGAGCTAGTTTTTGATACAGCCCAAATTGCGGAAATAGTCATTAATATTAATGGTTTATTAGTGATGCTGAATGAGCAAGCACGTTCTTTATTCAGTTTGTCAGAAAGAGATTTAGATCGTCCTTTTCAGGATTTAGAAATTTCCTATCGACCAATAGAGTTGCGATCGCTGATTGAAAGATCATATAACGAGCGTCGTCCCATCACTTTGACAAATATAGAGCGATATTTATCTAACACTGAAAAGCAATATTTAGATGTAAGGATTACACCACTCCAAGATACTGATCTAAGTTTCTTAGGTGTCACCATTACTTTTCATGATGTTAGTCGTTATCTTAAACTTCAAGAAGCACTGCAACGTTATCAGCAAGATTTAGAAACTACTAATGAAGAACTGCAGTCTACCAACGAAGAATTAGAAACCACTAACGAAGAACTCCAGTCTACTAACGAAGAACTAGAAACTATTAACGAAGAACTCCAATCTACAAATCAAGAACTGGAGACAATGAATGAAGAACTTCAATCTGCAAATGAGGAACTACAAACAATTAATTATGAATTTAGTCAACGGACATTAGAACTTAACCGGACTAATATTTTTATTATTTCCATTCTCAAAAGTCTACAAACAGGAATGGTCGTAATTGATAAAAGCTTTAGTATTTTAATTTGGAATCATTTATTAGAAGATTTATGGGGCTTACGCACTGAAGAAGTGATTCATAAATCTCTCTTTAGCTTAGATATTGGTTTACCTGTAGAAAAGTTGCGATCGCCTATCCGCGACTTCCTATTTGGGAAACAACAATTTCAGGAAATGATTTTAGATGCCATTAATCGTCGGGGCAAGCCAATTAGATGTTATATTGCTATTACTCCCCTCATGGACAGAGAAATAGAAGGGGTAGTTTTGATTATGGTGGATATTGAGAAAATGAAGAGTATGATTTCCGCTCAAGAAATTGAAGCAAGACGACAGCAGCATTAAGAATAATAAAGAAGGAGTATGGCTTGCATCAACCTGCACTATCAGTATTTCAGCAGTCAGAATTAAGCTCAAACATTCTGACTGCTGAAATACTGACTTCTGACTCCTGAATTCTTACGAAATAAGTTTTTAAAATAGAGCCAATACTGCTCAGTTAACTGAGAAAGGAAAAAAGATCAGAAAAAACCTTTACCCTGTTCCCAAACCAAACGAAAACTTCCAGGCTCTTAAAGGAGTAATATGGAAAGTAATGTTACTTATTAAATATTCATGTGGTCATTCTTGACATATTTACTCAAATTTTTGATACATTTAAAGTAGAGGCAAAAAAATTATGCTTTTGTTTCTTAATTCCTTGATGAATAACGAGGTAACAAGCTGTGGATACTACTATAAAATACGACATCGAAGTTATCCAGGAAGAAGCTCGTCAACTTGCTAGAAAGGGGCTTGTTAACCGACAACAGCCAATTTTTACCCTTTTTAAATATATTCCTGATCGTGAATGGGCTTATTTTGAGCATGAACTCGAAAATAACGAATATTTGCTCAGAGATAGGATTATTGACTTGCTTGCCTCGGAAAAATGGGAAGAAGATTGAAACAACACTTACAGTAAATCAGGAATTAGCAATATCGGACATCAATTCTCAATTCAAAGATAAACTCTTCTCATCAATAGTTCAATCCCCCATATTAATTCTGGGGGTTTCCAATAACAACTTACTGTTTCAATTATAGGGTTCGGGTGTGATTAGTAAAATTACTCGTGAAGGCTGGGAACAGGATTCCTATATTTTGAATTATTTAAACCCACCTAAAAATGAGTGTTTATGAGGTTTTCTAGGTACTTTACCTAAAATAGTCTCTGACAAGGAACTCGATAAATGGCGCTTAACTACGGGCATTTCTTGCCAATAAGTACGACAAAACCAGTAAGTTTCAGATCTGCGTATATGTTGTAAAAGCAAGTCCGAACAACAAGGACAGTAATTCATAATGCTGATTAAATCCTATTAATAAAAGTGTTTACAGTATGTAGCCGTCAATTAACCAGTTGAGTTAAGTATAAAATAAAGTTTTTATAGCTATAACCTAGTTGATAAATGTGAGGAAGTTGTGAGAATTCTTTCGATATCAACATATACCTTATTTTTTGTAAATATTAGATAGATACTTACTTGAAGTTTCTTCACGTTATATCCTCACAAGTTCCTCAAATTCTCTATGTATAAAAATAATTATGAAAACTGGAAGCAGAAGAATTTACTAAAAGCTTCTTCATCAAAATAAAATATTGATATATTTTAAAGGACTCTCAAATATGCTCGAAAGACGACGCAATCAAGAAACAGATCGCCTACTCTCCAAAGAACAGGCCTTAGTCCTGCCTTTTAATGCTGTTGGGATTGCAGATATTCCTTTTGTTGGTGGCAAAAATGCTTCCTTGGGAGAGATGATTCAAGAACTTAGACCCAAACGAGTCAAGGTTCCCACTGGATTTGCTACCACAGCGTATGCTTATAGATATTTCATCACGACAGCGGGTTTAGAAGCCAGATTAAGAAAGATTTTTGCGGGATTAGATGTTGAAGATGTTGATAATTTGCGGCAATGTGGTAAACAAGCGCGCTCGCTAATGTTGGAAATAACATTTCCCCTAGACTTGCAAGAAGCGATCGCCAGATCCTACCAAGCCCTTTGCCAAGAATACGGTGAAGATACCGACGTTGCAGTTCGTTCCAGTGCCACCGCAGAAGACCTACCCTATGCTAGTTTTGCGGGACAACAAGAAACCTATCTCAACGTTCATGGACTCAAAGGCGTACTAGAATCTTGTCATCAATGCTTTGCTTCCATTTTTACCGACCGTGCCATTTCCTACAGACAACTAAGAGGTTTTGACCACCTCGAGGTCGCACTGTCAGTAGGCGTACAAAAAATGGTACGTTCTGACTTAGCTAGTTCTGGTGTCATGTTCTCCATCGACACGGAAACAGGCTTTAAAGATGCAGCACTAATTACAGCTGCTTATGGTTTAGGTGAAAACGTAGTTCAAGGTGCCGTTAACCCAGATGAATATTTAGTATTCAAACCCACCTTGAAAAAAGGATATAAACCCATTCTGCAAAAACGTCTGGGAACCAAAGAAATTAAAATGGTTTATGATCAAGGTGGGACGAAACTAAGCAAAAACGTCTCCGTTCTTCCCTCCGAACGCTGCCAATTTGCCCTCAATAAGGACGAAATTCTGCAACTTGCCAACTGGGCCTGCATCATCGAAGACCATTATTCCCAAGCCCGTGGTATGGATACACCAATGGACATTGAATGGGCAAAAGATGGTATAACTGGTGAATTATTTATCATCCAAGCTAGACCAGAAACAGTACAATCTCAAAAGTCGAAAACCGTCCTTAAAAGTTATCAAATTAAGGAAAGAGCTGAAGTTCTCCTCACAGGTCGTAGTGTTGGCGAAATGATTGGCCAAGGTAAAGCCAGAGTTATTCTTGATGCGAACCAAATTAACCTCTTCCAACCAGGAGACATACTAGTTACCAACCGTACTGACCCAGACTGGGAACCAATCATGAAACGTGCTAGTGCCATTGTCACCAATGCTGGTGGTAGGACTTGTCACGCTGCAATTATCGCCAGAGAAATGGGAATCCCCGCCATTGTGGGCTGTGGAAATACCACAACAGTTTTACAAACTGGACAAGAAATTACTGTTAGTTGTGCTGAAGGCGAAACAGGCAAAGTTTATGCAGGTTTATTAAAGTTTGAAATTCAAGAATTAACCTTAGAAAACTTGCCTCGTACCCGCACTAAAATCATGATGAATATGGGCAACCCAGAAGAGGCATTAGGTTTAACAGCAATTCCTAATGATGGTGTAGGTTTAGCACGGATGGAATTTATTATTGCTAACCACATTAAAGCACATCCTTTAGCATTACTCCACTTTGATCAATTAGAAGACGAACTTGCTAAATAGAAGATTGCCGAATTAACTGCCCAATACGAAAATAAAGCAGAGTTCTTTATTGCTCAACTAGCGTAAGATATTGGTACAATTGCCGCAGCATTCTATCCTAAACCAGTAATTGTGCGTTTGTCTGACTTCAAGAGTAATGAATATGCAAACCTCTTGGGTGGTAGACAATTTGAACCTAAAGAAGAAAACCCAATGCTTGGTTGGCGTGGTGCTTCTCGCTACTATGATCCCCATTACCGTGGAGGTTTTGCCCTAGAATGTCAAGCCATGAAACGGGTACGTGACGAAATGGGTTTAACCAACATGATTTTGATGGTTCCCTTCTGTCGCACTCCCGAAGAAGGAAAACGGGTACTAGAAGAAATGGCGGCCAATGGCTTGTTAAAAGGCGAAAACGGTCTGGAAGTCTACGTAATGTGCGAATTACCAAGTAACGTGGTATTAGCAGACGAATTTAGCCAAGTTTTTGATGGCTTCTCTATTGGTTCTAATGACTTAACACAGTTAACTTTAGGACTAGACCGAGATTCTGAATTAGTAGCCCATCTGTTTGACGAACGCAATCAAGCTGTGAAAATGACAATTGCCAAAGTTATCGCCACCGCAAAACAATTTAATTGCAAAATAGGTATCTGCGGTCAAGCACCCAGCGATTATCCAGAATTTGTCCGCTTCCTAGTTCAAGAAGGCATAGATTCTATCAGTTTCAACCCAGATTCTGTAATCAAAATACTGTTAGAAGTTGCCGCAGCAGAAGGTAATGGGTGATTGGTGATTGGTAAGACTTTATTAACCGCACCAACGCCCGGTAAGGTCAGGAGTTCAGGAGTCAGAAGAAGAAGGAAAAGAGAGTATTTTTCCCCTGCACCCCTGCACCCCAACCCTACACCCTTTCTTCTGACTGCAACTTTTCCAGTCGTGCTAAAACTTCTGTACTGTGAATATTGGGATTTACCTTCACAAAAGTCTCCCGTATCACCTCTTGTGGATCAATGATAAAACTATGGCGCATAGATACATAGTCAAGCCAAGAGCCATACGCTTTACTGACTGCACCATTAATCAGCCAACAGGGGGAATTTTAATCCTTCAGAATCACAAAATTCAGGATGGGAATCAATATCATCCGCACTCACACCAATAATCTGAGTGTTTTCTTCTAGATATTTGGGTAAGTCTTGTTAAAAACGTCGCGCTTCAATAGTGCAGCCAGAGGTAAAATCTTTGGGATAAAAATATAGAACCACCCACTGACCACGCAAATCAGAGAGAGCGATTTTACCATCTCCTGTGTTGGTGGGTAAGGTAAAATCCGGTGCAGGTTGGTTGATTGCAGGTAATTTACCACCCAAAGCATTAGCTGTGGGAGTGAAGTTTAACCAACTCATGAAGGTAAAACAACCGGCAAATAAAATGCTGATAAAAGTGCGAGGAGAAATCATAGTTGCAAACTGGAATGAGAAGTTAACATAAGTTATCATTCTTGTAATACAGCAAACTCGTGAAACTTGGACTTATGTCATACTGATAGCGCAGGGTGGCGTAAGCTATGCGTAATGTAGTGCAGCGTATCCCTTGGCGACACTGCGTGAAAGCGCAGCGTGCAGTAGGCTCTAGTACAGTACGGCGTAAATAAACCAACCATTGCAAATTTCTGAAAAGCTCACTCTGTATACATTTTGAATTTCGTTCGCGTAGCGTCTCCGAAGGAGATATTTTGTTAGCTTAGCTCTTCTGAAAGAAGCATTTTGAATTCACAGCGGTACTAGTATCTCGGAGATTCTTCACTATCTCTTTCAGAGACGCTCCTTGAACGTTCAGAATCACACTTTTAAACCGTTTTTAGTATAGCTACTATTCTGAATCCGGCTGAGATTCCGGTGGATGTTCTGTACTTTCGATGTATTGGCTATCTATGAGGAAAGCACCTCTTGTAAAGCGTACTCCCCAATAACCTCCAGGACGACGGTCAAGAACTATACCTTCTTCACCAATGCTGATGATATCAGGAGGGCGCAGCATAGGCATAGGATCAGCAGTTTTGATGTAGGGTGGTAAGGCGATGACGCGAACTTTACTACCAATGGGGAATTCTTGGGACATTTGCAAATATTGAGAAAGTGTCAAGATTTTTAATTTTTAACAGGGACTTGCTTTATTTTATATCTACATCTTTTGATGACAATAATAAACTTGAAGTATCTGAAGTAGTAATATTTCCCAATTGAGATCAAAAATGCCATGCCTGATGTCTTACTAAGTAGATACGACTTTTTACCTCGCTTTTATCGGCTGGCGAGTGTGAGTGTCTTTTCTAACATGATGGTTCCTTTAGCTGGTCTGGTAGATATTGCCTTTCTAGGACATTTGCAAGATATCCGTCACTTGGCTGGGGTGATTTTGGGAACTATCCTTTTTGATTATCTTTATCGGGTTTTAAAATTTATGCGGTCGAGTACCAATACTTTGACTGCTTATGCTGTGGGACTTGATGAACCTAAAGCTGTATTACTGGCTGGATTAAGAAGTGGTTTAATTGCCTTAATAGTCAGTTTATTGATTCTACTATTGCAGTATCCTATCCAGAAGTTTGGTTTTTTTCTGTTGAGTGGTTCTCCAGACATTGAAGCCTCTGGAGTTGATTATTTCTACGGACGGATTTGGGGTGCACCTGCTGTTTTACTGAACTTTGTGTTATTTGGTTGGTTTCTAGGAAGGGAAAAAAATGGTGTAGTGCTGCTGATGTCAATTGTTGGTAATGGTTCTAATGTGTTGCTGGATTACTTAATGATTGTCAAGTGGGGTTGGGAAAGTGCTGGAGCAGGTTTAGCTACAGCTTTAAGCCAGTATTTGGCGCTAATTATTGGTTTGATTGGGGTTGCTTTGAGTATTGAGTGGCAAGCGTTACCAGCCGCAGTTTCAGAAATTTTCGATTGGGTATCTCTCAAAGAGACTTTTGCACTCAAGAGTAATATTTTGATTCGATATGTATCCTTGATTTCTGCCTACTCTATTTTCACTAATCTGAGTGCGGTCATGGGAACAAATATCTTAGCAGAAAATGGTTTGTTACTCCAGATTGCTTTTTTGAGTCAGTTTGCAGTTCAAGGTGTGGGGATGACAATCCAAACACTGACTGGTAATTTTAAAAGTAAGGGAAATGGGCAACAGATGATGCCATTACTAACTGTCTCTATGCTGGCAGCTTTGGCGATAGCATTGGTTTTTGCTTTTGTATCAATTATTTTCCCTGAGCAAGTTTTTGGTCTGCTGACTAATCATCAAGAGGTAAACGATAGTATTACTATTTATACAATCTGGTTGTTACCTGTTTTAGCCATTACAGCGATCGCCTTCATTCTTGAAGGTTATTTTATTGGTTTAAAGGAAGGTACTAGCTTACGTAATGCTGTATTAATGGCTTTCTTTGTGGGTTTTATCCCCCTAGCGATCGCAGCTTGGTATTTCCAAAACAACCACCTATTATGGGCAACTATTGTTTCTTATATGACAACTATTATGATAGCCTTGGCGTTGAAATTACCCCAAACTTTGAATCACCAAAACTTAGAAAAGCAGAAATCTCTCGCTAATTCTTGATAACCAAAGATAGGGTTTCTGGTCTAGGGTGTAAGAAAAGATTGTTTATCCCATAACCGAGGAGGAACGGTTAAATGGTAAAGATTTTTCTTCCCCTTTCCCCCGTTTTTAATTGCTATTACCTTGTTGACGACGCGATTTCCAATTCTGCTCCATTTGTTGGAGTTGTTGTCGTTGTGCTGGAGTCAAAACTGCTTCCATTTGTTTTCTTGATAACTCCCTAATTTCCTGGATTTGGCTTTTCTGTGCGTCAGTTAAATTCAAGGAAGTAAAAATATCTTTTTTCCATTTACCTCTACCTTCACCTTGTGAACGTTGCGTTTGACGTTCTTGCATTGCAGCTTTTAACTGTTCTTTCTGTTCAGTTGTCAGAACCTTATCCATTTCCGCGCGAGTATTGTGGTGAATTCTTTGGATTTCGGTTTTCTGTGTATATGTTAGTCCCAACTTTTTCCAAGGTCCTTTTTCCGCGAATCCTTGACCTGCTTGACCTGAAGGAACAGTTTTTTGTACTTGCGCTACCAAGGGGGTTGCTGTTAAAGTTAGAGCAAAAGCAGCAGCTATAAATAATAAGGTCTTGCCTTTCATTAATTCTCTTGTGTTGTTTCTGCTTGGATGTCACCATAATATAAATTTATCCTCTGCAACAACATGAGGAAAAAGTCACGTCTATACCCATGACTAAAGTCATGGGTATAGACGTGACCAATATAGAACAAAATAAAGGAGAGATAAATCCAAGTTAGTAATTTAGACCTTCTTGAATTTTGTTGGCGCAGCCTGCTGGAAGCACTATTTTAAATTTTCAATTGTTATGTCTCGTCCTATTCAAATTAATAATCATCCATTTCGATTTCTATTGTATTTAGAATGGATATTACTGGTTTTTTCTGTATTAATGGTAATTTTACCCTCACCATCACCCAAATTTGCTGCCAAGTTTCCAGAGTTAACTATTTGTAGTTTGGCTTTTTTTGGCTTGATGGGGTTAAGATTACCTACTAGTAATCAATTTGGGAAGATTATATATACTGCCACAGAAGTATTTTTAATACTAATTACTGGATTTCTTGGCGGGAGAACAGCGCGACTTTTTCCGTTTCTCTATTTAATGTTAGTAACTCGTAGTTGTTTAATTTTTCAATTACCAGGGCGTTTAACGGTTACTTTTTCATCATTTGTGTTATTTTTGATGACACTTAAGACTCGCTGGATGCCTAATAGATTAACACCAATAGTACAAGAAAGATTTCGATTTTTCAGTTTTAGTTTATCCGTCCTATTTGGTTTAAGTTTAGTATTTGTTTTACTCTTAATGAATGCTGTTTTGTCTGAGCGTCAGAGTCGAGAAAAACTGGGAATTGCTAACGATAAACTGCGTCAATATGCTCTAAAAATCGAAACTCAAGCTACTTTAGAAGAACGCAACCGCATTGCTAGAGAAATTCATGATTCTCTAGGACATTCTTTAACTGCTTTAAATTTACAATTAGAAACTGCTCTCAAACTATCTAAATCGGATATTCCCAGGGCCATGACCTTTTTAACTAGGGCTAAGGAACTAGGTTCTAAGGCATTACAAGATGTGCGAAACTCTGTTTCTACTATGCGCTCGCATCCTTTACAGTCACAATCTTTAGAACAAGCAATTGGTATCTTAATAGAAGATTTTCAACGTGCCAATGGGATTTTACCAAGTTGTCTAGTCTCCTTAGAATATGCCATACCCACGGAAATGAGTATTCCTATTTATCGCATTATTCAAGAATCATTTACAAATATTTCCAAATATGCGCAAGCATCATTAGTACAACTAGAATTAAGTACAACAGACAAAGCTGTAAAATTAATAGTTCAAGATAATGGTAGAGGGTTTGATGTTACTCAAAATACAACGGGCTTTGGTTTGCAAAGTATGCGAGATCGCACTTTAGCATTAGGAGGCGCATTTACAATTAAATCTGCTCAAAATTCTGGTTGTCAAATAATAGTTGATATTCCTTTAGCTAGGTGGAAAACATGATTAAAGTCTTACTTACAGATGACCAAAGTTTAATTCGTCAGGGTTTAAGAGCATTACTAGAATTAGAAACAGATTTAGAAATAGTTGGAGAAGCAGAAAACGGTGAAATTGCCATTCATTTAGTGAAACAACTACAGCCAGATGTGGTTTTAATGGATATCAGAATGCCTATTATCGATGGAGTTGCAGCAACAAAAACGATTCAAACCCATTTTCCAGCTACAAAGGTATTAGTATTGACAACATTTGATGATGATCTATATATCAAAGCTGCATTACAAAATGGTGCAATGGGTTATTTACTCAAAGATACACCTTCAGAAGAATTAGCAGTTGCTATTCGTGCTGTTGATAAAGGATTTTCCCAACTCAGTCCAGAAATTGTTAAAAAACTTTTAACTCAATTTCCAACCACAGCACCCGACCCTGTAAAATCCATACCACCAAGTTTAGTCGAACTCACACCCAGAGAAAAACAGGTTTTACGGTTAATTGCTAACGGTGCCAGCAACCGAGAAATTGCTCATACACTCTACATTTCTGAAGGAACAGTCAAAAATCATGTTACTAACATTTTAAGTAGACTTAATTTGCGCGATCGCACCCAAGCCGCTATTCTTGCTAATACATTTTTATCATATTTAGAACAGTAGACCTCTTGCAGAATTAATTTTATCTTATAATGGGGAATTGTCTTTGTTTTAGCCAAAAGTTAGAGTTACAGGGTTATGTTTGAATTAGGGAGCCTAAAGAAAGAACACCAAAAATACATAAATAAATAAAATCTAAAACTATCTATCATACCACATAAACAATTTTGCACTAGGTCTAGTAAATATCAAATTTTGATTTTGGATGTTCAGAAGCCTCAGTCAAACGATTTTCGATTGACTCCACAAAGAATAAATCCGGAGGCTTGTAGCATCGAGAAACGAATGGTTATTAATGAAACACTAACTACTCACTCAGGAGTAAGGTTCAAAATCTTAATTATGTCAGGTTCATCACAATATATTGCTAAAAACATATTTTTTTATTTCATTTCTATGAAATGTTATTTAGCATTAGCGAAAAATATTGACATTTATTAATATAAATAAATACTTTTTAACAGTAATAAAATATATTGTTTTCAATTCGAAATCTATAAATGAGTATATGCTCATGTTAACTTAACTTATCTACAAGATAATTAATATCGAATTCAGTAATTTTACGGTGTGATATTAATTCTGACTACTTGATAATTAAATCAATAGCAAATGAGGACAAAAGCATCCATTGAAACAGTGTTGTTATTGCTAAAACAAAAATTTGGTAACATAACTGGAAATGGTAATTAATTTTTCCCGCCCGCTTAGATAAATCAGACCTAACTATTGGGTGACTAGTACCGCCGTGAATTCAAAACACAAAATTCAGATAAAAATTTATCCACTAACATATATTTACTGCTGTAATGGTTTAGCACTACTCAACTGCTAATGACTCTGACCGCTGTTCTGAATTTATTACTTACTCTCACATTTAAACCACAGGAAAATAATCATTATGGCAATTAACATAGAAAGACTGGGCATGATTTTGCAAAACTTTCTCGCTGCTACAAACAGATGTTGAAGGAGCGGTACTCGTTACTCCAGATGGTTTGCCTTTAGCAGCAAGTTTACCTGGTGGGATGGACGAAGAACGGGTCTTAGCAATATCAGCATCCATGCTGTCTTTAGGTTAAAGAATTGGTATTAAGTTAGCCAGAGCTACAGTTGACCGCATCTTTTTAGAAGGGAAAAAAGGCTTTGGCATATTAACTGGTTGTGGTGAAGATGCAGTATTCCTAGTTTGGGCTAGTGAATCCGCCAAACAGGGAGTATTAATGCTAGAACTCAAACGAGTTCTCCAAGAACTAAAACTAGTTTTGAACTAAATGATCCAAATCAAAGGTGACTCAATTGTAAGTTCCATTGTATAAAAATCCTAGTTAATCTAGGGAATTGTATACAATGGAACGACGTGAAAAAAAAAAGTATGTAACAAAATGTAAATTAGCCTGAAAACCTCTTCACTCTTGCCTTGTCATAACGACAATTTTTAACACCCACTTAGCTTACCCACTAAAAACAAACTATCAAAGACATTTAGGAGCTTTCTGAAAATAGTGAAGAATCAATCATTAATTTGTTTATTTAAGGAGTAAATAAACATGGAGACTATGAGGTTAATTGTCACGGTGTCAGTAGGTGCGGGTAAATCCACTTTTATTCGTTCCGTTAGTGAAATCGAAGTTGTAGATACAGATACACGTGCCACTGATGAAACAGCATTACTCAAACAAAGGTCTAACACACACCGATTGTCGCGGTGCATGGTCAGAGGAAGATGTATACCTTGCCATTGGATACGTGAATGAAGACGAAAGACCTCCTATGGTTAGAGTCAATCCCAACCAAGGAGATTCTGTCGCAGAAGCTGTTATTGCCCTAGTACAGCACTTAATGGAGAGTTGTCCAGTGTAATATATCTGATAGGTATTAATTTTTTAGGACTCTTTCCTAAAAGGAATTAAATTTTTTAGAAGTTACATTTCGGAAAAAAATTATTCTGAATTAGTTCAATATTTACATCAATATTTATTTTGAATCAGGAGAGAAATTATTGGTATTACTGGTAACTTTGTAGGTTTCTCCTTACCTGAATTACTCCAATTTTTAGATCAAGGGAAAAAAATAGGAATACTTAGCATTGAATTTTTAGCTGAAGAAAATGATAAGAAGAAAAAGCAAGTTTATTATATCTGGCTACATCAATGTCGTGTAGTCAGTGCTGCTGATAGTTTAGACCAACAAGGCTTAATATTAATAATTACTCAAAGAGGGTGGATCAGTGAGCGAGTAATTTCTAGAGTCACTCAAATTTCTTCTTGCTTCATTAATTCACCATTGGGATTATGCTTAAAAGCTCAAGGATTAGTGCAACCAGAACAACTAAGACTGCTATTTAATAGCCAGGTTTTGCGACCAGTATGTGCCTGACTCCAAGTCAAGGATGCTCTATTTAGATTTGAACCGACATCAACATTGCCTTTAGGGGAAATGACAGGTCTGAGTATGTATGCAACTGAAGAATCTCTTTCTACTTCCACTGCCACACTTACTTTTCCAGAAGCAGTACAGGAAACTTTACCTGCAATCAAAGCAACTGAAAAGCCCGCAGAAAAGCCCACTGTTAGTCAATCTTTCCTCAAAGATTTAGTTGGTTTTCTCCGCAGTAAAGCAGCTTAATTTAAAAAGGTAATTTTGGTGTTTAACAGGGAACAGTAAACAGTAAACAATCAACAAACATTCAACAATACAAAAGGATCAGTTATGACAGTAGGGCCTAACGCTTTTATGACAACGCTCGCAAGAAGAGTAGGTTTAACTTCTGAAGATAAATCTCTTCTGAAATCCAACGCAGCTTGGGGACTATAAAATGCACCAACAATGGCTGAGCACTTCTATTTTAGGACGTGATGAAGAAATGAATGCCATTCTAAATAAAACCGAAGCACGAATTCATCGCCTACATGAAACATTTATTCAATGGTTTCATCAAATGTTGACAGGTATAGATTATTGGGGCAAAACCTATGCTGATTATCGTTGGCATATAGGACTTTTCCATGTCAAAATTGGCATTGCTCGTCAGCACGTAGTTCCAGCTATGGCAGTGGTGGTTCATGAAGTTGGTAAAGAATTAAAAGCTGATGGAAAACCAGAAGAATTAAAAGAAGTATTGGGTAGAATTTGTCTGATTGATTTAGCTTTTATTAAGCAAGCTTATGTAGAAGTCTCATCATCTGCGGTACTTAGAGAAACTGGCTAGTCAGAAGCCTTATTCAAACGTCTTATTACTACTGGCGTATCTAGTATGTAATACCAAGTTGCGTTCAAAGATATTAGTTTTAGTAAGCAGGGGTGCAGAGGATAAACATTCTTACCCCATACCCTACGCAAGCCCTGGATATATTTCTGGGACTTTATTTTATGCGAACAATTGTAGATATTCCTTTCTTAAAACTCCTTTTGTTACCTTTATACTTCTAAATGATTTAGCGATAACTTCTTCATAAAATATATTAATTTGTGCTTGATTAATAGAAATTAAATCTGTAATTGAGGCACCATCAACAATTTCTGATATCTCCGTGCATATACAAGCCGTAGCACACATGGGACAAGGTTTACTAGTGGTATATATAGAATAACCATCTAAAGAAGGGTTTTTGAGTTTAGTGGTTAAATTGCCAATGACATTAATTTCTGCATGGGCAAAAGGATCGCTATCTTGGTTTACAGTATTATAAGTTGCTGCAACTACTGGATTATCTTCTTTAACTATGACAGTGCCATAAGCAGTATCTCATTTTTTTGCTTGTTCTATAGCTAGATGCATAAAATATTCTTGGTTTATCTTCACACAATAGTTTATTTAGCACAATAATCTCCAATAATTACGGTAAAAGCGTATTTTGGCTGTTATGGTGTGAATGAGTTAATTCATGTTTAGTTGTATGATGTTACTCAACCGAGCAAAAATAGAATTCTATTTGACAGACCTCGAAACACGAGTAGGTAAAGCAATTGATTTAACAATTGCTGCCTTGGTTTTAGTTTCATCAGGAATTTTTTTGGCTGAAACATATAATATTGCTGAAGATGCTCATTTAGAATTAATAACTTTAGATAATTGTGTTTTAATAATTTCTGCTGGCGGATATTTACTGCAGTTATGGAGTGGAGAAAATAAAACTAAGTATATTTTACGTTTTTATTAAATCATTGACTTAGTAGCTATATTGCCCTCTTTTATTGGGTTTGTAGATATCAGGTTTATACGCTTATTACGATGGTTTAGAATTTCACGATTAATTCTATTAATAGATAGTAAATTTTTATTTGCCAGTATCAGCAGCGAAGATGCCGTAATTTTTGCACGAATATTATTTACCTTATTTGCAATTATTTTTGTTTATTCTGGCTTAATTTATCAAGTTGAACATCCAGTTAATTCGGACAAGTTTGCCAATTTTTTAGATGGTTTTTACTTTTCAGTTGTGACAATGACAACTGTAGGACTTGGTGATGTGATACCAATTTCTAAATTAGGTCGTTTGCTCACAGTTTTAATGATTTTAATAGGAGTACCCCTGATTCCTTAGCAAGTGGGGGATTTAATTAAGCAGTTGGTGAAGAATGCGAATCACTTGGAGACAGTTTGTTCTGGTTGTGGTTTGGCTCTTCATGATACAGATGCGGAATTTTGTAAAAGGTGCAGTACCAAGTTACCTCTGAACAAGATGGAATAAATGTTAGAGGTTATTTTCAAAGTTTCTAATGTTTCAAATATTTTCAGATCGCGTTTAAGTTACAAAGGAATAGCTTACAGACGACAACTTGAACAAACATTCTCGCAGCTAAAGCAGAAAATTAAGCAAACATCCTTTGATACTCCTTCTACCTTCGACTACAGCTTAGTAGTAGCACTCTTTGGCATTCCTGCACTTGCTGGTACTTCTTATGACTCATTAGATAAAGCATTCTTTCCCCGAACATACTCTCAAGTAAGTAGTAGTTCTTGCAGTCGTAGTAGTTCTTGCAGCAGTGGTAGTTCCTGTGGTGGTGGAGATTAGAAACAATGCTATCTCATTTACCAAAATGAGCTGTGGGGTTAGGTTTTCGTCAACCATTCAAAAGCGATTTATTTCTTCATCGTCAACAGGTTGATGTTTTGGAAATTGTGGACTAACATTATCTAGATGCACCACCAAAAAAACAGGAGGAATTACAATTACTCGCGGCACATTTTTCTATTATTACCCATTCCATTCATTTATCATTAGGCGTTGGTATAAACTAAATTGTTGATGTAAGCAAAACTGAGTCTATCACCTTCAACATCAATACTTGTTTTGTAGCGAACTTCCCCATCACGAAAGTCTAGTTCAAAGTTACCAATAATCATGTCATAATTTGCCATTGCAATAAACTCTCCTATTGCTTGTCGTTAAGATTTTGGGGCTGTCACAGGATAAACCGAGTAAAATACAAATTGCTGCTGTTGTTCTCTGGCTTTAGCACAGCAATTCTATCTACGATTTTTACCTTGATAAGTTATATATAAAACTTGCTCTTCTGCAAACTGACTGAAAAGCCAACCATTTTTTTAAAGAAGTTGACTATACCCGAAAAAATAGTTTCGCTAGTGGTAACTTCATCTGTTATTTCAAATATATCTTCAGCTAAATTTTCCAGATCATTGTTTATTTCCTCCACAGCTTCGGAAATCATGGTTTGAGGCATTTACGAAATATTCTTAGCCAATTCTTCAGAAGAATTAGTCATTCCTTCTGGCGAAGGACAGGGCGCTACCTTTATTGTCAAATTACCCATCATCAGTACCCCTGTAACAGAAAACCAACTTCATCCTGCTTCATCACAGGTAATAACCTTGGCAGGAACTCAAATTCTGGTAGTAGATGATGAGGCAGATTCCCGCCAATATGTGGTATTTGTCGCATTTGTCCTAGAGCAACATGGGGCTAAAGTCACTACTGCGGCATCAGCCACTGAAGCTATACAACTTTTTACTCAACTCAAACCAGATGTATTAATTAGCAATATTGGTATGCCTGATCTTGACGGCTATACTCTATTACAATAGATACAAGCATCGAATTTAAAGCCGACAATTGCTGCTATTGCCGTCACTGCTTACGCCAGTGAACACAACAAAAAACAAGCTTACCGCGCTGGATTTCAACGTTATATTGCCAAACCCATCGAGTGAGACAAACTGCTAATAGTTGTTGCCAACCTCATCCAGGAAATCAAATAGTCGCCTTAGTTGGTGATGGAATCGAGTATACACTCAGTACAAGGATAATGCTGATTAAGGAATCAACATCCGCTGGCTTCACCAAGCAAAAATTTACACCTTGTTGGTAAGCCAATACAATATCTTCATCTAAAGCAGTACCAGTCAAGATCACTATAGGTAGATGTTGAAATTGGAGTTGTGCCTGTACCGATTGCACAAGCTGGATCCCTGACTTTCTAGGTAGCCTTAAATCTCTCAAAAGTAGGCTGGGCAGAGGATTAGTAAATCGATCTTCATAGGGAATCTGCCCCAGTAAATAGCGAACAGCATCTTCCATTGTGGTGACGACCCACAATTTGGGCAGTTTCTCCAACTTAGAACGCTGTAGGGCCCGTTTGAGAAGTAGTACATAGGGAGGGTCATCCTCAACATATAAGACAGTTTTGGAATCAACATCTTCCATCTGTAAGAACCTTAATTGAGCAAAAACAGGGTGTGGGGCAGGGGAAGATGGGGGCTTAACTAGTACAGTACGGCATAAATAAACCAACCATTCCAAATCGCTGAAAAGCCCACACCGTATACATTTTGAATTTTGTTAGCGCAGCCGGCTGGAAGCACTATTTTGTTAGCTTAGCTCTTCTGATAGAAGCATTTTCAATTCACGGCGGTACTAGACACCCAAAATGCTTGTATTTCTTAGCCTGTAAGAGTTGTCACTGATGTAATGAGAACTAAAACTATCAGATATGACAGGCTGATGGGCGCACTATTACTATCTTATAAGAAAATAGGCTGGAGACTCTGGAATCAACTGCTAAAAACCCAAAAACTTTTGAAGGTTCGATATCTTTTAACCCGGAAATATATGCATCATATTTCCGCAAAGTAAGGTAAGTGAGGTGTTCACATCAAGCGTGATTTTATGAGAATATGTTGATGATTCTTTAGTTAAAGACGGTGATATCTTTGTACAGTTGTAAGCAAAATTTAATCAATGCCTATCAGCAGTTAAAATTGGTCTTAGAATTTATTTGCTTGGAATCTGATGAATTAACCAATTGCGGTATTTATTATGCAAGGCAATTATAATTTTAAGTTAGGAAAGATTTTGGATAGATTTGATTTAATTACTGAAGAATACAAAAACCATAAATATTCTCAAGCTTTATATCCACAAGCAGCAGAACAGGTTTTGATTTCTGTAGCTGAAACATTTAATTTATTTAAGACTTTAAACAAGAAATACAAACAAGGAGAATTAACAGATATCTCAAAATTACCAAAATACCAAAAGACTGTATATGCGCTAGTGAAATATTCCACGCCAGTATTAAAACTCATTAATGGCAGAACTAGATTTTCTCTGGTGTCCATGGTCAAACTTTGGTTTGGGATTAAAGCTTTTTGGCTAAGTATGCCTTCTAACCTAGATCTTAATGACACTAATGGTTTCAAACCCCTACCTACCTAAATTTATGGGGTTCTCCCCCTGCGTCCTTATACCTTTAAGAGTCCGCTTTTGGGCTACTTAATAATCCCTGTACCTTTGTCTCAGAAGTGTCAAAATTAGTTCCTGGTTTCAATTGAGTCGAACTCAGGTGAAATTACATTAGACCTCTTGCAGAATTAATTTTATGTTAAAATAAGGGTTTACCTTTTTTTTAGCCAAAGGTTAGAGTTACATGGTTATGTTTGAATTAGTGATCGCAAAGAACACCAAAAATATCTAAAATCTAAAACCCTCTATCATACCACAGAAAGAATTTTCCAAGAGGTCTATTACAGATACGGATAAATGAATACTAATGCTGACACCCCAATAATTCCTGGATATCAAATTAGGGAACTACTTTATACAGGGTCTAGAACTAGAGTATATCGAGCTATTCAACAGATCGATCAATTGCCAAATTTTGACATCAGAATATCGCAGTTTCAACAAATTATTGCAATTTCGCAACCAATATACCATTAGCGAAAATCTCAATCTTCCTGGTATTATTCAGCCTCTATCATTAGATAGCTATGGTAGTGGTTATATTTTAGTCATAGCAGATCAGGAAGAAATCTCTTTAAGAGAGTACATCAAAACCACTACCCTGCCTTTAGCCGAATTTTTAGCGATCACTATCTAACTAACTAATATTCTCCACCATTTGCACCAAAAGCGGGTGATCCACAAAGACATAAAACCTGCCAACATTCTGATTAACCTACAAACAAAACAAGTCCAACTGATTGATTTTAGTATTGCCTCCCTGTTACCCAAAGAAACCGAAGACATCAAAAATCCTAATGTGTTAGAAGGAACTCTCGCTTATATTTCCCCAGAACAAACCGGGAGGATGAATCGAGGGATAGACTACCGCAGTGATTTTTATTCTCTGGGAGTCACTTTTTATGAATTATTGACAGGAGAGTTACCATTTATCTGTGATCCCCCCATGGAGTTGGTGCATTGTCATCTGGCGCAACTGGCTGGTTACGTATCTGATATCAAACCAGAAATACCACAAGTTATCAGTAAAATTATAAATAAACTCTTGGCAAAAAACGCCTAAGTAGATATCATAGTGCTTTGGGATTAAAGCACTATTTCGAGACTTGTTCGTCTCAACTAAAAGATACAGGCAAAATTACAGATTTTGAAATTGGTCAGAGGGATGTGTGCGATCATTTCTTGATTCCTGAAAAACTCTATGGCCGTGAAGCGGAAGTTCAGAGGTTACTAGATGCCATTGGCGACACGCTCAAAGGCACATCAGAAATGATGCTCGTGGGAGGATTTTCCTGCATTGGTAAAACAGCGGTAGTCAATGAAATTCACAAACCAATTACCCGTCAGCACGGGTATTTTATTAAAGGTAAGTTTGACCAATTTAATCGCAACATTCCCTTTTCTGCCTTTGTGTCAAGTTTTTGTAATTTGATGGGGCAGTTGCTTTCCCAATCCAACACCCAACTACAAACTTGGAAAAGATAAATTCTTGCCGCCTGGGGAGAAAATGTTCAGGTGATCATCGAAGTCATTCCCGAATTGGAACGGATCATTGGAGAACAACCACCAGCACGAGAACTATCAAGCACCGCAGGCCAGAATCAGTTTAACTTATATATTCCAGAAATTTGTTCAAGTCTTCACCATAGCAGATCATCCCCTAGTGATATTTTGAGATGATTTACAGTGGGCAGATTTGGCATTGCTGAAGTTGACACAGTTGTTGATGGGCGAATTACAAACAGAATATTTGCTGCTGATAGGTGCTGACCGGGATAATGAAGTATTTCCAGCACATCCGTTGATGCTAAAACTGCATGAAGTCAGCAAAGCTGGAGCAACACTGAATACCATTAGATTAAAACCTCTATCTGTATCTAGTTTAAATCAGTTTGTGGCAGATACCATTAATTGCGCCATATAATTAGCCCAACTCTTGACGGAATTAGTCCATCGAAAAACTCAAGGCAACCCTTTTTTGCCACGCAGTTTCTTAAAGTATTGTATCAAAAATAACTAACTACCCTTGATGCTCAAACTGGGTATTGGCAATGTGACATCATCCAAGTGCGAGATGCTGCCTTGACGGATGATGTGGTGGAGTTGATGGCGCAACGGTTGCAGAAGCTTCCGGTTGAGACTTAGACGGTGTTAAAACTGGCTGCTTATATTGGTAATCACTTTGATTTGAGTACACTGGCTATTGTCTCTCAACAATCCGAATCTGATGTCGCAACGGCTTTGTGGAAAGCTTTACAGGAAGAATTAGTTTTGCCTAAGAGTGAGTTGTACAAATTCTATCTGGAACAGGAACAGCAACGTGCAAATACTAACACCATAGAAAATGTCACATATCGCTTTCTACACGATCGCGTCCAACAAGCTGCCTATTCTTTAATTCCATCAGATCAGAAGCAACAGACTCATCGCACAATTGGGGAACTGCTATTCAGGCACACTGCCAAAGCAGAGGTAGAAGAAAAAATCTTTCATATTGTCAACCTATTGAATTACGGTGTTGAACTAATTGCCCAGCCCAGCCAACGCGCAGAACTGGCTCAGTTAAATTTACTAGCAGGTAAGGAGCGATCAAAACTGGCTACAGGATATGAGTCTGCCTATGGTTACTTTGATCAGGGAATTCATCTGTTAACTTCAGACTGTTGGCAGAGTCAATACCCGGATTTCTCACAAAAAGATAAAAAAAAGGGGTCAAAGACTGCGAAAATGTATATATAGCAGGCATTTCAGCAGTTGGAAACCATGACCCCATCTTCAACAGATTGTATACCAAAACAGTTGAAATTTGAGCAACAAAAATGGCTGCCAGTCATAGTCAATTTCCAGGGTGGACAAGTAAGAGCAGATGCAGGATTAAGCTTAATTGCTGAAATAGACAGAAAATTGCAAATCACATCACAGTTTGCACAATGTTTCCAAGATTAGCGAAAGCTAAATCGGATTGACCATTCAATAGAGAGCTTAATTAAACAAAGAATATACGGGCTGGTCATGGGGTATGAAGACTTGAATGACCACGAAGAATTACGTCATGACCAGATGTTTGCTATAGCATTAGGAAAAAGGATTGGATTAGAGAATGAACCTGCAACATTGGCAGGAAAGAGTACATTAAATCCCCTGGAACATTGTCCTGAAGATGTGGAACAAGGAGCAGACAGCGGGTACCATAAAATCTGGCATTCTCCATCAGGAATTGAAAGCTTACTTGTCAAAATATTTCTAGAATCTTACGCCAAAGAACCAAGAGAAATTGTTTTGGATCTAGATGTAACTGATGACTTAGTACACGGCTATCAGGAGCAAGTTTTCTTCAATACTTATGATGGGGGATAATGCTATGCTCCACTTTATGTTTTCTGTGGAAAACATCTATTAGCAGCCAAACTTCGCCCTTCAAACGTAGACCCAGCATTTGGGGCATTATCAGAACTACAAGGAGTGATTAAACAAATAGGTCAACAATGGAAGAATGTTGAGATTTTAGTAGGTGGATATAGTGCTTATTCTAGAGACGATATCATCACATGGTATGAATCCCAAATGGGTGTGGATTATGTTTTTGGATTGGCGCAAAATAGTCGTTTAATTGGGATGACTAGAAAGACTCAAAGTAGAGTATCCCTTGAGTTTGAGTAAAAACTATCAACAGTAGTTTCATTCTTAGAAACTATGTTTAAACCAGATGAAGAACTTGCAGAATTTGCTGGTGACTTGATTAATAACTCAATTTGCTATAAATCTTTAGACTATAAAGCTCGTGAATCTTGGAGCCGTAGTCGTCGTGTTGTTTTTAAAGTTGAATATGGAGTAAAAGGGACTAATGTTCGTTTTGTTGTAACTTCACTTTCTACTAATAAAGTACCTCCTAGTCAACTATATAGACAAAAATATTGTCAGCGAGGGGAGATGGAAAATCGTTTTAAAGAACAACAATTAGAACTTTTTAGTGATAGAACAAGCAACCATACATTTACGGTAAATCAATTAGGTTTATGGTTCTCTTCTATAGCTTAGGTTTTGCTCAATGCCTTGGGTCAAAAATGTTTAGCTAAAACCGAATTACAAAATGCTACTGTTGGGACTATTCGTACCAAATTATTGAAGTTAGGAGCTTTGATTACTGTAAGTACACGTCCCATTTTAATTGCGATTACTAGTTCTTGCCCATACAGACATATCTTTGCTACTGCTCATAGACGCTTAAGAATGCTCACTAATACTGCTTAATTTGAAGTTAAATTGCCTTTTACTTATTTCTAAGTAATCATAGTTCGCCCTTGGGTTGATTCAAGTCTTGTTTTGTCATGCTTAATTTTATGAACAGAGCATTTTGATTTTACTACCAATAAAAAGATAGTGACTTTTTTAGCTTTATAAATGCGATTTTATATTTAATTTATCTCTGCGATTCAGTTTTGATTGATGATGTATCAAAATTTAGTCTCACATCAGGTCATGTAAATTTATTTTTTACTGCTTGTGAGAAATCCGGGAATACTCCCTCGCCCTAGATCTATACATAGGTGCAGCAGAGTCAGCTTGTCTGAAAACTGATTTTGAGACGATGAAAGGTTTGTGTGACTATATTCTGACAGTTGTCACCCAGATCCAGGAGCAAGTTAAGATTTACGAACTCCTTATTTTTCACTATCATACTCAATCTCAGCTCCGCCAAGCCGTAACTTTGGCGGTGCAAACCTTAAACCATTTAGGTGATACATTTCGAGCTAGTCCTAATACTCAAGATCTTCTGGATGCACTTCAGACTACTACCGAGTTGATTCAGCGGGTGGGCTTTGAAAATCTGGCCGAACTCCCGCCCATGGAAAATGCTGAGAAACTAGCAGCGATGAAAATTCTACGCTGGTCTTCCTATCCTGCCTATTTTGCTGTACCAGAAATGCTGGGGTTGTTGGTATGCCGACTGGTGGATGTCACATTGAAATATGGTCGTTCCTCTCTAACTCCCTTTGCCTTTGGGATGTTTAGTGTATTAATTAACGGGTGTCTAGGGGATATTGACACTGGTAAACAGTTTGGGGAATTGGTGATCGCTCTAGAACAGCAGCAGTCTGACCAGGAATACCGAGCAGTGACATATAATGCCATCTACGGCTTATCACGCCATTTTTACAAACCAGTGCGGGATGGCCTCAAACCTCTAATTTTACGTTATCAAAGTTTTTCCCAAAATGGAGACGCTGAAAGTTGTGCTTACTGTCTCATCAATGCCTACTTTTGTACAATTCTATCGGGGAAGAATCTCAAATACACTCACAACGATTATGAGAAATATATTCAGGCGATAATTGGTTTGAAACAAGAACAACGGATTCACCAATTGCATATTTGGATACAGGTGGTTGATAACCTGACTGAATCTGTAGAAAATCCTGCTCTCCTCAAAGGAGAATACTTTGAGGAGAGCAGTCAAGTTGCCCCTGCCACAACCGAAACCACAGAACTTTGTTCCCAACTCCTAGAAGGTAATCCCAATCTACCCGTCAAACTAATTCAGTACGTCAAAAACACCCAATAAATTCGGATGATTGACGAGCTGAAGACCGATTTACCTGTTATTGTTCAGTATTTATATGAACAATAACCAAAAAGTGTACTGTGCTTGCCAATTCTCAATCAAGGAAATTTAATTGGGATTTTGTATTTGAAAAATGCGTCAAATAGTAGGGGTTTTAGCGATCGCATTCCGCTCCTTAACTTCCTTTGTACCCAAGCGGTCATTGCTTTGGAAAATGCCCGACTCCACGCCCAAGAAAGGGAAAAATCCTACTATCTCGAAGAATCTCAACAAAAATTGCAATTAATTATTCAACAAACACCTATACCTATCATAGAGTGGAATACTGAGTTTGAATTTTAGGTTTGGAATCCAGCCGCCGAGAAAATGTTTGGCTATCCAGCAGCAGAAATTTTAGGTAAAGATTTCCGTTGCATTATTCCTGAAGAGTATCATGCCTATGTAGCTAATTTAACCAAGGTGATTTTAGCTGAAGGTGGAGGTTATCACTCCATTAATGAAAACTTGACTAAGGATGGACGGCGGATTATTTGCGAGTGGTTTAATGCCCCCATGTTGAACTTAAATGGTGAAGTTTGCGGTGGAGTTTCGATGGTTTTAGATATTAGCGATCGCCAACGGGCACAAGCAGCAATTCAGAAAACATCCTAGGAACTAGAAACAGCTTTACAAGAACTAAAACAAGCGCAACTACAAATACTGCAGAATGAAAAAATGGCATCCCTGGGTAACTTAGTTGCAGGGTTACAGGTGTTACCCATGAAGTCAATAACCCCATCGGTCTTCTCAACGGCAGTATCAAAAAAGCTAAAGAATACATCCACGATTTAATGGTACATATAGAACTTTATCAACAACACTATCCCCAAGCAGTTTCAGCGATTCAAGAGAACTGAGAAGATATAGATTTGGCATTTTTGATGGCAGATTTACCCAAATTACTCGGTGCGATGATACGCGCAAATAACCGCATCAAATCTATTAGTAAGAGTCTGCGTACCTTATCCCGTGCTGACACCCACTACAAAGTAACTGCTAATCTGGACGAAGGTCTGGATAGTACCCTGTTGATGTTAAAATACTGCCTCAAAGCTAACGAACACTGGTAATATTCCGCCCATTAAATGCTTCCCTGGACAATTAAATCAAGTGTTTATGAATATCTTGGCGAATACCATTGATATGTTTGATGAGATGGCACAAACTTCTACCTTTCCTAAACTCTAAGCTCATCCTCAACAAATTACAATTAGTACAGAGGTGATCGCTAACCAAGTTTATATCAAGATTAGAGATAATGGTAAAGGTATAAGTACATAAGTCCAAGGAAAAATATTTGATCATTTATTCACTACTAAAGGAGTAGGTAAAGGTACAGCATTAGGACTAGTGATCGCACGTCAAATTGTGGAAGAAAGATACGGTGGCACAATTGAGGTGAATTCCAGACTGGAAAAGGGTACAGAATTCTTAATTTCCATTCCCATCAAGGCTTAATTTTTTAACTCCTTCCCCCTACACCCCACACCCTACCCCTTGTGAACAAGGAGCAAGTTTTACCATTGAGATTTGATAGGTAAGTTCCCATAAAAATGTAACAATAAGAATTGTTAACTTATTTTCAATCCTCACTATGAAAGCAACTTGGAACGGTGCTATTTTAGCCGAAAGCAACAAAACCGTAGTGGTAGAAGGAAATCATTACTTTCCTGCTGACACCATTAACAAACAATATTTTAGAGACAGTGATACTCACACCACTTGTTTTTGGAAAGGAGTTGCTAGTTACTACAACATAGAAGTAGATGGACAAGTCAACAAAGATGCAGCTTGGTACTATCCCAGCACCAAAGAGAAAGCCAAAAATATAGAAGGTTATATCGGCTTCTGGAAAGGCGTGAAAGTGGAAGCTTAGTACTATACTGTAAACGGCTGAAACTTGGACTTATGTCATACTGATAGCGCAGCGTGGCGTAAGCCATGGGTAACGTAGTGCAGCGTATCCCTTCGGGACACTGCGTGAACGTGGAGCCTACCGTAGGCTCTAGTATCTCGGAGATTCTTCACTATCTCTTTCAGAGACCCTCCGTGAATGTTTAGAATGACACTTTTAAATAAACCGTTTTTAGTATCAATACCCTCACCAGAAGAACAGACTCAAAAAGAAGAGGTAAAGCAGCATAAAAGTGCCTTTCATAGATGCTTCGAAATTTACACCACGTGCCACTCCAGTAGTGACACCAGAAGTTCAGATGAAGCTGAACCAGACTTAATGGGGGGGTATGTATAGGCAACAGCCAATCCCATCAAAGTTGCTGTCCAGCCCAAAGCCAACACAGATTTATCGCCAGGCGAAAATATAACCTTGGAGCCATTGGATGGAGAAAACCGAGGAAGTAGGGAATGAGACGGTTGAAATCGATCATCTGAGCGAATCAATCGGGAGATGATGGTGATCAGGATTCCAACTCAGCAAATGAGGGAACTGTTCAACGCGCTTGCTCAGAATGTGAAGCCGAACAAGAAGAGAAAAAAGACACAGGAATCATTCAGGCTTAAGAAGAACAAGCTGGTTCCCATAAAAACCTATTTAAGCCGTTACTGTTAAAGACACAAACTCATAACCTTCAAGCTAGGACTATTGAAGAGCAAAATTCAAAAGCTTCATTTTATATCCTACTACAATTCAGATGCAATTATGATTTGCAATTACAGCAGTTGTAGTTCTAGACATAGTGTATGAGGACAATTCTTCCTAAAATTATTTTTTCAAAATATGACCTACAGCTAAAGGTAGTAAACTATAAGCTAATCAAACAAGTACAACTGCTGAATTAGAAACTGATAAAGCAACTAAAACTACTGAACTAGAAGTTAATAAGAGAACTCCACAAAAAAGATGATCCAATAGCTATGCTGATTTAGCGAAAATTTCCACAAACCATTTTTTGAGATTGGGTAGGCGATGAATCTGTGTTTCAATCAGATTCTGCCATAGCTGAGGTTGTAAGTTTAACTCCTGTGGAATAAACCTTTTCTACCAATGTAACAACCGGACTTTTACCCTAAAAGGCGAAATTCAGTACAGTCTCAACAGAGTCAAGTACACTGCCATTCCAATGCTGTTCTAACCAACCGAAACAATGTTCTATGGGGTTGTATTTACTTAGACCCCGACTTCTTAAAGAAGTCGGGAATTGGATTTTAACAGTAATCCCAACCTACACACTAAACTAAGGCAACCAAAAGTTAGGTAAATCAATTTAACCTACATCACGGATAGATTGATTCATGTTTCTGGCTATTTCTATATGGATTTCATTTGTTTTCTATCTGCTTCTTTCCCATTTTGTAAATATGAAACTACTAAATTAGCTGCTCCTAAACCTGTGACATAGGCTTTATCATGTGACCATGAACCGTGACTATTAATAATCTAATCTCCACTCATCAACACATTTTTTCAACTGGTTTCTGCTGTCAATACCGATAACTACCGGGTGAAAATTGAGTTACTGCATTTGCTAACCAAATTACACTACGATCTATTATTTTTGCTTGTTTAAACTCTGGGATACAACTTGCTAAATAACCTTGAAGTATTTTGACAATTTCTTAATCTTAATGATCAACAAATTGATTAGCATCATAAAAATCAACGTCCACTACTGGTTCTATTTAATTTTTGAATTCATCATGTAAAGTATTTAAATCAAAAAATGTTCATACTGTTGTATCTTCAAAACGAAGGCAAGCATTAGAAGGACGAGGAATATCGACTTTTCTGTCAAACCATAGCCGAGTTGCTAAAACATCAATTGCACCTAGATTATTTAAATTACGGAATTATTCATAACTTTGTAAACTAGGAGTAATAGAGACAATTTGCTTCAGTCCTGTGATACCAGCCGAAAAAATAATGGCATCAGCATCAAGTATTTCATCACCGCAAACTACAGTTTTAACTTGGAGATTATGATCAATAATTACATCTGTAACTCTGTGTTTAGATAAAACTTTTGTGCCTAGATTTCCTATCTGCTTCACCCAAGGACGGAAGATTTTTTATCCCACCGTTCCCCGACACCACACTATATCAAAGTCAGGTTGATGAGAGAGAATGAAATAATATAACTTTCCTAAAGTAGCGGCGGCTGAACATTTTTCACTAGGGGCGAATAAGGCCACTAATAACATTGGTTCAAATGCTTCTTGATAAAGTCGTGTAGAAACACCAAAAGTTTGAAATAGTTTACGGGCTATTATAGAATAATAACGTCGCCAAGCCTCATGAGAATTATCAAAATCAATTAAGCTATAAAGTAATGGTAAGGCGCTGAGTCTGTCAATAAGTGGTAAACGTTGAAATTGAGTGTAAAAAAAGTCCCTAATGGTGTTGGCAATCTTGGTAAATCTTGAAAGATTGGTGATTCAACTTCTAAACCTGCGGGGGAATATTGAGCAGAACGAGTCCAAGTTGTAAAGGGATTAATTTCTAATTCACTGATTAGGCAAAAAAGATTTCTGTAAGGATACCAAAAGCCATGGATACCTGCTTCTACAGATTTTCCTCCGCCGGTTTGCCAACCTACAACCAGTCCACCAGGATAGGAACCTGCTTCTAATAGTGTGATATCATAACCTTATTGGGCTAAATGGTAAGTAGCCCCTAAAGCAGCCCAACCAGCACCAACAACAAAAACGGGTTGTTGTTGTGAGTTCTCTGACATTTTTGCCCCCATTATTTCCGTCTTTCAACTAATTTATCTGAATTTGTGTTCTAAATTACCTTAAATAAGCTCTCACGCTGTTAATTTGCAGTCCAAAAAAATTCCTCCTCGAACCGCAAGGTATCGAGGGGGAAAATTGCAAAAAGGTCAGAGGAACTCTTAATATTTCATGCAAGTTTACCGGCGGTTGAAGCTATGAGGAATGCAGCATAGGTGAGGACATAACCAACTGTGAAGTGAACTAAACCCACTAACCAACCTTGGACGATGGACATAGCTACTGGTTTATCTTTCCAGTAAACTAAGTTTGCTAAGGGGGTGCGTTCGTGTGCCCACACCAGAGTTTCAATCAACTCTTGCCAATAGCCACGCCAGCTAATTAGGAACATGAAACCTGTTGCCCAAACTAGGTGTCCAAACAGGAACATCCAAGCCCACACAGAGAGGTTACTTGTACCAAAGGGGTTATAACCATTGATTAATTGTGCTGAGTTAGCCCAGAGATAATCACGAAACCAACCCATTAAATATGTTGAGTTTTCATTGAACTGGGCAACGTTACCTTGCCAAATGCCTAAATGCTTCCAGTGCCAGTAGAATGTTACCCAACCCAGGAGGTTTAACATCCAGAAAAACGCGAGGAAAAAGGTCTGTTGCCAAGAAGAAGTTTGACAACTACCACCTCTACCAGGACCATCACAGGGGAAGTTGAAACCGAAGTCTTTCTTGTCGGGAAACAACTTGGTTCCACGGGCATCTAATGCACCTTTAACACATATTAGTGTAGTGGTGTGCAAACCGAGTGCGATCGCATGATGAACCAAAAAATCTCCAGGTCCAATGGTCAAAAACAGTGAGTTAGTACCAGAATTAATCGCATCTAACCAACCAGGAAGCCAAACATTAGCGTGGTTTGGCCAAGCTGTAAAGGCAATACTATTGGGGTTAGATAACAAAGCATCCATGCCATACAGTAATTTACCGTGAGCAGCTTGGATAAATTGAGCAAATACGGGCTCAATCAAAATTTGCTTTTCTGGCGTGCCAAAGGCAACTAGAACGTCATTGTGAACATATAACCCTAGTGTATGGAATCCCAAAAACAAAGACACCCAACTTAGGTGAGAGATGATCGCTTCTTTGTGCTGAAGTACCCTATCCAGCACATTATCTTTATTTTGTTCTGGGTCATAGTCCCGCACCCAGAAAATCCCCGCATGGGCAAATGCGCCTATCATCAAGAAGCCAGCAATATACTGATGGTGAGTATATAACGCCGCTTGGGTGGTGTAGTCCTTCGCCATAAAAGCATAAGGCGGCAGCGAGTACATATGCTGTGCTACTAAAGAAGTCACAGTTCCCAAAGCTGCTAGATGAATACTCAACTGGAAGTGGAGAGAATTGTTATAGGTGTCGTACAGTCCTTGGTGGGGTAGGTTAAACTGACCTTCCGTGTGGATACCAAAGAAACTTCTGGCATTGAGCATTTCTTTAATGCTATGACCAATCCCGAAGTTAGTGCGGTACATATGACCGGCGATTATAAAAACAACAGCGATCGCTAAATGGTGATGAGCTATATCCGTCAGCCATAGGGAGTCTGTTTCTGGATGGAAGCCACCCAAAAAAGTCAAAATTGCCGTCCCAGAACCCTGGGAAGTACCAAAAATATGCCCTGCTGTATCTGGATTTTGGGCATAGACACCCCAGTTACCCGTCCAGAAAGGAGTCAACCCAGCCGGGTGAGGTAAGGTAGTCAGAAAGTTATCCCAACCAACATGAATACCACGAGATGCGGGAATAGCAACGTGAATCAAGTGGCCAGTCCAAGCCAAAGCACTGACACCAAACAACCCAGCTAAATGGTGATTCAGGCGAGGTTCAGCACTTTTAAACCAAGTCAAACTAGGACGAAACTTAGGTTGCAGATGTAACCAACCAGCAAACAAAAACAGTGCTGCTAACAACAAGAACCCCAGAGAACCAATATACAATTCTTGGTTTGTTCGCATCCCAATAGTGTACCACCAATGGTAGACACCAGAATAAGCAATGTTAACGGGGTAGTTTGCACCACCTTGACTAAAAGCTTCTATGGCAGGTTTACCGAAATGAGGGTCCCAAATTGCATGGGCAATAGGGCGAATATGCAGCGGATCTCTAATCCACTGTTCAAAATTACCCTGCCAAGCAACATGAAATAAAAGACTAGAAGCCCAGAGAAAAATGATTGCCACATGACCAAAATGGGTGGCAAAAATCTTTTGGTAAAGATTCTCTTCAGTTATGTCATCATGGACTTCAAAATCATTAGCTTGAGCGCTCGCATACCAGATCCGCCGCGTCGTTGGATCTTGTGCCAGATCCTGGCTAAACTTTGGATATCTTTTTGCCATGTATTGTCATCACATCCTTTAAAAACGCTTTCTGTTTATAGGAGTAATTAAGAAATTAACTACTCATACTTCCATCACACCTTGGGAGGAAATTAAAACAATTGGTGATTGGTGATTGGTGATTGGTAATTGGTGATTGGTGATTTTATCCTCTGCTTCCCAATGCCCTATTACCTATTCCCTGCTATATTTCATTTACCTGTAATCTTCTTTAAATCCCTATGGGTTAATAATTCCGTAATAAATCGCAGCTATAAATAAGATTATCAAGCTCATGAGGATAAAACCATTGCTTACTAGGGGAAATGGCAGTTTTTCATCAGTGATAAGAGTATTTCCTTTTTTCTAAACCATAGCCTCATTTTTTATCGATTCATACTGCCATATTTCCAACCTTTAGTAATTACCACATCTTTCTGAAGAAAGACTTAACTTAAAATTATTACCTTGAAAATATCCACTACAGACAAATATGAATTCTGTCAACTGATAGAGGGTAAAACTAACAGCAGCTATTACCGTGTAGAAGAAGATTAGTAGTATTTTTAGTAAAAATTAGGTTATTCATGTTTAAATTTCTTCAACACATTGGTGATTATGTCCAAAATAGCGTGCAAGCCATTCAATACATTGGACAAGGGCTATCGGTGACTTTTGACCACATGAACCGTCGTCCCATAACTGTTCAATATCCTTACGAAAAACTCATTCCTTCAGAACGCTTCCGAGGCAGAATTCATTTTGAATTTGATAAATGTATTTCTTGTGAAGTATGTGTTCGGGTTTGTCCCATCAACCTGCCGGTAGTAGATTGGGAATTTGACCAAGAAACTAAGAAGAAAAAACTCAATCATTACAGCATTGATTTTGGTGTTTGTATTTTCTGCGGTAACTGTGTGGAATTCTGCCCAACTAACTGCATTTCATTTACTGAAGAATATGACCTTTGTACTTATGACCGCCACGAGTTGAATCTTGATAATGTGGCAATGGGAAGATTACCTTATAAAGTCACCGATGACCCAATGGTGACACCTTTAAGAGAATTAGTTTACTTGCCTAAAGGCAGTTTAGATCCTCATGGAATTCCTGTTGATGCTCATCGTGCAGGTTTATTTCCTGTGGAGATTTTAGAGCAAGCTGGAGAAGATAGTAAAGATGTTAATCATGAGAGCATCTCAAATGTGTAGGTTTATTGTCATGTTGTAGCTTGCTTACCGTAGGGTATGAAGCGCAGCGCAGTGAAGCATGCCATTGCGTTTTTGAGAATAGTTTCGTTATTATTAATAATCCGACGGTCTAATCTAGTTCGTAAATTTGCATCAGCATTATCTACATCGTTACTATCAATTAGTTGTAAAAATAAACGTTCCGCATCAATACGATAAGTTACACTTTTGTTAGCACGATATTCTTTACCACCAGCAACCCGCACACCAACTGCCTGGCCATTATAAACTAAAACTTTTCCTACCTTTTAGTCAGTGAGAATCACACCACCTGCACTTTTTACTAACTTCACCAAAGCATCAATTAGCGCACCACTCCCACCTTTTACTCTAGCCATACCAGGATGATGACGTAATACCATCATCATTGCCCCAAAGGACATAGCTTTTTCTTATGCTGGTGAAGTTAATTCTGCGGAAAGTTTTGCTAAAGCTGCTTTGAGAAATTCTGAATCAAAATATTCGTCGATATTATCTATAGGACTGCTAAGAAAGGTACGAATTAAATCTAAGGTAGTCTTTGTACCACCCACAACGCAAAACAAACATATCTTGTAAATTTTGGAGATTGTAATTACCAGCAATGTCTACATTGATTTAGGAGGAGCATTAAAAAAGAGTATGGCAGATGTGATAAACCTTTCCCAGAAGTCAACATATTCAGGATATTTTTGGGATCATGCTGACTGTAATGGGCAATTTCCGCACAAGTTTTTTCTACAGATTTATGAGCTAAGAAATATTTACCATCAGGATGATGATAAAAGACTACTGGATCACAAACCAGATATTCTAAACCGTATTTTTGCAGTTCTAATTCTTGAATAACTGAACCCAGAAAAATAAATAAGTGATTTACTGCACAAGGATTGAATTTAAAACTAGGTGCTTCTTGGGGTATAAGTTATTCTGTTGTGCAACCACCACCGGGAATGGATCTCCCTTGCAATAGCAAAACACTGTACCCTGCTTGGAATAAATAACCAGCACAAACTAAGCCATTATGTCCAGCACTGCACTGATAATGACAACATCATACGCTTCCATAACTGCAATTTTAGGAATATACTTTATTGCCCGATGTGTAAGGATTGAGGTGGTGGGGTATTGACAAGTGTGATAGGTGAGGCAGAATATAGCACTTATGGAAAAGAAGCTGGGACTAAAACTAGACAGAGAGATATTGAAGCAGTTGGGAACAGAGCAACTGGTAGAAATCACGATTGACCAGGGGAAAAGTATAGAGAAGCTAACAAATAGAGTAGTAGAAGTAGAAAAAGAAATAGAGAAACTCAAAGTCAGTAGAGATTTAGAGACCATAACATGATCCAAAGCACCCTTGGGAGACATCCTCAAAGAAACCGAGAACAAACAAGAAGATAAACCAGAAGAGAACCAGACACGAAAACGGAAACCAGCCCGGATTTCTCACAAGCAGTAAAAAATAAATTTACATGACCTGATGTGAGACTAAATTTTGATACATCATCAATCAAAACTGAATCGCAGAGATAAATTAAATATAAAATCGCATTTATAAAGCTAAAAAAGTCACTATCTTTTTATTGGTAGTAAAATCAAAATGCTCTGTTCATAAAATTAAGCATGACAAAACAAGACTTGAATCAACCCAAGGGCGAACTATGATTACTTAGAAATAAGTAAAAGGCAATTTAACTTCAAATTAAGCAGTATTAGTGAGCATTCTTAAGCGTCTATGAGCAGTAGCAAAGATATGTCTGTATGGGCAAGAACTAGTAATCGCAATTAAAATGGGACGTGTACTTACAGTAATCAAAGCTCCTAACTTCAATAATTTGGTACGAATAGTCCCAACAGTAGCATTTTGTAATTCGGTTTTAGCTAAACATTTTTGACCCAAGGCATTGAGCAAAACCTAAGCTATAGAAGAGAACCATAAACCTAATTGATTTACCGTAAATGTATGGTTGCTTGTTCTATCACTAAAAAGTTCTAATTGTTGTTCTTTAAAACGATTTTCCATCTCCCCTCGCTGACAATATTTTTGTCTATATAGTTGACTAGGAGGTACTTTATTAGTAGAAAGTGAAGTTACAACAAAACGAACATTAGTCCCTTTTACTCCATATTCAACTTTAAAAACAACACGACGACTACGGCTCCAAGATTCACGAGCTTTATAGTCTAAAGATTTATAGCAAATTGAGTTATTAATCAAGTCACCAGCAAATTCTGCAAGTTCTTCATCTGGTTTAAACATAGTTTCTAAGAATGAAACTACTGTTGATAGTTTTTACTCAAACTCAAGGGATACTCTACTTTGAGTCTTTCTAGTCATCCCAATTAAACGACTATTTTGCGCCAATCCAAAAACATAATCCACACCCATTTGGGATTCATACCATGTGATGATATCGTCTCTAGAATAAGCACTATATCCACCTACTAAAATCTCAACATTCTTCCATTGTTGACCTATTTGTTTAATCACTCCTTGTAGTTCTGATAATGCCCCAAATGCTGGGTCTACGTTTGAAGGGCGAAGTTTGGCTGCTAATAGATGTTTTCCACAGAAAACATAAAGTGGAGCATAGCATTATCCCCCATCATAAGTATTGAAGAAAACTTGCTCCTGATAGCCGTGTACTAAGTCATCAGTTACATCTAGATCCAAAACAATTTCTCTTGGTTCTTTGGCGTAAGATTCTAGAAATATTTTGACAAGTAAGCTTTCAATTTCTGATGGAGAATGCCAGATTTTATGGTACCCGCTGTCTGCTCCTTGTTCCACATCTTCAGGACAATGTTCCAGGGGATTTAATGTACTCTTTCCTGCCAATGTTGCAGGTTCATTCTCTACTCCAATCCTTTTTCCTAATGCTATAGCAAACATCTGGTCATGACGTAATTCTTCGTGGTCATTCAAGTCTTCATACCCCATGACCAGCCCGTATATTCTTTGTTTAATTAAGCTCTCTATTGAATGGTCAATCCGATTTGGCTTTCGCTAATCTTGGAAACATTGTGCAAACTGTGATGTGATTTGCAATTTTCTGTCTATTTCAGCAATTAAGCTTAATCCTGCATCTGCTCTTACTTGTCCACCCTGGAAATTGACTATGACTGGCAGCCATTTTCGTTGCTCAAATTTCAACTGTTTTGGTATACAATCTGTTGAAGATGGGGTCATGGTTTCCAACTGCTGAGATGCTTGCTATATATACATTTTCGCAGTCTTCGACCCCTTTTTTTATCTTTTTGTGAGAAATCCGGGCCAGGAGAACAACCAGGGCATAGGGGAAAAAGGAGAAAGGTGTTTGGTGGAGTAGATAGAATAGATTTGAGATAGTGGGACGGCAAGTGTGTGGATGTTGAGGTGAGGGGCAATTGTTTGGCGAACCAATCATAAAAATCGAAACACAAGAAGTAGGGGACTTGGTGGACAGGCCAATGGAAGTGGATTTGCACTGTGTGTGGGGAAACACAAAAGGCACACTGGTCAGCAGAAATAGTACTGGGACAAGATATAGGAACCACACTACAAGCTTTTTTGGGATGGATCAATAACTAGGGCCATTGACCCTATGAGAAAGAATACTTCTTGTTGTGGGAACTGGGTCAAATAGAAATTGGAGTGGGAACATTAGTAGGTACAAATGAAGGAATAGATGGTCCAGTGGCTCAAAGTATTCATAGCCTCAAACAGTGGATAAAACAAACCTAGCCTCATATCCTTGGGGATGAAACACCCTGGATAGTCAAAGGGGTGAAACAATGGTTATGCATTTTTGCCAATAGTGACTTCCCTTTATTTCATGGGTCTGATACTCCTTGTCCTGGCGAATTAGAATCCATTGTGGGTTCAAGTTACTCTGGTGTACTCAGTTCTGATGACTTTACTGCCTATAACGGTTATCCGGTGACAGCTCAACAGAAATGTCAGGCACATCTACCCTACCCCATCACTTCAAGATACTAATCAAGATTCCTGGCTTCAATCACCAAGAAGTTGGCACAAAATTCATCGACCTCATAGATGAAGGTTTTAAAAACTACCCTTTATTCCGACAAACCCAAAACCTTCATGAATTCTTGACTTGCCCATCCTAGTTTCAACCAAAAGTTGAATCTTCCATTCATTCATTGATCAAGCCCCAGGGGAACCTGGTAAACTTTTACCTTCCTTAGGCAATAGACCTTGATCATAATTTAGCTGAACCAAGGTTAGGTTTAGCACTGACATAACGAAAAGTCTGTGGTGATTCTCTTTCTCTGGAGCTATTCCAACATACTGCCAATTTATTGACGGTTATACAAACTTGTCGCCGTCAAGCACTTTCTCTAATTGAGTTTTTTGACCAACCTATGAAAGCCATGGTTCACTCTGCTTTCCATACACCTTCTTTAATCCCTCTACCTTAGACCTGAATCCTTACGAAAGAATGATAAAAACTTCTGAAGGTATCTAAATCCTTCATGAGTTATAAACTATTGCCTATCTTTAGGATACTGATGATATTTATGTTGAATTTATATTATAAAAAAGGTGATGTAATCACTATATCGTTTCAAAGAAAAGTAACTTTAGTTAGAGGAGATATTCAATCATAAATTGCTGTAATTAAATGAGAACCAAATGCTTATAAACCAGCAAGCAATATTACAAGTAAAGATAAAAAGATTCACGAGGAAAAAAATATGATCACTCAAGAAGCTAAACGTGGATTAGGAGTATTTGCTAAAACCCAAGAATTAGAACAAGCAATTAAGCAATTAAAAGCTTCCGGCTATCCGATGGAGAAAGTTTCCATTATTGGCAAAGATATAAAACATAATAGTAGCCTTGGGGAAGCACAAACAAGTCATCAAATTGGTAATCAAGATGTTAATACTACGGTTGGAGTGGGAGATACACTGACTTCAACTACCTGGGCTAATTTGTTAATTGGACTGAGTGGACTAGCTATACCGAGTTTAGGAGCGATACTGGCAGCAGGTTCTGTAGGTGTAGCCTTGGTGGCTAGTATTGCAGGTGTGACTGTGGGAGTAACCGCAAATGAGAATTTAGTCAGGTCTTTAAAGGATTTAGGTATTCCCGAAGACAGAGCAAGAATGTATAGCGATCACCTCCAGCAAAGTTATTATTTAATTATTCTTGATGGTACAGACACAGAAATCGATTGTGCTGAAGCAATATTAGGTCAGGAAGGTATCCAAAATTGGGGTGTTTTTAATTCTCTAGCAACTCCAAGAGTACGGTGATAAATTATACCTAACTTATATAAGTGACATCCTCAACTACTGGAAGTAGTTGGGGATCTAAATCTGCTAAACCCCTAGTTTATCCTGAATGATTATGAGGGAATTTACTTTGATGCCTATACAAAATTATCTTGATGAATACGAAAAATTTCTTAATTATTTCTTTAAGCTCTATCAAGCCAGTTTTAATTATCAACTCTTATTAAACGATATTTATATTAATTAGGGCTTTTTAGGAATTTATCAAAAATCTGAATTTAGTAGATGAAAAGATGGAAATAGTAAAAAAAATACTGGATGATTTCTCGCACATTATTGAATTATAGTCTAATGAGTTTGACCAAAAATAAGCTGATAAATTTCGTTCCGAAGATGCCGTTATTATTCAATGTATATTCTTAAATATAGCTATTGTTAATTCGTCACACCAGCAACAACTCATTCAGGATTTTTTGCCTATTCTCAACTTTTTTAATCAAATTGATCCGATTAATATTGTCAATCTGTATGCAGATAAACTTAAGGTAGGAGTAACACTAAAAGTAGAAGTATACAAAGAAGATAAAGTAGTAATATACCATTTCTCACCTGGTGGAAATTCTTTAAACATCCCAATCTTGATTGTTTGTGCTCTAGTGAATCGTCCCTAGATTGTTGATTTACAAGAGGGACGTTCTTTCGTTTCTAATTTGCTCAAACTTGGTTTCGATGTCTACTTAATTGATCGGGGATATCCTGGTAAGGATGAACGCTGGCTGACTTTGGATAAATATATCCATGATTATATCAATAATTGTGTAGGTGTAATATCCAAAGTCCATCATCTTGCACAGATTAATTTATTGGGAATATGTCAAGGTGGAACATTCAGCCTTTGTTAAAGTTCTCTGTATCCAGAGAAGGTAAAAAACCTAATTACGATGATTACTCCAGTGGACTTTCATGTTAATGATGGACTCCTGAATATTTGGAGTAGATCTACATTAGGTTCTCAAGCTTTAGATGTAGACCTAATAGTTGATACTTTGGGGAATCTGCCTGGTAATTTACTTAATTATGTCTTTTTAATGTTGAAACTATCTCAATTGGGAATTAAAAAATATATTGATTTGCTAGAGATTATTTAATGTGAAGAAAAAGTGCTGAATTTTCTGAGAGCTGAATTTTCTGACAATGGAAAAATGGATTTTTGATAATACTAATCAAGCTGGTGAAACATTTAGACAGTTTATTAAGGATTTTTATCAAGGAAGTAAATTCAAGGTGAATTAAAAATTGGTACACAGCGAGTTAATTTAGCAAATATCCAAATACCAATTTTAAATATTTATGCAGAACAGGATCATTTAGTCCCCTCAGCTTCATCTTTAGCACTTAAGAAATATATTGCTAGTGTTGATTATACAGTGCATTCTTTTCCAGTTGGACATATTGGAATGTATGTAAGTAGCAAGGTGCAGAAAGACTTACCTTTAACTATTGGAAATTGGTTAAAGATGCGAATGTAAAAATTAAAAATAGTAGAAAATCTTAGAGGATTTTTGAAAAGTCCTTAGTTTACTGATGTATCAAAAACTTTTAGATACCCCTAAATCCCCCTTATTCAGTGAGACTTTGATTCTAGTTTCCCCCTTAACAAAGGGGGGTTAGGAAAGTCACAGCCAGAAACTTTTAAAATAACCTCTTAGATTGGGTTAAGCGATAGGGTAAACCATATAGATGATGTTGGGTTTCCTTGCGTCAATCCAACCTACATTAATATTAATCTCGCCACAAGCCGGGGAACCCGTCCAAAGATATGGCTCTCCAACCTACATTATTGGTTTATGATTTACGCATCATCTTAAAAAGACTATCCCACAATTTTCTTTGAGTGTCAATGGAGAAACGATTCACCTGTTCTTGAAAATCTAATGAGTTTTTCACTAAGAGATGATTTATAAAGTAAATGTTGAGGAGACAAGAGGAAGTAGCATAATTCTAGTCATAAGAGCATATATAGCCCCTTACCTCATTTGTGTTAAACGCTCATAATCCTTGCTTAGACGATGATATTGGTTAAACCACCCAAATGTTCTTTCTACTACCCAGGGTTGTGGTAAAACTTTAAATTCTTGCTCAGTAGGTCCTATGACTTCAACATGAGCTTGAATCATGAACCAAACTGCAAGTGCAAATTTATCACCGTCATAACCGGAATCAACCCATAAAACTTGGACTTTTTCCAATAATTCTGTGGGTTCCTCTAGCAGTTCCATTAGTGCATAGGCAGTAATTATTCGTTCTGGGGCATTCGCTTCACTAATAACAACTTTCAACACAAGTCCCAGGCTATCAACTAAAGTTTGCCCCTTTCTTCCTTTTACCTTTTTACATCCGTCAAAACCATACACATCCCCTTTTTTTGGTCAGTGTTGACCGACTGACTGTCTGCAGCGAGCGCGGTAGGTTGTGTTCATTTACCTAATTTCGAGCGAACTTGACCACCCAATGTATGGTTGAATTTTTCCCAAATCCCCTGGAGCTGCCATTTCCTGTAATAGCTATATACCATTGACCTTGGCGGGAAGTCACCTGGAAGCATATTCCATTGACATCCAGTTTTCAAATGATAATAGATGGCATTACATATTTCACCTATATCTGTTGTGGGTGGATGCCCTCCTTCTTTAGCTGGTGGAATCAATGGGGCCAGGATTTCCCAGTCCATATCAGTTAAGTCTGTGGGGTAAGACTTTCGTTCCATCAGTAGCTATGTAAATACACTACATTTTATGTATCCTATCCTTCCAATATTCCTTTTCTACTCCCCTTTACATTTACTTTATCAATAGCCTCTAAGTCTTCTTGTAGTTTCATACTTTGTTATAAGTTCTCTGGTGGATTTGATAAGTTCATATTCTGCATACTTGATAGAGTTGAAGTCGAATTATTGATAACCAAACTTTGAAATTCGTTTAACTGCCTGAAAAACTGCTCAAAATTTTTCAAAAAATCCATTGTCATTACTCCTATTGGCTGATATTATTCTATCTATGCAACTTCAATTTTCAAGTGACTAGATATGTCAGATTTTATTTATTTCTCAAGAGTGATTCGTGAATAAATATTTTTCTATATTATTGTGAAATTTAAAATAGTGGAATTTAGAGTTTAAAAACCATACCCAGAATACCCATATTCCCAACTTATCAAAGAAGTCGGTTATCTATCATCTATCTCCTCTAGAGGGATTTGTATGAGCGGGACGTAAACAAAAATCAAGCCCAAATGTAGGCCAAACTGGCTCTATCAGAAGGAAACACGTCCGGATTCCAGTTGAACCAATCAATAAATAGAAAAGATATGGCTGTTCTAAACCCTTCTAAAGCTGCAGTAAAAGTATTCAAAGGTTTCTTAGCCCACCTTGGTCTTAATCCTCCAGTCCACTGATGGCAAAGAACAAAAGTGTAGGCACAGAAAACCAAAATAAAATGGCGCAGTCAACTGCTGTTATCTCCAACTTGATATTCTTTGAGTCCTAACCATCCCTTGGCTTCCCTGTAAACAACTTCTACCCAGTTTCTTTGAGAATATGTATCAACTATCTATTGGGGTGTGACAATTGATGAAGAAACATTGGTAATAAAGTAGTCCATATCAGTGGCTTAACAGGAAGTAGAAGTGTTGATGACTATAGCAATATTGCCCTTTCCAGTTAAGGCTGATATTTCTACTTCTTTAGTTACTACCCATAATGTTTTGGGTTTATCTAACTGCAGTTCAATTTCTGTAACAGCCTCTTGGGGTAAACTTTATGCTAATTCATCTAACCTAATTATTTGTGGACTATCCTCTTGGTCACTGCTAAGTACTGTGGGATTTTTAGCTAATCCTCCTCAATACTTTCAATTCCGATTTTCTATCTTTAATAAGAAAGATGTATTGTGGCCATATCCAGCATCTATAATTACTATTCCTGGTTGATAACCACGGCTTAAGGTCAGATCTATTGATTTAATTCCTAACTCAGGTTTATTCTCAAATAGGGGGTCTTGTTTCCCTTTGGGTAAAGAATCACCGTGGTGATATAACTCTATATCTAATGGTAAGCCTTGACTGCCATTATATAGATGTGTTGTTACTACTACTATTCCAGTATCCCTTTTCCCAATTTCTCCAATATATTTTCTTCCTACTCCATCCCTGAAATTCCCGCTTTTCCTATGGATAGAATCATCAATTATTAAGCTAAATCCTCTGGTGATTCTCCTCTAACTACACTTGTTCATAATCTCTAACCGACCCTCATTGACTTGGGAACTGGACCAAGGTGCTGCAGTTAAAACGTAGTGTCATCGGTGGTACGTCACCCCTAGGGCATTATCTGCCATTTGAACTAGGTTTTTTCTCTCACTCTCTCCCAATTATCCCCCTAAATCATGTCTAAACTCTCTTTTTTGGGCTTGATGAGTAAATACACCATCAAACCTTTAACACCATTTTTAAAACCATGGTGCCATTGCTGGGGCAGTGGTTTCTTTCATCAGCTTCTTTTAACGTGAAAGCTACAGCGAAACCGCACTATACTCCTTTTTACTCTTAACTTTTGTTTAAGTCTCGTTAGTTTGATGGAGCAGTATTCAAGAAGCTTATATTGTCTCAACAGTCCGTACACCACTGGGTAAATTTGGAGGTATTTTAGTAAATTTCTTACTAGTAAACTTGGGAGCGAGCGCAATGGGTGCAGCTTTAGAAAAAGCGGGAATTTCGGGGGATGTTTTAGACTTGTATATTTTTGGTAATGTACTCAGAGCCGGACACGGACAGTCATTACCCCGTCAAGCAGCTTTCAAAATCGGGATTACTGACACAGTAAACGGTTATGCGGTGGATATGGTGTGTTCATCAGGAATGATGAGCGCCATCAATCCTGCTACAGCGATTCGTTCTGGTGAAGCTGATTTAGTGCTGACTGGGGGGATGGAATCTATATCTCATACAGAATTTGTACTATTATCAGATCGCGCTCGCTGGGGATATAAATTTTCATAGGAATCCCCAGAACAACTCAGGGATATTTTAGTTGATGACGGACTCACAGATCCCATCAGTAGAGAAACAATGGGAGAACAAGCGGAACGGTTAGCAACTACTTACCAAATTACAGGGTTTGAGTTAGATGAAGTTCCTTCTTATTCACAACAACGAGCAACAGAAGCTACCGCAAACGGCTTTCTTAAGCAGGAAATCATTCCCATTACAATCCAGGGAAAAAAAGGGCAGCAAATTATCGCTCAAGATGAAGGAATTCGCCCAGAAACGAGTTTAGAAAGTCTAGCGAACTTGAAACCAACCTTTAGAGAAGATGGAGTTTTCACTGCTGGTAATAGTAGTCAAATATCCGATGGTGCAGCAGCTTTAGTTTTGGCAAGTAAAACAGCAGTATAACGTCATCAACTCCAACCTATAGCCAGGTTAATAGGTGGAATATGGACAGGTGGAGAAGCTTGGAGATTTCCCAAAGCGCCGATTTTAGCTGTAAGAAAACTGTTAGAAAAGCTGAAAATGAAAATTAACGATTTTGATTTACTTGAGAATAACGAAGCCTTCGCTCTGAGTAACGTATTATTTAATCGCTTATTAAGAATTCGCGAAGAGAAATGAAACGTTTTTGGGGGTGCGATCGCACTAGGACATCCTCTAGCAGCTTCAGGAGCGGGAATTTTAGTTACCCTACTCAACGCCTTACAGTAAAAAAACGGTCATTTAGGATTAGCCGCAGTTTGTCATGGTAGTGGTGGCAGAACTGCGATCGCACTATCAAGACTCAGGTAGAAACTACTTTCTTCTTCCTTCTTCCTTCGCGTCTATCCCTTCGGGACGCTCCGCGAACGTGGTTCATTCAATCAGTAACATGACATCTCTAGGATTAGAAAATTAACTAATTTTAGTCACAGGTGGTAATCGAGGCATAGGAAGTGCGATCATCAACTTGCTTTTAGACTTAGGAAGCAAAGTAGCTTACACCTAGCGCAGCAAGCACACTCACCAACTTGGCATCCTCCCAATCCCCGCACATGTCACCGATAAAACCCCTATGGCACAAGTAGCAGAACAGGTAGAAAACAAACCCGGTACAATTTACGGAATTGTCCCTAATGCCGACATGACCAAAGATAACTTTTTTCCCAAGCTAACAAGTGCAGACTGGGATGCAGTTATGGATAGCAACTTAAAAGGAGTCTATAATACCCTCAAACCAATTATCCCCAAAATGTACGATTGCCCTTCTGGTTCAGTAGTTTGTATTTCCTCAATTTCCGGCGAACAAGGCAACCTCGCTCAGTCAAACTAATTATGCAGCATCCAAAGCAGCGGTAATAGGCTTAACTAAATCCTTAGCCAGAGAAGCAGCCATGTATCGAGTGCGGGTACATGCAGTAGCACCGGGATTCATTGAAAGCGATATGCTTAACCCCATTTCCGAGAAGGTGAAACAACGGATTTTATGGGAAATTCCCCTATCACGCTTTGGTAAACCCGAAGAAGTCGCTTGCTTGGGCTGTACCCTTTCTCCTCTCACCCTTAGCCAGTAGCTATATTACAGGCACAGTTATGCGAGTTAACGGCACTCATCATACTTAGAAGGGTGTGGGCGCAGGGCGAAAAATTTATTCTTTCTCCTGACTCCTGAACTCCTTAAAAAAAAGGATTACAGAAACTACGACAGAAGAAAAATATTATAGATGTAGATGGCTTAAACATCCGCTATATAAGAGCAGGTAATAATGATCCACTTTTGGTCTTACTACATGGAGTTGGTGAAAGTGTTATTGATTGGTCTTGCGTACTACCCGAATTAGCAACATAGTTAACGCCATTCTGTCTAATTTGACCTTGCCTTTGTACGGAGAGTTAGTGATCCCCTGGTGCAAAACTTCTCTAGGAGCAACACAGCGGGCTTGGTCACGGGCATTACTGCTGTTTAACTAACCTGTTAAATTCCCTTCCTCAATGGATAGCAGAACAGGAGGGTATGGCAAGAATACCGGGCTTTTGAGAGGCTGGTTTATCTTCACTCCGCGCCCAATTAAATCTATTTGGACAGCATCAAATATTACTTGATTCTCTCCCACAATTACAAATGCCAACTCTAATTATGTGGGGAATCAATGATTTAGTTTTGCCAAATAATCAAGCTGAAAATGCTGTTAGTCGTCTGCAACAAGGACACTTGGCTTTAATACCCAACTCCAGACATACTGAATTATTCACTGCTGAATTAAACCAGTTTCTTGATTCTGTTGAATAAAAGGAGTAGCATCTATGCAATTAAAACCAATCAATCAACAAGTCGTTTCCGTCGTTGGTGCTTCTAGCGGTATTGGCCGAGAAACAGCTTTGCAATTTCCTAGACGGGGTGCAAAAGTAGTTGTTTCCGCCCGTAGGGAATCAGGGTTAAAGTCTCTGGTGGAAGAGATTGGCAGTTTTGGGAGTGAAGCAACTTCTATTGTTGCCGATGTGCAGGAATTTGAACAGGTGAATGCGATCGCAGATAAAACTGTGGAGACATTTGGACGGCTTGATACTTGGGTTCATGCCCCTGCAGTTGGACTTTTTGCCACTTTCGACAAAACAACACCAGCCGAATCTAAGCACGTTATTAACGTTAACTTAGTTGGTCAAGCTTATGGCGCAATGGCAGCTTTACCCCATCTGAAGCGAGAAGGAAGGGGTGCATCAATTCATATTTCTTCCATGGAAGGTAGGCGATCACTTCCTTATCAAAGTGCTTACTCTACCGCTAAACATGGAATTGAAGGCTTTGTGGAGGCTATGCGTGTGGAATTACAACATGATAAATGGCCGATTAGTCTCACCAGTATCAAACCTGCGGTAATTAATACCCCATTTTGGAATAATAGTTTAACTAAGTTAGGCGTAAAAGCAGCCGGAATAACACCTTACTACGACCCCAAACTAGTAGCTGATGCTGTTCCCTATGCAGCAGAACACAGCACCCGTGACCTTTTAGTCGGTGATGCAGCCAAGACGCTGGATTTATTACAACGGATTTCGCCAGGGTTACCAGATTCACTCTTACTGCTCATAGGTTTCGATTTACAACATAGTTCTGAGCCAAAATCTGAAACGCACCAAATAACTTTTATCAGCCTATTCCTGTTGTGGTTGATCACCATGGTGGTGTATTGAAATTATAGATCAAAAGAGGGAAGAGGTACAGAATTTTGGATTGAAATCCCTTGTACAGCAGAAGTTAGGAATGAAAGGGGTCTGGTAGTGTCAACCCAGAAATGACAGGTAAAAGCAGGCAGGGGGAGCAGGGGAAGAATAGAAATTCTTTTCCTGTCATCACCCATTTGAATGAAGATTGCATTCCCTGTGGTACGCTATTTCCTTTAGATAGTGTCGAGGTACAGAAGATGTCTAAACTGCGGGTGGGGTTGCTGTTTGGCGGACGTTCTGGAGAACATGAAGTTTCAATAATTTCCGCAAGGGGGATCGCAAATGCTTTAAGTGCAGAAGAAAATAGTCATAAGTATGAAATTATGCCATTCTACATCCAAAAAGATGGGTTTTGGCAAGCTGGTGAAGTTGCACAGCAAGTTTTAACATCAGGTGTAGCTAAAGAACATCCAGGCAATAGAGCTAATTTATGGCAGTTTCCACCGCAAACAGCAGAAATTGATCTTTGGTTTCCAATTCTCCACGGTCCAAACGGTGAAGATGGGACCATTCAAGCCTTACTAACTTTGATGCAAGTTCCCTTTGTTGGTTCTGGGGTGTTAGGTTCAGCAACGGGAATGGATAAAATCGCTATGAAGACTGCTTTTGCTCAAGCAGGACTACCCCAGGTAAAATATAAAGCATTAACTAGGGCGCAGATTTGGTCCAATCCTTGTGTATTCCCAAAATTGTGTGATGAAATAGAAGCAACATTAGGCTATCCCTATTTTGTTAAACCTGCTAATCTGGGTTCATCGGTAGGTATTGCCAAAGTGCAATCGCGCCAAGAATTAGAAGCAGCTTTAGATAATGCCGCAACCTATGATAGACGCATCATTGTTGAAGCCGGAGTGGTCGCTAGAGAAGTAGAATGTGCCGTTTTAGGTAACGATAACCCCAAAGCCTCAGTTATTGGTGAAATTACTTTTGATAGCGATTTTTACGATTACGAAACTAAATATACCCAAGGTAAAGCTGATTTATTTATTCCTGCACATCTGCCAGAATCAGCTGTTCAACAAATTCAAGAAAAAGCACTACAAGCATTTACAGCCGTTGATGCCGCTGGTTTAGCCCGGGTAGACTTTTTCTATGTAGAAGCTACCGGAGAAATCTTAATCAACGAAATTAACACCTTACCAGGATTTACATCCACCAGTATGTATCCTCAACTTTGGGCAAATACTGGTATTTCTTTTCCTAAATTAGTAGACCAATTAATTCAACTAGCAATGGAAAGACATTCTAATTAGGGCATTGGGCATTAGATTTTCCCCTCTACAGCCCATTGGTGACAAGTTAAGGCTGAAAGTCTTTTATCAAGAGGCTTTTGGAGAAATATGGAAAGAGAGTTGGTCAGGCCCACGTTGAAGATCAGGAAACGGGGCGACAATTAACCTAACATTTGGTTTTCACTGTTATTTGATTTGATAATACCTAAATCTCGATTTTGGGGGTCAGCAAAATACTTAACTTTCTTCTGTTGCCTTACCTTTTTGATGAGCCATCGTAAAATGATCAAGACGACGATAAATCATTTCTAATGAAATCTCATCACAGGCCAGAGAAAGTTCATCCGCTACGGCATCACCTAAATCTACTAAAACAGCATAAAATAACCTACAATCAGCGAAATTCATGCCTTTAGTGGTCAGCCATTGCGCGAATTTCTCTAGTTAGGCAATTTTAATTTACCTTCTCTAAACCTGATATTTCCCCAATTTCATCTGGTTGATAATGATCAAAAGTCCCCACAATCTCTAACTCTTGCAATTGGTGCAGGTGACCATTTTTCGGGGAAAAAACACAGTGTATGCCAGATTTCACACTGAACTTCAGCTTTTTCAGATTTGTCAGTTCAAAAATAGGCTCTGGCACTGCCATAAATTCACAATGAAGCAACTTTATTTCTTCCAGAGAACTTAGTTGCGAAAACTCAGCAGGCAGGTAGGTCTTTGAGGTCTTACATATTCTCTAGGATTAATTGTTTCAAGTTACTCAATCTGCCAAATTCTGCTGGTAAATATTCTAATTTATCTATGTTTAGATATAGCCATTGAAGAGTATTAACTGGTGTATTTTTGACAGGGACGAGCGCACTACTTTTGTGATAAGAAGGTGTAGAAGTACATTTTGATATTCACATAATATTAAATTATATATTTCTTTTAGAAAATGTCTAGGTCACACTACAGAATACAGGGATTAAAAATAGTAATGGTGCGTTAGGGACAGCGTAACGCACCCTAAGTTTAAGGTTTACATCCTTCCTTGTGCCATTACTTGTTGGAGATGATGGCGAATTTCTTGTGCTTCTTGAATTTCTGACTGACGCAATTTTTGGAACAGTTCAACACAAGGCTGAGAATTTGCTTCTTGGGCATCTTGAATGTAACGGTCATAAGCTTGCACTGCTGCGGCTTTGTTGTGCAGTATAGTGATAAAGTCATACTCTAAATTAGTGATGGGTTGTTGAGATTGTCCGTTACCCGTAGTCATTATTTTTCGATCCTTTAAGTGTTTATTTAATTTATTACTCTTCAAAGTTTGATTCATCTACCTGCAAGTGGACAAAAAATATCAGTTTTGCTACAGAAGATAGATCCCCGACTTTTCAAAGAGGTTGGGGATCTGGGTATGATTTTTATTTCTACCCATTGGCCTATTTAGTATGACATAGGCTGTTTTTGTTCACATTCATCTAAATACTGAAATTCCAACTCGTTTTGTCGTTCTCTCCGTCCTTGATGCGCGATAGGACAGTATTTTGTGTTTGCACTCATACAGTCCATGTGGGGTATTTGCGCAGACACTAATAATAGTCCACCCAAAATCAATAATAAGCCACAGATTACTGCTGTTTGTATTCCCGAAATTTTTAGCGCACCATGAACGACTACTTCCCGCAGTACAGAAACAATAGCTACTTCGACTGCTAAACCAACAGCTATACTATGCTCTTTTAACTAAACCATGATTAGTCTAAATAACTGAACTAGAATCAACACAAATAGCATTTTAGCTGTTACTTCTTTGTAGTCTATTAATTGGGTGATCGCAATAAATATACCCCATACCTGGATCAATATCACTGGAAATAACGATAAAGATAGGACCATCACAATTAGGTCTTGAAATGCCTCCATGTTAAGAACAACTGCATGAAGATCTAACTACCAATCGCAAAATAAAAACCTACTCTTGAAGCGTTTTTGGATGACAATTTACATTCCAATGGTAGTTTAGACCACACTAGCAAGTTAACCCGATTTTCTTATTGTTACGTAATATTAATGCTTTGCGCCTCAGTGTGGTTTGTTATTTAAGTCTTGTACTTGTACTAACAATTTTTCGGCGTTGATTGCCCACTTAGAGTTACCTATTTTCTATAGACATCTCCGGCATATTTTATTACTTCCACGGCTTCTGTATATTGCTTTAATTATATAAATAATAATCCTCAACCGTAATAAGCATCAGCATAGTTAGAGTTAGTATCGACTAATTTTCTAAATGCTGGTAATGCTTCGTTAAATTTACCTTGGTTAAACAAAACCAAACCTCAATTCTAATGAGCTTATACATATATGGGATTTTTAGATATTGCTTTGGGAAAGGCTTATTTTACTGGTTTATTTTTGCCTTGTTGTAAATAAGATATTCCTAAATGATAGGCTATCTCTGGTGAATTGTGACTATATATTATGGCTTTTTGAAAATATGCGGTCGCACCATTCCAATCTTTTTGTATTTCTCTTACCAATCTTAAGTTATAAGAAGCAAAAACCAGCTTTCGATCTAGTTGTAAAACCCGTTGTAAATAGTCAGTTGCTAACTGTAAGTTATTCCCTTCTAACAGCGCACCACCTAAATTTGCAAAGGCTGGTGCAAACTGTGGATATGCTTGTGTCGCTTGATAAAATGCCTCTGCTGCTGGTTGTAATTGTGCCGCTTGTCGCAGTGCTCAACCTAAATTATAATGCGCTGTTGCTAAGGTCGGATCTAATTGCGTTGCTTGACGAAAAGCGGTGATCCCATCTTGTACCCTGCTCTCCTGAATCGCTTGTAAGCCTTTATTTAACCAGTCTAAAGCAATTTGGCGAGGAGCTTGCGCCAGTAAGGGTAGATGAGGAGAAGTTGAAAATACTGGTTTAATATTTAATATAGAAATCATATTTGATTTTTGAAAAAGACTAAAGGATAATACCGAGAAAGTGTCTTGTCTAATAGCTAACAATCAGCAACCAGGAGCTACAATCTAAAATTGCAGAACTACAAGGATTTATAGATGAGCGTCCAGATGCAAGGGAAGTAAGAAAAGCATTGGCACTGAAGCTGGTTTATCAAAGCTACAAGTATGAGGAAATTCAAACAATTTTAGATATTTCAGTTGGTTCAATAACAACATGGAAACAAGCCTATGAGAAAGATGGAATTTTAGGACTGCGCCTGAAACACAAAGGGAGAAAAAGCCACTTGAATACTCGACAAAGAGAAGAAGTACTGGCTTGGTTACAAACGAAGGAATGTTGGGAGCTTGGCGAACTTGAGTATAAATTGGCTTTTGAATATGATGTACTTTATGAATCAAAACGTAGTTATTACGACTTGTTTGATGCGGCAGGAATTAGTTGGAAGAAAACATCTTCAGCAAATCCAAAAGCTAATGAAGAAGCAGTTGCCGCAAAAAAAGAGATTTCATCGTTGTTGGCGAGCCGCCGAGAAGATATAGAAGCTGGGCTATTGAGAGTTTTGCTATTAGATGAGTATCATTTACTTTGGGGAGATAGCATTGGATATGTTTGGGGTAGAACTGACCAAGAAATAAGCATTCCAATTAGTAAGGAACGAGATAAACAAACTTATTATGGAGCAGTTGACTATTTAGGTAAAAATTTATTGTTAAAAACCTATGATACAGCTAACTCAAAAAATACTATTGATTATCTCAGCTATTTACTAGAAGAGTCACCTAACCAACAATTACTTATTTTTTGGGATGGAGCTAGTTATCACCGTTCAAAAGAAATTCAAAATTTTTTAGCATCTATTAACCAAGGTTTACCTTTAGAGCAATGGAAAATTTATTGCGTCCGCTTTGCTCCTAACTGTCCCTCTCAAAACCCCATAGAAGATGTTTGGTTGCAACCGAAAGCTTGGCTGCGACGTTTTTGTGCTTTAATCCCAACATTTTCTCATCTTAAGTGGATATTTGAGTGGTTGATTCAAAACACTACCTTTGATTTTCCGTCTCTCCAGATGTACGGGGCATTTTCATAAATCAAATACTAGTCCTATAGTACCAAATAGTACCAATAAAGTAACAATTCCAATTAGTAGATATTTGTGTAAAAAAAATGTCATAACTTTTCTAGATAAAAATATCTTGAGTTAGTTTCTCTAGTTAAAAAACGTTCCTAAAATCTTATTTATTGACAATAATTCTATATTTTGGCATATAAGTTAATATAACTTAAACTAAGTCTTACAATAAACTACAATTTTTTTAAACTCAGATTAAACAATGGATAATGAAAAATTAAAGAACGCAGGAATAATTCTCCTGTCCAATCGATGAATTACTCCTGAAAATATACATGATGCGGTTGAGAGAATCACCGTAAAGGAGGGTTTATGAACGAAAACGTAAAATCCGGTTCACGGAATGTGGCAATTGTTGGACCATATTTAAGTGGAAAAACCACATTACTAGAAAGTTTGTTATTTGTCACCGGAGGGATTTCTCGCAAAGGTAACGTTAAAGATGGTAACACAGTCGGAGATAGCGCCAACGAAGCACGGGACAGACGCATGAGTGTGGAGGTATCTGCAGCTTGTACGGAATATGAAAATACACGCTTCACATTTATAGATTGTCCCGGTTCTTTAGAATTTGCCCAAGAAACATACAATGCTTTAATCGGAGTTGATGCCGCAATTGTCGTTTGCGAACCAATCCGCGACCGAGTTCTTACCCTGGCACCATTATTTAAATTCCTTGATGATTGGGAAATTCCCCATATCGTCTTTGTGAACAAAATGGATAGGGCAAATATTCATGTTTTAGAAACATTAGAAGCCCTAAAAGCAGTTTCCAGCCGTCCTTTAGTTGCTCACCAATACCCAATTATGCAAGGGGAACAACTGACAGGATTTATTGATATGGTAAGTGAACAAGCTTACCAATATCATGCCGGCGCACCTGCTGATTCTATACCTTTTCCAGAAGAATTAAAAGCAGAAGAACATATAGCTAGAGCAGAAATGTTAGAAGCTTTGGCAAATTTTGATGATCATTTACTCGAAGAACTTTTAGAAGACATCGAACCACCCCAAGAGGAAATTCTCAAAGATTTAAAACTAGAATTAGGTGCAGACTTAGTTGTACCTGTTTTCTTTGGTGTGGCGGAACAAGATTTTGGTGTTAGACCTTTATTAGAAGCACTACTGCGGGAAGCACCAGAACCAGAAACGACAATGGAACGGCGCTTAAAAACAATCAGCGATACTCCTTTAGCGCAAGTTCTCAAAACTTTCTACACTCCCCAAGGTGGTAAACTTTCTCTGGTGCGAGTATGGCAAGGAACATTAACTGATGGTATAGTTTTAAATGGCGTGCGTGCTGGTGGTCTTTACCGCTTAATGGGACAACAACAACAGCAAATTAATCAACCTGTGGCTGGGGAAATTGTCGCTATAAGTCGGTTGGAAGGAATTAAAACTGGGGAGACAATTTCAACAAATTCCCATTTGAAAGAATTACCAAAAGCAGAAAAATTAGAACCAGTTTTTGCTTTAGCAATTACACCAGAAAAACGCAATGATGAGGTAAAACTGAGTGCAGCTCTTAGCAAATTATTAGAAGAAGATTGTTCTCTGGCTTGGGAACAACACGGTGATACTCATGAAGTGATACTTTGGGGACAAGGGGAAATACATTTGCAAGTTGCATTAGATAGGTTGCGTCGCAAATATAATTTACCAATGTCTACTCATCTTCCCCAAGTTCCTTATAAAGAAACGATTCGCAAACCTGTCAATTCAGTTCATGGACGTTATAAACACCAAAGTGGTGGACATGGACAATTTGGGGATGTGTTCTTAGATATTCAACCTTTACCCAGGGGAGAAGGTTTCAATTTTAAGGAAAAAATTGTGGGTGGTGTTGTTCCTAGACAATATATTCCTTGTGTAGAAATGGGAGTGAGGGAATTTCTCACACATGGACCTTTAGGTTACCCAATGGTGGATGTAGCAGTGACATTAACCAATGGTTCTTATCATACCGTTGATAGTTCGGAACAAGCTTTTAAACAAGCTGCACGTCTAGCAATGCAGACGGGGATACCCCAAGCGCAACCTACGCTGTTAGAACCGATTTTAAAGGTAGATGTGAATACTCCCAGTGAGTTTACTTCTAAGGTTCTGCAGCTTTTGAGTGGTAAACGTGGGCAGGTTTTGGGTTATGAGGGTAGACAAGATTGGCCAGCTTGGGATAATGTTTCTGCATATTTACCCCAAGGGGAAATGCAGAATTTTATTGTAGAATTGCGATCGCTCACTTTAGGCGTTGGTTCTTTCCATTGGGAAGAAGATCATCTGCAAGAAGTACCAGAAAAGCTTGCTGAACGAATTCTCACTACTAATGGTGGTAATGGTAAATAGGCTAGTTTTAGGGACACCCATACAGGGTGTCCTGAGTTTTTTATTTCGCGCAAAGACGCAAAGGGGAAAACTCTGAACAATACCTTCAGGTGATGTACCTTTTAAAAAAGCGTAAACTACTGAATCTAAGGAAATATGGCTATCTATAATCCAATAACCAGTTTGTCTATATTCAACATACTGCTTATGAATGACTGATGCTGCTGTCATATTAGGAAATAATTTTTAGTATATTCAGGTTAATCTAACAATAATTCTACAGGGAAATTGGCTTGTGTGAATCACTCACTTTAGGCGTTGGTTCTTTCCACTGGCAACAGGATCATCTTCAGGAAGTACCAAAAAAGCTGGCTGAACGCATTTTGATTAGTAATGGTAACGGTAAGTTTAATCTCGTTCTCAGTCTCTGATTCCATTTCACGAAAACTCTGATACTTATAACTTCTCTTAGCCCCCCTTTTTAAGGGGGGCTGGGGGTATCTATTTCTACCTTCCATTTTTATTTCGCGCAAAGGAGCAGAGAAGCAAAGACACAAATCAAGAAGAGAAGATAAGAATCAAGTTTTGGTAAATAATCTTGATTTAAGCTTTCATCTGTAGTAAATGGAGAGTCTATAGGAAAACTATCAAGTGATAATCCAGTTTCTAAGGATGTTTGTTTTCTCGCATCTTGATAACATTCGCTAAATACCTCAGAGAAGTATTTTTTTAAACTTGGACTTTCGGTTAAATCTTCTTTCAGCAGAATGAAATGATCCTATTTATATTTAACCCATTCACTATTACTCAAATTCCTTAGTTGATGGCCAAACCTTAAAAATAGGATTCTACTTCCACAGCTTATCCTGTTTCAATTGATTGTTAGAAGCTAAGCAAACTATCAGGAATCAATTCAGATTGCTATACCATTGGTGACAAGTTAGTTAAGGAAAAGAAGAAATTCTCAAGGATGGTATTTGGATAGGTTAAAAATCGTGATAAACTCACTTTAGATAATTAATTGAGCGATTGAAACAAGCCATGACAAACAGCCGAAAAACGAATCGAGACCACGGCAAAAAAAACAGAGACAAATGGTGGAAGATGAAGTAATAGGCCAGCAATTGGAAAGATTACTGACACCAGCCATTACAAATCAAGAAAATTGCTACCGAAAACTAGGACTCAGATAACGGATACTGAATTTACCGTTGATCATGGCTGCAGTGTTGACCTTACTGTGGCGAGATATAGCAGGAGTCAGAGAACTGACAAGAATGTTAGCCAGAGATAATTTGCTGTGGTGTAATCCCACAAAACTTAGTCAAGGCGAATTTAAGATGCTTTTAATACGGTCAAAAGATTCTTGGGTTTAAGTTATTTATGAACAGGTTCAATCAATGGAATTAAATTACAAATTTGGGCAACGTGGTTATTTTATGGTGTTTTAGTAGATTTAGGTGATGCCTTACCCGGATTTCTCACAAGCAGTAAAAAATAAATTTACATGACCTGATGTGAGACTAAATTTTGATACATCATCAATCAAAACTGAATCGCAGAGATAAATTAAATATAAAATCGCATTTATAAAGCTAAAAAAGTCACTATCTTTTTATTGGTAGTAAAATCAAAATGCTCTGTTCATAAAATTAAGCATGACAAAACAAGACTTGAATCAACCCAAGGGCGAACTATGATTACTTAGAAATAAGTAAAAGGCAATTTAACTTCAAATTAAGCAGTATTAGTGAGCATTCTTAAGCGTCTATGAGCAGTAGCAAAGATATGTCTGTATGGGCAAGAACTAGTAATCGCAATTAAAATGGGACGTGTACTTACAGTAATCAAAGCTCCTAACTTCAATAATTTGGTACGAATAGTCCCAACAGTAGCATTTTGTAATTCGGTTTTAGCTAAACATTTTTGACCCAAGGCATTGAGCAAAACCTAAGCTATAGAAGAGAACCATAAACCTAATTGATTTACCGTAAATGTATGGTTGCTTGTTCTATCACTAAAAAGTTCTAATTGTTGTTCTTTAAAACGATTTTCCATCTCCCCTCGCTGACAATATTTTTGTCTATATAGTTGACTAGGAGGTACTTTATTAGTAGAAAGTGAAGTTACAACAAAACGAACATTAGTCCCTTTTACTCCATATTCAACTTTAAAAACAACACGACGACTACGGCTCCAAGATTCACGAGCTTTATAGTCTAAAGATTTATAGCAAATTGAGTTATTAATCAAGTCACCAGCAAATTCTGCAAGTTCTTCATCTGGTTTAAACATAGTTTCTAAGAATGAAACTACTGTTGATAGTTTTTACTCAAACTCAAGGGATACTCTACTTTGAGTCTTTCTAGTCATCCCAATTAAACGACTATTTTGCGCCAATCCAAAAACATAATCCACACCCATTTGGGATTCATACCATGTGATGATATCGTCTCTAGAATAAGCACTATATCCACCTACTAAAATCTCAACATTCTTCCATTGTTGACCTATTTGTTTAATCACTCCTTGTAGTTCTGATAATGCCCCAAATGCTGGGTCTACGTTTGAAGGGCGAAGTTTGGCTGCTAATAGATGTTTTCCACAGAAAACATAAAGTGGAGCATAGCATTATCCCCCATCATAAGTATTGAAGAAAACTTGCTCCTGATAGCCGTGTACTAAGTCATCAGTTACATCTAGATCCAAAACAATTTCTCTTGGTTCTTTGGCGTAAGATTCTAGAAATATTTTGACAAGTAAGCTTTCAATTCCTGATGGAGAATGCCAGATTTTATGGTACCCGCTGTCTGCTCCTTGTTCCACATCTTCAGGACAATGTTCCAGGGGATTTAATGTACTCTTTCCTGCCAATGTTGCAGGTTCATTCTCTACTCCAATCCTTTTTCCTAATGCTATAGCAAACATCTGGTCATGACGTAATTCTTCGTGGTCATTCAAGTCTTCATACCCCATGACCAGCCCGTATATTCTTTGTTTAATTAAGCTCTCTATTGAATGGTCAATCCGATTTAGCTTTCGCTAATCTTGGAAACATTGTGCAAACTGTGATGTGATTTGCAATTTTCTGTCTATTTCAGCAATTAAGCTTAATCCTGCATCTGCTCTTACTTGTCCACCCTGGAAATTGACTATGACTGGCAGCCATTTTTGTTGCTCAAATTTCAACTGTTTTGGTATACAATCTGTTGAAGATGGGGTCATGGTTTCCAACTGCTGAAATGCCTGCTATATATACATTTTCGCAGTCTTTGACCCCTTTTTTTTATCTTTTTGTGAGAAATCCGGGCTTAGCAGATGAACTTTCTCTGCCTTTTGATGAGATTTCATTAGAAATGATTTATCGTGGTCTTTATCATTTTACTATGGCTCATCAAAAAGGTAAGGCAACAGATCCTGTTAAATATTTTGCTGACCCTCAAAATCGAGATTTAGGTATTATCAAACAGAAGCAAAAACCAAATGTTAAGTTAATTGTCGCTCCTTTTCCTGATCTTCAACGTGGGACTGACCAGTTTTTTTTCCATATTTATTTCTCCAAAAGCCTCTTGACAAAAGACTTTCAGCCTTAACTGGTCACAAATGATATAGGTAGTATTTTCTTAGCCACTGCTGACAACACAGGCATCACCCATAACCGATTTCCTGGTCTGACCAAAAGTAGCTCATCAGAACTAAATTTTTCTTTGAGTGTTGATAGCAAGATAGGGTTAGAAAAAGTCTCAACAAATTCCACTCCTACTGTTTGGCACCGAGGGGATTCGGGACTTGATTTAGGGTCATAATATTTACTCGTTGGCTCAAATTGAGTCGGGTCAGCAATAGCTGTTTTGACTATAGGCATTAACCCCACAATACCAGGGTAACTAGTATTAAAGTGGTAGAAAAAAGTTAAGTCCCCTAACTCCATTTGTAGTAAAAAGTTACGAGCTTGATAATTACGCACACCGTCCCAGATAGTCTCACGCTGATGTTGCAGGTCAGTAATACTATAAACTTCCGGTTCAGATTTCATTAACTAATAATTTGCATAGTTCATTGAGAAGATAAAGAATATTGTGAAGATTTATGAGGGAGATACCGACCCAAATTGACAGCCAGATATGGCAAATGAACCTAATACTGTAATAATCTAGTATTATCCCTGATAATGCTCATAAAGAACTTAGTTTTAAGTTAAATTTTTCTAAATTAATCGTAGACATATTTTATCTGATGACCCACTCTTAACAGAAAAGTTACAAGCGGCGCTTAATAATATTTAAATTAAAATTAATGGTTCTCCTCTCACTAATTTGAAACTCGATAGAAATTTAGCCGTAGAAATTGAACAATTAACAACAGAACTAGAAAATCAACAGATGAGATTTGTGTTATAAAAAGAGCGTCAAGAAGCTGAGAGAAAGAAAATCCAAGCGAAAGGTATAGCTGATTCTCAAAAAATTATCTCTGGTGGACTTACTAAGCAAGTTCTGCAATTACGCTCAATTGAAGGAAGCTACGGGAAAACTTGCTCAACCTAATAATTCTAAAATTTTCGTCATCGGTATAATTCTAAAATTTTCGTCATCGGTTCTGAAAAAGGGGGAATGCCTATTTTAATTCAGTGAGATACAGGAATATCAAAACCTTAAAGCATTCAAAATCTAAAATTCAATCCCACTTAAAAATAAACCGTTCAGTTTATTTAGACTTCACACACAGACAATCACCGAAAAATTATCTCTTCTGGATGTCAAACATGGAATGAGGTTCTACCTTTAGCTTTATGAATTACTAGGACAACATGCTTGTATTCAAGTTATTAGGTAAAAATTACCTAAGTAAGTTATATTATGAGCGATCACACTTTTTAGGATTATTGTATCTTTTATTCATCATCACTACCGAAAGACACACAAGGACTACCAATAGACCTCTTGCAAAGTTCTTTCTGTGGTATCACAGAGAGGTTTAGATTTTATGTATTTTTGGTGTTCTTTGGGCTCGTTAGTTCAAACATAACCGTGTCACTCTAACTTTTGGCTAAAACAAAGACAAACCGCATTATAACATAAAATTAATTCTGCAAGAGGTCTAATTTCTACCGGTGGAGTGAATGAATTACAAAAAATCACAGTAGCACAATTAACCCCTAACTCATCGGGGTGAGTACACTCTAATTTGACATAAAATGCACAGTCTTCACAAATACTTTTACCTAACGTCGGTTGCAATTCCATTGAAGCTGACATAATTCAAAATACTGAAGAGAATATAAAAACCACCACATTGTGTGTGTTGTAGTGGACAATAGCAGTAACAAACAATGTCATTGTGATCATCTGTTATTTATGTAAGTAATTTAAAGGTTCCATGTAATAATTGCATTATTATCTTGCATTTAAAGCAAATTGACCGAATTCAGAAAATTGAGTCTACCGCAAACCATGGGCTTTTAACAACTCATTCACCCAAATAATATCCGTTTCTTGAATTGGTGGCACAGGTTCACAGTTATAACCTATAGCTAAATCAAAACCAGCACGATCAAAAAAATCTTGAATCACATCTTGTAAATCTACTAAAGGTTCTATATCTCCTTTTTTCAGAGGTGAGAAAAAAGCAGGAATTGATTCTTGTAAATTAAAAGGATATAATTCTGCTCTAGGACGTAATTGACTACGATTAACTAAAATTCGATAATCTGATTTAATTTCATTATCTAATATCGGTATATATTCACCACCAGGTAATAAATCTATTTCTACTAAATGTGTAGAACCTCCTAATATTTGTTGACGCTTAGTTTGATATGTGTTTCTTCCTTGTCCCGCACGTTTATTGTTAGGTAAAAGCAGTTCAAGGACTGTGATAACTTCTGCTGTCACAACTTCTCTGACTTCTAAATAACTTTCTCTAATTTCCTCAGGAATGGGAATGTTTACTGTTATGGGTTGAACAGGTGGAGAAGCAACAGCAATCTTTAGATAATTCTTGATTTGTGGGTTTTAAAGAACGTGCTATAGTAACATCAGGAATACCAATTAAAACAGAATTTCCATCTGTCATTTGATACACTCTTTTTTCTACAGCTAGTCTCTATTTTGGTCGTAAATGAGGGAAAATTGCATCAGTGATCGCAATGATTAATCTACTGTGAACTTCTGTCCACAATTCAGGATGTTCTCAATAGGGATTCATCCCTGGAAATGGTGAAGGCATAGGTAAATAATTCCAAATTCAACTCAAGTAAAATTCACACCCGCGCAGCTTGTTTTTTTTTTGCAATATCCGGGATTGATAATTAAGTTGTGCCTCTTAATCCTATGCTAGGAAACCCATCTTTGATTATGACGAATACACAAACCTGGTATATTATCAACTATAAATCCGAAATATGCGAAATAGAACCCAGCCAACAAGTTAAAGAAAATAACCCAGATATTATCAAAAAACGGGGAACTTTTAATTCACAACCAGAAGCAATCGCCCGTCGAGTAGGATTAATCAGGGCTAGAAAATACCAACCCCAATAAATTCAAAATAGTGCTTCCAGCAGGCTGTGCGAACACAATTTGTTTAATTCTTGTTTGTAGTCTTACTATTTTTAGCAGCTTGTTTACCTAAAATTTCCACAGCTTTGGCAAATTGGGGATCTTCTAAAGTGGCTAGTTTATCCCGTTCCTTTAACCACAGATCTTGTCTTTGGGCATCAGTTAAATCCACTTTTACATCAGGATCAATACCATGCTTATTAATATCTTTACCGCTAGGGGTATGATACTTAGCAATAGTCACTGCTAACCCTGAACCATCTTCCAAGGGTCGTACAGATTGGACCAAACCCTTACCAAAGGTTTGCGTACCCACTATGGTCGCACGTTTATTATCCTGCAAAGCACCGGAAAGAATTTCACTAGCACTAGCTGAACCCTTATCAACTAACACCACTAAAGGTTTAGTAGTTAAAGCACGACCTTTAGCAATTTCCCTCTCCTGTTCACCTTGACGGTCAATAGTAGAGACAATAGTTCCTTTATCTAACCACATTCGGGCAATGTCCACACTGGAGAATAATAAACCACCAGGATTGCCCCGCAGATCCAAAATATAACCAGATACGTTTTTAGTCTCTAATTTACTAATTGCATCTTTCATTTCCTTGGCGGCATTAGCACTGAACTGATTTAGACGAATGTAACCAAGATTACCCGCTGGAGTTTGTTTTTCAGAACACTTAACCGGATGGATTTCAATCCTGGCCCGTGTGATATCAAATTGTTTTTTCTGACCATTCCGCAAAATTTTCAATCTGACCTTAGTTCCCGCTTCACCGCGAATCAAAGATACAGCCTGGTTAGTATCCATGCCTTCAGTGCTTTTGCCATCAATTTCCAGGATCACATCCTTAGCTATAACTCCCATTTTAAAGGCGGGTGTATCCTCAATCGGGGCAATCACAACTAATTGCTTAGTTTTTTCATCCTGACTGATCGTGATACCAATCCCTGTGAGTTCTCCAGAGGTATCAACCTGCATATTCTTGAATTCCTCTGGGTTCATAAACCGGGTGTAAGGATCTTCTAACTTTTTCAGCATTTCCCGGATCGACTTATAAGCTTCTTCCTGGTTGGTGTAGGACTTGCTTAAATATTCTTTACGAACAGCTTGCCAATCTACCTGATTAAACGTCCCGTCTACATATTGACGGTAAACAATTTGCCAAACTTCGTCTATCAATTCCTTGGGGCTTGCTTTAAATAAAGCCTGACCACGGGAGTGAATGCCAAGACTAGTAACAGCAATTGTAGAAAGCGTCACTGCCGTAGCACCTAAAACAAGTCTACTTTTTGTAATTACCATAATGACAGCTGTGTCAGAGGGAAAATTTATAGTCAGTATGCCCAATCTAACACAGGGTAAACAATTCAAGGTTCAAAATTCAAAATTCAAAATTCAAAATTCAAAGTAAAGAAAATTCAGATTAGGCTAGGGGTAATGTGACGGTGACAGTTGTACCATGACCTAGTTCACTAACGATGTTCAAATGCCCACCATGTAGATCCACACATTTTTTAACAACGACTAGTCCTAGTCCGGTTCCAGCAATGTTACGGACATTGTGACCCCGATGAAATGGCTCAAATAGTTGATCTTGGTCAGTTGTGGAAATCCCGATGCCGTGATCGCTAATTTGAATAATTACTTGATTATGATCAAAGTTGAGGCAGAAATCAACCTGAGTTTTTTCTGGGGAATATTTAATGGCGTTTGACAAGAGATTTCCCAAAATTGAGCGCAATAACTTTTCATCCAGATATGCTTGTTGCCATTGTTCTACGGTGTTACGCCAGGGGACGCTGTCACAAGTAAAGGTGAGTATGTATTCAGAAGTGTTACTCAGACGGATTTCTTCCACAAACTGACGACAAAATCTTTCTAAATCCAGCCATTGGGGATTAAATTCTAAGTTACCAGTTTCTGCCCGATTGATGGTGAGGATGTCATCTAGAAGCTGCACCATATTTTTCACTGAGTCTTGAATGCGCCGTAAGTTGCGCGATCGCTTTCCTCCATTTTCCCAGGCATGGGGAGAATTTTCTAATAATTGGGCAGCAGCTAAGGCTGTACTCAGTGGTGTCCGAAATTCATGGGATGCCATCGAGAAGAAGCGAATCTTCATAGCACTTAATTCTTTTTCTCGCTCCAATGCAAGTCTCACTTCTTCTAATCGTTTTCGTTCCGTAATATCACGTGAATTCACCACAATGCTTGTTAATTCTGAATTATCCACAAATTTCTGGCTGATGGCTTCTAGAGTCCGCCAAGAATCATCTTGATGACGATAACGAAATTCTACAGGTAAGGGTACATCTGGATTTTTAATGGCATTGGTAATGTTGTAACAAGTGGCAACAAAGTCATCAGGATGAATCCAGGCAAAAAAGTTTTGATTAATCAATTCCACAGACCGATAACCCAAAACCTTTTCCACAGATGGACTCATGTAGTGAATAGTTCCGTCTGTATCGAGGATGGTAATTACATCTAGGGCATTTTCAATTAACGAGCGAAATCTTTCTTCACTACAACGTAATGCTTGTTCAATGCGCTTGCGTTCGCTAACATCTCGCTGGATTGAAATCCAGTGCGTATAATAACCAGTTTTGTCAGCTACAGGAACTATACTGGATTCTACCCAAAATTCCGAGCCATCTTTGCGATAGTTGATTGCCTCCACTGTCACAGATTCCCTACTAAATAGGGCGGTTCGCACTTGATCCAAGACAGCGCCAGTAGTTTTCGGTCCTTGGAGAATACCGGGGGTTTTACCTAACACTTCTTCCGGGCTATACCCAGTCATCCGAGTAAAGGCTTCATTAATATAGAGAATGCGGGGAACTGGTTCATCAATGGGTTCTGCTTCTGTAATCAAAACTGCATCATTGGTGTTAACGACTACAGACTCAAGAAATCGCACTTGCTCGGCTTGCCGTTTCTGTTCGGTGATGTCGGCTACAACTGCCACCATACCACTAATCACTCCCTCACTGTTGTGTAGGGGAGCAGCAGAGAACACAATATCAATTAGCGAATTGTCTTTTTTGCGTTGACGTACTTCTACACTGGGAGGAGTGATACCTTGGATGACGGTTTCCTTAATCTTTTCATACTCCTCCAACTCTGCGGACATAATCGGGTTGGGCTGATCTAATACTTCTGTTTCACTCCAACCAAACATTCTTTCGGCTGCGGGATTCCACATTTTGACATTGTTGTGTAAATCCAAGGTGAAAATAGCACGGGGTGAGGCGGCGATGAGAGATTGTAAGGTTTGGTTAGTGTGGCGGAGTGCAGCTTCAGTGCGCTGACGTTCGACAATTTCAGCCCGCAAAGATGTATTGGTTCTGGCTAGTTCTTCCGTGCGTTGTTGTACACGATGTTCTAGTTGAGCATTGAGTTGTTGCAACTGTTCGTACAGTTCTGATTGTTGAATGGCTATCGCTACCTGGGTGGCTAGTTGTTTCATTAACTCAACTTCCCAGGTTTGCCATTGACGCACATTACTGCATTGGTGAGCAATTAACAATCCCCAAAGATGGGGAGAAGGGTGGAGGGATTCAGAGTTATCAGTTTCTCTAACTTTCCTGACTTCCTGCAAAATCGGTACTACCAATTTAGCCTTTACACCGAACTGGTTCAAAAATTCTGCCAAACATGAATTTACATCGCTTTCAACATTGGTAATAGCAGTAGTTCTTCCTTGAGTGTAGGCGTGATGATATTCTCTAGGAAAGACTTCCGCTGGAAATATTCGACCCAAAATACAAGGATAGTCAGGTGATACGGTTTCGGTAATGGCGCTACCGGTTCCATCTTCCCAAAGTCGATAAATCAGCACTCTGTCAGCTTGAAGAAAGTGTTTTACCTCTGCAACTGTAGTGACTAGCACTTCTTCTAAGTTCAGAGATGTGCGAATATGGTGAGCTATTTGGCTAACTAGACGTTCTCTTTCTGTCTGTTGTCGGAGGATATTTCCTGTCTGTTGTCGTTGAGTTATTTGTCGTTGCAGTAAGTAGTAAGTTGTGAAAAGGATGATAATTAAGAATCCAATTGCAATACCTAATGGATTAAGCATGGGGCAAGGGTTTACGATTATGATAACTCGTATGATGAATTGTTAGATGCTGTTTTCACAATATAGATGTTTCGTGAAAAGTAACAGTAGAATCTTATTTATTTCACTACTATTGCTGGATGAAAGTATGAATTTGTTTCACGCACAGGAGGACACTTGCGTGGGTGGCTTTACCGACTTGAGCAAAGTGTGCGTCGCACAGAGGCAAAGAGAAAGAGTTTGAAAAATGGAATTTTCGACTTTCATACCTACATTCATTACCGTACCCTGAAAGAAAAAAATTTACACCTGATATTATTTAGCAAACATACATATTTGAGGAGTTGTGATTAAGAATCACATCTGGATCACCAGAAGTGTTGAACTCCTTGCTGCAGATAAATTAGGAGTGAATATTAATTATGAAAATCCCAAATAGCGATCGCGCAGTAATCGAGCCATCTAAGCTGACTTAGTTTTTAATAAGAACTGAACATAAACGTGGTGGGACAAAAGCTAAATTACTCCTCCAATTTGACTATTCTCCCAATCACTGGCAGCAGCTAGAATTAGATATCCGTAAGTTTCATCTAACTATAGATGTTAATCTGATTAAAGAAACTGCTTATGGTACAAGATATGAAGTTAGCGTAAATCTGCTTAGCCCCATCAACAGACCACTCCTTGTCAAGACAATCTGGCAAATAGATAGAGGTACAGACTTTCCTCGACTGATCACTTTATTTACCGATTAGCAAGCAATATTGGAGGCTGCAATGAATTTCACCCTTTACTCAAATGTAATATTATTTACTGTGATATAAAACTATTGCGTGATATTCCTGAAGGGGATGTATAGACTGGAAATATTGGCACGGTAGTTGAAAAACATGATATTCCCGGACTATAAACAGGCTAAAGTGTTGAGTTTTTCCATATGCTTGGCAATACTGTGACAATTGTAACATTACCAAAGAGTTGTTTTCGCTTGCCAAATAGTGCCGATAGACCCGCAGTCAGTTTGATAACTAATGCTGCGTAGTGTATTTGTATAGCGTCCCATTAGACTAAAAACACATCTCGTTTGCAGGATTCAGGAGAAATGACAACGGTAATTACTTAATCCATGGACTTAGAAGAGTTTCTTAAACTACTAGAAACAAAACATACCTCCGAATACATCAACGGTAAAATTATTCCAAAACCCATGGCAAAAGGGAAGTATAGCCGATTACAGTTAAAACTTTGCAATAGTGTTAATGATGTTACCGAAAGTGAAAAGATTGCTTATGCTTTTCCTGAACTGCGTTGTAGTTTTGGTATTCGCTCAATAGTACCTGATATAGCTGTTTTCAACTGGTCACGTATTCCCTTTGCTACTGACGGAGAAGTACCTAATGATTTTCCGCTTTTTCCAGACTGGACAATTGAAATTTTTTCCCCAGAGCAAAAGAGAGGACCGAAAATTTAGAAAAGAGTCTGTGTCTGTCTTTCCATAGTGTTAATATTAGGAAAGAGCCAAGGAAAGAATCAGGGTTAAGAATAGTTACGGATACTTCCTATCCATGAATATGTTGATGACTAATTCATAACTGACCTCATATCCATAACATGTATGAAATGGGCAAAACTAATGAACCAATTCCTAATGTGACTAAACCATAAATAGTTAGTAAGAATTACTTGTGAGTAAATTGGGGAATCCAGGGGAAATCTTTCTTGAGGTACCCGGAATATTTTTACAAGTCTAATAACCTGTTCAACAAAAATACCCTTGGTGGAAAACTCTTTGTTTCCTGACTTTTGTTCTGAGGTTAATTCTCCTTTGGTTGTTATCGAACTTTTCTTGTTGCTCTCGAAATAAGCTAATATCACTGGTTGGGCCTTTTTGTCCTACTTCTACATCGACAATATCTTTTCCTTCTGGTAAGATAACAAACTGATTTTTAAATCTGTGCTGCTTCTTCTTACCTGAAAAATACCTTTTTTGCTCCTGATTATCTGAAGGCCTTCCTCCTGGCTGTTCCATGCTGTCCACTATTAAGTGAAACTCCGTCAATAGTTCTATCGCCATCCCATAGTCGCTATCATGTTTTTCTACCTGTTCAAGGAGACTAGTAGGCAAAACATTTCGTAATATCTCTAGCCAGTAATGAAATGTATCCTTTGCTTCCGTTTTCCATATACCGAAATGCAAACTTAAAACCTCAAATGTTGGCATTTTCCTCCAATAGAACAAGCATAGACATACCTGTTGTTTTATCTCTAGTTTCCCTTTCCCCCCTCCTCCTTTCTGACTTATACCTATCTTTTTACTTTCTATGTCACCTTGATAGTTTTTTATGGTACATTTCTTCACCTTGGGCTAACAAGTCTTGAAACTGATGGTTAGTTATTCCCAGTATTTGTTTTCTACGATGTGAATATTCTTGAATATAGTTAATTTAGTGGATTTTTCCTTTTGGTACACCCTCAAAATTTCCTTCTAGTATTTTTTTCACACCAAGTTAATTTTCCTGACAGGTCTAAAGTTCAAATCGAGTTATGGATAATATTCTTTATTGCTTAAATCATAGTTGTCAATTAGGTTCGTTGATAGATCCATAAGACCGTTCTATTTTGATTTTTCCTCCAAATCAACAACCAGAACTTTTACAGGATGATAAACGTTTACCAGTCTTAGCAGGGATAGACTTGGAGTTAACAGTTACTAAAGTATTTGATTGGCTGAAAATGAGTAATTAAAGTATTTACACATTCAAAATCATCCGAATCCGTTCTTTAACTACTCGGTCTGATTCTTGCGTCATAGCTTGGTCAAGGATGGTATTGATTTCAACAGTAGCAATTCCTCCCAAAGAAACTGCCGCTGCATAACGCAACGCCCAATCTTCAGCATTTAATAATGCCCAAGATAGCTTATAAATTGCTCTTTGGCTTTTTTCCGGGTCCGTAGTGGCAATCACCATCTGTTCTAAGCCCCTAGCTGCCACTCGACGTATATTTCCTTGGCAGTGATTAGCAACTTCTACACCCACAACTTCCACAAGTAAATCTAAAGCGCGCTCGTCACCAAGTTCAGCTAGAATGCTGATAATACGTGCCTGTATGTTTTGATTTGGGCAAGCGGGATAAGCCTCAATCAAAGATTCCACACTGAGGAATGCAAGTTGGTCTAATGTTATGTCTGGTTGCAGACTTATCATATCTGTGAGGTATGGTAATTGGTAATGGTAATTATTAATTATCGTTCTTCAGTTCTTTTTATGGGAAAACAGCTTCAAAACCCTTGAAAGCCTTATTCCGTAGTTATTTCATTTAAAGTCAGGGAATAATTCTTTATAACCCTTACGGGGCAAGGGTTTTGTTGTAATTAATCCTCAATCACCATAAAAACAACGCAAGAGCCTTAATTATTTAAAGTCGCATTAAAAGTTGATCAATTGCTTTAAATATGTTTTGAATTGCTTTTTGTTTTTCCAACTCGGAAACATCGCCTTCTAATACTGTCTCTAAAATTTGTTTTAGGTTTAACAGCTTGAGACTATTACCAACCTTTGCTTGCACAATTGCTTCAGCTGCTTGTATGTGACCAATTGCCCCTAAATCAAAGGCAGCAGCCCAGCGCAAATAGGGATTTTCATGATTCAGATTTTTAATGATGCGTTGGAGATATTCAGGTTGTTGGGTGATGAGATAGAGATAACGAGCAGCTGCACACTGCACTCTTTCTGAGGAATGCTGTAAAAATGGTTCAACCAAAGGACGAGCTTCTGATACCCGTAATTCTCCCAAGGCTTCAATTAAGGCTTCATAGGGTTGGGATGTACCCAACTGTAAAAGTTGTAACAGAGGATAACTCGCAGTGAGATCGCCAATTTTTCCCAATGCCTCAATGACAGCTTCCCGAAATTGCCCATCTTCTTCACATCTGAGGGCTTCCAGCAATGCGGGTAATGCTTGAATATTTTTGAGTTGTCCTAGAGCACGAGCAACCTGACGACGTAAAGGATAACCGCCTTGAACTGTACGATAGCGTACATCATGGAGTTGCTGACAAAGTGCTGTACAGGCTGATTGAATTTGATGTTTTCCCAACCACCAAGCAGCATAATATCTAATTTGATTATCCTCTGCATCTAGGGCAGCGATCGCTGTTTCAGGAGAGAGAATTGGTTCAGTAGAGGAATTAGTAACAACCATGTCAGAATCAGAATTTACAGAACTAAAGAATGAACAGGATGGATTTGGAGATGATTAATTTATCCTGTTCATCTCATTGGTAATTCGTCATCAAATTACCAATTAACAATCACTTTTACACAGGTGTGATGCTAATAATCTTGCCACCTTGTTTGTGAATTTCCTGATACCGCTTAGAGAGTTGATCAAACGGCACAGTATACACTTGTCGGCTACGACGTACTGCTACCTTAGTACCAACACCACCAGCGATAATTTCGATCACATAAAGTCGCTGGTCTCCACGAACAGGAGAAGTATTTAATTGTCCAACACTCAGCACAGATGCAAAGCGGATAGCGGAACTAGGAGGAATAATCATATTAGGCAAATTCATTGCCAGTTGTTGCCGTAAACGAGGGCTTTTTGTGCCAGCATTATCGCTGTTACCATTGCCCCTATACAGTGTAAACAAGCGGTTGAATCCAATCTGTTTCATGCCAGGAATTGATTTAAATCCCCGATAGTAGGGAACTGTGTTATCACCAAAGGCGTTATTATACTCCTGGCTGTCGATATAGGAATCTATATCCGCATCGTAACCTTGAGAGGCATAGAGATCGACATGATAAGCAATTTCTGACTGGTCGTAGGGAGCGCGTCCTAACAGATGTTTGTAGTTTAGTTCAATGAACCGAATTTGGGAGTTGTTATAAAAAAATCTCTCTTTGTAAAATTCGGATTTTACCAATGTTTGGACAAATTGGCGCACACTGATTTTGCCATTACGGAGCATTGCTTCCGCACTAGAAAAAATTCCGCTAACATAAACCCGTTCACGTCCAAATACGTGTTCGTAAGCGGCTTTAAATATCTGTTGCAATTCATCTTCCCTGTAATTAGGGCGCAGTTCAATTTTTGCATTTGTAACTGCACTGATGCCTAATCTTTGTTCCATTGACAGGCTCATAATTTAAACTCCGTTAAACAATTTCGCGCAGGGAAATAAATAAAAAGGGCAAAAGGATAAATCATTAATTTTCCCCTTTCCCCTTTCCCCTTTAAATTATTGCTAATTTTTAGCTCAAGGCGTTGATGGCGTAGTTCAGGTAAATATTGGCTTCTCCAGCCACATCACCTGATAGACCATTGTTGTCACGGACAAATTCCAACGCTGCTACATACCAGCTTGGAGATAAGCCCAAGGCTGCATTAAGTTCTTTAACTCCAGCAATTACATATTCGTCTAGTGGGCCTGTGCCACCAACGACGCAGCAATAGCTGATGGTGCGGAGGTAATGGCTAATATCGCGGACACACTTAGATTTGCCTTCGGGAGTGGAAGCGTATTGAGAACCCTGCATCTGGGTGGTGTAAGGGAACTTCTGATAAACATGATTAGCTGCTGCTTCTGCCCATTTCTGACCATTTTGGTTGAAAGCTCTGGCAGCTTCTAGTCCAGCTTTAGCACGGCTGAAACGACCAAATACAGCTTGCATTTCAGTGTTGCTCAGGTAAGCACCACGAGTATCAGCAGCAGCAATAGCCTCGGTTAACGGGGTTTTCATAGTTAAAATTTCTCCCTAAATATGTGTCAATGATCAAAAATGAATTCAAAATCTTATGCTTTTAAGCAACTGCTGCTGCTGCCCGATCAAAGTAAGTAGCCAGTTCTGATATTAAGCTGCTGCAATCTCCACGGCTAATGCCACTGTTGTCATTAGCAATAGTGATCGCTGCATCTTTCATTTTGCCAATCCCGGAAGCCACGGTAGCACCTGGTGTTCCTAATGCTTGGTACGTTTCGCGCAAACCGTTCAAGCAGCGATCGTCCATTACACTGGTATCACCAGATAAGATGGAATAAGTGACGTAACGAAGAATAAAGCCTAAATCACGAATACAAGCTGCTTGATTGCGGTGATGGAAACAAGCACCACCAGGTCCAAATACCTTGGGTTGTTCAGCAACTAAGGCCCGATAAGCATTAGCTGTAATTGTTGAGGCGTTGCTGGTTAGACGGTTTACTATATCTAACCGTTTATTACTGTCCCCAACTAATGCACACAAAGCATTAATTTGGTCATCGTTCAAGTATGAGCCTTGGCGATCGCTCTGTTCAACCACTCTAGAAAAAGCATCAAGCATCTTCAATTTCTCCTAAACTGTTAGGTTTTGGCTGGGTTTTGGTATCGGAGTATTATCTTGACCCGCCTTACTTTAGAAGAGTAATTGGTTAGTTGTAAATAAATTGGTAAGAGATTTGTAAAAAATTCGGAAAGATTAGTAGAACCACGGCAATCTTTACAGATGTTAATGCAAATTGTAAAGAAGTTTTGCAAAAACGAAAGAAGTATTTGGATTTTTTAAGCAACAAAAAGAATTGCATCTTTTGCGGTTTTTGAATTAAAATTCCCTATTTCGCCCGCTCATAAACATAGCTCTTTTCCTGTAAGCTATAATTAGAATTTGTTATCTAATCATCTAGTCTGATGAGGATTCTGCTAATTGAAGACGATATTCGTTTGGCTGAAACGCTGGCAGAAGCTCTAACTGACCAGCTTTATGTTGTTGACATCGCCACAGATGGAGAATCCGCTTGGAATTGTACCAAAGCACTAGACTATGACTTGCTGTTGTTGGACCTAATGCTACCGGAAATTGATGGTATAACTCTGTGTCATCGGTTGCGATCGCATGGCTATCAAAAACCTGTCCTCATGCTCACTGCCTGTGATACAATCAGCGACAAAATTTCTGGACTAGATGCCGGCGCAGACGACTACATTATTAAACCCGTTGATTTGGGAGAATTATTTGCTCGCATTCGGGCTTTATTACGTCGAGGTAATACAATCTCTCCTCCTGTTTTAGAGTGGGGCAATCTTCAACTTAATCCTAGTACCTACGAAGTAACCTATAACCATACCCCTCTTCATATCACACCCAAAGAATACAGTCTTCTGGAACTACTACTGCGGAATGGTCGCCGACTCCTGAGTCGCAGCGTCATCATCGACCATATTTGGAGAACCGATACATGTCCAGATGAACACACCGTGAAAGTTCATCTCAGAAGTGTACGTCAGAAGTTAAAAGCTGCTGGTGCGCCTGAAGATTTTATTGAAACAATACACGGTATGGGCTATCGTCTCAAATCACTAGACCTCTTGCAAAAGTCCTAATTTTCACATTCAGCAAGAGGTCTACTTGGGTACGGCTTGGGATTTTACACCTTAAGGTTCTACCCAACGTCCATCAGCCTTAATCAAATTAATCAGTTCTTCCACACCCAGATTTTCTGGGACTTTTTTAATTTCTTCCCTGCCACGATATAAAGAAATGTAACTGGGAGTTTTGCCAACATAACCATAGTCAGCATCTGCCATTTCTCCAGGGCCATTGACAATACAACCCATGACAGCAATATCTAAACCTGTTAGATGTTTAGTAGCTTCTCTAACTGTGTGCAGCACTTCTTCTAAATTAAACAAAGTTCTTCCACAGGAAGGACAAGCCACATACTCAACCATCGTTTTCCGCAAACCTAAAGCTTGCAGAATGCTGTAACACACAGGAATTTCTTTTTCTGGTGCTTCAGTTAAAGACACGCGGATTGTATCACCCAAACCATCAGCTAATAATGTGGCAATTCCCGCTGTAGACTTAATTCTGCCATATTCCCCATCACCTGCTTCTGTCACACCCAGATGTAAAGGATAATCCATCCCTAAATCATCCATGCGCTTGGCCATCAACCGATATGCAGCCACCATCACAGGAACTCGTGAGGCTTTCATGGAAATAACGATGTTGCGAAAATCGAAAGATTCACAAATACGGATGAATTCTAAAGCCGATTCTACCATCCCTTCCGGGGTGTCACCATAGGTAAATAGCATTCTTTCAGCTAAGGAACCATGATTAACACCGATCCGCATAGCTTTACCTTGATCACGTAGAGAAATTACTAAGGGAGCTAAGGTTTCGCGGATTTTTTCGCCAATTTCGTCAAATTCAACTTTTGTATATTCGGTGCGGCTGGTATTTGGTTTTTCAAATACATATAAACCCGGATTAATACGGACTTTTTCAATGTGTTTAGCGACTTCCATGGCAATTTTCATGCCATTGTGATGGACATCGGCAACAATGGGGACATCGCGGTAGGTTTTGATTAATTTTGGCTTAATTTCCGCCAAGGCTTTAGCGTGTCCTAGACTGGGAACTGTAACGCGAACAATTTCGCAGCCTATTTCATGGAGACGACGAATACCCGCCACAGAACCGTCAATATCCAGTGTATCTTCGTTAATCATTGACTGTACCACCACTGGGTAGCCTCCCCCAATGGTGACATCTCCCACCTTTACAGCACGGGTTTTGCGCCGTTTGATGGTGGTATCAAAAACAGGTTGACTAGTAGTGTTGGTAGTTTCAAGGGGTTGTATGGTTTGCATAGCTTCAACATGTAGATTTTCTGTAGCTAAAATATCAGATTACAAGGGGTTCTGCTTCTCAGATTGCTACAGTTGAGGTGTTTTGGGGTGATGGAGTGGGAAAGTTAGAAAATTGGTGATACTAATGACCAGTGTTCACGTAGAGTTGAGAAGAATGGCAATTAAACTTAATCTTTTCCATCTAGTGACTGAGAAAAACATTTGATTTCAACCTTCGGAGATGTCTAATTGTTCCAATAGCTGACGAACCGACAATACAGGCACTGTTTGTTGAACTTAAAAAACCCTGCCTGTCGCGTGTCAAGATTGCTTCTAATCCTTGAGTAACAGCACAGGCAATTTGAATTACATCTTCAAAATCACCGATTCCAGATGCGAACGCCCACTCCAAAATAGTTCGATTGACGGGGCAAACCATCATAACCGTCAATGTTTCTAAAACTGCCTGTCGTGCTTGTTCAATACTCCGAGTATGTCTTCGGGCAATGTAGAAAATGTCTGTGAGGGTAGTTGCTGTAACATAGCCAATGATGCGACCAGAATCAATTGCTTGAAATAACTCTTCTGCATCTTGTCGAAATGGCTCTCGGTGCAAAAGAAAATCCAGCATAACAATAATATTATTATCAATCAAGACTTTCAATGAAGATACCTCTCCACCAGTCGCTCTTCTAACATTGCCTCGACTTCTTCATCTGTTGGTGCTGGCTGGTCTGTTTTTAACAAACCTCGCATTCGTCCAATTGCATTAGATTTATCAGGCTGGAGGCTGGATATAGCTTGGAGAGATTCAATAATGAGGCTTACCAGTGAAAGGCGATCACTCACAGAGAGTTTGTAAACCTGCTCCTTAAGTTCTTGTAACAGCATAGGCTAACTCCGGAAAACCGACGTATGTAACCTCAATAATATCTTTTATAAATGTGAATTAGGATATATTATATTGGGTATTCAGTCCGACTTCAAACATCAAAAAATACCTGGAAATTTCACCAAGTTTGCCGAATGTCAGATATAATGGAATTTGGGTAAGCTATGGAAACATTTATGACAGAAGTAAAAAGACTGCTTTCTATTGAAGGTGGCGTTATTCGTGGTGTAATGGCTGCTGACATTTTAGTACAGATAGAAGATGCATGAATTCAATTTGACTAAAAAATTCACCTCCAAGGCTCTACAGTCTTAATGGCATAATTATTAAAAGTGGAAAATTAGTTGATCAATACCAAAAAAATATTGTAAAGATTCAGGTGGTGGGGTATTGACAAGTGTGATAGGTGAGGCAGAATATAGCAGTCATGAAAAAGAAGCTAGGACCAAAACTAGACAGAGAGATATTGAAGCAGTTGGGAACACCGCAACTGGTAGAAATCATTATTGACTAGGCGAAAAGTATAGAGAAGCTAACAAATAGAGTAGTAGAACTGGAAAAAGAAATAGAGAAACTCAAAGTCAGTAGAGATTTAGAGACCATAAGATTATCCAAAGCACCCTTGGGAGACATCCTCAAAAAAACCGAGAACAAACAACAAGAGAAACCACGAAGAGAAGCAGACACGAAAACGGAAACCAGGAGGACAACCAGGGCATAGGGGAAAAAGGAGAAAGGTGTTTAGTGGAGTAGATAGAATAGATTTGAGATAGTGGGACGGCAAGTGTGTGGATGGTGAGGTCAGGGGCAATTCTTTGGCGAACCAATAAAAATCCAAACACAACAAGTAGGGGAGTTGGTGGACAGTCCAATCCAAATAGTAGAATATGAAAGATATACGTGGATTTGCAGTGTGTGTGGGGCAACACAAAGGGCACACACACTGGTCACCAGAGATAGTACTGGGACAAAATATAGGAATCACAGGACAAGCTTTTTTGGGATGGATCAATAACTAGGGCTATTGACCCTATGAAAAACAACACTTGTTGTTGTGGGAACTGGGTCAAATAGAAATTGGACTGGGAACATTAGTAGGTACCAATGAAGGAATAGATGGTCCAGTGGCTCAAAGTATTCATAGCCTCAAACAGTGGATAAAACAAACCCAGCCTCATATCCTTGGGGATGAAACACCCTGGGTACTCAAAGGGGTGAAACAATGGTTATGGATTTTTGCCAATAGTGACTTCCCTTTATTTCATGGGTCCTGATACTCCTTGTCCTGGCGAATTAGAATCCATTGTGGGTTCAAGTTACTCTGGTGTACTCAGTTCTGATGACTTTACTGCCTATAACGATTATGCGGTCACAGCTCAACAGAAATGTCAGGCACATCTACCCTACCCCGTTACTTCAAGACACTAATCAAGATTCCTGGCTTCAATCACCAGGAAATTGGCACAAAATTCATGGACCTCATAGATGAAGGTTTTAAAAACTACCCTTTATTCCAACAAACCCAAAACCTTCATGAATTCTTGACTTGCCCATCCTAGTTTCAACCAAAAGTTGAATCTTCCATTCATTCATTGATCAAGCCCCAGGGGAACCTGGTAAACTTTTACCTTCCTTAGGCAATAGACCTTGATCATAATTTAGCTGAACTAAGGTTAGGTTTAGGAGTGACACAACGAAAGGTCTGTGGTGGTTCTCTTTCTCTGGAGCTCTTCTAACATACTGCCAATTTATTGACGGTTATACAAACTTGTCGCCGTCAAGCACTTTCTCTAATTGAGTTTTTTGACCAACCTATGAAAGCCATGGATCACTCTGCTTTCCATACACCTTCTTTCATCCCTCTACCTTAGACCTGAATCCTTACAAAATATTTAAATAAAATCAAGGTATATTTGAACATGAGTATTCCAATAACCACCCAACTGCCCATTCCCCCACACTTTAACCCTGCAAAAGTCGGTGAAGTATACCGCTTACCTTACCAAGAACGCGCAACCGAAGCGGAAGTATGGACAAAACAACATAATATCCCACCAGCATCAACAGATAAAGCCCGTGTTTGTCTATTATTAATTGATGTCCAAAACACTTTTTGTATTCCTAATTTTGAATTATATGTAGGTGGACAAACAGGAACAGGTGCAGTTGATAATAATAAAAAATTATGTGAATTTATTTATTGCAATTTGGGAGTAATTACAAAAATTATCCCCACCCTCGACACTCACACAGCTATGCAAATATTCCATCCTATTTTTTGGATAAATACAGATGGAGAACATCCTACACCAGCAGCAACCAATATTACACCCGCAGATATTGAAGCAGGTATTTGGCAACTTAACCCAGCAGTGGCTAATAGTGTGACTAATGGTGATTATGAATCATTGAAAGAACAGGCTTTTCATTACGTTAAACAACTCAGTCAAGATGGGAAATACCCGCTAACAGTTTGGCCTTATCATTCTATGTTAGGAGGAATTGGTCATGCTTTGGTTTCATCTGTTGAAGAAGCCATATTTTTTCATAGTATCGCTCGTCAAAGTCAAACCCAATTTGAACTAAAAGGGGAAAACCCTTTAACAGAAAATTATTCTGTTTTACGTCCAGAAGTATTATTAGGATTTGATCAAAAGCCAATTGCTAAAAAAAACACAAATTTAATAAAACAACTTTTAGAATTTGATATTGTAATTATTGGCGGACAAGCTAAAAGTCACTGTGTGTCTTGGACAATTGACCATTTATTAACAGAAATTCAACAGGTAGATAGCACCCTAACAAATAAAATCTATCTACTCCAAGATTGCACCTCAGCTGTTGTTGTTCCGGGAGTAGTTGACTACACGGAACAAGCTAATGCCACTTTCGCTAGATTTGCAGCAGCAGGAATGCATATTATTAACTCTACCGAACTGGTAATGGGTAATTGGTAATTGGTGAAATATTTTCCTAGTCCCTAGTCCCTCATTTCAAATACTCTTTTGGATCTTTTGCAGTCCAACCAAGGGATTCATTAGCACGAATTTCAAAATGTAGGTGTGGTTCTCTAGAAGTTGGTTGGCCTGTAGCACCGACTGTTCCTAATATGTCACCTTGTTTTACTGCTTGTCCCAGGGTAACTTGAATAGTTTCCAGTTGAGCATAACGAGTTTGCAGTCCACCTGCGTGGTTAATAATGACTAATTTGCCATAACTAGCCTGGTATTTAGCAAAGACTACAATACCTGGTGTGATCGCTTGCACAGGAGTACCCACTGGTGCTACCAAATCTACACCACTATGAAAAAAAACTTTACTTGATGTTGGTTCAATTTGCCACCCATAAGGTAAGGCTACGGTTGTACTTCTTGGTAAAGGATATCCAAATATGGTTGCAGATCGTGCAGTTTGTCCAAGGGATGCAGTAATTATTCTATTAGGTGTTTTTGTTAATTCTGGAACAACTGGAACAAAAACAACTCTGGCATTTTGTTGACAACCATTAATTTCAAACAAAGTATCTGGACGCACTTTGTACTTTGTAGCTATTTGTCGCCAAATTTGATCACCAGTTACTGCTACTACAATTCCATCGAAGGGGGGTATTTGCAATTGGGTACCAGCTGCGAGCATTCTGTTATTAACAGATGGATTCATACCAGCAATTGTTGTGGGCTGGAGATTGTAACGCTGGGCTATACTCTCTAAAGTTTCACCACGAACTACTTGATAGCGTTGAATACGGGATAAAGTAGGAGTTGGACAACTTGGTACAGCAGCATTAGCATTTTGGGTTGGTGACAATGTGGCTAGTAGCCCCAAAACACTCATTAAGCTATATAAAAACAGTGGTCTATAGGAAAAAGTCATGACAAAAAGTTCCCAACTCGCTAATTCTAGATTTTATATGCGGAATCTTAAAGATAGGGTAATCTTTTTGCTTGATTGGATGTGATTCCATGAATAGTATTACTACTCACTTTGTCAAAAAAGAAAGTTATGAATTGGGTTGAGGAATTTACCTCTTCCTCTCTTCACCGAGAAGCATTGTCATGAATTGTATTCAATTTCTGTAAATTAATTTGTTCACTTATGATTTAGTTAACTACACTTAGAAATTAGTAACTGTCTTTCTGTGAGCGCAATTATTCTTAATTAATTAATATGAAGTTATCTGTGAAGCAACTAGTCGTTTACTTGTTTTTAGTAGCTGTTGGTGGAGGTGGAGGTGTATTTGGCAGTCGCTATTTTTTGCCCCAGCATCACTCATTTCAAGAGTTAGAAAATGTCACAGTGGCTTTACCTCCAGAAGCAGTTGTTCCCTATCCTATTGATGGAGCAACTAACTCTACTAAGAGTGATAATGTCAACTTTATTGCTACTGCTGTACAAAAAGTAGGATCGGCAGTTGTACGAATTAATGCTACTCGTAAAGTAGCAAATCCAATTTTTGGCGCATTTGACAACTCTATGTTAAAGCGTTTTTTTGGGGAAGATGAAGAACCAATTCCTTCGGAACGAATTGAGCGTGGTACAGGATCGGGGTTCATTTTAAGCGCCAATGGTCAGTTACTAACGAATGCTCATGTAGTAGATAATACTGATACCGTACAAGTTACGCTCAAGGACGGGCGAACTTTTGATGGTAAGGTGGTAGGAATTGATACTATAACCGACGTCGCAGTGGTCAAAATTGCCGCTGATAATTTACCGACGGTGAAATTAGGGAATTCGCAAAACTTAATTCCTGGACAGTGGGCAATCGCTATTGGTAATCCTTTAGGTTTAGATAATACTGTTACTATTGGTATCATTAGCGCCACCGACCGTACTAGTGCCCAAGTTGGTGTTCCTGATAAGCGGGTAAGTTTTATCCAAACCGATGCAGCAATAAACCCTGGTAACTCTGGCGGCCCTCTCTTAAACACCCAAGGAGAAGTTATTGGCATTAATACCGCCATCCGCACCGACGCTCAAGGACTTGGTTTTGCTATTCCCATTGAAACTGCTGCCCGCATAGCTCATGAGTTATTTACCAAAGGAAAAGCAGAACACCCCTTTTCAGGAATTGAAATGGCAGAGCTTTCACCTGCCAAAAAACAAGAATTGAATCAAAAAAAGCAACTCAACATTCAGCTTGATGTCAGTTTTGCCATTAAAGGAATTGTGGCAAATTCCCCAGCACAAAAGGCTGGTTTACTCATAGGCGATGTGATTCAAAAAATCAATGGCAAACCAATTAAAAGTTTAGCCCAAGCACAGAAAATTATTGAGTTTAGTACAGTCGGTGACATTCTGACAATTGAAGTCCACCGCAACGGCAAAACTCAAATCTTCAAAATACGCTCAGGAACTTACCCTCACAAATAGTTAAAAGTACAGGCTCGGCTGCTGACGTTTGTACTCTTGACTATTGATTAGATAAATGATCTAATTGCATCCTTTGTTCCATCTGGCGTAGAAAGTACCCGGTCATCATTGCTGATGCTAACAGCCCAGCTAAGTTATCCCGATCTGTTGTAATTTGGACGTTAAAACTTTCTGCTGGTAGCATTCCTACTAGTCCTTGGACATTCTGGGAAATGATTTGCTTAATTTCTGGGGTGACAGACTGAGCTACACGGGCTAGAACTTCGGGAGACTGGTGCTGTAAATATTTAAGTAGTTGATTCGGGTGTTCCCCAAAGTGTTCGTTCAGAAGCTGATTAGTGTGTTCCTCAGAGTTGTTGTTCAAAAAGTCAGGATCAAACACCATTGGCAATTTTTTTTAGCTTAGTTGCTAATTCTACTCTAAACCATAGTACAAGCCTAGCGCATTTATCAGTTATCAGTTATCAGTTATCAGTTATCAGTTATCAGTTATCAGTTATCAGTTATCAGTTATCAGTTATCAGTTGTCAGTGGTTATTCACTCCATCTTCTCTGTAACCTCTACGCTGTGTACTGATTCTCTTTGAATATTTAATTTTAGTTCTAGCTGTTGTTCCTTTTCATCTCTGGGAAACACTTGGGGGAGTTGATCGATTTGAAAATATTGGTGAAATTTCGGTGTCACTTGTAATGAATATGAACGGGAATCGCTGTCTCGACGTTTGCGAACAAAACCTAATTCCACCAGTTTAGGAACGTGCTGGTATACTCCTGAACCACGTAAATTAATCAAATCGCTTTGGAGTATGGGATTGTGGAGAGCGATCGCAGCTAATGTCCGCAAAGGTCCTACTGCCAATTCTACAGGTATCAAAGTTTGCACCAAGTCATGAAAATCTGACCTCAGTTGCAAGCTATAACCATTTTCGGTTTCTACGACTTCGAGGGCGCTATCTCGACGGGCATAATTATCCATAAGTTCAATTATGCTTTCTTCCACTGTCGGGCGATCGCACCCAGCATACTCAGCAATTTCACTCAAAGACAAGGGTTTACCCTTTAAATAAAGAATTGCTTCTATTTTGATTCCTATAGCTATATTTTTCTTGGACATATTGAGACACCTGTCACTTATCACCTATTCCCTGTGACTAAGGATAAATTGACCGATCACTAAATCTTGAGGAGTTGTCACTTTCAAATTTGTTTCCTCTCCTGGCACTATGCGTACTTTAATCCCGCATTTTTCAAACAAAGCTGCATCATCTGTCACTTCCCATCCTTGTCGCACACCCTCAGCATGACATTGTTTCAACAACTTAACATCAAATCCCTGGGGAGTTTGAGCCGCCCAAAGTTGTTCTCGATCTGGTGTACTTTGAATTATGCCACTTTCATCCACAACTTTGATGGTGTCTTTCACAGGTATAGCAGCAATTAACCCAGGACAATGAAGAATAGCTTCCGCACAAGCATTGAGCAAATTCGGTGTAGCTATACACCGCGCCCCATCATGAATTAATACTTGTTTCGCAGCGTCTGGTAACGCCAACAAGCCATTATAAACCGACTCTTGGCGGGTGGCACCACCAGTAATTAATTCTACTGGTTTAGTGAGCTTTAAATCCGCTATAATGCCTTTAAAGTCTTCCCAGTCATGCGGTTGAGAAATAATCCCAATCCAACTAATAGAACTCGCAGCTTCCGCAGCTAACAAAGTCCAAGCAATCAGAGATTTTGAGTGTACTTGTAATAAAAGTTTATTCCGGTCAGCACCCATTCTTTTGCCACTACCTGCGGCAGGAATTAATAAATACACAACATTTCTCCATAATTGGCAATTGGGGATTAGTAATTTATACTCTACTGCTTTTTTTGGCGTTGCATAGTTGTCAATATTCACCTGTCAAAGTCCACAGATTGTTGTCCAAATGATTTTTTCTCTTGTCAAAAATCCGGGTTAGACCTGCTTGAAACAAGAGTGAGTTGCAGCGAAGCGATCACCTACGCAATTTAAGATCTAAGTTTACGTTCAAGGGATTGACAAGTCACTTATGCATCTAGTATCTTCCTAGCTGTATGGTTAAAGTTTTTTTATCCCATGTAAGTAAATCCTGTTTGTATAGTCGCGTATCTTACAGGAGGCAGGCTACATCCTTGGCGCTGGGAATCAATATTATATTGGCCGTTGTTTTTTTCAGACATTCTCATAAGAATATCTAATCAATAAAAAACATGCAAACATTAATTGTTGATAATTATGATTCTTATACCTTCAATTTGTATCAGATGATTGCTGAGGTAAATGGAAACTATCCCTTAGTAATTCGTAATAATGAAGTAACCTGGGATGAACTAAAAAAAATTGCCTTTGACAATATTGTGATTTCTCCTGGTCCAGGCCGCCCAGAAAAGTCGGAAGATTTTGGAGTTTGTCGGCAAATTATTGAAAATAATGTAGATGTTCCTTTATTGGGAGTATGTCTGGGACATCAAGGGATTGGCTACCTACATGGTGCTAAAGTGATTCATGCACCGGAAGTTAGGCACGGGAGAATAAGTAAAATTCATCACAATGAATCTGAATTATTCCAAGGTATTCCTAGTCCATTTTCTGTGGTGCGATATCACTCTTTGTTAGTTGCAGATGAATTACCTGAGTGTTTAGAAAAAATTGCTTGGACTGAAGACGGATTAGTAATGGGATTACGCCATCGGTATCTACCCTTTTGGGGTGTACAGTTTCATCCCGAATCTATTTGTACAGAATATGGAACAACATTATTAAACAATTTTAGAGATATCACGCTGCTATTTACAAAGAAATTATCAATAAGTTCAGAATCAAAATATTATTTTCCAGGATATCAGTCTCTTTATTCTTCTGTTGAGGACATGTACCAACAGGAAGAGAGGTTTGAACTTTATACCAGAAAGTTAGATATTTGCCCGAATACAGAACAGATATTTGTCCATTTATTTCAGGAAGAACCAAATAGCTTTTGGTTAGATAGTAGTCGAGTAGAACCGGGTCTGTCTCGCTTCTCATTTATGGGTGATGGCAAAGGGAAAAACAGTTTATTGGTGCGTTACCATACTCAAACTCAAGAACTGATCATCACACAATCAGATAAGGTCACGCGTCGCACCGAAAGTATTTTTGAATTTCTCAAACGGGAAATTGGACTCCGAAGTTGTCAAAGTGATGAGTTACCTTTTGATTTTAACTGCGGATTTGTGGGTTATTTTGGTTATGAACTCAATGCAGAGTGTGGAGCAAAATTGGTACATTCTTCACCATTACCAGATGCAATTTTTTTACTAGCTGATCGCATGATTGCTATAGATCACGAAGAACAGTGTCTTTATTTGCTGGAATTAGTCAAAACAGGACAAACACAACAGGCAGGAACTTGGTTTGATACGATCCAACAACAATTAAAAATTTTGAATCCTCTTCCTCCACTTGTAGCACAGGGAAATGGTGAACCAGTAAGGTTATATTTAAGTCGTTCTTACCAAAATTATATTAATGACATTCACCATTGTTTAGAGGAAATTCATGAAGGAGAAACTTATCAAGTTTGTTTGACTAATCAACTTCACGCTGATATCAGCCCTGATCCCTTGACATTTTACCGCCGATTACGTCAGATTAATCCTGCGCCATACTCTGCGTTTTTGCGGTTTGGAGAGATTGCGATCGCCTGTTCTTCTCCAGAACGATTTATGCAAATTGATCGCCAGGGGTGGGTGGAAACCAAGCCCATAAAAGGTACGCTACGACGAGGAGATAACCCCGAAGAAGATTTCATTTTACAGGAACGACTGCGAAACAGCGAAAAAGACCAGGCTGAAAATCTTATGATAGTCGATTTATTACGTAATGATTTAGGACGGGTTTGTGAAGTAGGTAGCGTTCATGTACCAAAATTAATGGATGTAGAAACCTATGCCACAGTGCATCAATTGGTAACAACTATCCGTGGACATTTGCCATCAAACCTCCAAGCCGTAGATTGTATTCATGCAGCATTTCCAGGGGGCTCGATGACAGGAGCACCCAAGATTAGAACCATGCAAATTATTGACAGACTCGAGCAAGAAGCACGGGGAGTATATTCAGGAGCAATCGGCTTTTTGGGATTGAATGGTGCAAGCGATTTGAACATAGTTATTCGCACTGCTATTTTCACTCCTGATGGAACTTCTATTGGTGTCGGTGGTGGTATTGTAGCACTTTCTGACCCAGAAATGGAATTTCAAGAAATACTACTAAAAGCTAAAGCCTTAATCCAGACTATGGTTATGACAATACACGGTAAATTTGAAGAAGACCTATATAGTATCTTAGGAGTAGAATCAAAAACTTCCCAGTGTTTTATGATGTTTTCCAATCTGATTTTGAAACCATACAATGGGTTCTTTTAATTGAGAATTTAGTGCTTACGGTTGCTGTACCTAGAGTGGGAAAATTAGGTGAGCCTATTGATAGCTGCCGTACCTGCAAACAACTTAGGTACTGCTTCGAGCTTAGTCACCTTATCTCGTTCTCTCGGTTTAGTTTCCGGGGTCGCCTTGACTAGTAGTTTTTTACCTATCCTATATTAATTACTAGACACGGCCGAAAATTTAGAAAGGAGTCTGTGTCTGGCTTTCCATAGTGTTAAGATTAGGAAAGAGCCAAGGAAAGAATCAGGGTTGGGAATAGTAACTGATAGTTCCTATCCATGAAGATGTTGATGACAAATTTATAACTGACCTCATATCCATAACATTTCCATAACATTTATGAAATGGGCAAAACTAATGAACCAATTCCTAATGTGACTAAACCACAAATAGTTAGTAAGAATTACTTGTGAGTAAATTGGGGAATTCAGGGGAAATCTTTGTTGAGGTACGCAGAATATTTTTACAAGTCTAATGACCTATTCAACAAAAATACCCTTGGTGGAAAACTCTTTATTTCCTGCCTTTTGTTCTGAGTCGCCATGGCATAATCACTATCATGTTTTTCTACCTGTTCAAGGAGACTAGCAGGGAAAACATTTCCTAATATCTATAGCCAGTAATGAAATGTGTCCTTTGCTTCCGTTTTCTATATACCGAAATGCAAACCTAAAACCTCAAATGTTGGCATTTTCCTCCAATAGAATAAGGATAGACATACCTGTTGTTTTATCTCTAGTTTCCCTTTCCCCCCTGCTCCTTTCTGATTTATACCTATGTTTTTACTTTCTATGTCACCTTGAAGTTTTTTATGCTGCATTTCACCTTGGGCTAACAAGTCTTGAAACTGATGGTTAGTTATTCCCAGTATTTGTTTTCTACGATGTGGATATTCTCGAATATAGTTAATTTAGTAGATTTTTCCTTTTGCTACACCCTCAAAATTCCCTTCTACCATTTTTTTCACACCAAGTTAATTTTCCTACCTCTCCACTAATTATACTACTTCAATTAGTAGAGAGGTAGGAACTTCCTTTGAATATCTTAACGATATCACCAGAAATCCCCTGGATTTGAAAGATTTACCTACGCCGTCCTTAATTGCTGGGATTAATTTATCATTTATTTTTATGCACTTCATTGCGGTTATAGCCATTGTATCAGCCATTTGATTGATTATGGTTAAGATCTGCTGAATTTCATCAAAAAAAGGGAGCCTGAATCAGTTCCTATTTCACCCTGTTCTTGAACAGCTTATTCTGATGTAGTAATTTAAAAGTCAAACGATATTACCTATATTCCCCTAAAATAAGGAGCAATAAGCGTCAATAATATATTATTTATGCGAGTAGTAGCTTTTGTACCTGGTTCAATTAGTGACCAAATTCTCTTTTTTCCCACTTTGGATGATCTGAAGCGTTATTATCCCGACGCACAGATAGATGTCATTGTGGAATCCCAGTCAAAGGCTGCCTACCGACTGAGCAAGTCAGTTCACGAGGTATTGACCTTTGATTACAGCGATCACAACAGTCTAGCAGATTGGGGTAACTTAGTTGGTACGATTCGCGATCGCGAATATGATGTCGCTATGACTACTGGAGAAAGTTGGTTTATAGGTTTATTTCTCTGGTTGACTGGAATTCCCACACGCATTGGCTACAAAGGGAAAGGTGCAGGTTTTCTCACCAACACCATCAGGCGAAATACATCCCAATATGTAGCAGCGATGTATCATGATCTATTAAAACCTGTGGGCATTAAAACACCTTGTCCAGAGTTAACAGCTAATGTCCCTAAACCTGATATTCAATGGGCGCAACAAGAACAAAAACGTTTAGGTATCCATGAAACAGGTTACATCCTAATCTATGGTGGCTCTAGCCATTCGTCCCAAATTGATGGCGCAGATACAAGCTATCCTATAGCGAGTTGGCAGCAAATTATCCAAGATTGTCAACACAAACAGCCGGAGTTACCGATAGTGCTGATTAAAGAAGCTGATGATGAGAATTTTGTGCGTGTGCTTCTGGAATCTTGTTCAAATCTCAAAATCACCTCTCCTGATGATATTGGCAAATTAACCGCCATAATTAGTGGTGCTAGTTTAATGTTGTCTATCGAGAATGGGCCGCTACAACTTGCGGTCGCTGTACAAACATATACTATCGCTCTACTGAGTTCTACAGATGCAGACAAGTTATTACCAAAAAGTGATAAATTCCTAGCAATTAAATCCCATAGCGGAAAAACAGTAGATATTCCACCTCCAACGGTTTTAGAAAAAATCTGGGGTGGTTGACCACCGCTTTGCTTCAATTCAAAATTAGAGTATGGGGCATGGGACAGAGGAGTGAATTAGTAATTACGAATTGCCTATCCCTGACAGAAGCCGGAGGCATTATTACGAATTACGAATTACTTTTTTCAATCATTTCAAAGAAAGCATCTTCTAATTCATAACCCAGGATTTGTGCTAGAGACTTGAGCCGAAATTGAGTAGGGATACTTTGCTGTTTTAACCAATCGCTCAAAATAAAAATTTTCTGCATCAAGAAGATTTCTAAAGCTTCAGGGTTGTACTGTATACCTTCTTTAGAACTAAACTGATGAGGTACTAGCATGGCAGAGTAACGAGCTAATTCTCCAGCTTTCCAGTCTAGTAAAAATGGCAACCATGGATACTTTGCATCTAAACGCACAAACCACAACCTTACCTCTGGAATTTCTGAAAGCTCCCGTGGATCATTGGCTTCCCGTGCGTAGCTAATTTCAAAGCATAATTGCTGTTCATAGGATGTAATGGATTCCTCATGCAGGAGTGGTTCAATTACCGTTAGTGCAGGTGACAAATCCAGATTGTTGATGGAGTCGTTTTTGAGGTTGATTGTGATTGTTGTTGTCATTGACTGTTGGGTGCTTTCTTGATGGATCAAAAATAAGATCGACAATACACAGTAGCAGTTTTTAGGACTTGATGCTACTGTCTATTTACTGATGGTGCTGCTCCCTGGACTTTGGGGTAATATCCTACACATTTATTTTATCTTTGGTGTTAAATTTTTTTGTATTTTTAGTCTTTTTACCTACAAAAAAATACACCTGCCCTAACCTGGACATTTGCAGCCTTTATAAGCTAAAGTTGTAATGACTTTGTTTTAGATTGAAGATGTGACAATACAACTGTTAATCAACAGCGAACCCTGCTCAAGCCTGTGATTAATAAGACATTAAATGACAAATACACAGGTACAAGCAAAACAGTTGTATGTAATATCCGGGCATAGGAAAAATAACAATCGTCATTGAAGGGGAAAGATATCCCCATACTGAAAACTGAAATATGCAAAAGCCAGCTATTTCTACAAAAGCAATTAGTTCCTTAGAAGATGCTCTCCATCGGTGTCAAATGCTGGGTATGCGCGTCAGCCGCCAGCGCCGTTTTATTCTAGAATTACTTTGGCAAGCGAATGAACATCTTTCTGCTAGAGAGATATATGATCGCTTAAACCAACAAGGTAAAGAGATTGGTCATACTTCTGTTTATCAAAATTTAGAAGCCTTATCCAGTCAAGGTATTATTGAGTGTATTGAACATTGCGACGGGCGTTTATACGGCAATATTAATGATGCTCATAGCCATGTTAACTGTGTGGATACAAATCAAATCCTGGACGTACATATAGAACTACCAGCAGAGTTAATTCAGCAGGTTGAAGCACAAACAGGAGTAAAGATTATTGCCTACACTATTAATTTCTTTGGACATCGTAACTCATAGGAAACAAGGGTGACAGGTGACAAGAGTGTGGGGAGATGAGGGGAATAATGTATTGCGTTCTGCGTTTTGCCTTTTTCCACTGACAAGAGATGCTTGGAAAGTCTATATGTATTTGACTTGACTATGAGCGATCACCCTTTAGCCTTAAAATTATTGTTAATCGACCCGGATCCCATCTTTCGTCTAGGATTAAGGGTAGCTCTAGAAACAATCCCCCATCTACAAATTTTGGCCGATGTTCCTACACATACCGCAGCTTTACAGGTGTTAGCGGAAATTGCAGCTTCAGACCTTAACCAAGTAAATTTAATAGTTTTAGAGTTAGGGAATGGAATTTCTATAGACTCTCAACAGTTGGGTTTGCAATTTTGCAGACAACTCAAAGCTTTATATTCTCATATTCCTATTTTGCTTCTGAGTTCTGTTTCTACACAAGAAATGCTGTTAGCGGCACAGAATACAGGTGTAAATGGCTATTGTCCCAAAGGTATATCCATTTCTGAATTAGTTCCCATCATGGAAGAACTAGTAAATGGTGGTTATTATTGGTTGGGAACAACAGGAATAGTAAACTCTTCATCATCTCATTTACCTTTTGCTAAACTACGGAATCATATCCGTTTCTCAGGAATTAACCACATTAATCATACCCTCACCGCAGTCACCACCCAATTAAAAATACCTGGACTGCCTCTATTAGATAAAGCTATTCTCGCAGGACATCGCCGAGAATTGTTAGCTGCGCAATGGCTGGTTAATCACTTATTAGCTGCACCAGAAGAAAGACAACCAACACAAACATCTCCACCACTACCATTATCTATTCCTTATCCTAACCTGATTGCTAAACCAGAATCACAACAGATACAAACTTTTGTACCGCCTTTACTGAGTCCCAAAGCACTACAATCTACGCTATTTGCATCCTGTATTAATAAACTCCAATTCCCTTTACCAAATGTCACAGATATACCTTTAGAAATTGATATTTTACGGGAAGACAAAAAAAGGCAGTTACTTTATATTATCTTACAACAAGTATCTAAACAACTAAATAAACTGCGTAAATCCGAAGTTAAAATTCAGCAATTATCTGACTTAAAAAATCAAATATTAAATAATTTATGGCAATCGGCAATTAAAGATTTTTATATCCAGTTATCTCAAATCAATGTAGGAGATATAGATATAGAAATAGTGAATTTCTTATTAAATAATGCAGTCGGTGTAGAAACTGAAATTTTAAATAAAATTCCTTTAGTTGAGGAATTATTTTCTTATTTACTTTGCCAAACAGATTTATATATTGATAATATATCATATTCGGCTGGTAGTGAACCAGCAAATTCCCAAGGATCAATGATTTTGGAGAACTTATTGATTCAGATTGCTAATGGGGTATTACAACCATTATTAAATTCTCTGGCAGACGTAGAAACGATTAAACAAAATTTATATGATCGTCACTTTATCTCTACCAGAGAAATTGAACGATTTAGAAATAATTTATCTTGGAAATACAGATTAAATAATTATGTTAATGAACCACAAGCAATTTTTGAAAGTCGCTATGAACTATTCGTATTTGCACCTCGTGGTATTGCTAAAATATCAATTTACTCACCTCGTAATCAGGAATTAGCAAAGCTTTCTGGTGTGCCACTAATGGTGACATTACTGCTAGAACTCCGGGATGCGATCACACCTCGTTTACAATCTCTATTATCTTTTGTAGGAAATGGAATTGTTTTCATACTAACACAAATAATTGGTCGGGGTTTAGGTTTAATTGGACGTGGTGTTCTACAAGGCATCGGTAGCGTTGCTTTAACAGAAAAAACCCAAAAGCGTCAGAAAGAACGAACCAAATAATTACAGAAAACTCTCTGCGTTCCTCCGCGTTAAAAAAAATCCTATAAATTCCAATCACGACGAAAATGGAAGAAACTTTGTAGAAATTCTTGTAACCTGTGGTTTTTAGAAAGTTTTATATTACTCCATTCTCGTACAGTTTGTTCTAATGTTTCCGAGAAACTGGGATAAACAGCAGCTATTTTTGCTAAATGCTGAATTTTCAGATTTTGCGACATTGCCAAAGCAATTAAATTAATTAACTCTCCTGCGGCTGTACCCAATATAGAACATCCCAAAATTTTGCCATTTTCTAAGGAAGTTAGTTTACAAATACCTGTAATATTGTCTTGAACTTGGGCTGCTGCTAGTGTTTTAAAATATTGTCTTAAAACTAAAACTTCCTGTTTACCATATTGGCGTTTAGCTTGCAATTCTGTTAACCCCACTTGGGCTACCATTGGTTGAGAAGATATCATCCAAGGAATATAATTATAATTAACTGCCAATCTCGGAAAGAATAGAGCATTGTTGACAGCGATTTTGGCTTCATAATTAGCGATATTGGCAATATCATAACCACCTATAACATCACCACAAGCATAAATGCGTTGATTTGTAGTTTGTAGTTTGTCATTAACCACTAAACCGCGTGGACGACATTTTACTCCTACTGCTGTTAAATTCAAATTTCCTATATTTGGTTGTTGTCCAGTAGCAACTAAAATTTCATCAGTTTCAATGGCTTTATCTCCAGCTTGAACCCATTTTTTATCTTCAACTTGTCGCACTTGAGTGACTATTATTTGATTCAAGACACACACACCATCAGCTTCTAATTGTGCTATCAATAACTGGGCTAATTCTGGGTCAAGATGAGAGAAAACGCTGGGATGATTAAATATCAGAGTGATATTGCAACCTAAACGGGCTAAAGTTTGCGCAATTTCCATACTTTGAGGTAACCCACCAAGAATTACCCAATTTTTTGGCGGATTAGGTTTTTCTAACGATTGCCAAATATTAGTAAGAGTTACATAACCAGTGGTTTTCAAACCTGCAATGTCGGGAATTTTGGAAAGCGAACCACAAGCAAGTAAATAGGTACGCGCGTTTAAAATTCGGTTATTAACTGCAAAACTAAGTTGGGGAGAAGATGAAAATTCACCATTACCAATAATGACATCAACTCCTTGAGTAGCTAAATTAGCGAGAGAATTAACTTGGTTGAGATTTGTAGTGATCGCATCAGCATACATTATCGCTTGTTTCCAAGGGTTAATGTAGCGGGCTTGATGTATTGATATTTCTGATTTGTCAGCTAGTATTGTATCGCTATTCGTCCCATTTAATTCAGTATCTGGTTGTGTAATAATTCCCAAATCTGCGACATCAAGGCAATGCTGCATCATTTTAGCAATTTCACTGAGTGCGTAATGATAATTAAATTCATAGTTGACTTGAGGCTGTACCAAGGCAACTTTGGCCTGTAGTTGGGTTGCCGTTAAGGCAGCGTAGTATCCAATTATACTGCCACCAACAATTACGACATCATAATCAATTTTCATTGGTCATTGGGCATTGGGCATTGGGCATTGGGCATTGGGCATTAGGAAAATTACTACCCCATCTCGCTCATCTCCCCCAGTCCCCATACTGATAACTGATAACTGATTTAAGGGCTGTTAGCAAGCGTTGGTTATCAGATTCCGAACGGACAGCGATGCGGAAAAAGTGATCGCCCAATTCTTTAAAGCTAAGACAATCACGAATAAAAACCTGGTGCTGTTGAAGTAATTTTGTTTGTAACTCAGAGGTAGACTGTTGAGACTCTACTAATAGGTAATTAACAGCGCCTTCTAGGGGGTTTAATCCCGGAAGTTGGACTAAACCTTGAAAAAGTTGATTGCGTGCGTCTGGTAGCCATTTCCAGCTTAGTTGTTGAAATTCTGTATCTTGAAGTGCTGCTATGGCTGCGGCTGCGGCTAAGATATTTACTGGCCAAGGATCTCGCCATGATTGCCATTTAGCCAGACGGTCAGGGTGAGCGATCACATATCCTAACCTTAACCCCGGTAAACTGTAAAATTTTGTGAGCGATCGTAATATCACCAAATTCTCATATTCCTGCACCAACCCAATCAAGCTTTGTTCCTCATCAGGAGGGAGAAAATCCATAAACGCCTCATCCACCACCACCAAAGCAAAATCTTCCAGGTAGGGCAAAATCTCATCTCGTAAAAATAACTTCCCTGTCGGGTTGTGAGGATTATTTAGCAACAAACCACAATTTCTAGACAAGGGAAAAGAGGAAGAAATCTTTCCCAGTCCCCAGTCCCTAATCCCCAAATTAACGGGAAACTCCAGCACTTTAGCATTGTAAGCCGCTAGGGTGCGGTAATAGTCACCAAAGGCTGGAGTAATTAACATTGTTGCCGCTAAATGCGCCAATTCTCTACCTACTAAAGTTAGTAATTCTGCTGAACCATTGCCAGGCAAAATCCACTCAAGAGGTATTTTATGAAAGCGACCCAGAGATAGTTTGAGTTCCCTATAATCTGGGTCTGGATAGTGCTTAAGATTAGCAAATTGGGACGTGATCGCAGCAATAACGCTGTTTGGTGGTCCCAACGGGCTGATGCTGGCAGAAAAATCAACAATAGCATCAGGGGGACAGCCAGCTAATGCCGCTGCCCAAACTAAATTTCCCCCGTGTGCTTTTTCCCGCATCAAAAATGGATTTGCTAGAACAGAACCTACTCTTTTGGGGGTGCTACCCTTTCTCTAAATAGTTTCCCAGCAGAGAAGGCAGGAACCTTAGTTGCCGGTATTTCCATTTTCTCATTTGTTTTTGGGTTGCGACCTTCACGAGCTTTGCGTTCCCGTGATTCAAAAGAACCAAATCCCACCAAAGTGACTTTATCACCAGAGGCAACAGCCTCAATAATAGTTTCTATGGCCGCACTTAAGACAGCATCTGCTTGTTTTTTAGTCACACTAGCCTTTTCAGCCACTGCATCAACTAATTCGCCCTTGTTCATAATCAAACTCCTTGAGGTTTACTTGGGATTTACGTAAAGATGTGATAGATGACATCTTTACGTAAATCTCTGTTGGCAGAATTACAAAAATCGTCCCTTAAGAGTATTTACACTCAAAACCGCTGTAAATCCGATTGGCTCGACTTTTCAATGAATCATTCTAAGGTGTTGTAGCCAGAAGTGAACAGATGAAAGCATTAATTTATATAGATTTCAGGATCTATTGTGTTTTTTGCTTCATTGTTGCCCTGGAAACACCCTATTTTTAGGAATAAAAACTTACTAGGCACTGGGGATTGGGGATTGGGTATTGGGGATAAAGATTATTTTTTTCTTTAGAACTAAAATGATAGTAGTGTTTTGAGGTTACAGAGTCAGGAAATGTTACATAGCGCAGCATTGTTTTTACAATGCAGTGAGAACTACTCTAGACAAAGAAGGATGGATCATATTTGAAATACCCGAATGATCTAAAAATTCGGGTATCTGCACAACTTAACGATTATTAGGAACCTTCAACCCACGACGCTCCAGGATTTGTCGCACCTGTGAACTAGGATTGTAGTTATAACCATAAGCAGAACGCTCCGAGTCATCCATTACCTGCGGTGTGAGTAACACAATTACCTCCCTACGTTCATTCTGTCTGTTTGTTTTTCTAAACAGCGACCCAAGCAGAGGAATATCACCCAAGATAGGCAGCTTGGAAATAGTAGTTCGGTCTTGGTCTTGAATAATGCCGGATAAAATCAGGGTTTGACCATCTCGTAAGCGAAGTATACCAGATTGAAGACTTCTGGCTGCTAATAAGGCAATATTGCCATCAGGAGTTGATGCACTATTAGCAAATGCAGATACAGTTGGTGCAACAGACAAGGACACGAAACCATTGTCATCAATCCTCTCTACTTTAACTGCTAGAGTTAAACCCGCTTCCTTGATGATTGGTTCTCTCAGTGTGTCGGTGATTCTAATACCTCCGTATACTTCTGAGGTTAACTTAACTACAGCATCCTGTCCTTCCTGCACAATTAAGGTTGGATCAGTCAAAATCTTCGCATTCCCAGTTTGTACCTGAGCCTGTAAACTTGCAAGGAAACGTTTGGGGAATTTGTACAGAGAAGGTAAAGATGCTGTTGCTGTGCCAGCAGTACCTTGTGTTACGCTTGTAGTTCCATCTGCATTGATAGTGATGATATTATTTGTTGATTGAGTAATTGATGTAAAACCTGGTTGTAGGGGATTACTCGATGCCGATGAAATGGGTGTAAATGTAGTAGCATCTGTGTTAGGGATTACTTTAATACCTCCGGGTGCAAGTGTAGTGCCATCCCCTAGAGGCACTACACTTGCAGATTGGTTAATAATTGTTGTACCGGGACCTGCACCTGTAAGCGTTGTAGATTCAGTGGTACTTAAGAAAGGCTCTCCTGTAATTGGATTTGTGATCACAGGTGTGTCAGTGATACTATTTGCCACTTCACTACTGGTAGCTGGTCTAGAACCACCAAAATTAAAAGTTGCTGCACCCCCGTCATTAGAGAAGTAATTATCACCAATCCCAAAGGAAAAGCTAGAGGTATAGTCTTGAATACCTAAAAGGTTGACATCAATAATTTTGACGTTGACCACAACTTGACGACGACGGACATCAAGTTGAGTGAGTTGAGATATTGCCATCTCAACTATTTTTGGATTTCCAACTAAGGTGACAGAATTTGTCCGTTCGTCTCCTGATGCTTGTAACCCTCTGAGTAAGGGTACTGAATCTTTGTAGTCAATTCGTTGCGTCTCAATTTTTGTTTCTGTAGTGGTCTGAGTTTGGGTAATTGCGGCATTAGCAGCACTACCTACAGGCACAGCATTCACGCTAGTAACCAGTCTTTCACGGCTAACAGCGCTTTCTGCACCCAAGGCAACTAAAAAATTTAAAGCAACACCAACCGTTACCTGATTCAGCCGCAAACTCCGCATGACATTATCACGGGTGGAATTAGGCAATTTAGCCCCGACAAAAATCGTTCTCCCACTGCGGTTAGCTTCTAAAGCACTCAAACGCAAAACGTAATTAAATACATCTTGCACTGCTTCATTTTCAATATCCAGAGAAATCGTTTGACTGGTGGTAGCAGCCAGTTGGCCTCCCGCAGGTGGTGTTGCTGCTGCTCCTTCGCTGCCTATATAAGCTACGTTCATACCAGCAGCACGAGCCAGCAGTGATAAAACTTCTCTAACTGGCGCATCTCGCAATACTAAACGCGGCACTCGTTCCTGAGTTCCTAAATCAATACTGGTAGGAGAAGTATCAATGTTAGATACTGTAATATCTCCTACTGGGGGAGCAACAGCTCTGGGCAAGAAGGGAGGTGCTTGGTTGTAAGGTTGATTAGGTCCTGCTGGTTGTGCAGGTTTTCCATCAATTGTTACTTCTGGGTTAGGAACTAGCACTTCTATCTTTTTGCCTGGTTCGACTGGAGTAGCAGCAGGGGTTATAGGTACTGCTGCGGTAGTATCTGTATTTGGTGTTATAGATGTTGTCGCGTCTCTGCTAGAAGTAAAGCTCAGGGTCAGACTGTTATCTTGACGCATGACGGGTTTACTATTAGGAGCGGTATCATTACCAGTGACCGTCACACGCACACTATTAGCATTTAATTGATTTACTTCTACCGATGCTATTCCGGGGGCGGGGTTTTCTTGGCGGAAATTATTACCTTGCAGTAAAAGCAATTTGGTATTAATAATATCTGCGACTAGGGCGTTACCACGCTGTGTGGTAAATACTTGGGGCTTCTCACCAGCAGAGGTCTTTAAAATGACACTAATTCCTCCCTCAGCAGGACTTAGTTGTACTTGAGTAATTTGAGTGGTCTGTGCCGAAGCTGGCTGGGCTGCTAAGAGTACACAAGCAGTTGCACTTGAGATTAAAACATTACTATGAACTTGTTTCACAGTTCATTCCTCACACTAAATAAAAACCAGTATGTATGTTTAGTGGTTAACCAATTAACCAGAACTTAGAAATTAACCGAGTGTGAATTGAATTTACATTTAAGTTGATCTCATCAGCACTCAAGAATTTTGATGGTTACTACTTGGCTGGGGGAGCAGCTTTTGCTGCTAATTCTGCGGCTTCTTCTGCTGTCAATGGCATTAATGCGACTAGGTCAAAAGACGTTGACAGTTTGCCTATTCCAGTCCGCACTGCTTTCTTTTTTTCATCATTTGCTTTGTCTACCTCTGGTGGTACCAATTTTGAATCATAGTTTTGAACAAGTAATAAAGGCTGTAAACGCTCAATATTACGCATTATTGACTGGGTTTGTTCAAAATTACCTTCAATTTCCACCTTAACAACTCTGCGTTTAAGCTTATTGTTAACTTTTTCTCCCAGACTGTTATCAGCAATTATTTCTGCTTTATCTGCTGCTGGTACAAACCGTTTGAGTTTGGCTCTTATGGCATCATTAGCAGTGATTTGAGCATTGCTAGAATCTACTAAGCGACTGGTATCCATCAATAAAGTATCCAAACTTCTTTCATTGGCAAACAAGCCTAAAACTTGGATTTGCTGCTTCTTGACATCAGCTAATTCTGTCTTTACTTTGTCAGCTTGTTTGGCTTGGAGTCTTTTTTGGTCAACTTGCCCTTGCAGTTCGGTGCTTTTGGTTTGTAACTGCTGAAAGTTATCCCAAGCGGGCATGACCATATTCAGTATCATATAAACGGCGGCAAGAAATCCTATACCGCCCACCGATCCACCAATAATCTGTGGTGTTAAAGTGATACCAAATACAGATCGATAGGATGATGCCGCATCATCAAAGTTGGTATTCTGTTGAGAAAAACTTAAATCATCACTCAGTGTCATTTAGCGATCGCTCCTGTTTCTTGGAGGCTACGAATCCTCTTTACTAATCCGACTGTGCCTTTTTGTTCTAATTCACGAATTAATTCCGATGCTGGTACATTACTGAGACTAGCTTTAATAGTGTACTTAACCACTTGTGGTGGTTTGAATTTAACCCCAGATGTATCTTGAGATTTATTTTCAGGTGGAACAGCACCAGTGATAGCAGGTGCATCAATTAACTCTGCTGTACTAATTCCGCTTTCTGCGGCATTCAACAAGTTAGATTGTCCCATAGTTAGTAGAAAGTCATTAACATCACTAAAAGAGCGTGCATAGCCATTAATTTCTAATATCCCCGCAGGATTACTAGGTTTTGGACTTGTAACAGTGGCAGTGGCAGCCAGTGCTTGAATCACAGGTGGTATTTGCCTGATATTTTCAACTTGTACACTTGGGGGAATGCGAGCGCGCAAATCTTGTAACATCGCTGACCAGGGACGGATCTGATCAAACACAGTCACCAAAGCTTGTGTTTGGTCTTGGACACCTGCCATTTCATCCTTTATTTTCTTAATGTCGGCTATTTTACCGTCTAACTCCTTACCTTCCTGATCTAGTTTTGCTATTTTTTGTTCTAATCCAGAACTTTGTGCTTGTAAAATCCAAAAACCACCAAATACCAAAGCTGGGAAACATAAACCTACACCCACTCCCAAAAACACTGGTATTAAATCTTCCAGATTAATTGGTTGTCTGACAGGTTGATTCTCATTAAACTCAATAGACGCTCTGTCTCTAAGAAAGTTAATATCCAGACTATACATCTTGTTATCCCTCCCGCATTGCTAAACCCAGTATTATCCCCAATCCAGGACGTTGCACGGGTGGATATTTTTCGGCTTCTACTTGCAAGGACAAATCCCTAATTGGATCTATTTGAGTAGTAGGAAAACCTAATCTTTGAGTAAAGAACTCATCTAGCTGTTGGAGTCCTCCTCCAGTCCCAGCTAGTAGAATCTGCGCCACTTCTAAACCTTCACTCTGATTAATGTAAAAATCTATAGAACGACGCAGTTCATCTGATAATTCTCCCAGTATTTTTAACATAGGTCCCATACCAGGATTAACACCAGTAGTCCCAGTCCTACCCACATCCATAGAATTTGTAGGAATAGTCATGCCCATCAACATATCCATATCTCGTGATGTGGGTAAATTCATTGCCCTTGATAGAGCTGCTTGCAGTTGATATGTACCTATAGGTACTGTACGGGAAAATTGTGGTACTCCATTGATAATAATAGCAATTTCAGTACTGTCAAACTCGATATCAACTAATACAGCGGCTTCTTGGGGTCCGAATAGCCTTAACTGGTCTCGAATAGTCCGAATCAGGGCAAAACTGTTAATTTCTAAAACATCAACTTTTAATCCTGCTTCAGCAAAAGTGTTAATATAGGTATCTGTTATTTCCTTACGAGTGGCAACTAAAAGCACTTGTACTTTTTCAATACCATCCTCATCCACAAAATACCCCAATTTCTGATAATCTACATCAGCTTCTTCTCGTGGATAGGGTAGATATAGTGCAGCCTCATGGTTAAGCACCATCTCCCGCAACTCTTTATTATCCAACTCTGCTGGAACAGGAATCACACGCACAATAGCATCTCGTCCGGGGATACAAGTGGCAACACGGGAAGCTTTAATTTTACTTTCAGCCATTCCCTGTTGGATGATTTCCGCCATCCTAGGAGGATCGTTAATTTGACCATCAACAACTATCCCCTCTGGAACTGGTATGGTGGTCAAAGATTCTATTTTTAAGCCTTGGCGTTGCTTACATAGGTGAACTATATTCATTCGTTCTGGTGCAAGCTCAATGCCAACACCTTTATTAGATTTCCCAAGGATATTACTGAGATTACTAAGATTGCTTAAGACGTTTACCACAGTTTTACCTGCTAGATTGCTAAATGGAATATTTTTAAAATAAGGAATTCAGGAGGCAAAAAGAGGTTATCCTTCCTGTACACCCCTATACCCTTACACCCCATCACCTGTCTCTAATAACTGATGTGTTCTTAGTAAGTAATCTATATAGCTTATAATCTCGACATTTCTGCATAAGTTTTTCACCCCTTTTAATCGTAAAAATATTACCACGATGATTCGATTACAAAAATTCAAACAACTAACTGTTTGGGTAATGCTTGGCTTACTTACCAGTTGGATAGTAAGTTGCAGCACAGACAATGTGGGAACAATTTCAAAACCAGTGACTTCAGAAGTGACAAAGATTGAGTTTTGGACAATGCAACTCCAACCTCAATTTACCAACTACTTCCAAAGCCTGATTACAAGCTTTGAATCCCAAAACCCCAGTATCAAAGTTAAATGGGTAGATGTGCCTTGGTCTGCAATGGAGAACAAAATTTTAACAGCTGTCTCCGCAAAAACGCCACCAGATGTTGTTAACCTTAACCCAGATTTTGCATCCCAACTGGCAGGACGAAATGCCTGGTTAGATTTGGATGAAAAAGTTCCAAGTGAAGTTAGTTCCTCCTATTTGCCTAATATTTGGCAAGCTAGTACCTTGAATGGCAAGACTTTTGGCATTCCCTGGTATCTCACCACAAGGTTAACTATTTATAACACTGATTTGTTAAAACAAGCTGGTATCACAAAACCACCTGCAACTTATACAGAATTAGCGCAAGAGGCACAACAAATTAAAGATAAAACTGGTAAATACGCCTTTTTTGCTACTTTTGTACCCCAAGATTCTGGTGAGGTTTTGGAATCATTTGTACAGATGGGAGTTACTCTGGTCAATGCTGAGGGTAAAGCGGCTTTTAATTCACCACAAGGAAAAGCAGCTTTTCAGTATTGGGTATATCTGTATAAGAAAGGATTACTACCTAAAGAATCATTAACACAAGGCCACCGTCATGCAATTGATTTATACCAATCAGGGGAAACAGCATTTTTAGCTTCGGGTCCTGAGTTTTTGGAGACGATATCAAATAATGCACCCAAAATTTCTCAAGCTTCTGCTATAGCACCTCAAATTACAGGAGATACAGGGAAGAAAAATGTCGCTGTCATGAACATAGTTATTCCCCGTGCCAGCAAACAACCTGATGCAGCAGTGAAATTTGCCTTATTTGTTACTAATGACGAAAATCAATTAGCTTTTGCTAAAGCTGCTAATGTTTTACCTTCAACAGTTACAGCACTTGCTGATAGTTATTTTAAAGAAGTTCCTGCTACTGCTACCATTGCGGAAAAGGGACGTATTATCAGCGCCCAACAGATGCAAACAGCAGAGGTTTTAACTCCGAAAATGAAGGATTTTAAATTTTTACAAAAGGCAATTTATGAAAATCTCCAAGCTGCAATGTTAGGACAAAAAACGGTCGATAAAGCTCTAGAAGATGCAGCGCAACAGTGGAATAATCGGTGATTGTAGATTGGGGATTGGGGACTGGGAAGATGAGGATGATGGGGGTGATGGGGAAGTAATTTTCCTAATGCCCCATGCCCCATGCCCAATACCTAATTAGGGCTTGTTGAATAAACCTCAGACCTGGATGAATCGATAGTTTAAGGGTTATTTAAGGTGGATAAGATGCAGGAAATAAGCCTTGATACCATGAAAACTCAAACACTTTTTCAGATTCTAGATTCTTCTAAATCCTCCTCTTCTTCCTTCTGACTCCTGACTCCTGACTCCTGACTCCTGACTCCTGACTCCTGACTCCTGACTCCTGACTCCTGACTCCTGACTCCTGACTCCTGACTCCTGACTCCTGACTCCTAATCGTCACGAACAACTCTTTCAGCAAGCCCTAATTACTATTTCCTAAAAAATGTCCAATTAAATAAAGAGAACCACATAAAACAACTAGGTTATCTGTAGAGGTGAAAGCAGCATCTAAAGCCGAAAATACATCTGGATAGGTGCTGCAAAAACCTAAGTCTGGGTAAGTTTCATTAGCTAATTTTGATAAGTGGTCAAGATTGGCTGAATTATTATCCGGGACTGGTACTAAATATAATTTATCTCCTGTTTTCAATAATGCGTGAAAAATATCACTATGATCTTTGGTGGCTAACATTCCAATTACCCAGGTTATATTTTGGGTACTGAAACTATCTACATAATTTCTTAAAACTTGTGCTGATGCTGGGTTATGTGCGCCATCAATTAATAATTGATAATTGTAATTATTATGTTTCCATGTGAACCATTGCATTCTTCCTGGCCATTTGGTTTTTCCTATACCATTAATAATGGTTTGTTCAGAAATTTGCCAACCTTGTTTTTGTAATATTTCTAAAGCCGCTAAAGCCAAAGTCGAATTATGTAATTGAATTTGTCCTTGTAATGGTAGATGATATCTAATTGATTCAGAATTTTCAATTTGGTATAAACCTGGAGGGTGATTTCCCGGAGGATATTTTGAATTTTGAATTTTATAGTATTCTGCCCATCCTGGGTTAATTTCTTGAGCAGGTTGAGGGGCAATTATAGGGCATTGTAATTCTAAGCTGCGCGCTCGCACAACTTTTTCAGCATCTGCTGGCAATTGTCCTATTACTACAGGACATCCAGGTTTAATAATACCTGCTTTTTCTCCGGCAATATCAGCAACTGTCGGACCTAATTGTTGCCAATGTTCTCTACTAATGGAAGTAATTACCGTTACTAAAGGCTTAGGACAAACATTAGTAGCATCTAAACGCCCTCCTAATCCCACTTCCACTATCGCCACATCGACTTTTTGTTGTGCAAAATATAACCAAGCTGCTGCGGTAATTACTTCAAACTGGGTTGGTGACTCTTCTCTTAGGTCAATAGCCGATTGAATACGTAGTATCAATTGAGATAAAGTTTCTGGGTTGATTGGCCGTTCATTTATACAGATACGTTCTGTCCAATCTACCAAATGCGGGGAAGTGTACCGTCCTGTACGATAACCAGCTTCGGTGAGTACGGAGGAAAGATAAGCGCATACAGAACCTTTGCCATTAGTTCCACCAACATGAATTAGAGGAACTTGATGATGGGGATTGTCAAGATTTGCTAATAATTTGACAATGCGTGTTAGTCCCAGATTGACACCAAAATGCTGAAGGGGTTGGAGTAAGGAATCTATATTCACGGTGACTGGGGACTGGGGATTGGGGACTGGGAAGATGGGGAATATGGGGGTGATGAGGGAGATGGGGAGAAATAAATTCAAAATTAAAAAACCCCTATTCCCTATCCCCTATTCCTTTAGTTAGTCATTAAGCTTCCTTGTTCAAAAAGTTTTGTACTTGTCTAATAGCAGCAGCGCCGATGTTAAAAGCAGCCCAACCAGCAGCAATGGCTAGTGGTGCTAAAACGATGATTACACGGGTATCAATGTCCATATCTAGTAGCCCTCTGTTATGTAGAAATTAAAGATTTATCAACAGTTATCAATTTTTATTTTTATCTGAAGTGGGGTATTTTTCCAAGGAGAAGTGTAAAGAATGATTAACTTGGTCAGTGGTCAGTGGCAAAAGGCAGAAATTTTTCCCCATCTCCCTCATCACCCCCATATTCCCCATCTTCCCAGTCCCCAATCCCTACCTAAAACCAATATCTGTCCCTTTGCTGGCGTGAACTAGGGCTAATTCTTGGTATTTTTCGGCGTGTTCTATGAGTTCTGCGGTTTCGGTGTCTGTGAGTTGACGGACAATTTTAGCGGGGATGCCGACTACTACGGAACATGGGGGTATGTCTTTGGTTACTACTGCACCTGCGCCAATGATGCTACTATGACCAACTCTGACTCCATTTAAAATTATTGCGCCAATGCCTATTAAACTTCCACGTTCAATATGGGCAGAATGTACCACAGCACGATGCCCTATAGTTACATGATCTTCTAATATTGTTGGCAGACCAGGATCACCATGCAAAATGGCCCCATCCTGAATGTTTGTGCATTCGCCAATATCAATGCGTACTACATCTCCTCTCAGTACTGCGCCATACCATATGCTTGCGCCTGCTGCTATGTTGATTGAACCAACAACAACGGCGTTGGGTGCGACAAAGGCGGCTTGAGAAAAATCAGGAGATGTCCAGTAGGAAACAGTAGACACGATAGAATATTGATATGGTACCCAGGAACACTGGAAAAACTCCAACCGTTGAGGCTGGTTGCACAACTAGGATATCACAGCCGTTTGCTCTGTATGCTAAGGAAGGCACTACTGAGAATTGGTGTTGCTGCAACTCATTATTTTGCGGTGCTGAGCTACTAACTCAAGGTGGTGGAGCCGAAGTGTTAAATCCAACCTATTGGTGCTGGTAAAGACAAAATTATGCTTGTACGCACTTCATGATGAATCCAGGCTTGCAGTACCCAATATTTGGCCCTGAAATACAGTGTCCTCACTGTCGCCAAACTATTCCCGCACTGACTCTGACTGATACCTATCTGTGTACCCGTCATGGCGCGTTTGAAGCGAATCCGAAAACTGGGGAGTTGGTACATCTCCAGTCGGGTCGTCATTGGCGCAGGTGGAATAATGAATGGTATCGACAACATACTCATCCTGATGGGATTCGCTTTGAAATTCACGAGGCGTTAGATAAGCTTTATACTCAAGGATATAGAGCTACAAGGGTGATTATTGCCCGACGCTATCAGGATTTGATGAGTGGCTATTTGGAACGCAGTAGTCCTTGGCGTTCTGGACAACCGGAAGCTACATCTGCTCGTTTGTATGGTTTACCAGTCGAGTTTAGTCCCAATCCTGCTGAAGATTCATGCTGGGATGTGATTAATTTCGATTTGGATAAGGAGCCTGGTGTACCGGTACGTTATCCTTATTTCCGCTTATTTGAATAGTGGACAGTAGTCAATGGTCAGTTGTCAGTGGTAATAAAGAACTAACAACTGACAACTGACCACTGACTACTGAGATTTGATAAATTTTATGCACCATGCTTCTATTCGGACTGCTAATATTCACCGTGCGATCGCTTTCTATGAACAGTTAGGATTTACTGTTGGCGATCGCTTCACTACAGGTTATACTCTAGCTTGCTGGATGGAAGGTTTGGATAGCCGCATTGAATTGATCCAAATTCCCCAGCCTAAACCAGCCCCTGATGCTTTTGCAGATGAGCATTATGTGGGCTATTATCATCTTTCCTTTGATTTAACTGAGATTACACCAGATTTACACAACTGGTTATCAGATTTAAAGGCGCAAATAGCTGCGATAACTGAGTTGCAACCCCTAACAGTCCTTTTACAACCAACTCAGCAGCAAATAGGCGATCACATCTTAGAAGTCGCTTTCATCGCCGACGCTGATGGCTTGGCTTTGGAGTTTATCCGGTTTTTAGGCAAGTTAGGTGACAGGTGACAGGTGACAGTAAGAAGGGAATAAGGAACAGTATCTTTCTTCTGCTTCCTGACTCCTGACTCCTTGATATCCTTCTTCTCAAAATTTTCCAGAAAATTTAAACTCCGACTGTCTAGATAAAAAGATGTAGTAATATTTACTTACATTCAAAAAATATATGTTTGTTATTTCTGTCTTCCATAGATATCGTATTCCTCTACTACTATTTATTTTTTCTCTAATTGCAGCGGTTTTATTGAAGCATCCTGTTTCCGAACGCCAAAATTTGGCGATCCCCCAATGGGAACATTCTCAGCAAATCTTCGTAAATAAAAAAACGAATATTCTTACATTGACGACAAGAAATGTCCAGAAGACCATGCTGGAAAATGGTTTAACAGTCTTGACAAAAGAGGTACATAATGCACCAGTTGTCACGGTGCAGGTATGGTACAAAGTTGGCTCAGGTAATGAACAACCTGGGATGAATGGTATTGCTCACCAGTTGGAGCATATTATGTTTAAAGGTACAAAAAACCGTCCTGTTCAATTTGGACAGTTATTTAGTGCTTTGGGTAGTGACTCCAATGCTTTTACTAGTTATGAGCAAACGGCATATTACAATACCGCTGAAAGTGATAAACTCAAAGCACTGCTGGAATTGGAAGCAGACAGGATGCAAAATTCGCTCATTGATCATCAGCAATTAGCGAGTGAGAAGCAGGTGGTTATTTCTGAGTTAGAGGGTTATGAAAATAGTCCCAAATACCGTCTCAAGCGTGCTGTATTGAAGTCTATATTTCCCGATCATGCTTATGGTTTACCTACAGGTGGAACTAAAGCGGATGTGGAACAATTGACTGTTGAGCAGGTGCGGGAGTATTATCAAAAATACTACACTCCTGACAATGCTGTATTGGTGATTGTTGGAGATTTCCAAACTCCACAAACTCTGGAAACAGTTGAAGAGATTTTTGGTAAAATTCCCCAAGGTCAAACACTTCTCCCAAAACCTACTCCCCCTATTCCTCAATTTCCTTCTTCTCCCATCGTTTTACGAGAACCAGGTGCGGGGAAACTGTTACAGGTGATTTATCCTCTTCCTGATGTCAATCACCCAGATGTACCAATCTTGGGAGTGATGGATTATATTTTGACGGGGGGGAAGAATTCTTATTTATATCAGGTTTTGGTGAAGTCGGGTTTGGCTAATGATGTTTCCGCTCATGTTGCCAGTTTGGGGGCAATCGGTTGGTATGATTTATATGTGAATACTTCACCAAATCAAGATTTACGGAAAGTTGAGGATTCTATTAAGACTGCAATTACGAAACTTCTTAAAAGAGGAGTGACATCGGAACAAGTTAAACGCGCTATAACTCAATTAACTGCATCCGTGATTTTAAATAGGCGTGATATCACTGGTCAAGGAATGCAATTTGCGAATGATCAGCTAATTGCTGGTGATGATCGCTATACAGAACGTTATTTAGAAAATGTTCGTCAGGTAAAATCTGAGGATGTGATAGCTGTAATTAAGAAGTATCTCAAACCAGAAGCGCAAGTAGTGGGGTTTTTTGAACCTCAAGACAATGCTAACTATGATCATCGTCCATCCACGTCTGTGGGGACTGAAGAAAATTTGACTTCTGGAGTTACAGCAACTCCATCTGACGTGATCAAGTATTTACCAAATTTGGATGATACTAACAATAAATTAAATCATCCAATACTACAGAAACTAACATTAGCTAATGGTTTGCGGGTGTTACTATTGCCAGGTAATAGTAGTCCAACTGTAACTTTAAGTGGCTATATCAAAGCGGGTAAAGAATTTGAGGAAAATGAACAAGCGGGTTTAGCGTCTTTGGTGGCAGATAATTTGATGAGTGGGACTAAAACTAAGGATGCATTGACTATTGCGAAAATTTTGGAAGATCGAGGAGCGAGTTTAAATTTTACTGCACAGCGGGAAGGTGTACGTATCCAGGGTAAGAGTTTAAGGGAAGATTTTTCTGTTTTGTTGGCAACGATGGTAGATGTTGTGAGAAATAGCACTTTTCCTGTGCAGGAATTAAAACTGACTCGTCAACAAGCTTTAAATGCGCTGAATGTTGAATTAGATGATCCTTACCAGGTAGCGAACCGACAATTTATCCAATCTTTGTATCCGCAAAATCACCCTTCTCATACCTTTGCGACGAAGGAGACTATACAGAGAATTACACAAAGGGATGCGATCGCTTTCAAACAAAAACATTATCGACCAGATAGTATGGTATTGGTATTGGTGGGTGATTTTGATGTGGAGAAAGTGCGATCACTCATCGAAAATCAATTTGGTGATTGGCGAGTCAGTGGTAAAGCACCGATGGTAGAATATCCCATTGTGGTGATGACAGATAAGGGGGTGCGTGTTAATTCTGTTCTCCCTGGTAAATCCCAGGCTGTCACCTATATGGGTTACACAGGTATTAAACGCCAAGATCCCAGATTTTATCAAGCTTTGGTGTTAAATCAAATTTTGGGAGGCGATAGTTTATCTAGTAGACTGGGGGCAGAAGTGCGCGATCGCTTGGGTTTAACCTACGAAATTTATAGCAACTTCCAAGGTGGAAAGAATATTGGGACATTTTTGATTGAAATGCAAACCAGTCCAGAAGATACTAATAAAGCGATCGCAACCACCCGCAAACTATTAAAACAACTGCATCAGCAAGGTGTGACAGAACTAGAAGTTGAAACCGCTAAACGGACTCTGATTAGTAACTATCATATTTCTCTGTCCAAACCTGAGCAATTAACAGCCAGAATTCTGATGAATGAGGTTTATGAATTAGACGAAATGGAATTACGCGGTTTTGTTGAAAAGATTCAGAAAGTTACCAAAAATGAAGTGAATCAAGTTGCGCGTCAGTTACTTTATCCTGATAAATTTGTAGTGGTGACGGCTGGGCCTGCAATCATGGCTGAGGTGATTGGTGATTGGTAATTGGTGATTGGTGACAAGAAAGAGGCTCAGATAATGGATAATTGTGATAGGTGTTACTGATAGACAAGGTGCGAAATGAGTAGTTTCCTGACAAGAATTTCTAAACATCTATAAATATAGCTATTTCTTTATTCACATCCCTTTGTCTGAGTTTAATGGATGCAACTCCAGCTATCGCAGTGAATTTATCTGGTGATCTACTCAAACAACCACCTACAGAAATTACAGTCGGTTTGGGTAATGCAACGAGTCAACTCAAATTTGAGCCGAATTACCTGGAATTTCAAGCTGGTCATATAATCTCCAGCTAACTAATCCTAGCCCAGTAAAGCATGATTTTAGGAGTAAAGATTTTGCTGATGGAATTTGGACACAAAAAGTCGAAGCCGGGAATTTAGAAATTAAAGGTGGTATTCGCGAATTGCAATTAAAACCCGGTGCAGAAGCAGAATGGGTGTTTATGCGACTGAAATCAGGTAAATATGGTTTACTTTGTACCATTGCTGGACATTCAGAAGCAGGAATGACAGGATAGATTGTGATTAAATCCTAATCTCAGAATCAGGATTTACAGGATTTTTAAAATTTACCATTGAGTTTGAGTTGTTTCTGGTGTTGTCATAAAATTATTCCTTTCAGTAGTCACCTGTGAAGAATTGGCGGTAAATTTTTTGTTAATGGCTGCCAAAATTATGAAGTGAGGGTGTTGACTTGAACCCCGAAATCTGATATTATTAGCCCTAATAAGGCAGAACTATGTTGCAGTAATTAAATACTGCCTAGAAATTATTGGGAGAAAAATGTAGTTTTTCAACAAAATAAATATTTTTATAAGTTTATATAAAAAAACCTTAGATTTTAGATAGAAAAAAGAAAAAAAACTCAATAGATCAATATAAAACGCTGAAAACACGGAAATTAATCAAATAATTGACCTATATTCTCAATAATATTGAGAATATAGGTCAATTATTGCTAAAGGTGGGAATTTGTACAACTTTCTCAAAATAGAGATTGAAAAAACTTATTTATAGAAACCTATCCCCAACTCTAGTTTGTTGGGTTTAGATTCTTTCTTGTGCTATTCCCTATTTTTCTCTAGCAGCGCAAAATAAGTTAACTTAAATGTAGATATTTTTCTCAATAAATCTCAACAACCTAACACCTAATCCGTAAAGCGCGGGTAATTACTAAATTTCATGATGAACATTTTCAGCAGCTTGCTTTCTCAACCAGTTCAGCCAAAACCAGCACCAAAACAACGCCGGGGCATTGAAATTAAATCTCCCCGCGAAATTGAGATTATGCGACAATCAGCAAAGATTGTGGCAACTGTTCTCAAAGAAATTTCTGAGCTAGTCAAGCCAGGAATGACTACCGCTGATTTGGATACTCATGCGGAAAAACGCATCCGGCAAATGGGTGCAACTCCTAGCTTTAAAGGATATCACGGTTTTCCGGCTTCGATTTGTTCTAGCATTAATAATGAAGTTGTACATGGTATTCCCAGCCCGAAAAAAGTGATTAGGGCAGGAGATGTATTAAAAGTTGATACAGGAGCTTATTATCAAGGATTTCACGGCGATTCTTGTATTACAATTGCCGTAGAAAACGTTACTCCAGAAGCTGCTAAATTGATTCGTGTGGCTGAAGAGGCTTTATTTAAAGGGATTGAACAGGTAAAAGCTGGTATTCATCTGGTGGAAATTGCTGCTGCAATTGAAGACCATATTAAAGCTAATGACTTTAATGTAGTTGAACAATTTACAGGTCATGGTGTGGGTAGAAATTTACATGAAGAACCAGCGGTTTTTAACTACCGGACTCGTGACATTCCCAATGTAAAATTGCGTGCTGGTATGACTTTGGCAATTGAACCAATTTTGAATGCTGGTTCTAAGAATACCAGGATTTTAGCTGATAGATGGACGGCTGTAACTGTTGATAATGCTTTGTCTGCTCAGTTTGAGCATACTGTATTAGTTACAGACAGTGGTTATGAGATTTTGACTGATAGATCCCTAGTTTAATGATCCAAATTTGAATTACTTGAGAATGCGATACCTACTGTGAGACTAGCGATCGCATTTTTTTGTGTCGTTAGACATAAGCATCCACAAATGATAACTTGCTAAAAAGTAGGAGCAAGATTAAGGCTCTAAATTCCCTGTTCCCTGTCCCCTGCTATAACAATGAATGAAATTGATTTAGCTTTTACCCCAGCTTTAAAATTAGCGCAACTAATCCGTCTTCGGGTAGTTTCACCCCTAGATGTGGTAGAAATATATTTAGAACGGATTTACCGCTTAAATCCCCAATTAGGAAGTTATTTTACAGTTACAGCAGATCTGGCTGTTGCTGATGCTAAAGCCAAGACAGAATTACTCACAACCACCTCAGAACTACCACCATTTTTTGGTGTCCCGATTTCTATTAAAGACCTAAATGCTGTTGCAGGTATTACTTGCACTTACGGAAATGCGGCATTGCTGAATCATATCCCTAACTATGATGATGGCGTAGTTATCAGGATTAAACAAGCCGGTTTTACGATTATTGGCAAAACTGCCACTTCTGAGTTAGGTTCTTATCCTTACAGCGAACCTGTGGGATTTCCTCCAGCGAGAAACCCGTGGAATTTAGAATATACTCCCGGTGGTTCTAGTGGTGGTGCAGCCGCATCAGTAGCTGCGGGATTAAGTGCGATCGCACAAGGTTCAGATGGTGGTGGTTCAATTCGTGGTCCTGCGGCTTGTTGTGGTGTGGTGGGAATCAAACCAGCGCGGGGAAGAGTCACAAAAGCACCGGTAGGTGATCGCTTGGGAGGAATAGCTGTCAATGGACCCATTGCTAGAACTGTAGCAGATGCAGCAGCGATGTTAGATGTCATATCTGGCTATTTCACTGGTGATCCTTATTGGTTAAGCGATCCACAACCTTCCTTTTTTGCAGCAACTCAAGTGAAAAACCTTAGGTTAAAAATAGCTTTTAGTACCAGTGTCCCTCCGTTGGGAGCAGCCGACAAGAATTGTCAACAAGGAGTTTTACAAACAGTTGAACTTCTAGAAGAATTTGGACACGAAGTAGAAGAAAGATGTCCTGATTTCAGCGGTTTAGTAGAACCATTTCAAATTGTCTGGCAATCTGGAGTAGCTGCGGCGGGAATTCCCCCAGAAGCATTGCAGCCATTGAATCGGTGGTTATTAGCTAGAACTGGTTCTCTAGCTGAGTACTTACAAGCATTGGCACAAATGCAAATCTTTTCTCGGTCAATTGTCGCCTTTTTTGATACTGTAGATGTGCTGGTTTTACCAGTTTATTTACATTCCCCAATTCGCGTGGGTGAATGGGAAAATTTGAGTCCAGAAGAGACATTCCAAAATATTATTAACTGGGTTGCCCCTTGTCCTGTAGCAAATGCTACAGGCTTACCTGCGATCGCTATTCCCGTTGGTTTTGATAGCAACGGGTTACCCATGAGTGTGCAGTTAGTAGGTAAACCTGCCGCTGAGTCCACTTTAATTAGTCTAGCAGCGCAATTAGAAACCGCTAACCCTTGGATTCAACATCGTCCCGTATTTGCCCTATAATGCAGGCTTCCTTAGCACAAATTACCCAAATTAAAGTGTTTGCAGATTTAGAAACCACAGATCAACTAAATCTGCAACCTTATACTGTAGTGAAACCTTATGGAAAAGGAGAGATAATTTTTCATGAAAGTGATTCCTTACCCGCTAAATTGTATGCTGTTGCTAGTGGAGTAATTAAAGTTAGTAAAACAGCAACCACAGGTAAAGAAACAATCCTTCGTAACTTAGGAACTCGGGAAATTTTCGCCGCACCTGCATTATTAGGTAATGGCATTTCTCCAGCTACTGTCACCGCTGAATCTGACTGTGAAATTCTAACTGTAGAACAAGATGCCTTATTAACAGCTATTCAACAAAAGCCTGATATTCCTTTGCGAATGTTAGTAGTTTTTAATAACCGCATACAGCAATTACATGAAACAGTTCACGGTTTAGTTTCAGAAAGGGCAATTATTCGATTTTCGACTAGCGAGATTAGTTCAATATTTCGCTACTACATCGGGAACAGAAACAATAGCAAAAGGTGAGCATTTAAAAGAAAGTTTATCATATTATTGCGCGGAGTATAGGTATTACCTATGAATAATGTGTCCGCTTACCTACAAGTATGAAACCATTAATTTCCTATCATCGAGGTGGGGAAATCACAATCATTGACATTGATAAATTAAACTATATTCCAGATGGAAAAATTGATTAATTATGGTGGTAAACACCTACCAAAATAATTAACCGAACTGTGGAAAGTTTTTCCTGCTTACAGGCAGCAACAACTAATCTTATTTTTGATATGCTCGTTCAAAAAATCAACTAATGTATAATTGATTTAGGATCAGAAACAACACATACACCCCCGAATTTTTTGAGAACAGGTCTAATCGCTTCAACTACTTGATATTCTCGTTCTTCACTACAAGTATTCATAATAGAACCATTAGTGAGTCCATGGCCTTCTAAATCATCAATAACTCTACCTCTGTTTCCTTTGCCTATAACATGCTGAATAATTTTATATCCAGAAACGCCTGCATTATCTAATTTTTTTAAAATATTTTGTAGTTCTAAAGAATTACTAAGTATTTCAATTCTCTTGACAATTTTCACCTTGTTATACTCCTATAATCTTGATATTGTTAAAATACAAAGGTATACCAAAAATCATATTAAACGGGAAAGTGATAGCTAAGGCCATAGACACATATAAACTGGGGTTAGCTTCAGGAATAGTCATTCTGATTGCTGCTGGTACAGCAATATAGGAACCACTAGCACAAAGTACGGAAAATAAGAGAGCATTACCTTCAGATATACTAATTAGTTTACTGATCATAATGCTAACAGTTCCATTAACTACAGGCATAAAAATGCCAAAACTAATTAGAAAATAACCTGTTTTACTTAACTTTTTAATTCCTCTAGCAGCCACCATACCCATATCTAGTAAAAAGTATGATAGCACACCATAGAATATATCTTGGGTGAATGGATGTAATTTTTCCCAGCCTTTTTCTTCTGTGAGAATTCGCACTATCAGACTACCAACTAACAGAACAACAGAACCGTTTAAGAAAGCTTCTCTGAAAACCTCACCCCAAGAGAATTTCTCTTCTTCCCCTGCTTCTTGACTTTTAACGGGACGTAAACAAAAATCAAGCCCAAATGTAGCCCAAACTGGCTTGATAAGAAGGAAATACGTCCGGATTCCAGTTGAACCAATCAATAAATAGAAAAGATATGGCTGTTCTCAACCCTTCTAAAGCTTCAGTAAAAGTATTCAAAGTTTTCTTAGCCCACCTTGGTCTTCATCCTCCAGTCCACTGATGGCAAAGAATAAAAGTGTAGGCACAGAAAACCAAAATAAAATGGCGCAGTAAACTGCTGTTATCTCCAACTTGATATTCTTTGAGTCCTAACCATTCCTTGGCTTCTCTGTAAACAACTTCTACCCAATTCCTTTGAGAATATGTATCAACTATCCATTGGGGTGTGACAATTGATGAAGAAACATTGGTAATAAAGTAGCCAATATCAGTGGCTTGAGAGAAAGTAGAACCGTTGATGACGATAGCAATATTGCCCCTTCCAGTTAAGGCTGATATTTCTACTTCTTTAGTTACTACCCATAATATTTTGGTTCTATCTAACTCCAGTTGAATGTCTGTAAAAGCCTCTTGGGGTAAACTTTGTGCTAATTCATCTAACCTAATTATTGTTGGACTATCCTTTTGGTCACTGGCAAGGATTTTGGGATTTTTAGCTAATCCTCCTCAATACTTTAAATTCCGATTTTCTATCTTTAATAAGAAAGATGTATTGTGGCCATATCCAGGATCTATAATTACTATTCCTGGTTGATAACCACGGCTTAAGGTCAGATCTATTAATTTAATTCCTAACTCAGGTTTATTCTCAAATAGAGGGTCTTGTTTCCCTTTGGGTAAGGAATCACCGTGGTGATATAACTCTATATGTAATGGTAAGCTTTTACTGCCATCATATAGATGTGTTGTTACTACTACTATTCCATTATCCGTGTTCCCAATTTCTCCAATATATTGTCTTCCTACTCCATCCCTAAAATTCCCGCTTTTTCTATGGACAGAATCATCAATTATTAAGCTAAATCCTCTGGTGACTCTCCTCTGACTACACTTGTTCATAATCTCTAACCGAAGGTCATTGACTTGGGAACTGGACCAAGGTACTGCAGTTAAAAAGTGGTGTAATCGCTAGTACGTCACCCCTAGGGCATTCTCTGCCATTTGAAATAGGTTTTTTCTCTGACTTTCACCCAATCATCCCCCTAAATAATGTCTAAACTCTCTTTTTTCTGCTTGATGAGTAAATACATCATCAAATGACACCATCTTTCAAACCATGGTCCCATTGCTGGGGCAGTGGTTTCTTTCATCAGCTTCTTTTAACGTGAAAGTTACACCGAAATTGCATTATACTCCTTTTTACTCTTAACTTTTGTTTAAGTCCCGTTAGCAAAGACTCTCACTAAAACAATAGCCACAACAATTGCTGGAGATTCCATCAGTGACAAAGCTGCTACCATGTCTCCACCACTAGAAATATTGAGAATTCTGAGAAATAATTAGGCAGTAATAAAAGTAACCGCACTGATGGAACCATAAGTTGCAGCAATAGCCGCTGCATTATAAGTATCCAATTTCCATTTCAGGATAAAAAATGAATAGGTACAATTGTCGCCATGAATATAGCGGCTAAAAGAGTAAGGGCTATTTCAGGATTAATTCCACTTTCTTCGATTTCATATCCACCCTTAAACCCAATTGCTAGTAATACGTAAAGAGAAAATAATTTAGGTAATGCTTCAGGAACTTCTAAATCAGATTGCAGGAAAATTGCCAGCATTCCTAAAAAAAAGAATAATACTGGCGGGTTTAAGATGTTGGACAATATAATGCTAGAATTCATTCTTTATTAATTTAATTGTTTATATGTCAGACATAATTGAACATAGTTGTTAATATAGAGGTTTGTGAATGAGTATCATAATTTTAGTCCTCAGTATAATTTTCTATAGCAAAGACGTTCAACTGACAGCCTTGTCATTGAGCATAAATTTTATAGCAGTTCCTAGGTAGCTTATACAAATTTAATGTCAGGTCGCATAAGTACCTAGATAGAATAAATTACATATATACTTCTTTAATTATTTGGGTGGGCAATGCCCACCCAAATAATTAACCTATCTTGGCAAGTTTTTCTTGTTCACGGGCATCAACAACTAACACTAAACAAAGTGCAGCAACGGCCTTTTTCCATTCCTGACAAACTTTAATATCTTCTACACCATCAAATAAACCTACCAAACGAGGAACAGCCATTTCTAAAGCTGCGTGTGGAACTGGACGATGTAACTCAACTAGATGATTTATACTTTCTTGATTATTGAGAAAACCAATTACCCATTTTGTTGTATGATCTGGACTGTCAGGAACACGCTTAACTCCTAATTCATTTTTTAGCCAATTATAGAAAGGTGGTAAATGTGTGGCTAAAACTGCACCTGCCGTTGGTAAAGTTTCTCGCAGTAAGTTAATGTCTAAACTGTCTAGTTCTTGTTTTAAGGCTGGTGAATTAAGCACCTCATTTAAAGGTGTGGAAAGTATTGCTTCTATTTCTGGTTGAGAGAAATCTAAATGGTGACTAAAGGTAGAAATTAGTGATGACATTTTGCCAATCTCCAAAAAATAATTAATTAACATCTGTGGATTTTTCAGAAAGTGTGATCAGGAATGATAGATTAGATTCAGCCTGTAAAGCATGAGGGGCATTAGGAAGCAAAAAATTAAAAACTCCAGGTTATAGTTCAATTTCTTCCCCTGATAAAGTTAGCAAACCTCTACCTTTTCAGACATTTACAGTAGTAGTAAGGGTAGAGGTATCCTCAGATATTTCTGTGTTTGCTGCTAAAGAAAAGAGGGTATATTGACAAGCTGTATCTTTTGCCAGCACTTGGCTTAAAACTCCCGACCGGAGATATTAAATTTGTTCTCGTAGTTTGGTAACAGTAGAATCAATAACAATGTAAGAGTGAAATTTCCAAAGTGTCAAGACATTATTCAATAACAGCAGAGAGAAGAATATAGCCTAGTTCTTGCTGATATTTTTGGAAAACTTGACGCATTTCTAAAACCCGTTGTCGCATAGGTGGTTTTGTCAAGATATTATACAAAATCTACATGGTGTTGATAATTCCTTCATCTTACAACATTCGCCAGCAATTCAGTAAACTCATAGCAGCAGTTTCATATTTCTGTACTTGTAATCCTGCTTGTGTAAAAGCCTGAATCCAATGAATTGCTGAAAGAGGCGTAGAATTCACTTTAATTACCTTAGCTAAATCTGCACTAATTTCTGTTTCTTTGTCATTAGCTAATAATTCATGGGAGAGAAATTTACCTCCCGGTTTCACTCGGTTGTGAATTTCTGTTAATACCTTGGCTTTCCCTTGTGGAGATTGCATTATCAGAATTGCTTCTGCTAAAAAGTAATCAAATATGCCTGGTATTTTATCCAGGTGTAAAATATCGCCTTCACTAATTTGAATTTCATTTTCTAAGCCATCAGCGCGGATATTAACATGCGCAATAGCTACACTTTCGGGATTTTTTTCTATTCCTACTACCTTTACATGGTAGTGTTGAACTAGAGAAATGGCACTATAACCAAAGCTAGAAGCTAATTCTAAAACTCTATCACTTGGTTGAAAATTCGCCCATTGGCATAATTTTTCCGTAGCTATGCCTCCATCGGGACGTAGATATTTTTTACCTGCTGCTGCTAACACTTGGTGTCCACAAGCAGTTGAGAATTTGAGGGTAGTGTTGGTCATTTGTCTGACCCTCTGTATCTCTTCTATCCTAAATCTGCCAGAATTTGATCATCTTGTCTTTGAGGTAGCTCAAGGAACAGAAATTCTGTAGATTGATAAGTTTTTGGTGAGTGTAGGACATTCTATTATGTCAAACATAATAATGGTATTGCTATTAGTGAACCACAAGTTCACCGCTTACGAGCATTATTATATAACCCAGAAGTTAAGAGTATTTTAGTTTTCCCTACGTCTGGAAAACCTGAACAAACGGCTTCTACTGTCAATACTTTGATTAAAAACAATAAATAAAATTTAGTTACATATAGCGATTACCATTCTAGTCAGGTACAGGAATAAAAATTAACCGCAGATAGAAGAGGATGAACACGGATAAAAGCAGATAAATCTGTAGCTTAGTAAACTAGAAAAAGCTATAGTTACCAATTTAGTGTAATTTGGTAACAGGTAATGCTTAAAACCTGGTAATTATCCATTACCAATTACCAATTACCAATTACCAAAAATTACGCTTTCTTCAACCAGCTAAACATAGCACGTAAATCTTTACCTACTTCTTCAATAGGATGTTCTGCTTCTTGACGACGCATAGCGGTAAAACCTGGTTTACCAGCTTGGTTTTCTAATACGAATTCCCGCGCAAATTGTCCAGATTGAATTTCGCTGAGGATTTTCTTCATTTCTACTTTGGTTTGGCCTGTAACAACACGAGGACCCCGTGTATAATCACCATATTCCGCAGTGTTGGAAATGCTATCGCGCATGGTTGCTAAACCACCTTCAACTACTAAGTCAACGATGAGTTTAACTTCGTGCAGACATTCAAAATAAGCTAGTTCTGGTTGATATCCTGCTTCAATTAAGGTTTCAAAACCTGCTTTGATTAAGGCACTCAAACCACCACACAATACTGCTTGTTCTCCAAATAAGTCGGTTTCAGTTTCTTCCCGGAAGGTGGTTTCTAAGACTCCTGCACGAGTACCACCGATACCTTTAGCATAAGCCATTGCGCGCTCGCGTGCTTTTCCAGTAGCATCTTGATATATCGCAAATAACGCAGGTACACCTTGTCCTTGTTCGTAAGTACGACGGACTAAATGCCCAGGTCCCTTAGGTGCTACCATGATCACATCAACATCCGCAGGAGGGACAACTTGCCCAAAGTGAATGTTAAAACCATGTGCAAAGGCTAAAATGTTACCTGCTTCTAGATTTGGTTCAATTTCATTTTTGTAAATGGTTCTTTGTACCTCATCAGGTAACAAAATCATAATTAAATCAGCAGCTTTCGCAGCATCAGATACACTTCTTACTCTCAAACCAGCAGCTTCAGCTTTGGCTGTGGATTTGCTACCAGAATATAATCCCACAATAACGTTAACACCACTGTCTTTTAAATTCAGCGCGTGGGCATGACCTTGAGAACCATAACCGATAATAGCAACGGTTTTTCCTGTTAAAAGGTCTAAATTAGCATCTTCATCATAGTACATACGTGCCATAGAAGCATCTCCTGTCCGCAAAGTTTGTTATGAAATTGGCAGATTTATAATTTTACCGTAAATTGGGGACGGGGAATAAAGTTGTTGATAAATTATTGGTGATGGTGAGAATTTTGCTAATTAACCGCAGATATAGATACAGACAGGTGTTCTCAATCTATAAGCTACTTGATTAATGATATCTTTGGTACAGCCTTTAGTTTCTCTAATTTTATCGGGGTGTGTAGCTGTTAATTCTAATTCTGTATAATATAGGCAATTCTGGACTAATCTATTTAATCTCAAAGCTGTATTGTAAATATATTCAGCCATTTCCATTGCTTCTATATTATTGAGAAAGTTATGACCTTGCATCAACATTTGTGCAACACCTATTTAATGATGAATTCATTTCCTGGGGCATAGACATAGAAATATTATTACTTAAGGTATTTAATTTTGACTGGGTGTATTTTTTAAATACAGCCATTTTTTCCATTTGTCTATTTATAGCCCGCATGAGTTCATCAGCGGAAAAAGGTTTTATTAAAAAATCATCCTCTTCTGTACCAAGTAGCTACAGGTGCTTTGTTTCCAGGGGATATTTCTTATCTGTTGCGTTCTGTTCTCAGTAAGAGTAAAAATACTAAGGTGCTGTTGGGTGAAGTGAATGATATTGACTCCACAGCCCAAAAGGTGACGGTTGGAAATTAAGTTGTAACTCATGATACGTTAATTGTGGCTACAGGTGCAAAGCATTCCTATTTTGGTAAGGATAATTGGGAAACTTTTGCACCAGGTTTAAAGACTATTGAGGATGCTATTGAAATGCGTCGGTGAATTTTTATAGCATTTGAAAGAAACTGATGCAGCTATGGGATCATAACAAAGCAGAAATAAACTTTCATAAATGAGGAAGCAAAGACAGTATTTCATGACCCGTTCGCTTTGATATTTGATGATCTGGTTCATTTGGTGAAAAAAGAGAAATTATTATTGGTTATTCTACTCAAAATCGCTTACTTCTAGTTTGTTTTACCGTAAGGATTCAGGTGGTGGGCAGGGGAAACGCACCTTATTTCCTAATAAAAACTAATGAGGATTTTAAAATCATCTATATATATAAGTGCAAAGCTTGATGGATATATAAACAAAATCAATCACTTTTTTATTAAGCGATGAATTAGCTTATCTCTAATTGAATAACTCTTAGCTAAGGATAAATGAGCTAACTATTCATCCATAAATAAGTAAACTTATCTGTAAAAATAAGTAGAAGAAAATATTAAGTAAATTGTTGACAAGTTAGTTGAGGCTAAAGCTAAAACTCTTTCTCAAGAGTTATTATCCATTGCTGCCAAAAACTGTTTATTTTTTATCCCCCGCTTCACGGGGTTCTCTTTACCCAAAAGATTGACTGCTATCTGGCGCATTACTGCAAAGTTTTGTGGAGCATTATCTTTCCTAATCCGGCAGTCATCTTGTTTTAAAGCTACATCTAATACCCAATGCAATGAATTTTCTATTGCCCAATGGCTGCGGACAGAATTAGCCAATTGTTCTCCATTTGACTCAAGACTACTAATAAAATAACGAGTCTCTACTGTTGTTTTATCATCCACTTGTCCGATAGGTTCTACCATCCCAACACTTTTTAGATTTGACCAAACTGAATCAGGATCAAGCTGAAACCCAAAGTTGCGGATTTCATGAAGACCATGCCCTGTTTCTTCGGGTTTATATGTGCTATGTTGAAGCTCTTAAAAACCTGTACTTATCCCTGACTTAAATAGCTGTTCTACTGACTCATACAGATTACCTTGGTTCTTTTTTAAAGTAATTACATAATCTGCATTTTCTTGCGTAATTAACTTTACTATGTCTTTGTGACACCCGATGGCATCAATCCTGACAATACATCCAGCTAATTCTAAAACCTTTAATAATTCGGGAACTGCTGTAATTTCATTTGATTTCTCATGCACCTTCACCTGTCCCAACACTAATTTATTTGTAGTTGCCCATGCACTTACCATTTGGATTGCACTCTAGTCACTATTTTTACCATGAGAACTACATAAAGTTTTCCCGTCAATTGCCACAACTTCACCATCCCTTATCTTATGTACTGATTTCATCCAGTTCAAAAAACAATTTTGAAATTGTTGCGGATTCAATTGTGCAAATACCCTTCCAAATGTGTCCTGGGACCGGAGCCCATTTCCTAGTTCTAAAAAGGTTTTTAACCACTCATATTTTGTGCAGCCATACAGTTCAATTGCCACCCAACTATCTGCTCCACAAATTACTGCACAAATTCCAATGGTAAGAATGTCAATTAACTTGTGTCGTTTCCTCCCCTCTACTCTTGGATCTTCCATCTGTGCAACGTGGTCAGTAATCGTGATTGTGGGCTTGAGCTTCACACTTTTTGGGACTTTCTTCTTCTACTTTTACAATGACTTTACCATCAGAGCCTCATTGGTCAACCTCTATATCATCAGCCCTCCCTACCTTTCTCGTTCCTTAGTATATATGTACTACATTTACATGCGTTCGCCCTGAGGTGCTGGGGTATTAACAAGTCTGATAGGTGAGGCAGAATATAGCAGTCATGAAAAAGAAGCTAGGACCAAAACTAAACAGAGAGATATTGAAGCAGTTGGGAACACAGCAACTGGTAGAAATCATTATTGACCAGGGGAAAAGTATAGAGAACCTAACAAATAGGGTAGTAGAACTGGAAAAAGAAATAGAGAAGCTCAAAGTCAGTAGAGATTTAGAGACCATAACATGATCCAAACCACCCTTGGGAGACATCCTCAAAGAAACTGAGAACAAACAACAAGAGAAACGAGAAGAAAACCAGACACGAAAACGGAAACCAGGAGGACAACCAGGGCATAGGGGAAAAAGGAGAAAGGTGTTTGGTGGAGTAGATAGAATAGATTTGAGATAGTGGCACGGCAAGTCTGTGGATGGTGAGGTCAGGGGGAATTATTTGGCGAACCAATAAAAATCCAAACACAACAACTAGGGGAGTTGGTGGACAGGCCAATCCAAATAGTAGAATATGAAAGATATACGTAGACTTGCAGTGTGTGTGGGGAAACATAAAGGGCACACTGGTCACCAGAGATAGTACCGGGACAAGATATAGGAATCACAGGACAAGCTTTTTTGGGATGGAGCAATAACTAGGGCCATTGAGCCTATAAAAAACAACACTTGTTGTTGTGGGAACTGGGTCAAATAGAAATTGGAGTGGGAACATTAGTAGGTACCAATGAAGGAATAGACAGTACAGTGGCTCAAAGTATTCATAGCCTCAAACAGTGGATAAAACAAACCCAGCCTTATATCCTTAGGGATGAAACACCCTGGGTAGTCAAAGGGCTGAAACAATGGTTATGGATTTTTGCCAATAGTGATAGTGACTTCGCTTTATTTCATGGGCCTGATACTCCTTGTCCTACCGAATTAGAATCCATTGTGGGTTCAAGTTATTCTGGTGTACTCAGTTCTGATGACTTTACTGCCTATAACGGTTATCCGGTCACAGCTCAACAGAAATGTCAGGCACATCTACCCTACCCCGTCACTTCAAGACACTAATCAAGATTCCTGGCTTCAATCACCAAGAAATTGGCACAAAATTCATGGACCTCATAGATGAAGGTTTTAAAAACTACCCTTTATTCCAACAAACCCAAAACCTTCATGAATTCTTGACTTACCCATCCTAGTTTCAACCAAAAGTTGAATCTTCCATTCATTCATTGATCAAGCCCTAGGGTAACCTGGTAAACTTTTACCTTCCTTAGGCAATAGACCTTGATCATAATTTAGCTGAACCAAGGTTAGGTTTAGCACTGAAACAAGGAAAAGTCTGTGGTGGTTCTCTTTCTCTGGAGCTATTCCAACATCCTGCCAATTTATTGACGGTTATACAAACTTTTCGCCGTCAGGCACTTTCTCTAATTGAGTTTCTTGACCAACCTATGAAAGCCATGGTTCACTCTGCTTTCCATACACCTTCTTTAATCCCTCTACCTTAGACCTAAATCCTTACATTTTACCGAAAGAAATAAAGATTTAATCCGTATTTTCAGTTCTCGTTTAAACACTAAAAAATAACGACAAGAGCATCAACGAAACAACCGTCGGTGAGCAAAACTCGTCTGAATCAGATGATTTATTACCTGAATATAATTTCGATTATAGCAAAGCATGTCCTAATCGTTTTGCGTCAACTTCAGAGAAGAGAATTACTGTGATCCTTGATCCTGATGTCGCTAAAATTTTCCAAATATCAGAAGGACTAAATCGGGCTTTAGGTTGCTTATTATCAGCAATTCCTGAAAAATAAACCAACTTCCATATATAGTCATCGTCATTATATGGGATTACCGAGTTTATTAGAGCTAAAATTGATGGATTTTTGAGGACTTATACTATTCACAGTCTAGAAACTGGGAACAAGTGATTATTTTTCTGTATGAACATTTTCTTCTGGTGAAACATTCACATCTTCATCAGGTGACGCAACTAGTTCTGATGTTTTATTAGCTTTCTGAACCAGAGCAAGAGTAGTATAGCGATGACCCTGTGTAAACGCGCAAGACTTACTATTTTTGTCGAGAGTATCATTAACTATTGGATCAACTCTAAGGAAGGGCTTGATATACATTATCTGACGTGGTTTTTCTGCCCTGTCGAATCATTCAGAGTTCTCAAAACTGGTGTCTTACCTAACGTAGAATTATAATATGGAGCATCCACAATTTCATAAATATACTTAATTGTACCATTCTTGTAGAACCCAATATAACGAGAAGATTGAAAACTTCGCCTATTTTCGCAGATGTAACCGCGATGTTTAACTGCTATGGGTCCTCTCCAATTAGCAGCAACAATAAGAACTTTACTATTGTTTCAGTACCAGTCTTGGTTTTTTACTAAGTAGGTAGACAGAAATGAACATAACTATTTAACAAAATGTAAATTACTTGAAACCCTTGGGATTGCTTGATTCCGCCTTGCTACATTCGCCATGACATAGTTATAAATTTTTCCGCCCAACCTACTTACTTGCATGAATGTTTTGCTCCTAGTGAAGCATATTATTTATAATACCATTGTTGAGTACGAGACGGGTAGTAATATTATTCATTCTCTGATTACAATATGATAAATAAACAAGGTAAATTGAGAGGATAGTGAAAAATGTATCAAACAGATCCACCACTTTCTGCTAAAGAAACATTACCAACAATGTATGTTCTTCCTAGTCAAGACCCGGAGGAAGCTGGTTTGCCAGATCAATTTCATTTATTCCAACCACAATTATTAGCAGAAACATTCAGACCCCCTATCTATCCTAGGGGCCAAATATTTACAGCTAGTGATATGAATCTTCATTATGATTCCCGTCATCCACTTTGGGATAAACGCCCAGATTGGTTTGCAGTTGTGGGTGTTCCTGATCTTTATAACAACAGAGATTTACGTTTAAGTTATGTTATGTAGCTTGGCAAGAAGCCGTTAATCCTTATATTGTCGTTGAATTACTTTCACCAGGAACACAAAAATAAGATTTAGGTTCAACATTGCGAGATGTGGAAAAACCTCCTGGCAAATGGGAAGTTTACGAGCAAATTTTAAGAGTACCCTATTAGGCTATATTTGACCATTATAAATCTGAGTTTAGAATGTTTCAGTTAACTGGCCCTCGTTATGCTGAAGTAAATTGATCAGATTTACGTTTTTGGATTCCAGAAATAGAATTAGGTTTAGGAGTGTGGCAAGGCAGTTATAAAAATGTAAATATGCTTTGGTTACGTTGGTATGATAAAGATGGTAATTGGGTTTTAACTCCCACAGAACAACAAAGACAAAAAGCAGAACAAGAAAGACAAAAAACTGAAAGATTAATTGGACAACTCCGTGGGCTTGGTGTTGAACCTGATTTAGATTAGTTTTATTCAATCAAACTAAGTTCTTTTTTTTAACGCAGAGGTACGCGGAGGTACCCGCAGAGGTTCCCAGAGTGGAAATGTTTTTTCAGTCTTTCTTAATACCCTTTATTGAAACCTCAATAGCATTGCTATTTTGGTCAAATTAACTAGTACATTAGTAAAGAGCATATGAAAATACACTAATGAATGCGATGTCTAACGAAAAGACACAAAGTGTCTACGCATCTACCCTAGCATCTATTATTAATACAGAAAACGCTGTCTTACCTTGGGAAAAACTTGAACCCAGTCAGCAACAACACATCCAACAAGCAATAGACTCTCAAACCCATCCCAGTTGTATTGTTTATCCCCACACCCAAGCACAATTAGCCGCAGTTATAGCCACTGCTAACCGTAAGAAATGGTGTGTTCTTCCTTGTGGTAGTACCAGTAAACTCAATTGGGGTGGCCTAAGTAAGAATATTGATATTGTTGTCAGTACGGAACGCATCAACCAACTGATAGAACACGCTGTTGGTGATTTAACTATCACCGTTGAAGCAGGAATAAAATTTGGCGAACTTCAGGAAATTTTAGCCAGATCTCGGCAAACTTTAGCTCTCGACCCGGCTTTTCCTAATTCTGCTACCATTGGTGGCATTGTTGCTACTGCTGATACAGGTTCTCTGCGTCAACGTTATGGTGGTGTGCGTGACCAACTTCTAGGTATAACTTTTGTGCGTGCTGATGGACAAATAGCCAAAGGGGGGGGAAGGGTAGTAAAAAATGTTGCTGGCTATGACTTGATGAAGTTGTTTACTGGTTCTTACGGTACATTAGGAATTATCAGCCAAGTCACTTTTCGAGTTTATCCCTTACCAGAAACGTCAGGAACAGTGGTGTTAACTGGAAAAGTTGAAGCCATATCCCAAGCTGTGACAATTCTCCAAGGTTCTGAGTTAACACCAACTCAAGCAGATTTGATATCAAATCAATTAGTTTTTCGCTTAGGTTTAGGTACAGGAGTAGGTTTGATTACCCGTTTCCAAAGTATTAGCGAAAGTGTGAAGGAACAGTCAAACCGACTTTTATCAGTTGGTGAACAATTGGGTTTACATGGGGCGATTTATTCAGGCGAAAATGAAGTTGAACTATGGCAACGATTACCAGAACAAATATATTCTAATGTTACATCTTCTCTCATTATTTGTAAAATAGGAGTAATGCCAACTACCGGAATAGAGGTTATTAATCAGATAAGTACCGGTTTAATTCACCTGAGCAGTGGTTTGGGTTTAGTAAGTCTGGAAAATGAAGATTTAGTTCTGACATTGCGTAATTTATGTCAATCTAATTGTGGATTTTTAGGTGTGTTGGCTGCATCAGTGGAAATCAAAAAAAGATTGGGTGTGTGGGGGTATACTGGTAATGCTTTACATATTATGCGGGGAATTAAGGAACAGTTTGATGGTAATTATATTTTAAGTCCTGGTCGGTTTGTGGGTGGGATTTAAGATTTAAGATAACGAACCACAGAGGCACAGAGAACGTAAGAATTTAGTAGTCAGGAGTCAGAATGTTTGAGAAATTGGTCAATTATCAAATAGGTATTTTTGGCTTTAGGCTGAAAAAGTTGACTACTGATAGCTGATAGCTGATAGCTGAATGCTCCCAGAGAACACAGAGGTAAAGAGAGGAAAGAGAAATGCAAGTTTCAGATGGTGGTGTTAATAATGTTGCTAGTATTAAGAATCTAAAAGGGTTTGATGAAAGTCATCCTCCTGATCCGAAGTTGATTGATAGTTGTGTGCATTGTGGTTTTTGTTTGTCTACTTGTCCTAGTTATCGAGTGTTAGGAAAGGAGATGGACTCACCAAGGGGACGCATCTATTTAATGGATGCAATTAATGAGGGTAGAATTGCACTGAATACGGTAACTATTGAACATTTTGATTCTTGTTTAGGTTGTCTTGCTTGTGTGTCAACTTGCCCTTCTGGTGTGCAGTATGATAAATTAATTTCGGCAACTCGCCATCAGGTGGAAAGGAATTATAACCGCAGTTTACCTGATAAGTTAGTGCGAAAATTGATTTTTTCTTTGTTTCCTAATCCTGATATTTTAAGAATTTTACTTTTTCCCTTATTGGTTTATCAAAAGTTGGGAGTTTCTAAATTATTGCAGGCTACTGGGTTAATTAAAGCTATATCTCCCCGGTTAGCAGCAATGGAATCTATGTTACCAGAAATTACTCTCCAATGTTTTCAAGATAATTTACCGGATGTAATTCCTGCTAAAGGTGACAAAAGATATCGTGTTGGGGTGATTTTGGGATGTGTGCAACGATTGTTTTTCTCTCCTGTGAATGAAGCAACGGTGAGGGTTTTAACTGCAAATGGTTGTCAAGTGGTAATTCCTAAATCTCAAGGTTGTTGTGCTGCACTTCCTGAACACCAAGGACAAACGGAACAAGCGCAAGCTTTAGCAAGACAAATGATTGATAGTTTTGCTGATACAAATGTGGATTTTATAATTATTAATGCTGCTGGTTGTGGTCATACTTTAAAAGAATATGGTCGTATTTTAGCCGATGACCAAGAGTATGCAGAGAAAGCTAAAGCTTTTGCAGCTAAAGTTAAAGATGCACAGGAGTTTTTAGCCAATGTTGGTTTAACTGCTAAACTTTCACCATTAGCTGATAAACATTTAACTTTAGTTAATCAAGATGCCTGTCATTTATTGCATGGACAAAAGATTAGTGTCCAACCCCGTCAGTTGTTAAGAAAAATTCCGGGTGTGAATTTAAGAGAACCAATAGATGCGGCTTTGTGTTGTGGTAGTGCTGGTGTTTATAATATGTTGCAACCGGAAGTTGCTGAGGAATTAGGTAAACAAAAAGTGCAGTATTTATTAAATACAGGTGCTGATTTAATTGCTTCTGCAAATCCTGGTTGTACTTTGCAAATTAGGAAATATTTGCCTGGACAGAATATATCAGTAATGCACCCGATGGAATTGTTAGATTATTCTATTCGCGGAGAGAAGTTGAAATTGTAAAATCCTATATGCTCACCTCTACAATATCTCCAATTTCTATAAAAACTTGGGGATTTTGATAGCATAACGTGACATCATAAAACAGGTTATATTTTCTATGATTTTATGAAAATACTAGTCCTAAATGCTGGTTCAAGTAGCCAAAAAAGTTGTTTATATGAAATTCCTGATGCAAATCTACCTAAGGAAGTTCTGCAACCTCTTTGGGAGGGAAAAGTTGACTGGAATCAAGAACGGAATGAGCCAGAAATTGAGGTAAAAACAGCAACTGGGGCGGTCCTACAAGAATCCATTGATGGTGACTCCCGTGCAGTGCAGGTCGCTTATATGCTGGATACTCTGACTCGTGGTGCGACTCAAGTAATCCGTCAATTATCGGAGATTGATGTAGTGGGACATCGTGTGGTACACGGTGGATTATATTACCGACATAGTGTAGTAATTACTGAGGATATCAAAAAGGCGATTACACACCTTTCTCCCCTAGCACCAGCACATAATCCAGCCGCTGTTGAAGGCATAGAAGCTATTAAGAAAAGTCTAGGAACTATCACACAAGTAGCAGTATTTGATACTAGTTTTCACAGCACCTTACCTGATGCAGCTGCAATCTATCCCGGTGCTTATGAATGGGTAGAACAAGGTATCCGTCGCTACGGCTTTCATGGTATAAGTCACCAATACTGTGCCAACCGTGCAGCGCAAATTCTCAACCGAGATTTAACATCATTGCGGTTAATAACCTGCCATTTAGGTAACGGTTGTTCTTTGGCTGCTATTAAAAATGCTAAAAGTGTTGATACAACAATGGGTTTCACACCCTTAGATGGTTTAATGATGGGTAGTCGTTCTGGTTCCATTGATCCAGGGATTCTCATTCACTTGCTACGTCAATCTGATTACTCGGTTGAAGAGTTAGATTATGTGTTAAATAAAACTTCTGGATTAAAGGGAATTTCGGGGATCTCTGGCGATTTACGGGAAATCATGACAGCCATTAACCAAGGTAGCGAGCGCGCCCAACTGGCTTATGATATATACGTGCATCGTTTGCAGACTGGTATCGGTTCTATGCTGGCTAGTTTAGGAGGATTGGATGCGTTAGTATTCACCGCTGGAGTAGGGGAAAAATCCCCAGGAATTCGCCAATCGGCTTGTGAGGCTTGGGAATTTTTAGGACTGAAAATAGACCCAGAAAAAAATCAACAGCAGCCAGTTGATGTAGATATTGCTACACTTGATTCTAATGTGCGAATATTAGTTATACACACTCAAGAAGATTGGGAAATCGCTCAACAATGTTGGCATTTATTACAAGAGTAAAAAATATCATTTTCAACATTTGAATATGTTCTTATCTCGTGAATTTATTATTACCCCTTTGGTAGCTTGTTTCTGCATTGTAGGAATTAGCTTCAGTCAATTACCCAGACTACACAAATTGTTAAATAGCAAAGAATCTATGTCTGTGGAAGCTTTAGAAAGAGAACAGGAAAAAGAACGTTTTCGTCTGGGTTTACTCCAAGAAATACCCACTTTTGGTTACGATAATATAATTGCTAACTGGGTATATGTAGATTTTTTGCAATACTTTGGTGATAATGAAGTCAGAGATAAAATAGGTTATACTTTAAGCCCAGAATTTTTTGAAGTTGTCCTCAAACGTGACCCTAAATTTTTAGAAGCTTATCTTGGTCTTTTTGTCAGCACTTCTTTATATGCAGGTATGCCAGAAAGAACTATTGCTATTATGGACAACGGCTTAAAATCAATGTCTCCTAACTTGCCAGCAAAATCTTATTATATCTGGCGTTATAAAGGCACAGATGAGCTATTATTTTTAGGTGACTCCCAAGCAGCAAGAAAATCTTTTTTGCAAGCAGCAGAATGGGCTAGTAAATATGATGATCAAGAAAGTAAAAATGTAGTTTTTATCTCCCAAAAAACAGCAGAGTTTCTTCGAAATAATCCTGATAGTAAGTTTGCCAGAATTGCGACTTGGACAATGGTATTACAAAATAATGTAGATGAGAGAAATCGGAAACGAGCAATTAAAGAAATTGAAAATCTCCGAGGTAAAGTCGTGATTAACTCTAATGGAGTACCTGCTGTCATCTTACCTGAAAAAGATTAGATTTTAGGTGAACTCCACAAAAACAAATGCCCAATGTCATTCTGAAGGTTCGCGGAGCGTCTCTAAAAGAGATAGTGAAGAATCTCCGAGATGCTTCTTTTGCCTATGGCTTACGCCACGCTTCGCGACCGTTATACTCAGCATAACAAGATAGGAGCATTTATTTTGTTTGTGGCTTACTCTAGTTGTCAGTTGTCACTGGTTACGTTCTTCCCAGTCCCCTTTATGTATTGGTATTGTAACAAATTAATAGAATCACAAAAGCTGGAATTAGATATTAATGATCCAGGTTTGATTTATGGAGCTACGGTTTTTACAACCTTACGAGTTTATGATCATTCTCTTGATCATAATTTAACTAATTGGCAAGCCCATTGTTCCCGTCTGCAATTTAGTTTACAAACCTTTGATTGGACAGAACCAGATTGGGATTTTGTGCGTCAAGGTGCAGAAATTCTTTTACAACATTTTCCCGTTCTCAGAATTACTATTTTCCCCGATGGTCGAGAATGGATCACAGGCAGATTATTACCAGAAAACTTGACCCAAAAGCAAAAACATGGTATAATAGCCACTCTTACCAATGGAGAATTTGCCCGCTCTCTCCCCAGTCATAAAACCGGCAATTACTTGAGTGCTTGGTTAGCAAGAAATATTGTACAGTCTTCAAAAGCCGAAGAAGTGATTTTAATAGATTGTGAGGGAAATTGGCTAGAAACCAGTACCGGCAATCTTTGGGGATGGAAAGAAGAGAGTTGGTGGACACCACCGTTAACAGTGGGAATTTTACCTGGAATTGAGCGATCGCACATCATCACCCATCTAGAAAAGCGTCAAACTACCATCCAGCAGCAACTCTGGACACCAGAACTAGTCAAAAAATTAGAAGCGATCTCCTACACTAATAGTGTCGTAGAGATAATTCCGATCCATACCGTACAACAGCCGATAGGATCGTTAGAATATAATCCTTACCATCCTTGTTATTCACAACTTAAAGGATTATTTCTACCATGACAGGAATGCCATTTTGGTATATCTTAAGATAAGTTAACATAATTCTCATAATGCCCTCTCTTAAATTTTAGAGAAGTTACACTAACGCACAAAAGATACAGGAGGATAGACCTCAGTGAATAAAAGATGGAGAAATACAGGGCTATATGCGCTGTTATTTATAGTTGTAATTGCTTTAGGGACTGCGTTTTTTGACAACCAACCCCCACAAGTAGAAACATGGCGTTACAGTCAATTTATTCAAGAAGTTGAAAGCGGTAGAGTAGAAAAGGTCAGTCTCAGTTCAGACCGTTCTACAGCAATGGTTACGCCTAAATATGACCCCAATAAAAAGCGCGTCACCTTAGTTAACGATCCAGACTTAATCAATACACTGACTACTAAAGGTGTTGATATTGCGGTATTACCCCAAACCGATGAAGGATTTTGGTTTAAAGCACTCAGCAGTTTATTTTTCCCTGTATTACTTCTAGTTGGTTTATTTTTTTTATTGCGTCGCGCTCAAAGTGGACCCGGTAGCCAAGCAATGAACTTTGGTAAATCTAAAGCCAGAGTCCAAATGGAACCCCAAACCCAAGTAACATTTGGTGATGTTGCTGGTATTGACCAAGCCAAACTGGAATTAAACGAAGTAGTAGACTTTTTGAAAAACGCCGATCGCTTTACCGCCGTTGGTGCAAAAATTCCTAAAGGTGTATTATTAGTTGGACCTCCTGGTACTGGTAAAACCCTCCTCGCACGTGCGGTAGCAGGAGAAGCTGGTGTACCCTTCTTCTCAATCTCCGGTTCTGAGTTTGTAGAAATGTTCGTTGGTGTGGGTGCTTCCCGGGTCCGGGACTTATTTGAACAAGCTAAAACCAACGCTCCCTGTATCGTCTTCATTGATGAAATTGATGCAGTAGGTCGTCAACGGGGTGCTGGTTTAGGTGGTGGTAACGACGAACGGGAACAAACCCTCAACCAGTTACTCACCGAAATGGATGGTTTTGAAGGTAACACCGGCATCATCATCATTGCTGCTACCAATCGTCCTGACGTACTAGACGCAGCTTTATTGCGTCCCGGTCGTTTTGACCGTCAAGTGGTGGTAGACCGTCCTGACTACGGTGGACGCAGCGAAATTCTTAAAGTTCACGCACGGGGTAAAACCTTATCCAAAGATGTGGACTTGGATAAAATCGCTCGTCGTACCCCTGGTTTCACCGGTGCAGATTTATCCAACCTGTTGAACGAAGCCGCAATTTTAGCAGCACGTCGCAACTTAACCGAAATTTCGATGGATGAAATCAATGATGCCATCGACCGTGTATTAGCTGGACCAGAGAAGAAAGACCGAGTAATGAGCGAAAAACGCAAAACCTTGGTTGCATATCACGAAGCTGGTCACGCTTTAGTTGGTGCATTGATGCCTGACTATGACCCCGTACAAAAGATTAGCATTATTCCCCGTGGTCGTGCTGGTGGTTTAACTTGGTTTACCCCTAGCGAAGACCGCATGGATACAGGTTTATATAGCCGTGCTTATCTAGAAAATCAGATGGCTGTAGCTTTGGGTGGACGTTTAGCTGAAGAAATAATCTTTGGTGAAGAAGAAGTTACCACCGGTGCTTCCAACGACTTGCAACAAGTAGCGAGAGTTGCTAGACAAATGATAACTCGCTTTGGGATGAGTGATCGCTTGGGTCCAGTTGCTTTGGGTCGTCAACAAGGTAATATGTTCCTCGGTCGAGATATCATGTCTGAGCGTGACTTCTCCGAAGAAACCGCAGCTGCAATTGATGAAGAAGTTCGTAAATTAGTAGATGTAGCTTACGCACGCGCTAAGGAAGTATTAGTGAACAACCGCCACATTTTGGATGAAATCGCGCAAATGCTGATTGATAAAGAAACAGTTGACGCTGATGAATTGCAAGAGGTTCTAGCGAATAACGATGTGAAAACTGCTGCTTTTGCATAGTTTTTAGTTGGTTTTTAAGACTTTTATAAGATTGGGGTAATTCTGGGCTTTCTGGAGTTACTCCAATTTTTTTTGAGCTAGGCTAATACCAAAATACAAAGAGAACAGGTATCAAATTATGGTACGTTTAAAACCCTAGCAATGGATCATCCTAGTCTCACCAATAGCAATAATTATCACCTTCCTACTTATAGCCGCAGGAACACAAATTCACGCTTGGGGATTAAGTTGGATTTGGGCTGTATTTACAGTTATATTTGTGGGTTGGCGTTGGTTGCTGGTACGCTGGACTAAACCTAGTGTAAATCAGATTCCAATTCTTCTTGCACCTGTGCAAGAAGAATTGGAATCTAGCACCGACAATAATCTAAATGTGTCAACTGGAAAAGACAAAACCCACCAAATAGAAGCAGCATTACAAAAAGTTCTGACTGATTCGCAAAATGATCGTCCAGTTTGGGAAGATTTACAAACTTTTTGGCAAAGATGTCAAGATTTAGTAGTTGCGAGCGCACAAATTTATAACCCCGAAGTAAAATATCCTCTGCGGAATATTTACATTCCCCAAGTCTATGGACTGATTCGCGGAACAGTCGATGATATGGATAAATGGATGCAGAAATTATCACCAGTTCTCAATCAAGTTACCGTTGGACAAGCTTACCAAGCTTACAAAGCCTACCGTAAATTAGAACCATCTGCTCGCAAATTTTGGGGCGTTTGGAACTGGGTGCAATGGTTCTTGAATCCTGTTACTGCGGTAGCAAAAAAAGCCAGTCAAGGAGTTAGTAATCGTGCTTCTCAAGAATTACTAATAAATTTTAGTCAACTATTAAGAGAAGTAGCTTTGGGAAACTTATATCAACAAGCGAGCGCACTCTATACAGGAACTAACATTGAATTACCTACCCCCACCCTACCCCAGCCTAAAACCCAAACCCTGCGAGATATTCTTACCCAAGCAGAACCCCCAGAAAAAGTAGAACAAAAGCCAGTTAATATTCTCCTTGTCGGACGTACAGGTCAGGTAAAAGTAGTTTAATTAATACTAGTTTTCAAAGTGAACTGGCTGTTGTTGATGTTTTACCCAGCACTGATATAATTCAAAATTATCATTGGACAACAGACACTGGAGAAACACTTACTCTTTGCGATACTCCCACTTATGAACAAGTAAAATGCAATAATTCGCGAGATTTAGTCATTGATTATGCCACAAAAGCCGATTTATTGTTATTAGTTACTCCCGCACTAGATCCTGCTTTACAAATGGATGTAGACTTTCTCGAAGAGATTAAAGCAGAAGTTGTAGATTTACCCATCATTACCATTGTCACCCAAGTAGATAAACTGCGTCCTATCCGTGAATGGCAACCTCCTTATAATTGGAAAACAGGAAACAAACCCAAAGAAATCTCCATTTGAGAAGCAACAGAATATCGAAGTCAAGTGTTAGTAAATCACTCTACCTTAGTTGTAACCATTGTCACAAATGACGTGAAACCTGGACGCAGTGCTTGGAATTTAGATGAATTATTTTTCTGATTATGATCAGCCATAAATCCGGCCGAAAAATTACGTCTCACCCGCTTTTTACGTAACCTAGAAACCCACATTACCACAACTGCTAAAATAATTGACCATTATACATTTCAAATGGTAATAACCCAAGGACTTACCGCACTTCTCAAAAGTCCTATTGTACAATTTATTTCTAATTTATCAACAGGTTATTCTAACCTCGCTTATCTTCTAGCAGAATAAATTTCTGTAGAGGAATTACCCATCGTTATTGGTAAATTGCAGTATGAACTATTTCCACTATTAAATACAGACGATTCTAAATACCGCAATTTTTATTTATTATCTCTTTGGCCTTTGTTGTTACAAAATACTGGTAAACCAGATACTAACGCCTGGGCATTTGGTCATGCTTTAATAGAATATTCGACTCAGAATTTAACCATTGAACAACTGCGGGAAAGATTTGATTATTATCTCAAACAAGTTTGATGCTAAAAATGGCTTATCTATTGGCTTTATATACCTCGCAGAACTTAAGTTTCTGCCTAATAGCTAAAGTGTGTTAAGACGCACTAAAATTAAGAAAAATAAAACTGAATTTAGTGGTTAAGCTATCTGTCTGTTGATAGAAAATAGTTGGGTAAAACCGACTTTAGCTATAAGACAGGGAATTTATTCCCTGTCTATTTTCTTGTTGATATAGTAATCCGGAATCATTGGTGGAAAAATACTTAATTTATTAAAGATAAGATAAATACAAAATAAATCTGTGTTTTGTAGCTGAAGTGGTATATCAATGGTAATTCATAGTTTTAAATTCTAGTTTTATAACTTACAAATGCAGTAACAGTATTTTCTCATGATTCATTTAGGATTGCTATATAGATGTATATAATTTATACCCTGGCTTGCTATTGATTCCTAAATTCTTATGATAAAACTATCATACAGTGTATCTCTCCATGACCAGCGAAACACTGATTCAACCAGAAGAAATCGTCCATTTATCAGGTATCAGTTGGCATACCTATGAAAGTTTGCTCAACGAACTGAGTAAAGGTGGTCGTCTACGCTTAACTTATTATCGGGGTAATCTAGAAATTATGGTTCCTTCACCTGAATATGAACGTTACAAAGAAATTACTGGTCGATTTGTTGCAACTTTAGCCGAAGACTGAGAACTGGATATTGATCCACTAGGCTCTACTACTTTCAAATAACCAGAACTAAGTGGTACAGAACCAGATAAATGTTTCTACATCAAAAATGTTAATTCAATTCAAGGTAAAACCAGAATTAATTTACAACAAGATCCACTACCTGATTTAGTTGTAGAAGTAGATATTACTAGCAGTTCAAAGGAACGCTTTGCGATTTATGGAGAAATGGGTGTACCGGAAATTTGGCGATACGATGGTAAGGTATTTACGATCAATATTCTAGAAAATGGTAAATATATAGTTGTTGATGAAAGTTTAGCTTTTCCTAATTTACCTTTAACAGAAATTTCCAACTTCCTAAAAAATGCTGGTAGTAAAAAATCTTTAGGTTTAATCAAAGAATTTAGAGAATGGGTAAGGAGTAAGATTCAATAAAAATAGGAGCATCGCAAATGTGTAAGTTTATTGTCATGCTGTAGCTTGCTTCCCGCAGGGTATGAAGCGCAGCGCACGCTTCGCGTTCACGCAGTGTCCCGAAGGGATAGACTTCACTCCGTTCCGTATGGCTTACGCCACGCTTCGCTCACAGAATGACAATTTACAGCAGAAGTCAGGAGTCAGGAGTAAAACTCTCTTGTTGTCTAGGTTTCAATTTAGACTCTGTACCTCATTGATCTGCAATCTGTTGTAATCACTTATCATAACTTCTTTACTATTGCCTCTTGGCTCTTGCCTTTTGACTGCCATCACAGATATGATAAATATATCTCTAACGAGCAGTGAAGCTCATAAGCATAGATAATATAAGATTAATAACTGCTCTCTTTTCACTCTTAAAGAAAGCAGTCTTTCCCAAGTACCAAAATTGCCAAAATCAATAATTTAGACATCTTCTGGTTCAAGCTGTGCCACTGTTACTGCATTAAACGCAAAAGCAAAAACCAACGGTATCGGACACTTGAATGCAAAGGTATAAATAACAGATAAGATGGTAATAAATACAGCGGCCAATGACCAGAATAGTTCCTGATTAGTTAATCCATTCTCTTCTTTAATTACTCTCAAGACATGAACCGGAATTGGCTCCGGCATTACTCCCCCTGGAGGAAATGCCCAATAGTTACCACGGCGTTCTACAAATAAATCTGTCCAGCCGTTTTCCATGCACCAAGCTTCAATCCATTCAATAGAGTAATGATTCATCATGAGGATACCAATTCCAGTTTTCAGTTTGAGTAGCTAATGAATATAGATTTATCGCAGATTCTTGACAAAGTAATAAATGCTTATAAGCTTAACGCTAATTCCATAATTATGAATGAAATAATCAGCAAATTGAGTTCAGCAGTTTATATTGCTGTCCCTAATCAAAAGGATAACAGGGAATAAAGATGGCCAGCCAGAAAATACAATAAACTTTACTTGAAATAAGCAATATAAATAAATGTAAATATAATAGTGAGTAATCCCTAACTATTGAGTAATCATGAATTTATCAATCTTGCGATAGAATAAATAAGAGTTTTTAGTGGATGAACACATAAAATTATTACGGAATATTAAGCAAAATAGAGATTCTATCCAGAATAATCCTGTAGTGTAAAATACATGAAACATTACCATTGGTTAATATAATGATGTATTCGCGACAAGGGTTAGCATTACTGTTAACAGTAATAATATGCTGGGTGGCATCTCCAGTACTAGCAGACTGGACTCATCCCCTATCATTTAGTAATGCAGAGTTAGGAAGACAGGATTTTTCCGGACAAAGCCTGCAAGCTGCGGAGTTTTCCAACGCTAACTTGGAAATGGCCAATTTTGCAGGTGCTGACTTGCGAGGAACAGTTTTTAGTGCTTCAGTGATGACAAAAGCTAATTTACATGGAGCAAATTTAACCAATGCAATGGTTAATGAAGTAAAATTGAACGGGGCTGATTTAAGTGATGCTATCTTATTAGAAGCTCTGTTGTTGCGTTCTATCTTTACTGATGTCAATATCGAAGGTGCAGACTTTAGTGATGCAATTTTAGATCGATCGCAAATTCAAGAGCTATGTAAAAAAGCCAGTGGTGTAAATTCTCAAACTGGTGTAGAAACTCGTGAGTCCTTAGGATGTCGATAAAGCGTATTGGTATAATTGGTGGTGGACAACTGGCCTGGATGATGGTGCATGCTTCCAAAAAACTAGGAATAGAATTAATAGTACAAACTCCTAGCAAAAATGATCCCGCTGTATCTATCGCTCAAGCTATCGTTTTAGCAGCAGTTGATGACGCAGCAGCAACGGAATTTTTATCTAAAAAATGCGATGTCATCACCTTTGAAAATGAATTTGTTAATCTAGATGCTTTATCTTTATTAGAGACACAAGGTGTTTGTTTTCGTCCCAGGTTAGCAGCTTTATCTCCGCTATTAGATAAATATCATCAACGTTGCTATTTACGGGATTTAGGATTACGTGTTCCTCAGTTTTTCGCTCTGGGAAAATCAGCAGATATTCAATCGAAAATAGAATATTTAGGTTTTCCGATTGTTCTTAAAGCCAGACGACATGGTTACGATGGACAGGGAACTTTTATAATTCATGATTTAGCAACTTTGTCAACTGTAGTAAATAAAAGTAATACACAGCTTTTAGTAGAAGAATTTGTTCCTTTTACGAGAGAATTAGCTATAATTGCGGCGCGTTCTGTGAATGGGGAAATTGTCACTTATCCAGTGGTAGAAACCCAACAAGAACAACAAGTTTGTCGGAGAGTAATTGCACCAGCGGATATTACACCCGAACAAGCAGCAGAAATTAATGTCATCGCTCATATAATATTAAACAGTCTACAAGCAGTAGGCATCTTTGGAATTGAGCTATTTATCACCGCTGACGGTAAAATACTGATTAATGAAATTGCACCACGAACTCATAACTCTGGGCATTTTTCCTTAGACGCTTGTGAAACTTCCCAATTTGAACAACATCTAAGAGCCGTTACTGGTTTACCTCTGACTAATACCTCCTTAAATTGTCCCAGTGCAGTGATGGTCAACTTGCTAGGGTATGAAAACTCACACAGCGATTATTCAAAGCAACGGCAAAAATTAATAGATATTCCCCAAGCTTATTTGCACTGGTACGGAAAAACAGAATCTCGTCCCCGACGTAAACTCGGACATATCACCGTCTTGCTAGAACGGCAAAGCCGAGACATGATAGAGTCTATCATCCAGACCATAGAATCTATATGGTATCCTGGTTAGGATGTAGGGTGCAGGGTGCATGGGGAGAATAACAACTGAACTAATGCCCAATGTCCAATACCCAAATTTTTTTCATCATGCAACACACAAATTGCTTTTGATAGTTATAATGAGTTAGTTGCACTGCGACGTTGGTGACTGCCCTCAAGTTTTTTGATCTATGTCTTTAAAGAAAAGGGAGCAAGTCAGTTCTTGTGGCAGTAAACCGGGCCTGTACCCGGAAACTTTAAACGAGAAACTACCGCTCCCACCTGGTTGAACCAGGTCATAAACTTAGGTAAAACGGCGTTGTGGTGAACTTAAAAATTTTTGCTCCCAGGTTGTTTCAGCTTGGGAGCTTTATCACTTAACAGTTATCAGTTATTTCAGTCTCTTCCTTACACCCTTATTCTTCCTAATGCTTTTAAAGATAAAAGTCTGTATAATTTAATTGATTCTAAATTAAGTAAAATTCAGAGTTAAGATAGCCAAATTAGGTTAAATTGTAGTAGTTTAAGATACAAAAAATTGACCAAATACCCAACTAACACAGTGTTTCCAGCCTCGGTTTTTCACCTAGACAATGGTTTGACATTTATTCATCAGGAGATACCCACTACCCCTGTAGTAGTGGCAGATGTTTGGGTTCGTGCTGGAGCAACCTTAGAACGAGAACCTTGCTTCGGAATGGCACATTTTCTAGAACACATGATTTTTAAAGGTACAGATACCTTACCGCCTGGGGAGTTCGATTATAACATTGAAAAGATGGGTGGTGTGAGTAATGCAGCAACAAGCCATGATTATGCTCATTACTCTCTCACCACAGCTACTCCTTACTTAGCAGAGACTTTACCCCATTTAGGTGAACTTTTGCTCAATGCGGCAATTCCCAAAGATGAATTTATCCGGGAACGGGATGTTGTTTTAGAAGAAATTCGCGCTTGTGCTGATGATCCTGATTGGATAGGATATGAATCTCTACAGAAAAATGTCTATAGAAATCATCCCTATGGACGTTCTGTGTTGGGTACTGAGCAGGAATTAATGCAGCAATCACCAGAAGCAATGCGCTGTTTTCATCGTTCTCACTACCAACCAGAAAATATGACAGTGGTGGTTGTAGGTGGTATTGGACAAGAATATGCTTGGGAATTGGTAAATAGTAGCTTTGCAGATTTTAGTGAGCGCTCTGATTCTCCTGTATCTGATAAAATACCAGCACCAGTAATTACAGGTATTTGCCGTCGAGAGTTGATCTTACCAAGGCTAGAGCAAGCACGGTTAATGATGGCTTGGATAGCACCAGGTGTAGAACAACTCCGAGATGGTCATGGTTTAGATTTCCTATCAGTATTATTAGCACAAGGACGAACTTCCCGGTTGGTGTATGATTTACGGGAAGAAAAACAACTGGTGCAAGCAATTTGTAGTAATTTTTCCCTACAACGGGAATCGAGTTTGTTGACAATAACTGCCTGGTTAGAACCAGAATATTTGGAGCGTGTAGAGTCTTTAATTCAGGAACATTTGCAAAATTTACAAACTATAGGTATTACCGAGCAAGAACTGAATCGTACCAGTAGGTCATTATGTAATGAATATGCCTTTGCGACGGAAACACCAAATCAGTTAACATCCCTATATGGTTACTACCATACCATTGCCCAAGCTGAATTAGCCGTTGCCTATCCCCAGGAAATCCAATCCTTTGATGCTCAGGAACTGCAAAAATTAGCACAAAAGTATCTTTCACCGCAAAGTTACGCAGTTACTATTCTCAAACCATATTAGTCATAGGGTGTAGGGTGTAGGGTGTAGGGAGTAGGGGGAAGAAAATTAAAAATTAAAAATTAAGAACTCTTGCCTTTTGCCTCTTGCCTTTTGCCTTCTTCCTCCTGACTCCTTTAATTATTAACCTCTTGATTAAGAATGCAAAATATAGATAATTCTAACTCCTCTATTTATCGCACTGTATTACCTAATGCCATTGTTGTTTTGGTGGTAGAAAACCAAGCTGCGGATATTATTGCAGGGCGGATTTTTGTGCGTGCTGGTAGTTGTTATGAACACCGGGAAAAAGCTGGTTTAGCACATTTGTTATCATCAGTAATGACAAAGGGTTGCGATGGTTTATCGAGTTTAGAAATTGCAGAAAAAGTGGAATCAGTAGGAGCAAGTTTAAGCACACATGCTGGTACAGATTACTTCTTACTGTCCTTGAAAACAGTGAGTGCCGATTTTGCAGATATTTTAACATTGTCAGGCTTGTTGTTGCGATCGCCCACATTTCCCGAAACCCAAGTAGAACTAGAAAAACGGTTAGCACTACAAGATATTCGCTCCCAAAAAGAGCAACCCTTTAACTTGGCTTTTGAACAAATGCGACAGGCCATGTACCAAAAACACCCATACTCAATGTCGGTCTTAGGTACAGAAACAACCATTAACAGCATCACTCGTGCAGACTTAGTAGAATTTCACCAAACCCATTTTCGTCCAGATAACATCGTTATTAGTATTGTAGGACGCATTACACCACAAGCAGCCTTAGACTTAGTAGGAGAAGTTTTTGGTGATTGGCCACAACCACCCCAACTACGTCCCATACTAGATTTACCAGCAATTTCTGTCAAACCCAAATCCTGCCTCAAACCCTTAAATACACAGCAATCAGTTGTCATGTTGGGCTACATGGGTCCCTCAGTCAGCGCCCCTGGATACGCAGCCCTGAAATTATTATCTACCTACTTAGGAAATGGGCTTTCTAGCCGCTTATTTGTAGAATTACGAGAAAAAAGAGGTTTAGCCTATGAAGTCTCTGCTATGTTCTCCACACGCCTCTTTCCCGCCTCATTTATAGTTTATATGTGTACTGCACCGGAAAATACCAGTATAGCCCTACAACGACTACGCCAAGAAGTAGAACTATTATGTACTACTGAACTATCAACCGACGAACTGCAAACAGCCAAGAATAAAATTTTGGGACAGTATGCATTGGGTAAACAAACTAACGGACAAATAGCTCAAATATACGGTTGGTATGAGATTTTAGGTTTAGGAATTGAATTTGACCAGGAATTTTCCGAACTCATTAAGAAAGTCAGTTCCAAGTTAGCAATGACAGCAGCTAATCGGTATTTACAAGAACCGTATTTATCTTTAGTTGGACAAGAGGAAGCGATTACAACAGCGGTAAGTTAGAAGAAGGCAAGCAAAAGGCAAGAGGTAAAAGTTTTTGAATTTTGAATTTTGAACTGACTTCTCCCTTTTCCCTATTTATGATAAAAACCAACGCCAAATTAATACCTGTGGCTTTAACTATTGCTGGTTCTGATAGCGGTGGTGGTGCGGGTATCCAAACAGATTTACGAACTTTTGCTTTTCACTGTGTTCACGGTACTAGTGCTATTACTTGCGTTACAGCCCAAAATACTGTGGGTGTGGTGCGGGTTGATGCGATGAGCAAAGAGGCTGTTATTGCCCAAATCCGGGCGGTGGTTGAGGATATTGGTGTCCAAGCTGCCAAAACGGGAATGTTGCTAAATGAGGAAATTATTACCGCTGTAGCGCGGGAAGTAACAGCTTTAGAAATTGATCATTTGGTAGTTGACCCAGTGATGGTATCACGGACGGGGGCGCAATTAATTGATGATGATGCTGTGCAAACTTTGTGTGATGAACTGATTCCCCAAGCAGCGATAATTACACCTAATCGTTATGAAGCACAGATTTTAAGCGGGTTAGAAATTGTGTCTTTAGAGGATATGCAAACAGCCGCAGAAATCATATTTAAGAAATTAGGAATTAAGGCTGTTTTGGTGAAGGGTGGGGTAATGTCTGGGAGTTTGCGTGGTGTAGATGTGTGGTTTGATGGTCAACGGTTGGAAACTTTGACGACGCAACAAATAGAAACGAAGAATACGCATGGTACTGGTTGTACTTTATCAGCTGCCATTACTGCTAATTTAGCTTTGGGTAAAGATTTGTGGACAGCAGTACAACAAGCTAAAGATTATGTGACAACTGCACTTACTTATTCGTTGGAAATTGGTAAGGGACAGGGACCTGTAGGGCATTTTTTCCCCTTGTTGGTAAAAGGCTGAAAGCTACTTGCTTGTAGGGATTTGTTTAGAGGATGTCTGAGAAGTATCAAAGTTAATTAACGATCTTCCCTTACCCCCCTTAGAAAGGGGGGAGAAGAAATCTAAGTCCCCCTTAGAAAGGGGGACTTAGGGGGATCAACAGGTGTTATGAACCACACGACAAAGTTTTCAGACATCCTCTAAATAAAGTTATCCAATATTTACCAACTTACATGGTAAAAATTTTGTAATCTTGCCTAAGGCATATTGAGTATCAATTGTTATGGAAAAAACTTTCTCAACGAAAAGAAGACGGTTAATGATATTAATTGCTACAGCACTAGCTACGGTGCTCATAGCAATTAGTTTACCAATCCTGACTCCAACTGCTGTAGAAGCGCAGTTAAATACGAACTTACTGATATCTGCTGCGGCCAGTCTGAAAGATGTATTAGAAGAAATTAAGCCTCTCTACCAACAAAGTCAGCCAAACGTCAAAATTAGTTATAACTTTGGTGCTTCTGGTGCTTTGGAACAACAAATTGAACAAGGTGCGCCGGCGGATATTTTCATATCTGCGGCAAAAAAACAAGTTGATGCTTTAGAACAAAAAAATCTTTTAGTTCCCGGTACTCGTACTGTCATCGCTAAAAATCGCTTGGTTTTGGTTGTACCAAATAATGTTTCTCGTGTGAGTAGTTTTTATAATCTCAAAGATGCAAAAGTCGAAAAAATAGCTATTGGTGAACCTAGAAGCGTACCTGCTGGCCAATATGCACAACAAGTTCTGGAGAAATTAAAAATATGGGAATTGGTCAAACCAAAACTGGTTTATACTAATAATGTACGTCAAGTTTTAGCATCTGTAGAAAGTGGAAATGCTGACGCAGGATTAGTTTATGTTACTGATGCAAAAATCTCCAAAAATGCAAAAGTTGTAGTTGGGGCTGACGAAAAATATCACTCTGCCATTATTTATCCATTAGCAGTTATTAAACGCAGCAAAAACCCTGATCTAGCTAGGAATTTTTCTCAATTTTTATCTAGTGATCAAGCTAAGGGGATATTCAAAAAATATGCGTTTATTCTCCCTTAATTAGGGTTTGGTGAAAAATTTATTCGTGAAGAAGTAGGAGTTCAGGAGTATGGCTATCGCCACGCTCCGCTATCAGGAGTTCAGGAGGAATTAAGAAGTTTTCAGAATCATTAAAAATAGGAAAAAGTACTTGAGTTTTTACCCTATCAATCCTTATTTCTTGCGTCTTCTCTACTTTTAAACTCCTTTCCTCCGTCACCTACTTCTTAATGGTTAATTACCAAACAAATCTAAGTCTGTAACAGCACCAACACTACTAGAAGATACCAACTTGGCATATTTCGCCAGCACCCCTTTTGTATAACGTGGTGGACGCGGTTGCCAGTTAGCACGACGACTAGCTAATTCTGCATCCGATATATTCACTTGTAATAATCGAGAATTAGCATCAATGGTGATACTATCACCTTCTTCTACCAAGGCAATATTACCGCCGACTGCAGCTTCTGGAGCGACGTGACCAACTACCATCCCATAAGTACCGCCAGAAAAGCGTCCATCCGTAATTAAGCCCACAGAATCACCTAATCCCGCACCAATAATTGCTGAGGTGGGAGCCAACATTTCCCGCATACCAGGCCCACCTTTTGGACCTTCGTAACGGATGATGATCACATCACCTGCTTTAATCTTACCTGCTAAAATTGCATCTAAGCAAGATTCTTCTGATTCAAATACTCTCGCTGGCCCGGTGATGATGGGTTTTTTCACACCAGTAATTTTAGCAACTGCACCTTCAGTACCTAAGTTACCTTTGAGAATAGCTAAATGTCCTTGTGCATAGATGGGACGATCCCAAGGACGAATTACATTTTGCTTGGGTGATGGTTCTGCTGGTATGTCTGCTAAGACTTCGGCTACAGTTTGACCAGAGATAGTTAGACAGTCACCATGCAGTAAATCACGAACTAATAAGATTTTCATGACTTGAGGAATACCACCAGCTTTATGCAAGTCTGTGGCTACGTATCTACCACTGGGTTTTAAATCGCACAAAACTGGAACACGGGCCCGGATGGTTTCAAAGTCGTCTAAAGTTAGTTCTACACCAGCTGCGCGGGCGATCGCTAAAAAATGTAAAACTGCATTGGTAGAACCACCAACGGCCATAATTACAGATATGGCATTTTCGATAGATTTCCGGGTGATAAGTTGCCGGGGTAATATTTGCTTACGGATGGCTTCGACTAAGATAAAGGCGGATTTCTCTGTGCTATCCGCTTTTTCGGCATCTTCTGCGGCCATGGTTGAGGAATAAGGTAAACTCATTCCCATTGCTTCAAAGGCTGAAGACATGGTATTAGCTGTGAACATTCCACCACAGGACCCAGCACCAGGACAAGCACGGCGTTCAATTTCTAAAAGTTCGGTTTCGTCAATTTTGCCGGCGCTGTGTTGGCCGACGGCTTCAAAGGAACTAACAACGGTTAAATCTTTGCCATCGTAGTGTCCGGGTTTGATTGTGCCACCATAAACAAAGATAGCAGGGATATTCATGCGAGCGATTGCTAACATTGCCCCTGGCATATTTTTGTCACAACCACCAATAGCCAGAACACCATCCATACTTTGGCCAGTACATGCAGTTTCAATGGAATCTGCGATCACTTCCCGTGACACCAGAGAGAACTTCATCCCCTCTGTTCCCATTGAAATCCCATCACTGATGGTAATTGTGCCGAAAACTTGGGGCATTGCACCTGCATTTCTGAGGCTCATTTCTGCCCTTTGTGCTAGTTGGTTAATCCCCATATTACAGGGGGTGATGGTACTGTAACCATTAGCAATACCGACTATGGCTTTGTTGAAGTCTGCATCTTGAAAACCAACAGCCCGCAACATAGCCCGGTTAGGCGATCGCTGTACCCCTTGTGTGATAAATTTACTCTTAATATTTTCTGACATCTATCTTTTTTCCTTATTTACCATCATCGCTATAATTGCGATTTTTGTATATAATAATTCTCTCAAAATTTTGTCATTAGTTATTAGTTATTAGTTATTGGGCATTGGGCATTAGGAAAATTACTTCCCCATCTCCGTCATCTCCCCCAGTCTCCAGTCCCCAGTCCCCAGTACCCAATCCCCCCCTAAAAAGGCAAAAATTGCAGTAATATTGAACCCAGACTACCAACAAAATCCATAAAACTGGGTTTACCAGTAGTAACTTTTTCACCATAAGGTGTTTTTAGTTCCAGAATAAAAGCTAGTGCTGTTTTCACTCCCTCAGCATTTTTTTGTTCTTCAAACAGTTTTGCAGCCATTTGGGCATCTTCCAAGGCATTTTTTCTGTCTAAGTTTTGGTAACTAGCTACACCACGGGATAAGTATGCACCTGCATAGTCCGGTTTAAGTGCGAGCGCTTGACTAAAATAATCAATAGCTGGTTTGAGGTTGCCTTTATCAGCCGCTGCTACACCCCAAGCATAAAATTCCTCTGGTTTAGCAATTTGCAAAGGTATACCCACTGCACCTTGAAAGTTAGCACCATTGAGGTTAGCGTTAGTCAATTCTATATTCATTAAATAAGTATTTCTCAAATCAGCACCCGTGAGATTTGCTTCATTGAGTTTAGCCCTACTTAAATTAACACCAAATAAACTAGCACCAGCCAAGTTTGCGCTCCGCAAATCAGCACCTGTCAAATTGGCACGGCTGAGGTTAGCACCTTCAAGATTAGCACCTCTCAAATCAGCCCCTGATAAGTCAGCCAAAGCCAAACCAGCATTAATCAGTTGACAGTTTTGACATTTTTTAGTGGCTAACAATTGTCTTATCTGGTCATCATTTGTAGCTTGCGCGGTTACTGGCAAACTAATAGTAAGCAAAAAGGCTGCTGTAGAAATAATTTGGCTTTTCATATTTGATATTGCAATCTATCTTCATCAGGACTAAATCTTAGCTGAATCTAGATTTACATTGATAGTTAATATGATTCATTTGCCCTAATCTAGCAGAGTATTTGTCTCTATAGCAATCTTACCTGATCTGAAAAAACTATTACATTTAGGCGTAAAAAACTTGTACAAATTAGCACTCAAAACAATGGTATTACCGCAGCGGGAGAACTAGAACCACCCCGCAACCTGAGAATACCAATGACCAAGAAGGAAAAGAGATAGTAGTGCCTTGAGGCGGTAGTTGCTCTAAATTGGTGAGGTTTTCTAAGACAATCGGTTGTTTTGCCAAGACCAAACGATTAGTAGTAAGATTATTATCTTGTCCAGAATCTACACCGTCTGTATCAATTCCCACTTGAGCAATTTGCCTTTCGGTAGTTAAAAACTGGGTGGCATCATTGCCAAACCCTGGAATTTGCATATTTCGGCCTGCATCCTGGTTTAAGAATCCGTTTTTATCCAGCCATTTAGTTTGCGAACCCGTATAAAGTAGCAGGACATTTTCAGCAGAAATAGTCCCAAATTCTGCTTCCCATGCCAAAATATCAGCCACAGTTAAAAGATAATCAGGATTTGCTGCAGCTTGTTTACAGATATCTATGACTACCGCAGGTACTACCAGCGACTGGGCTGAGTATTCGTCAATGCTGATACCGTTACTGTGAAAACTAATAGGGCCATTGATATGAGTAGCACTATGTTCCCCTAAAGAAAAACGTCGCAGATAATAGCCATCATATTGGAGTCCAGCAAGAGTAGTAATTTCACACTCGGATCACCAGTCCATTGCGGTATAGCTGTGTCAATCAGATGACTCAGGTGGATAACATGGGAGTAGGCAATGTTATTTTGGTTTTGGCGATGTATAATAGCTTTCCTCGCTGGATGGGCTACTTCATATCTTAATGATTGATACGCGAGATGAGATACAAGAGCCTGTCTACCCTACGGAAACGCTGTGCGAACAGACCTGAGAAGGATGATTCGACGTAGCTCACCAGCTGGGACACGATCAATTTTAATCACCTTAACATTTTCTATTATTACACTTACATTTTCTATTATTAAATTTAGTGGTTTCGAAAATTCACTTGATCGTTGATAGTGAATCGAATAACCTAGATGTAGCAAACTGCAAACATCCAAAGATAAAACTGCAAACAAGGCAATTTTGAAACCAAATTAACTGCAAATAAAGGGGGTCTCAAAACCAGATTATTTGCAAATGAAACTGCAAACATAATTTTCAGACGGCAAATAACGGGTTTGAAATCACATTCTGTGGCAATAAGCCGTAAAGCTGACTGTGATTGATTTACAGTATTTATGGTCACCAAACTGTCCAGAAAAAAAGAACTTTTACACCAGACACATATGTCTATTTCGCGAAAAATGAACTGAACACAAATAAAACAGAGAAATTCTGGATGTGGGATTTCTCATATTAATTTAATTTCCCTCTGACGCATACAAAGGAATTCCAGTTTTTAACATCTGGTCTCTCAAATCTTGGGTTCGACTAGGAGACAATTGAGCATGTAGAAAAGAATTTACCTCACTTACACGTGTATTTAATAATTCAGATAGTACTTTAGCAGTGTAACCATGCCATATTAAGCGAGGTTCTAAATAGCTAAGTTCAACAGTCAAGACAGCTTCAGGCATATCAAGGGTGACAGGCTTAGTTGCTGCTTGGTAAGCATCTTCAAATGCCCTTTGTAAATAATGTAGGAGTTACGCATTGACAAAAAAACTCATCCATAAGTATTAAGCAGCACCAGCATTGGTAAGATTTTCCAAAATGTAGTCGCGCACAACTAAAGTGAATAAGTTCCTTTGCAATTAATACCAATTAGAAATTATGTTTTCAGAGCGCATTATTTCTAAACGAACAAATGCTTGAAGTGAACAAAATATCTGTGTTTCAATTCCTTGGCTATCTCTAACTATAAATCGAGAAATTCCACATACTTGTTTGATGGCTCTATGAAAACTTTCAATCCCCCAATGAGTATCATGAATTGTCACAAATTCATGGTGATTTGATTGAGAGCTTCTTGATCTGGTAGATACACTATATAGTCTCTAGAGTCTTCTTTTTTGAAGTCTTGTCTAAACAGTTTGATCAATCCAAATGCTCTCAAATGAGTTATCAAACCTTCATCGAGAATTTCTAAACTCCTTAATAGACAATACTTTTCCAGTTTATTTGATACGGTTCTATTTTTCTCAATCCCAAATAGAAAACCCAATTTCTGGGTCTTTAAAAATTTTCAGATTTCTACCCCTGAATACCAACTATCTCCTGTAACTATTCTTGGTTTTACACTCCAATCAATCACTTCCTTGAGCATTTCCTAACAATAATCCTTCTTCGTCTTTCCCTCCTTCTTGTCGTATATTCTGTAATTTATTCATACTGAATTTCCATACACATTACTGTAGTACAGTGTGATTAAATTTATCCCTTTGATGCTCTTATGATATTTCCCAGACCAAAAATAACTGATTAATTCTGCATTTTTTGGGTCACTATACAATTTCTATACTACTGTGTTATCTACACTTGGAATCCCTCGTACTATATTTATGATTTTCTTTACTGTATCGAATAAATCTTTCGGTTCCTATCAGGACTTACGCAACTGGCACAAATAGCGGGCGGGATGTAGCCCTGGCACGGAACAATTGGACTCAAACCAAGCACATAGGAAGACTTGGGCGTTTTAGTTGCTGAATTAAATAATTACAAAGGAATCTATGCTTGATCTGATAAACAGTTTGACCAGTTTGATAGGCTAGATTCTTTAATCTAATCCAAACCAACATTGCACAAGCAATATGATTTATTTGAAGCCTAGCTTTACGACATTGACAAGATTCAATGCCAGTTATTTGTTTAATCTCTCGGTGAAAATCCTCAATTTCCCAACGAATTTTACACACCTCTTGTACAACATTCGTAGAACTTTGAGATAAATCCTTAGTAGCGACATAATCCGTTCTGTTGGTAGAAACAGCAACCCGGAATAGTTTCACTTTTTTCTGAGCGGGAAACCCTTTAATTTTTATAATTTTACCACATTCTAACTCTTCAGTACTCCATTCTCATAATTCAATAGGTTTATCTTTTTCTTTGGCAAATGTATCATCAACTAACCGATCCTTTTTTAAAGGGCAATAATAAATTTTGTCTAAGCTATCAATATACAGCATGAGACTGTTTAGTGCGTACCATGTGTCCATCAGAACAGTATTAAATGGGAAAAGCTGATGATACACCAGGTTTTGCAGCATATCTTTCACATGGTCTATCTTGGTTTTACCATCCACATCAGGATTAAAAATTCGGTAATCTATTACCCCAAATCTTTGAACTTTAGGATTCACATATACACAACTGACTACACCAATTCCTTTGAGTATGCCATGTTCATTACCACTATATTGTCTCCTCACCATCTCTATTTCTTCAGAATATCTTTTGTCTAAAACACTATCATCAAATATGATGTACCCATTACCATCAGGTTCTACTACCTCTTTCACCTTATCCCATAGTGAACGAGATGTTAACTTTTCGGTTTTTAAATAATAGTTAATTGCATTATAGCTAATACTTTCTAAATGCTCTGCTAAATTAGTAATTGTATAATTAATTTGACTACTTCATAAGTATTGGCAGTAATCAAGTTTAGTAAGTCTCATTACCGTCAGGAACATTTATCTAATACAATCTCCTACCTATTTTCTCATGAATATTTCAATAATGTTTCCTGTTGCAGCTACTTCTGATGGGTTGATAAAGCTTTCCATATCCGATTTATTTAATACCGATGTACTATATTTCACCCATCGCCTGTCCCAGTTGCCTAAGTCCTACCTATCTCTCTGTGAGCAATAATCTATTCACACTGTCATGTGAAACGTTTTCCAATATCTCTGCCAATCTACAACATCCCCCATGCTTTGGTTCTGATAGCAAAAACAGAGTGTAATGTTCCAGATTGCATTCTGTTGTAGAAGGTTTGGTTATTTCTCTAATTCTCGGACACCTGCTAAGTAAATGACATTTTTTATCACTACACTATTTTGCTACTTTATCAATGCGTAAGTCCTATAATGTTCAATTTGCAATGGAGTCGTCAATCGTTCTGCTAAAAATGCAATTGCTTCATTGGTAATCAAATCTTCAGGCAGATAATCATCGTGAATACAGTCGCTCAACAGCCATTTTATATACTCAACCTGATGTCCCCTAATACCTTCTAAACTAAAAATATTGGTTCTAGCACCAATCTCTTCCAAAGATGGTCGGCGCAGATCGTTTTTTAACTTGGGATGTCCCAGTAGCACTACAGATAAAGTGCAACCATTCTGACGTACTAATTAAATTAAACGCCTAATCTTGACTAACGTACTAGCATGAATGTCATGAGCTTAATCAACAAAAAGCACTACAGGCTTAGGGCATTTTTGAATTAAAGCTAAAAATTTCCGTTATCTTAGTTCTGGTTGAGTCAGTGCTTTAGCATCCTTTTCTGTACTTAAATCGCAAAACAAAGTGGTATTCTTGGTATGCAAAGCCACTACAGTCATCCACAACACTATAAAGTATTAACAGAGGATGCCCCCTCCCTGGTTCTATCCAGGCTGGTGCTTTAACCTGCTTGAGGTCTGATGGACTGAGGTCAAAATACCAACATTGATTGCTAATTCTGCCTGGCAGCGAACAGCAGGTCGTTGTTGCAGGAGGGTATCGCGGTCGTAACCCCATTTGTTGAGATAAAGATTGACGGTGGTTGGTTTGAGCAAACTTTATCGTGGCTCTTGTGGAGATGTTTGCGTTCTAACCAGTCGTAGAGGGTGGAAGGTGAACAATCGACGAGTTTAGCAATTGAGCGTTTGCTGATGCCTTTAGCTAGATAACTGCGAATTTCGGCTTCCCTTATTTGCCGTTTGAAAGTTATGTTTGCAGTTTCATTTGCAAATAATCTGGTTTTGAGACCCCCTTTATTTGCAGTTAATTTGGTTTCAAAATTGCGTTGTTTGCAGTTTTATCTCTGGATGTTTGCAGTTCGCTAAAGATAGGGACTATTATCTTTTTTTAGGAAGTTTATGAACAAAAAGCTCATACTGAATTGACTTGCCAGTTCCTCAATTTTTACATCGTTTATATCTACACTGGGTCAAATTAATCCTGCCCATGCTAGTATTAATTTGACCCAGAGATCAATCCACACTAATGACGGTCATACTTGTATCACCAATCCTCACAGTCTCAATGACTTTGTATGCATTCGAGATTCAGAGAGAGATCCAAAGGCTGCTCCTGCACAAAAATCGAGGATAGTCTCATCGCAGCCATCTGATAACACAATTGCAGAACTTAATTTTACAGAAGAAGAAAGCGAGGCCGCAATTACGATATTTAAGTGTAAGTGCGCCCTTTTTGCATCAATTTTTCACGACAGTTACGTGGGACTGGCAACCTACTATACTAACCTCTAAAGACACAGGGCTGGCAACGGCTTTCAAACTCCCGTGCTGCCTTCGTAAAAAATAAATCAGGAGTTTTTCAATTTTTAATTATTTCCTGGTTGCACCAAAAGTGGAGGTTTTCATTTTTTGTGCTATAACCCACACAGAAAATGAACTTAGACAGAAAACCACTCTATGGAACCAGACAAACTAGCCAGGTTTAAAGAGTACGGTGAGTTTATCCTCCGTAAAATTGACTCTGTACCCCAACGTCCTTCCCAACAAGAAGATTGGGTTCCGACCAGCCTTGATGATTGTCTTATGGGCTTAAGAGAGGCTGCACAGAAGACTTTAGAACTGGCTACTTCACCCGTAAAAATCGGTGTGATGGGTGAATTTAGTAGCGGTAAGAGTTTGCTACTGGGTAGTTTAATTGGTTATGCAGATGCTTTGCCAGTGAGTGAAAATCCTACAACTGGAAATGTCACCGCTATTCATATTAAACCACAGGAGAGTTTTGTTACCACTAAGCTAGGTAATTATGCAGTAGAGTATTTATCTCATGAAGGTGTGAATGAGTGTTTACACTTCATGTTAGGAGAAGCAAATCGTCGCGCTACAGCAGCCGGACTGCCATCTTTACAAGTATCTAAAATTCAAACTGGGAAAGATATTTCTAACTGGTGCGAAGAAGCCTGGAAAAGCTCAAATAATTTAGAATTACGCTATCTGTTGCGGGAGTTACTTTTATTCCTGCGGGCTTATCAAGCTTATGGTGAGGCCTTGTGTAGTAAGCATTATCACATTGATGCGATTACAGCCTATGAAGGGTTACAACTCACTGAAATGCCAATGGCGATTCAAACTCTTAAATTTGAGGATATACCATCGGCACATATTCGCTTACCCAGTGCGCCCCAAATACTGGAAACTCAATTACTACAAAATAGTTTTCCCTTGATTCGTCGAGTTCATCTTGAAGTAAAAATATGCAGAGAAATTTGGGATTTAACTGGTGCAGAAGAATTTGTACTGTTAGATTTTCCTGGCTTGGGTGCAGCTAATTCTGGGGCAAGAGACACTTTTTTATCATTGCGAGAATTGGCACAAGTACAGACAATTTTAGTATTGCTGAATGGTAAATCACCGGGGAGCGATCACGCTAACAAAATTTTCACCATGATGCAACAGCAACGACCAGGACAAGATTTAAAAGATTTAATTCTTGTTGGTGTGGGACGCTTTGATCAATTACCTTTAGACAGTGAAGGTAGAGAAAGAACTCTTGATTTCTTAATTGAGGATCATCCCAATGCTCAACCTTTACAAACAGATGTAGTTTTTCAGAAGTTGAAAGTTCTGCAAACCATTATTGATGGTGCAGATGCTTTTACAACCGAAAAAGACCGCATTGTTTTATTATCTCCATTGTTAGGATTAGCTGAATTAGCAAAAAGTTCTACTACCATTAAAGTCGGTTCAGAGCAGTTCCTCGCTAATCTAGATTATCCTGATTATCTAGATCGCTCCAAACGATTACAACAGAAATGGGGTAAATTAAGCGAACGTTTACTAACAACAGACCCTGGTAATTCGCTGGGTAGACAATTAAATTACTTTGCTCAAGATGGTGGTATTAATAAACTGCGAGAATTAATTCAAAATCATGTTGCTACTCACGGTTTAAAGCAATTATATAAAGATACTCGGAGGTCGGCTGATGTTATTCGTCAACAACAGGAACAACTAAAAGATATCATAGCTGAAATTCATGAACAAGGTATACCTACAGCAGATAATCCAGCTTTAATTCAATTGAGCTTAGCAATTGAGAGCTTAGAGAAAACCTACAGAAGCGTTCAAAAAGATTTGGGTAAAGAACCACTTAAAGACCGACGTGGTGTGGTTGTCAGTGATGTAATTAAAGATGAACTGACTTTTAGAATTCTCAATTGGAGTCAGTGGACTTTTTTATTTAATAAATCCCAAAATGGTACGATTGCTATAGCAGAATCTAAAGGTGCAGCCGGAAAATTATTTGACCGAGGGAATAGAGTTAATAACTCTCTACCGACCAAGAGTGATGACTTTTATCCAGAGTTTGCCAAAACCGTTAAACAACTAGAAGAATTTGCCCGCGAGCGCATTTGCCAAGCAGTGGTAGACCTGTTAAATAAATTAGCCCATCAAGTAGTTCTAGAACGGGAAAAATTACAGGTGATTCTCAACCCAGAAATGGAAGAATTTATTGAAGATAAATTTGGTGTAGAAGCAGCAGACTTATTTTATAAACTCCTCTTGGGATGTGACCCCAACCAATGGAAAGAAGCGATTATCTTAGAAATCAACAACCAAGATAAATCAATTTCTCCAGAAATCATGTTTCCCCTGGCACGACAAGACGAAAAACACACCATTGGGCAAATATTTGATTGGTCTCCTGACAGAAATCAAATTTCATCTCGTACTGCTAATCATCAACTTTTTGTCTTGCGGTTGCGAGATGAAATAACAACTAGTGCCAGTCTTCACCTTGTCCAATATGTCAGCGAAGTTAATCAACAAGTGAATGCAGAATTAGAAGGAATTTTAGATCAAATAATTCCTAATTTGCAAAACCTCTCTAAAAAAGAAGAGCTACTCAGATACATTGCTGCTGGAGACTTACCCCCAGAGTTAGCAATTTCCACTTGGTTAGAGATTCTTACTAAGATCGCCACAATTAACGAAAGTGATATTTATGAGTATCTTTAACAGATCAGTCATTAGTTATTAGTCAGTCGTTAGTTTCTTCACTGTCACCTGTCACCTGTTACCTGTCACCTATTATGCCTGTGGAAATTCGTCTTCCACCACGCTATCAACTGCGGGTTAAAGAAAATAAATGTTTAGATTTACCTGCTATCCAAATTGTTGCTACTAACAGCAATATTCTCCATATTTCTCGCATTATCTCGCATTACTTGTAGTGTCAGAGGAACAGCCACGGAACTAGCAGCAGAAATTCAAAAAACATATAAACACTTTAACTCCGCTACACCCCAAAAAATCTCTAACTTATGTCAACTAGGTCAATATCTTTGTCAGTTAGAAAAACCTTTAACCGAAGCAGTTAACTGTAACTTAGAGGTTATTGTTGAGTATTTTGATTCTGATATGACAGGAAAACCCATATTATCTATTCGTAAAAATATGGGAGTTTCTTGTAATCTTTGGTTTTTACAAAATTTGGAAACAGTCACAACGGATACACAAATGAAACCCTTTGAATTAGACACATATCTAAATAAATTAAGTCAGCAATTGAGTGAGAAACTCAATGAAAAACCCAAAAAAAGATTTCCTGGTTGGTTGGCTTTAGATTTTGGAACTTCTAACTCCACAGTTACACTTTTTGACCCCATTGAAGTACCAATTGCAGAAGTCTTACCCAGAGAACAAGAGTTAAGATTACGTCAGCGATTAGCAGAATGGTTAAATTCTCCTGCTACTTCTGCTTTACCAGATATTAGTGTTAGTGAGTGGGAAAGGTTTATCACTAATATTAGCAAAAATTTAGACATTGAACCAGAAAAATTAATTGACGTTTTTGAAAGTGATAACAAAGAGCAATTTTTAGAAGCAATTCGCCAAATTGAATTATGTTTAGGAAATAGTGATAGATTTCGCCGTGCTGTTAGCAAAAGACTTTATCAGATATATCACGAAGTTTTCCGTGTTCCCACCTTAGAATCACAGAATTTAATTCCTGTAGTCTTGGATATTGACAGACGAGATACAGAAATTCCCAGTGAGATGGAAGTTGATCAAGTAGAACCATTAAAATTGCAGATGGGTAGAGAAGCAAGGGACAATCGCAAAAAGGCGATCGCTCAAGGTACAATTAGTTCTGTTAAGGATATTATCAGCAGATTTCATCACTCACCTAAACGCTATTTTGGTCAAAATCGAACCTTTCCAGTTATCTTAGGTGGAGAAGAACAAAACATTGAAGTCAACCAATTAATTCAAGCTGCGTGGGCGCATTTAATTGAGTTAACTGAAGATTATCGCCAACGGGCTAGAAGAAGATTTTCAGAAGGCGATCTATTAACAGTAGTTGTCACCTATCCTACAGTTGCACCTCCAGTAGTTCGCAAAGAAATTAAAGCCCTAGTCGAAGAATTAGGTATGGATGATGTGCAAACTGCTTATGATGAAGCAGTTTCTGTGGCTATATTCTTTTTATGGCGAGAATTTGGTGGAAATCTGAATATTGGCATTGAATCTTTGAAAACTCGCTGTCGTCAAGAAAAGAATAAATGGTCACAAAATATTTTAGTCTTAGATATCGGTGGTGGGACTACAGACCTAGCATTAATTGAACTGACATTAGAAGATAAAACTCCCTTCTTTGCAGATAATGAAGATAGAGGTTTAGGTGGACGTTATTATAAACTTACCCCCAAATTATTAGGTTCTTCAGGACATTTACAATTAGGTGGTGAATTAATCACCTTGCGAATATTCCGGCTTTTAAAAATTGCACTAGCCGATTTTCTCTTAACAGCAATTACCACAGGTGATATCGAAAGTGACAAACTAGAAGACCTAATCAACTCCGAATTAAACGAACGCTTTCTAGAAGAGGGGAAATTTAAAAGTGGCAGTTTATTAAAATGTGTAGATAAAGAAAATCCTGAAGGTGATGTTGCTTTTAAAGATGCCTTAGACACAGCCGAAAAAGTATTACCTACCCGTTGGCAACAAGCACCACAACGCCTCCAAATATTTTACACCCTTTGGGATTATGCCGAAGCTGCAAAACTCAAACTAGGACAAAAATTACCAGGAGATGGTTCTTTATTAACTTTCACCCTTTCCGAACAACAAATTAGTGAACTACTTGCCCAAAGCGCAGTTAAATTCCAAATAATCATTCCCGATGCTATCTCCCTCACATTAGACAGTCAGCAATTTGAACGCACTGCAATTTCTGCGATTAAAGAAGCCATTGGTATTGCTAAAGGACTAATGGAAAGCCGTTTAGATTCGGAAAATAAACAAAAAGTAGATTGGTTAATTCTCTCCGGTAAAACTTGCAATCTCGACCTAGTACAAAAACAAATTTATCAGGAGTTTAGCAAATCTCCCTATTTTGTTTGGAACCCAGAACGAATTACCTTCGTTTTAGAATTTACCAAACTTGCCACCTCAGCCGGTGCTTGTTATGCCGAGAAACTACGCCGGTTAAGATTTGACCCCGAAGAATCTAAAAGCTTACTACGTAAAGGTGCAAACCAACTAGAAATAGATATCGAAAACCTCTTTTATTATCTACCTTGCAACTTCAAACGCAAAACTCAAAGCAACGAACTCCTGGCCATATTCAACGCCGGACAAGAACTTTATCAACTAGCACCTTGGGAAAGCATCGCCAAAGTGCGTACTAATTGGCAAGGTATCCAATTAACAAACATCATTTATCGTCAAGACTACGAAGATGGAGATTTACGCCTGTGGGGAAGCTACGATGGTAAAACATTAATGGAGAAACTAAACATGGAAGAACCAGAGTTTCTCAAGAATATAAAAGTCCAATTTGAAATTGACCAAACCCTGCAATTTAGCATTTCCCTTTGTCGAGGAAATGCCCATTATTTAATAGATGTTCATGGTATTGATCTCAATGATGTCATCTCAGCAGACTCAGAAACAGCCAATTTATTTACTGATGGTAAATTGAAGTGGAATATCGCCATTGAACAACCCCATAAAGACTTAACTGATGGTGATATTGCCATCAATGTCTTAGAATCAGCAACAGTTGATCAACCAGATGCTTATCATTTAGTATTTGCAGTTGATCATAATGAAAATACACCACTGCAAACATTTCACTATTTACACGATGGTATCAACGAACCAGGAGAAGGATTAATTAGTAATCCCTTACCCCCCTTCCCGCAAAATGGTCAACACACCTTCTATATCTATCAAACAGATAGCGAAACCAAGACCAAAAAATGGATTTGTATTGGCGGACTTAGCAAACCAGAGATCACCACAGATTACCCCTGTCAATATCATGTCACACTTGACAACAAAGGTATCTTGCGAATGCATGCTGGAGAAGTACCTTATTGGACATCACATAATCAAGAATGCCTTAAACAAGAAGGATGTGTTTATGGTGCCGAATTAGAATTACAACCTAATGAAATTGATAAAGAACGCGATCCCTTTTGCGGCATACATTAAATCAGTAATCAGTTATCAGTTGAAGAAAAAAAGATCCAAGAGTAAAAAGCTAATTAATTTTCTTCTACCCAATGCCCTCTCCTTATTATTGCCATGATGCAGCATTTACATCAACTATTTGCCACAGAAAACTCACAATTAGCCCAAGCTTTAAAATTTAGTTTATACGGACTAGAAGCAGTATTAAATCAAGCCTTGATAGAATATCCACAAGATCCAGGAAATGATTTATGTGAACAAGTGCTGCAAGAACTTCACACGCTTTTAAATCACACCCGAGTTACACACATTGATATTCATGATGAACCTAAATTAATTCAATTACATGATACTTTTAATTCTGACATAGAACTGAATTTTTATCTAGGAGATACACATCTCCAAAGTCAAAATGATGATGATTTATGGAATGAAATTCACCGTAAATTGTTGCGTGTTCCAGAATATTTAGCAACATCTTGGCGAAAACGCGCTTTAGAAATGGTTCAAAAAGTTGGTGCAACAGAAGATTATGTAAATCTTTACCACTTGCCATTTATCCGTGATGAAATCATCTACCCTGGACTAAATGGTTCTGTCCAAGCTAGAGGTTTATGTTTATCAAAAGAAGCCTTTTTAAAATCAGATATTGCTCAGACATATAATTATGAATATGTGCATTTACTAACAGGTTTTGTACTTCTATATATCAAATTGATTGAAATAGAACCTGATTTACATCATGCCTTAAAGAGTGTGTTTAGCTTTGATGTTGTTTCGTTAGATTCCGAGCCAGAACAGTGCCATCTTTATATTAAAGCATTGAGTGATCGCTTGGAACGAGTTCAAAAATATGAGGACAATACAGACCCCATCTTAAACTTACGTGCTTGGATTGACATGGATGAATCTATACATTCCCTAGTATTTGTTCCCCCAGCCGAACGTTATTCCTGGTGGGGAAACCTACAACAAGAATCACGGCGTATCCTCAAGAAATTAGCTGATAAAGCTATTCAAGCAGGTCATGACGTAAAAATTAGACAATTATCAGGACTCTATGCTGATATTTGCGCTTATTCAAAAGATGACCTCCAACTAGACTGCGGAGGTACACCAGGAGAAGTTTTAACTTGTTTGCGATTATACACACGAATTAATGAAGAACAAAATCCAGGGAGAGTCATATTTCGGTCTTTACGGTAAAAAAGGAAGACGTTCCCAAATTACCGCCTTCCTTATCCTTAATATTTTACCTATTTACTCCATACGGGGGCTGCCAGGAGTACTAATAGGTCTAGGTGGAGAAGTAGGCGAAGGATTCTTTCGGGCTAATTTTTGAGATAATAAAGTTTGGGGCGCGTTCATAGCTACAGAATCTTTAGGTATTGCAAAAGCAGCAGCAGTAACCAAAAATCCAGCTAAACTCACTAGTGCTAAATTCCTCATATTCTTATCCTCAAGGCTAATATGACCCTATTTTGCTCAATCCTCAAGTTCTAGATATCTCGCTATAGGTAGTCTTACTTGTGTGACTTTAGGTAGAAAACCACATCTATAAGAACTGCAAAATCTGTTGTTTAAGTAAGATGTAAAACAGAATATTTCCGTCTATTCGAACATATGTGAATCCTATAAAACCAAAAGTTACAGAGTTCACTTTCTAACTGGAGTTTAGACTAAGCTATGGAAAATGACCCAGCAGGGCTGAGTTGATCAGAGACGTAATGAAATAATAAATAATCTTGACTATTAAACAGTAACTGATGGTTCTTTAGGTGATCGAAGTCCTGTTTTCTACAAGTGCGAATCGGTTCTTACTCTGACGTTTTTTCCTGTTTACCAACCAGGAGACTTTCCCCGAGGTTTGGGTGCAGAGGTGGGAGTACCAATGACTGCAAAAACTCCACCCAACCCTTGAGCAACTCTTCCAGGGGTCAATTTATCAACAGACTGGACTTTCCGCACTTGTGATTCGTTCATGTCTTAAAGGTAATGCCCAACTCCCTTCACTTTCTCGTATCCAGGCAATTGTGCTATATCCCTGACCCATGGTTATTGGTTTATTTCCCACTATGAATATGCCACTATGTTCATAAGTTCTTTCTGAATCTATACAAGCTAATATCCCGTTTCCCTTTAAACAGTGGGGAGGAGTGCAAAAGAAAAAATTTGGTATAGAACTTGATGGTAGAAGTTGGGATGAATTGCTAAAATCTACCGCTCAAAAAAAGCAAGGTATCAGCATTAGTTAGAAACTAAACATCAAGGTGACTCAATTCCTTCACTCATTCCCCAGCAGAGAAAAACAATGGTAAAACAAATGCAGTTATTACACCACCCAATACAACCACCTCAATAATTCTTAAGATTAAACTACCCTGGACAAACTGATTAATTCCCGCCTGCAAATGATTGGGAAAATTACTAAACCAACCACGCAAACGACTAAACCAATTTTTAGGACTATCTTCATGGCGAACTTTCCATGACAACATTGATAATAACAACGGCGCACCAACCACCTTAGCAGACATCAAAACATGAATTGCTAAACAGCAAATCATAATCACCCAAGCTGTTAGGTGAAAATAATACCATACGTGATTAAGTTCACCTATCGGTAGCCATTCTTCCTTCATCATTCTGCCAGATATCACTGCCAAAACCGCAGCAATAAGCATCAAAGTATTTGTTAAACGTTGCAGACTTACCCACCAAATTGGTTTACCAACTTGTGAGAGTTTTTGTAAAAAATCTGGTTGTAATAAACGCTTTTCTCCTGCATGAAAGCTATAAAGAGTAAAAGCTGGTAATAAAAGTAAGAGAAATAACCCCACAGTACCATGAATATCCTGAATGGGATCAATTTTAGGAATTGGGATTTTGCCAAATCTTTTATCAAAAGTGTTGTAAACTAAGAAACCGCTAATAATTGCCGCAATTACTAAAATTCCACTGACACCATGCAGAATTCGCAACAACAAAGGTTGATAGGGTGCTGAACGATTCATAAGCTGATTGAAGATGTTTTGAATGCGCTGATTAAATTGCTCTAGATATGCCATCAAACATATCTAATATATTAGACAATACTTAAAAAATACTGCATTAATGGCTGAAATTATACATTTTACAGGATTTATCAAAGGAGTCATCTATAAAACTTACTTAGGTGAGAAGTTAAATGAAATTTACATAGGTAATTTTGATGTTAATCAAGCAGGTGCTTATGGATTGATAAAGTCGTCTATAACTGAACTTGCTTATTCTAAATGGGTTTCACGTAAAAGAACTAGAAGTTACCCATTTGCGAGGATTTATGCTACATACAATGCATCTAAAATTATAACCATAATTCCAGTAGTTAAAGATAAAAGACGAGATGGAGATATAGATAAGATTTAATACTCTACGATTTCATGGATGAATCTATTGAATATTTACATTTTACTTGCTTATTATGAAACAGCACAAAGAAGCCATAAAAAATGACAAGCAGGCAAAAATAAGCTTACTAATCAAAAGTTTAGTAATGGATTTGTGAATTCTCAAATTAACGAAATACTAGCATATCGTTAAAGTACTTTACATTGGAATCAGGATTTATCTTAAGAAAGATTGGTATCAATTTTTGAGAAAGCATTAAGTTCTTATAATGTCATTTCCCATCAAAGTGGGGTCTTGGTTAACTCACGAGTGAGTTTGAAGAGATATTTACAAAAAATTACAGAGGAACTTGAAGAATTTAAAAATATTTCCCTGGAAAGTTCTTAGTATGCCAGTAAACGCGAAGCTATGACTTTTCATCAACTGGAATATTTAACATATGGACTAAAAGTAACTTTTAGTATCGAGAATTACTTAGGAGGAGTTTACTATTTGACTGCCGATGAAATAAATATTTTTCGATAATGATATGTATATCATTCAATAATCTAAAAATCCTTCAACAGAATCTTTACCAAAACTTCCTGATATTCAAGGTGGTTGATTCAAATTAATTCTATATTCTAACTTGGATTATTGAGCACTGAACAGTGAACCAGTAATGTTGTTACTAAATTGAAGCTGACTGGAAAAAATGTAGTTGTTTCTATTATTTTTCCTGATGCTACAATGCAAGAAAGAGAATGTTTCTTACAAGCTAATACAAACATATTCAAGGAAAAGCAGAAAGAAATTATTCTAAATTTAGCTTTAGAGGCTGATAATAGTCCAAACCTGAAAATACAAGTATCTGGCAACTATACGCTATAATCTTGTTATGATTAAAAGCCCTCTCGGTTATCCTGGTGGTAAATCAAGAGCAATCGAAAAAATATCTGAATATTTACCAGAAACCTTCACGCACTTCAGAGAACCTTTCGTTGGTGGTGGTTCTGTCTTTATTTACTTAAAAGAAAAATTTCCTCAATTAAAGATTTGGATTAACGATTTAAACCGGGAACTATTTCTATTTTGGCATTTTCCCCAGTCTGATTTATCTAAATTAGTTTCTGAAGTTGGTCATATTAAAGAACATCATAAAAACGGCAGATTGCTATTTTCCGAGTTAACCAGTGTAGATGTCAATACTTTATCAGATTCAGATCGAGCAGTCCGCTTCTTTGTTCTCAACAGAATTACTTTCAGTGGCACTGTAGAATCAGGTGGTTTTTCTCTAGGAGCTTTTCATAAACGCTTTACTAATTCATCAATAGAACTTCTGGAAAAATCAGAGCATATCTTAACAGCAGATGTCAAAATTACCAACTTAGATTATAGTCAACTCTTACATGGAGATGAGAAAAATGTATTCATATTTTTAGATCCTCCTTATGTGAAAGCCGAAAAACCTAAATTACATGGAAAAAGAGGAGATTTACACACGGTCTTTGACCATATAAGATTAGCAAAATCATTAGAAAAATGCCCTCATAAGTGGTTGCTCACTTATGAGGATGCACTACAAAATCATGAGGATTTTACATGGACAACTATTACCGAATGGGAATTACAGTATGGGATGAATAACTATAAACAGACGAAAGCTGATCTTAGTAAAGAGTTATTTATTAGTAATAATCAAGTTAGCTTGAATGAAGAAAATAGAATTTAATTTTTTTATCTTACTAATCATCAGGCTTTACAGTTACCTGAACGCAAGCAATCTTCTGTTTGGTCATCTCTGGGGCAGATAGGTTTCCAGTCTGGTAGAAAATTAGCATCAGTTACCAAGGTATTGTGAGTAATTATCACAGGAAATGTATACTTTGGTGCCAACAAAATACTAGTAATCAGACCTAAAGTGGAATTAGAAATATACACTGGTAATATTATCAATCCCATATAAATAATTTTCTTATTCATAAATCCTCTGTTTCTATTAATAATAGTGTTATCAGGAACATTATCTTGATGAATCAGAGTTCATAACGTAGTGGAGAAGTACAACTATCATGAACTCATACAGCAAATTGCAGATCAATGAGGTACAAAATATAAATTGAAACCTAGATAGCAAGAGAGTTTTACTCCTGGCTTACAGCAGGAGTCAGGAGTGATTAGTAAGTACCCCCAGACGTGATTGAAAAACCAATAGTTCTGTACTGCTGTATAATATTCTTCTGACAGGAGTTGGCAAAGAAGGAAAGGGAGAAGGGGCTAAAATTTTCCGTTAGCCTTTTCTCAACTATGATAAAAGTTCTTCTTGTTAAGAATTTAATCAGTATTGCCCCCAACATCGCTTCTTATTTACTTAAGCAGATGCAGCGCCACAGAATCGGAAAAATCCCCCAAACCGGAAAAACCTCTATTGGTAGTCGCTCTCCCAGATAAAATAGTTAAGGAATGTAGCCTATTAATTGACTCATGACCCCTTCACCAGACTTAGATACTATCAATTCTCCTGATACGGACATGAAAGGATACAGTAATTCTGAGGCTAATCCTCTAGATGAATTACCAGATGAGGTGGAAATGTCATTTTTTGACCATCTGGAAGAATTGCGGCGACGGATTTTTTATTCTCTAATTGCTATAGCTTTGGGTGTAGTTGGCTGTTTTATTGTTGTTAAACCCTTGGTACAGCTACTGGAAATCCCCGCCCATGGTATCAAATTTCTACAACTTGCACCCGGAGAATATTTCTTTGTCTCTATCAAAGTTGCTGGTTACAGTGGTTTGGTGCTTGCTAGTCCCTTCATTCTTTACCAAATTATCCAGTTCGTGCTTCCGGGACTAACACGCCGTGAACGTCGTTTGTTGGGGCCTGTGGTTTTGGGATCGAGTATATTATTTGTTGGTGGGTTAACTTTTGCTTATTCTCTACTTATTCCCGCAGCTTTGCAATTCTTCATCAATTACGGTGCAGATGTCGTAGAACAATTGTGGTCAATTGAAAGATATTTTGAATTTGTGTTATTGCTGTTATTTACAACAGGATTGGCATTTCAAATTCCGATTATCCAATTATTGCTAGGTAATTTAGGTATTGTTTCTTCTACACAAATGCTGGCTGGTTGGCGGTTTGTAATTATGTCCGCAGTTGTTTTGGGGGCTATACTTACACCTTCTACTGATCCTCTCACTCAAAGTCTTTTAGCTGGAGCAGTTTTAGGTCTTTATTTTGCCGGTATTGGTTTAGTTAAAATTACAGGAAAATAAAAAAAACCGCGAACCATAAGGTTTCACGGCTTTCGGTATGGTGTGAGGAGCTTAACTAACTATCATCATAGACTAACTATTTCCACCTTGATGGCTTGTATCACTTTTGGTAACAGAATTTTTGAAAATGAGCATTCAGGAGCAAAATCGGCTTAATACTTGAGAGTGCAGCGTAGCGTAAGGCATTTTTCGATTTTTCTTACTAATAAATAAAAACCGTGGAGATTTCAATCAATCCACGGTCTTTGGTGTGGTGTGAGGAGACTTAACTAACTAAATATTATCATAATGCATATAACTATTGATTACTCAATTGCCACAACTTTCGTTACATCATTTTGGTTTGATGACATTGATACATTACTTCATTAATCTCAACCCTGGAAAATTTACACTAAAGCACCACCACAACTAGAACCACATCCAGCGGTACAACCATAGCAATAGTCAGCGGTTTGCACTGGACTAATGACTTCTAAACTTCCATTATCTAATAATTTGCTAATTGTCAATTTTTGTCCATGATGATATTTTGCTGGTAAATTCATCACTTGGTTAAAGTCGCAATCATAGATATGTCCTAAATAGTCTACTGACAGTTGATTACGACACATTAAATTCTCAACAGTATGAGAGTTAAATTGCATCTCTAAAAATTGTAAAGAGCTTCAGTAAAGCTGTTTACGTTCTAAATGTAACTTTGTTCTCCCGATAGGTAGGTTAGTAATAGTGAATAGGTTATTAAACACAATATCGAAATATTTTTGCAAGAACATTTTATAAGCTATTTCTAAGTTTGTTTTTTCAGGAGTTAAGGAAAATTTTCCACTGTTGGGTAATTGGGGATTGTACACCAAATCTAAACTTAAATTGGGATGTTTTCCATAACCAACTTGATTCGGCCATTGTAAAGCTTTCATTGAATCATTAAATACACCCTTACCGCGCATTTTATCCACATTATCTGCTAGATAACAGGGCAGAGAGGCTAAAATTCTGACTTGGTTTTGAGCAAAAAAACCAGGTAGATGACCAAATCCTTCAACAAAATAAATGGTTAAATTTGACCGAACAATTACTTCTTTACCTGCTCCTTTTGCTGCTTCTACCAATGGCTTAAAACCAAAGTTAATTTCTGGTGCGTCACCAGTTAAATCGAGGATTTTAATTTCTGGGAACTTATAAATCAGTTCAATTAATTCTAGACAAGTTCCTAGGGAAAGTTATTCTGTTATTTTGGGACTTGCTTCTACATAACAATGATTACAAGCTAGGTTACAACGCTTCCCTAGATTAATTTGTAGAACATTTATTTCTTTTTTGGTTAACACTGAGGTTAGTTTAGTTTGAAAAGGTGTAATTCCTGTTGGCACGATAATTTATACCTTAATCAATTTGCTCGGTTGGTATTTTTGATTTTTAACCAATTTTGGGGGTTTAAGGGATGCTTTAAATGTCTATAAAAGGTATAGTTTATCATTCTGAAAGTAACGAAGTGCAGTTAAGAATCTCGGTTTTGTGTTAAATCGTGATATGCTTTACTATGAGGTTGCTCAATTCCGCTCCTCTAACTCCCCTGTAACTCACAAGCAGCAAGTTTTATGGTCGGGTTTCAATGTCCGTTATAAAACTTAATTATGTATAGTGTAGCGTGCCCTAGGCACAATTGCTAATTATTCTAACAGCACCAACCGGCGTCATAATACCAGGTGGAACCTGTCACCATGATTTCTGTAGGTTTTAATGCTGCTAGTTTTGCGGCTGTTTTATCACATACCGCTACGGCTATACCACGTTGTAAAATATGCTCTGCTGCATCATCAAAAAATGTTTGTGTTCCTGCATAAATTGCTGTTTTGCCTGTGAAAATACAAGCTCCATCTTCAGGCATATCAACTTTGAAGGAAACGGAATCAAGACTTTCTAAGAGTATATTTTCTTCCAGGTTATAAGTTTGTTTATCTAATAATCTATAAGGGCGACGGGCGCGAATTTCAATTTGTCCAAAGCCAGCATTTATAATTAATTGGGTATGTTCTTGATAGGTGAGTGCGCCTGATAAACATAAGGCGCGTAGTCTTTTATCTTGTTGTAAATGTTTAGGAATAGAACGAGTAGTAATGGGGTCACTCATTTGCAGTCTTCCACCTGGTTTTAATACTCTATATGCTTCTTTTAACGCACGAGTTAAATCTGCTGGTTCAAAAATATTGAACAGACAGTTTTGTGCTAATACATCTACTGAGGCATCTGTAACAGGTAAGTTCAATGCATCTCCTGGGCAAATTTTGACAAAACTGGTATCAAACCAAGGATTTTCTTGAGCAGCAATTTCTAGGTTACGTGCAGCGGCTTCGCGCATTGCTTCCACTGGTTCAATAGCAATTATTGCACCGGGACGACGAGAAAAATAGGCAAATTGTAATGCTTCTAAACCACCACCAACACCAACATATAAAACAGTAGGTTGATTTACTAGTTCATTAGTATGAACAGTTGTACCACAAGCATAATTCATTTCCTGCATTGGTAAGGGAATTTTCAATCCTGGTAATTGCAGGGGTGTACTTTGGATACAACATAGTCCTACTTCTGGTGTTTGGGCAACTTCGCTATAAAATTGGGCTACAGTTTCTAAATAAGTCATTGCTGCTATTTGGTATTAACTGTGTATAGATCAGTATAGATAAATTGTGCATATTAGTATAGTCAAGTATGGATCGGATGAGTTTTTCCTGAGAATTTCTTAAACTTAATCACGTTAATCACGCAATACGTAACCGACACCACGCACGGTTTGGAGGAGACGCTTTTCGTTGTTGGCTTCGAGTTTTAGGCGTAAGTAACGAATGTAAACTTCTATAACGTTGGAATCACCCATGAAGTCGTAACCCCAGACTTCTTCTAAAATGCGATCGCGTGTAATTACCTGTCGCGGATGGGTGAGTAAATAGTCCAGTAAATCAAATTCCTTTGCAGTCAACTCGACTAAACGCTGTCCTCGGTAGACTTCCCCCGTACTCCGATTTAAACTCAAATCATCAAACATTAAGATATCTGCGCTATCTGTTTCTTTACTTCTACGTAAATGAGCGCGGACTCTGGCTAATAATTCTTCCAAACTGAATGGTTTAACTACGTAATCATCAGCACCAGCATCTAAACCAGCCACGCAAGCGCTAACTTCATCTTTAGCAGTTAATAAAATTATCGGTACTTTATCACCGCTAGCTCGCAAGCGACGACAAATTTCTAAACCCGAAACACCAGGTAGCATCCAATCTAAGATTATTAAATCTAGATTTAACTGTCGTGCTGCTGTCAGTGCAGTCAGTCCATCATAAGCTACGCTAACTTGATAGCCTTCATAACTCAATTCTAGTTCTATAAATCGAGCCAATTTCACTTCATCTTCAACCAGTAAGATGTGTGTCATAAAAATATTTGGTATTTTACCAGAGGATGGTCATATTAATACAAAAACAGACAAATTTTCCACACCAGTTCACCATGGCGAAAACAAATATAGGAATCCAGTTTGATTCCTGTATCCCTTACAGGAGGCGAAGCCATATTTACTTGTGTACGCAGGTAAAAGGCAAGAGGATTTTAGAAAATTCAGCTATACCTAACTTTACAAAAATCAAATAGGACTGGGATATATAGTGAAATCCAGTGAAAGAAGTTTAATGCTTTCTTCCCTTTTGCCTCCTTTCACCATATACCTGATCATTTTGCATACCACATAGCCCTACTGACAGTAATTGATAATTATATAAGATATCGGTTTATAGATTAACAGATAATGGTGATGCGAGTAAACTAATTGTAAATATACTTCCTTCCCCTAACCGAGAGCGTACACTCACATGACCACCCATCCTTTCGACAAAAGTCTTAACGATTGATGATACCAAATCACAACTACCAGTAGAATAAGTACCTGCTTCATCTACACCGTAAAAGCGCTAAAAAATTCGTGCCTGATGTTGTGAAGGAATACCATAACCTTGATCACAAACTTCAATAATTACCTCTTCACCTTGCAAATCTAAATTAATAAGTATAGGCGTATCTGTTGGGGAATACTTAACAGCATTATTAATCAAGTTTAGTAAAATCTGTTTTAAACGATTAAAATCTGTTTCTACCTCAATTACCTGATTTATTGACTCAACTTTTATAGGAGGATCCACTATTGGAATATACACAAGTGATAGGATTATATAAGGATAAACAAGTGTGGATTAGCAACCATAAACCAGGAAGAAAGAACGGCTCAAAGCCTGCTTAGAAGAATAGGCAACATTGTTATATGAAGAAGCAGACAAAAGTCAGATAACAGACTTGGAAGGAATAGAAAAAACAGTAAGGAGTCAAATATTAGAAGTGGTAAGTCCAGAAATAGCCATTTTTTATTGAAGAAACAACCGGAAGGAAAGTAGGTAAAACCAGGAAAGTCAAAACCTTGGTAGGAGAGGAGAACTAAAACTAAAAGCTAAATAGTTGCAGAGACTGGGTTTGAAGCCAAGAAGTCGATTAAGTCCATTACTTCAAAAGTGCTGCTTGAGGCTATCAGCTAAGGAATCATATCAACAAGCAGAAGTTGAAATTGAAGCATTAACAGGAGTAAAAGTTGGCCATAGGAGGCAACAAAAACTAGTTGTGGAAGAAGATTGGGAGCTACCACAAGGAAAACAAGCTATCTGTGAAGTGAGCATGGATGGTGGAAAAGTACGACTAGGGGGCAAACTACAAGCAGGCTGGTACTGGCGAGACTATAAAACCCTTCGTCTACAAGGAATTTATGATGGCGCATTTTTTGATAACAACTAATCAATCATGAGTTGATTATGTTAATAGCCAGTCTTTGGTTAACCCCCTTGTGTGTTTGGGGGATGGTCATGATGGAGTTTGGAATTTAGTTAAAGAGTTTGGAACTGAAAAATTCAAACCTTTGGAAATTTTGGATTGGTATCACCTCAAAGAGAATCTTTATTAAATCGGTGGTTATTTAAAGCATCTCCAAGCTGTTGAGAGTTTATTGTGGTAATGTCAGATAGAGCCAATTCAAGCCTTATTTAATAACTGTCGAGGCAAACAAGTTAAGAAGTTTTTCGACATAAGCGAAAAATATCCCACTAGCATTATTAACTACACCTACTACCAAGCTGAACAACTGTGTTCTATTGGTTCTGGATCTGTCGAATCTGCTATTCAACAGATTGGAGCAAGGATTAGAATTTCTGGCCCACAGTGGAATGTTGAAAGTGTCTACCAAATCCTTTCCCTTCCTTGTGCTTATCTCAATGGTTTGCTTCCTATTTGAGTCTTTCTGCCAAAACTCGATGGTCCCACTTTTTATCATTCTTTCGTAAGGATTCAGGTCTAAGGAAGAGGGATTAAATAAGGTGTATGGAAAGCAGAGTGAACCATGGCTTTCATAGGTTGGTCAAGAAACTCAATTAGAGAAAGTGCTTGACGGCGACAAGTTTGTATAACCGTCAATAAATTGGCAGGATGTTGGAATAGCTCCAGAGAAAGAGAACCACCACAGACTTTTTGTTGTGTCAGTGCTAAACCTAACCTTGGTTCAGCTAAATTATGATCAAGGTCTATTGCCTAAGGAAGGTAAAAGTTTACCAGGTTCCCCTGGGGCTTTATCAATGAATGAATGGAAGATTCAACTTTTGGTTGAAACTAGGATGGCCAAGTCAAGAACTCATGAAGGTTTTGGGTTTGTTGGAATAAAGGGTAGTTTTTAAAACCTTCATCTATGAGGTCCATGAATTTTGTGCCAATTTCTTGGTGATTGAAGCCAGGAATCTTGATTAGTGTCTTGAAGTGACGGGGTAGGGTAGATGTGCCTGACATTTCTGTTGAGCTGTGACCGGATAACCGTTATAGCCAGTAAAGTCATCAGAACTGAGTACACCAGAGTAACTTGAACCCACAATGGATTCTAATTCGCCAGGACAAGGAGTATCAGACCCATGAAATCAAGGGAAGTCACTATTGGCAAAAATCCATAACCATTGTTTCACCCCTTTGAGTACCCAGGGTGTTTCATCCCCAAGGATATGAGGCTGGGTTTGTTTTATCCACTGTTTGAGGCTATGAATACTTTGAGCCACTGGACCATCTATTCCTTCATTGGTACCTACTAATGTTCCCACTCCAATTTCCATTTAACCCAGTTCCCACAGTTCCCACAACAAGAAGTGTTGTTTTTCATAGGGTCAATGGCCCTAGTTATTGATCCATCCCAAAAAAGCTTGTCCTGTGATTTCTATATCTTGTCCCGGTACTATCTCTGGTGACCGGTGTGCCCTTTGTGTTTCCCCACACACACTGCAAATCCACGTCTATCTTTCATATTCTACTATTTGGATTTGGATTAGCCTGTCCACCAAGTCCCCTACTTGTTGTGTTTGGATTTTTATTGGTTCGCCAAATAATTCCCCCTGACCTCACCATCCACCCACTTGCCGTCCCACTATCTCAAATCTATTCTATCTACTCCACCAAACACCTTTCTCCTTTTTCCCCTATGCCCTGGTTGTCCTCCTGGTCTCCTTTTTCGTGTCTGGTTTTCTTCTGGTTTCTCTTGTTGTTTGTTCTCGGTTTTTTTGAGGATTTCTCCCAAGGGTGGTGTGGATCATGTTATGGTCTCTAAATCTCTACTGACTTTGAGTTTCTCTATTTCTTTTTCCAGTTCTACTACTCTATTTGTTAGGTTCTCTATACTTTTCCCCTGGTCAATAATGATTTCTACCAGTTGCTCTATTCCCAACTGCTTCAATATCTCTCTGTCTAGTTTTAGTCCCAGCCTCTTTTCCATAACTGCTATATTCTGCCTCACCTATCACACTTGTCAATACCCCACCACCTCAATCCTTACATTCTTTCGCTATACTAGCCATACTTCCAACCTCTGCTACTGACTCATTTAGTAAACAAACATCCCAGCGCAAATGTAAATAACCACTATCAGCCCTAGCCAAATCAAGTAAATCTTGTAAAAGTCTAATAGTCCTTTCCGTTTCCATACACGCAGTTTATAAAGCTTCAAGTTGCGCTGAATTTAAATTATTCTGTCTTCTTAAAAGACTTTGCAAATAACCATTCATAATAGTCAAATGTGTACATAATTCGTGAGACACATTACTCACAACTTGTCGTTTCTGTTCCCGAGATTGGGACAGACGCGATAACATCATATTGAAATACTTGTGACTATTAATTAAGATTTGCTCCATATTCAAACTTGTCCAACTAGCCAGTCCACCTATTCCCAAAGAAGATGCTGAAACCACAGTAATACGCATACTTAGGCGTAACCGCAAAGAAAAAATATCAAGTTTCTACCAAAACCTGTGGATTTGTTTCACTTTAGTATTTAGAAGTTTGTGATTATAAAATTCGATGATAACAAGTTTACAGACTTAGGTTTATTTGCGATTTGTTGTAATTTAATTAAATTGGAAATATAAAGATTAATATTTACACTCCAGTGAGAGCCTACTTATAAATTAAATATTCACTAGAGTGTGTTACGGCTATGTAAGGATTGGGGAATTTGAGAGAGTGAGGATTAGCCGTAACGCACCATATTCCTCGGTGCATTAAGCTTTGCTATAACGCACCCTACAATTTAATATTTACTTTATCAACCATCTCTGATACAGCATATTGCAACTTCAAGTAGATAAACTAAAAATCCAAAATCAACCATCAAATGGCTTTTACTCCTAACTCCTGCTGTAACTATTTAGGCAAACCCGCATACCCAAAACTAACATTAAATGAGCGACACCACATAGCCAAAAAACCAAAATTTGCCAACTTCACATTATTAGGTAAGGCATAACGTTGAGAACCGCTAATCTTTTGTAAAGGAGCAATACGTGCATAATCTTTTTCCTTAATACCATATTTTGCCGGTGTATTAGAATGATACAGATTTAAAAATAAATCTGGTCTATTCTCAGTTTTGAAACTCTTGTCAAACTCTAAATAGCTAATTCCATTTTCAGTAATAAAACTCACTTTCCCATGAATCCTGTGTTCCAAAGTCTTAAAGCTTTCAGATGCTGCTACTGAATTATCCATATTTTTTACCGACTGAGGCTGATTATTGATAGGAGTTGATTTTATTTCCTTTGTACAACCTAAGCTGAAAAAAATCACCATACCAACAATAACTAAAAGGTGGAATTTCATACTTGAACTTCCTTAGAATTATCCTTAGGGACAATTTCAAGTATGATTCCATCATTTAAATTAATTTAGCCTGAGAACTTGTTTAGAATTCGGTCAATCTTTATTGAGAAAAACATCAATTAGCATCCTAATTGTGACAAACATTAATAGGTAAATAAGGCACAAAACATACTAAAAAATGTCACAGACTAAAGGATTATTACTGCTTACCGATAAATTCTGAATTATTACTATTCCCATAACATAAATTTCGCAAAATCAGTAATATTCGATAGAATTAAAAAATCAATAGTTTTAAACTGTCTGTCAATAGCGGGTAAACTACATATTTTAGCTCCAATACTCAAATAAGCTTGTAAAATCTTCGGAATCTCAACATTATATATATTAGGACAATCTTGAGCAATTTCCACAGAGTATTCTGAATTTGGCTCAACTAAAATACTTGGATGCATCAAATCATGATGCTGAAAATAATGATAAGCATAATTAGCTTGGACAGGACATTGTGTCAGTAATGATGCACAACCAAAAAAATATTCTTTTCCACTCCAAATCAAATAATTAGCTAATCCTTCCCAAATTAACAAAAATGTATGAAGATTCCGATATTCTTTAGCTATACACGCACGTCCAACTTCTACAGATGACTGAAGTAAAAGATCGGGAAATTTACTAAGATTAAATATATCAGCAGAATCGAAACCTAAACCTTTACCAGCCATTGTATAACTTTGCATCCTATATGTACCAATAGTTTTGCCAGTATGTTTAGCAATAAGTATCAAGTGATGACAAACATCATCAAATTTATCTCGATCCATTGCTGTAACATTAGAACCAGAAAATCCCAAACCTAATTCTAAATTAAACACCTCAAAACGCAAACGGAAAACAGATTCTAATTCTTCCTCATTTGCAGCCAGTCGTACAATATACTTGTCATTTTGCAAAATGGGAAAATCAATAGGATGTAGTTGAGAAGAGATGATATGGTAATACATTTACATCTGTTTTCCTACTTATACAGCAGCGGTCATCCGATTTTGGATTTTAAATTTTGGACGTTTCAGAGACTCAGTGGAACGATTTTGAATTGATGACACAGATAAATCCTGGGCTTTTACCATCAAGAAATTACTAAATAGAGGTCAGCAATCAGGAGGAAGGCCTTATTATTAGATAGCGTTACCTACAATATATTGTGCTGTATGCATGAAAAATCCTACTCAGATATAGAGCAGATAACAGAGATAATATATATATTCAATAATTAGGGAGCATCCCAATAAAGGCAAAAATCACGGCGTTACTATACCTATTGCAAAATTGTTTCTGTGGTATGATAGAGAGTTTTAGATTTTATGTATTTTTGGTGTTCTTTGGGCTTGCTAATTTCAATATAACCCTGTAACTCTAACTTTTGGCTAAAACAAAGACAACCCACCATTATAACATAAAACTAATTCTGCAAGAGGTATAGTACCGCCGTGAATTTAAAATGCTTCTTTCAGAAGAGCTACCCTAACAAAATATCTCCTTGGGAGACCCTACGCGGACAAAATTCAAAATGTATACGGCTTGAGCTTTTCAGACATTTGGAATGGTTGGTTTATTTACGCCGTACTGTACTAGTTCAAAAACCCTTTGAAACTCTCTTTCCTTCGCGTTCTTTCTATCCTTTGCAGTTTGTTTATTTCATGCCTTAGATAAGTCGTATGGTCAGATAAAAATAAACTTACACATTTGGGATGCTCCCAATAATTATGAAGCTGAGATTACTTTTATTATCAACATATTGAACAATAAAATCTGGCAATAAGATACACATTTATAAGGAAATAGGCTGAAAACCCCGATATAGAACCCTAAACAGCCAAAAAGTTTTTAGGATTCTATGTTATGTATTTTCAGTCGGGGATGAAAGCCATCTAGAGGCTAAAGCCTCCGGTGACTTTTCCCCAGTATGACTTAAAGAAGATTAATTTTCCATCTTAGGGGTTATAAAGTTCCCTAAACTATGTTATCATCATCTATTACCTTCTGCTTATGAACCCTCAAAAAACCCCCGAACATATCTCCGGGGGCTAAAATCATTTTTCTTTCATTTGCAAACGCTAATAGCTGGTTAATTGCGATGATTATTACTGTAGCGAACCCTTGTACCAGCCCAAAGTAACTTCTCCCGCAGCGTTTGATAATATGAATTATTCTCCCGCAACACAATAAATTTAGCCCGACAATCAGCCATTCGCACATCAACACGATGTCCCGGCCAAATTGAAGTAGATAAAACCCCATCCATCCACAATTTTGTACTTAAATCATAATCACCCAGAGGCCAAATACTTACCACCGAACCAGGGGGTAAAATCAGAGGACGACTAGAAAGACTCATGGGACAAATGGGTGTAATAGTAATTGCCTCCATGCCATCATGCATAATTGGTCCACTGGCAGAAACCGTATAACCAGTTGAACCAGTGGGAGTAGAGACAATTAACCCATCTCCTACATACTGATCAACTACCTCACCATCAATTTCCATTTCCAGAATTGAGGTAATCATCCGGTCAGCAGAAGCTGGTTTTACACAAAACTCGTTCAAAGCGAGGAACTGTTCAGTCACCGGTTCTAGGTTTGTCCGATCACCCTCATATACAGCCGCTTGCAACATCATCCTTCGCTGGAGAGCATAACGATCTTCAAACAGCCGATCCCAAACTTGTTCTGTATCTTGAAACTCATCCATTGACTCGGTTAAAAACCCCAAATGGCCTCCCACATTCACTCCCAGAATGGGGATACCAGCTGGGGCTAAATGCCTCGCACTCGTCAAAACAGTACCATCACCACCAAGTACCAAAGCTAAATCAATTGGTTGACTGGAGGATGCTAAAAACACCGGATAGGGGTTATCTTTTGGTCCGCTAGGCCCCACCAAAACTTGGCACTGATGGTATTCTAGTTGTTTAGCACAGAGTTCTGCCCAGCGTTTACTCTGGGAATCTCGCGCTTTATAAGCAATTATTACCTGCTTTAGTTGCACGCACTGTTACCATTTCAGGAGATTAAACTGCTCCATATCGACGGTATCACGGTTGCGATAAATGGCCAGCACTATCGCTAACCCAACCGCCGCTTCAGCAGCTGCCACAGTAATCACAAAAACTGTGAAAACTTGACCCTTAATTAAGGTTGAATCGAGAAAGTTGGAAAATGCCATTAAATTCAGATTAACAGCATTCAGCAACAACTCAATTGACATCAGTACCCGCACAGCGTTACGGCTAGTAATTAAGCCATAGATGCCAATGCAAAACAAAGCTGCTGCTAGTAATAAAAAGTATTGAAGTTGCATGATGGGTAATTGGTAATTGGTAATTGGTAATTGGTAATTGGTAATTGGTAATTGGTAATTGGTAATTGGGTAATTTATCTCCCTAGTCACCAGTTACCAGTCCCCATTACCTATTCTTCAGTTCCAGCACCGCTACCAGTTGATACCAATTCTCTGGGGCGTTCTGGCAAGGTTAAGATTGTTTGTGGCATATCAGAAGAAGGTACTTCGTCTGGTAAATACTCACGACGAGCCAAAATAATTGCTCCCACCATAGCCATCAGCAACAAAATAGAAGCCAATTCAAAGGGCAGCAAAAAGTCAGTGAAGAAATGTTCACCAATCAAAACTATAGAACTTTCACCAGCCACAGGCACAGAGGAATATGCCCAAGGCGTTGCCACTACCATCGTACTTAAAAGGCCAAACAGTCCTATACTCACTAGAGATGTAATTATTTTTCGCAACCCAGCACTAGGTAAAGGTGAAAAATCCTGACGCTTGTTGACCAACATAATGGCAAACAATATCAGCACGTTAATCGCACCCACATAAATCAAAATTTGTGCTGCTGCGACAAAATCACCATTTAGCAACAGGTATAGTCCAGCCATGCTGATGAATACACCACCTAGCAAAAATGCTGAATAGACGATGTTAGAAAACAGCACTACACCCAATGCTGCCCCAATCATCATTACACCTAATATGCCAAATGAAATAACTTGTACTCCTTCCGCTAGGTTCACTTTATTTTGTCCTTTATCCTTTGTCAGTTGTCAGTTGTCAGTTGTCAGTTGTCAGTTGTCAGTTGTCTGTTGTCTGTTGTCTGTTGTCTGTTGTCTGTTGTCAGTTGTCAGTCGTCAGTCGTCTGTTGTAGATATGTTCCGATGGAACTTTTATACTTATCAGTTTGTTAACTGTTTACTGTTCACTGATTTCTACAAGGTCTTCTGGACGAGAACCAGCACGGGGAGCATCTGCGGGTACCCTATGGGGTTCGAGTACGCCTTTAGGTAGGTAAACCAGTTCGCGCAAGGGTGTCACCATTGGATCGTCTGTTACCTTGTAAGGCAGTCGTCCTAGTGCTACGTTATCGTAGTTCAATTCATGGCGATCATAGCTAGCAAGCTCGTATTCTTCTGTCATGGATAGGCAGTTAGTGGGGCAGTATTCCACGCAGTTACCACAGAAGATGCAAACTCCGAAATCAATACTGTAGTGTTTGAGTTTTTTCTTTTTGGTGGCTTTGTCCATTTCCCAATCAACTACAGGGAGGTTAATGGGACAAACACGCACACAAACTTCACAAGCTATGCATTTGTCAAATTCATAGTGAATCCTACCCCGAAACCGTTCCCCAGGAATCAATTTTTCATAGGGATACTGTACGGTAATAGGACGACGCTGCATGTGGTCAAAGGTGACAGATAAACCTTGCCCAATGTAACGCGCTGATTGTAATGCTTCTTTGGCGTAATCACCAACTTGTTTGAGGAACTTTAGCATTATTTGTGTCTCTACTCTTTTCAGGTGATAGATGATAGATGATTGGTGATTAGTCATTAGTCATTAGTCATTAGTCATTAGTCATTAGTCATGACTTTTCTAATTTTGACTTTTGACTTTAATATCCCCAGTCCCCTATTAGCCACCAAAGGCGAAGGGAAAAGCTAATTTTAGGGCTGCGGTTAATAGGAGATTAACCAAACCAACTGGTAGCAAGAACTTCCATCCTAAATCTAGTAATTGGTCAATTCTTACCCGTGGTACTGTCCAACGGATGAGGATGGCCAAAAATACTAGAAAATAGGCTTTGAGTACGGTCATGGTAATGCCTAAAGCGGCTGTTACTACTTGGAGTACAGGGTTGTTAGGACTTACTCCTAGCACATTACCCAGTAAATCTATAGGGACAGGAAAATGCCAACCACCCAAGTATAAAATTGCTACTAGCAAAGAAGAAAGGATCAGGTTAATGTAAGAACCCAGGTAAAATAAACCAAATTTCATGCCTGAGTATTCGGTTTGATACCCTGCTACTAGTTCTTCTTCTGCTTCGGGTAAGTCAAAGGGTAAGCGTTCGCATTCTGCTAAAGCGGCAATCCAAAAGATTATGAAACCCAATGGTTGTCGCCAAATGTTCCAACCGAGAATGCCAAAATTAGATTGCTGATTGACGATATCAACCGTGCTGAGGCTATTAGACATCATTGCGATCGCTAACACACTCAGCGCCAATGGAATTTCATAACTAATTGACTGTGCTGCTGCCCGTAAACCACCCAATAGAGAGTATTTATTATTGGATGCGTAGCCTGCCATCAACAAGCCAATTGGCTGAATACTAGACAATGCAATCCATAAAAAGACTCCCATCCCCACATTGGTAATGACGATATTCTCCCCAAAAGGGACAATCAGAAACGACAAGAATACCGGGATTACCACAATTACTGGGCCAAGAGTAAAAAGCCAGCGATCTGCTTTTGCTGGGACGATATCTTCTTTAAAGATTAGCTTCAGACCATCTGCTACAGGCACTAACAACCCAAAAGGCCCTTGATATTCAGGGCCAATTCGTTGCTGTGCCGCAGCAGAAATTTTCCGTTCTAGCCAGGTCGCAACCAGTACGCCCACCGTTGCACCAATCAGCATCAGGACCATTGGTAATGGCATCCAAATCGCTTTGGCTACCCCTGGTGGTATTCCTAAATCCCTGACAGATTGAATAAAAGTTCCTTGGAGGTCAATTCCTGCATTCATTTTTGCTACTCTTTAAATCTTCAAGTCATGGTGAATCACAACTAGTTGAGTTAATCACTGTAAATTCACTGGTTGATAATCTCTGCCGAGATGATGCCTAATTGTAGATTTGTTACCAATCCATGAGTTTAGTATATCCTGGGATGGTTTTCACCCCATTAACCAAGATGACAACTTCTGCTTATGGTTGGGATTAAGAAAGAAGAGGATGGGGAGGATGAGGGAGATGGGGGGAGCAGATGTGAAATTTCTGCTTTTAACTCCTGAACTCCTAATACTTCCGACTAAATTGTCTTATTTTCCGGCACTGATGGCTGTGATAATTGAAGTACAGCAACAATTTTAAGATTATCGAGTTGAGATATTTAAGTGCAAGCCCACTTTATCAGACAGATGACACTTATCAATCTGTCCACTGTTGGGCGTTAATCCCAAATCTCAAATCTAAAATTGGTTTCTTGTCACCTAATTGCGGGAAAATTCCTCTGAACTGTCACCTGTCACCTGTTAAGAGTCAACTATTTTCAAGCTGGTTAACGCTTGTCGATGGGAGTGTAAGTGATTTCGTGACGACCGTTATAAACTTGGGTAGGACGGAAAATCCGGTTTTCTGCAAGTTGTTCTTTCCAGTGTGCTAACCAACCAGCCACACGAGCGATCGCAAATACAGGTGTAAATAAATCCGTGGGAATTCCCATTTTCCTATACACGAGCCCAGAGTAAAAGTCAACATTAGGATAAATCCCTTTGCTGCCGACTTTCTCGGCCATTACCCATTCTACTTCTTGAGCAACTTCATAATACTTATCGTAGCCAAACTTATCGAACAGTTGCTCTGCCAATCGTTGTAAGATAGTTGCCCGTGGATCTTTTACCTTATATACACGGTGTCCAAACCCCATAATTTTCGCCTTCTTTTGCAGACGATCTTCTATGTAGGAACGGACATTATCCACACAGCTAATTTCTTCCAACATCTCAATAACTTCTTCGTTAGCACCACCATGCAGCGGACCGCCTAAAGTACCTACCGCACTGGCAACCACAGCATAAGGGTCAGTTAAGGTAGAAGCTGTAACTCTCGCACTGAAGGTAGAAGCATTCATTGTATGCTCAACGTGCAGAATCAAACAGATGTCAAAAATTCGCGCTGCTAACGGATCGGGTTCTTTCTCATTGAGCATATACAAGAAGTTGGCGGCATAATCCAAATCATCCCTTGGTTTTACCGGATCATTACCCTTCCGCATCAACTGGAAAGCCGCTACCATTGTGGGAATTATCGCTACTAAACGTACTACTGCATTCCGAATATAGACAGGGTTATGTAAGTCACGACGAGAATAAAATAAACCCAAGGCAGCAGCAGAGGCTTGTAGAGCATCCATTGGATGACCGCTTTCGGGGAAGCATTTCATCATATCCCGAATGCGGTATTTTATCCGCCTGTGGGTACAAACTTCATCTTCAAAAGCCGCCAATTCTTCCTTGTTTGGCAATTCACCCCAGATTAAGAGATAAGCAGTTTCTAAGAATGTACTTCTTTCTGCTAATTCCTCAATCCGAATGCCACGATACTCCAGTATTCCCTTTTGCCCATCTACATAACTAATACTCGATTGGGCTGCGGGAATGCCTTCTAAACCAGGCTTGTATTCGCACACCGTCATGGCTACACCATTTGCTTTGTGAAATATCTGAACACGCTAACTCACCAGAGATTATTTTCACCATAACAGTTGCCGATTTAACAACTATTCTATGCGAAAGGTCCAAAAACTGTTATAGCAGATACTTGGGTGGTGTCAACCAGAACATTTGACTACGATCCAAAGGAGAACCACCATCTGGTAGTTTTATTCCGATCATACCTGCTTTTTTAAGGACGAGGCGTTCTTTTGCTTCCCCACAGAGGAGAATTTCTGCCCAACTGCTCAAACACGGCTCATATCCTACTAATGCTATGGTAGTTTGTTGAGTATAATTTCTTGGTTCTAAGCAGTTTGTGAGCTGATTTTTGATATTTCCTTCAAAGGTGAGATGGTGAGATATTTCTAATTGAGAAGAGAGTCCCACGGCTATGAGTATTTCTGCTGTTTCGTGTGCTCGGACTAGGGGACTGGTGAGAATTAAATCAAAATTTAGATCCAGTTTTAATAATTTTTAGGCTACTTTTTCGGTTTTTTCTCTTCCTTCTTTGGTTAGCTTACGTTATTCATCTTTTAGCGATGGTTGATGTTCTTCGGCGATGCCATGACTAATTAAATATAGTTCCATATTTTTATTGTTGAGTATTCAACTATCAGTTAGGGCTTATCAAATTTATGGATATGGTAATAGGTTTAAACTTACTGCTTGGATCACACCGCGACCAACATCAATGATGATATCAGTATCAACAATAGTCGAGTTAGTTATGGGAGTCTTACCACTCGTTTTTTATAACACTACGCACCCAAGCGTTGCTCTCTGTTAAATCTTGACGTTCGCTCCACATCCCAATAAATCCATCATTTATTAAGTCAATATCTAGTGACTGAGTAGCAGGTTCAACTAGATGATATCTTTGTAGTAAAAAAGCAATAAATTCGAACACTTGACGCTGTGCTTCAAGGGAAGGGATGAAAATTCATTTAATAATTCTTGTTGTGTCATTTTAGAGATCTTTGTTAGTTAGTCTAGGTTTAAACCAATATAAGTTAATGTTGGGTTAGGCTAATGCTAAATCAAGCTACAGATTTCGTTCATTTGTTAGTTGAGCCGCGCTCTTATTGGCGTAACATCTCGTAGATAAGCTGTTACGCAGATAAGATCATAAATTATGTATCAGGACTTACGCAACTGGTACAAATAGCGGGTAGGATGTAGCCCTGGCACGGAACAATTGAACTCAAACCAAGCACATAGGAAGACTTGGGCGTTTTAGTTGCTGAATTAAATAATTAGAAAGGAATCTATGCTTGTTTTGATAAACAGTTTGACCAGTTTGATAGGCTAAATTCTTTAATCTAATCCAAACCAACATTTCACAAGCAATATGATTTCTTTGAAACCTAGCTTTACGACATTGACAAGATTCAATACCAGTTATTTGTTTAATCTCTCGGTGAAAATCCTCGGTTCTCCAACGAATTTTACACACCTCTTGTACAAAATTCGTAGAACTTTGAGATAAATCGTTAGTAGCGACATAATCCGTTCTGTTGGTAGAAATAGCAACCCGGAATAGTTTCACTTTTTTCTGAGCGGGAAACCCTTTAATTTTTATAATTTTACCATATTCTAACTCTTCAGTACTCCATTCTAATAATTCAATAGGTTTATCTTTTCCTTTGGCAAATGTATCATCAACTAACCGATTCTTTTTTAAGGGGCAATAATAAATTCTGTCTAAGCTATCAATATAAAGCATGAAACTGTTTACTGCATACCATGTGTCCATCAAAACCCTACCAAATGGGAAAAGCTGATGATACACCAGGTTTTGCAGCATATCTTTCACATGGTCTATCTTGGTTTTACCATCCACATCAGCATTAAAAATGCGGTAATCTATTACCCCAAATCTTTGAAATTTAGGATTCACATATACACAACTGACTACACCAATTCCTTGGAGTATGCCATGTTCATTACCACTATATTGTCTCCTCTTCGAGGAAGAAAAGGCTTAATAAGAACAGTATCATGAAAATGGCAATAGAGTGAGAGAATAAAGTTTTGTGAAGAAGGTAAAAGAAAAGAAAATTTAATGATTTAAAAATTAAATTAGAACAGCAGAAGAAATGATTTAATCACAACAGGAGTTGTGGATAATTCTTTTGTGAAATCAAAGCTTCAAAAAATGGAAATTCAAAACCTAGACCATTTAGGCATAGTAGCAGGAATAATAGACGCCATAGGAGTAGTAGAAATAATCCTTGAAATTGGTGAGAAAGTAAGTCCGGTTCATGTAGTAAAAGCCATGATAATCAACGGGTTATGATTTGTATAAAAACCCTTATATATGTTTACCCAAGATTTTGAAACAACCCCCTGTGACCATCTAATAGGATCAGGAGTAACACCAGAATATCTCAAGGACGATAAACTGGGGAGAGTCATGGATAAACTATTTATAAAAGGATTGGATAGGATATTTTTTATTGTCGCCTTAAAAGCAGCCCAAAAATTTGGAGTATCCCTATGAGCAGGGCATCTAGACTCATCATAAATGCACATATATGGGCAATATAATACCAGCTTACCAGAAGTAATATTTGAGAATCAAAAAGTAGGAAATAATCAAGAAATAGAAGAATTACCAGTAAAATCACCAAAAGAAATAACCATCACCTACGGTTATTCTGGTGACCATAGACCGGAGTTAAAACAGTCCATCATAGAAATGATATGTTCAGGAGATGGAGACATACCAATATATATTTTTAAAACTAGCATCGGGAAATCAAGCAGATTCATCATGCTTTGGTAAAATAGCAGTAGAGTACCAAAAACAATTAAAATTTAACTAAAAGTTAACAGTCTCATAGTAGCAGACTGGGCCTTATATACAGAATCAAATCTGAAAATGATGTCAGATTTAAGCTGGTTATGTCCAGTGCCATTAAGCGTAAAATCAGCACAATCATTAATATCAACACTACCAGAACCAGAATTTGTTGATAGTAACTTCCCCGGATATAAACTAGCTTCAAAAACAGTAAATTATGCAGGAAAAGAACAAATATGGTTAGTAGTACAAAGTCAAGAAAAAAGAGAATCAGACCTGGGTAAACTCTCACAAAAAATTACCAAGGCACAATCAAAAGCTGTGCAAGATTTGAAAAAGTTATCACCAGAAAAATTTGCTTGTGAAGCTGATGCTATCAAGGGGTTATCTAAAGTATTCAAACAATTCAAATATCACCAAATTAACCAGAGTAAAGTTACTCAAATCAAATCTAAGAAAAAGGATATTTCAGGAGAGATATCCTATGAAATATCAGCTACATTCTCCCAGAATGAAAGTAAAATTAATACAGAATTTCTGAGGGCAGGGCCTTTTATTATTACTACAGACCTTTTGGATTCAAATAAACTTACCCATGACTCCATCTTGAGTGAATATAAAGCTCAACAGTCTTGCCAGAGAGGGTTTGCTTTTCTCAAAGACCCATTATTTTTTGCAGACAGTATTTTCCTAAAAATTCCAGAGAGAATAGAGTCCCTGGGAATGATTATGGGTTTATGTCTGCTGGTTTATACTTTAGGGCAACGACAAATTAGAACCCCTTTGAGAGAGTCTAAATCAACAGTAAAAAATCAATTGGGGAAACCAACTGACCGCCCCACTTTACGCTGGATTTTTCCATGCCTTCAGTCTATTCATTTAGTTACACTTAACCAAGAAAAACACATGTGTTACTGGACTCAAGAGAGAGATTTCATTGTGAATCTTTTACCAGAGCATTGTTTTCCCTACTATCAATTACTTACCTAATTTTTCTCTCTATTAATTTAATTAATATCAGAAAATAACCTAATATCCTTGATTTATAACTCTATTTTACTAGAATTTCTTTTTTTACTTCAATCTATTAGTCTAAGTTATGATTTATCTCTTGAATATCTTCATTTAGCTGTTGACTGCTCTGGGCGGTGTTCTTTCTTATTGCTCCTTATTGAGAATAGCTTTTGATGGTATTTTTGGTGCTTTACTGTTTCTCTAATGCCTTTTTAAATACTTATACTTTTTAATACTAACTATGATTTTTCCCCTCCGTAATTTCTCTCTGTGGCAGTTTAGGGTGCGGAATGATGAAAGAAGGTGTATGGAAAGCAGAGTGAACCATGGCTTTCATAGGTTGGTCAAAAAACTCAACTAGAGAAAGTGCTTGACGACGACAAGTTTGTATAACCGTCAATAAATTGGCAGGATGTTGGAATAGCTCCAGAGAAAGAGAACCACCACAGACTTTTCGTTGTTTCAGTGCTAAACCTAACCTTGGTTCAGCTAAATTATGATCAAGGTCTATTGCCTAAGGAAGGTAAAAGTTTACCAGGTTACCCTAGGGCTTGATCAATGAATGAATGGAAGATTCAACTTTTGGTTGAACCTAGGATGGGTAAGTCAAGAATTCATGAAGGTTTTGGGTTTGTTGGAATAAAGGGTAGTTTTTAAAACCTTCATCTATGAGGTCCATGAATTTTGTGCCAATTTCTTGGTGATTGAAGCCAGGAATCTTGATTAGTGTCTTGAAGTGACGGGGTAGGGTAGATGTGCCTGACATTTCTGTTGAGCTGTGACCGGATAACCGTTATAGGCAGTAAAGTCATCAGAACTGAGTACACCAGAATAACTTGAACCCACAATGGATTCTAATTCGGTAGGACAAGGAGTATCAGGCCCATGAAATAAAGCGAAGTCACTATCACTATTGGCAAAAATCCATAACCATTGTTTCAGCCCTTTGACTACCCAGGGTGTTTCATCCCTAAGGATATAAGGCTGGGTTTGTTTTATCCACTGTTTGAGGCTATGAATACTTTGAGCCACTGTACTGTCTATTCCTTCATTGGTACCTACTAATGTTCCCACTCCAATTTCTATTTGACCCAGTTCCCACAACAACAAGTGTTGTTTTTTATAGGCTCAATGGCCCTAGTTATTGCTCCATCCCAAAAAAGCTTGTCCTGTGATTCCTATATCTTGTCCCGGTACTATCTCTGGTGACCAGTGTGCCCTTTATGTTTCCCCACACACACTGCAAGTCTACGTATATCTTTCATATTCTACTATTTGGATTGGCCTGTCCACCAACTCCCCTAGTTGTTGTGTTTGGATTTTTATTGGTTCGCCAAATAATTCCCCCTGACCTCACCATCCACAGACTTGCCGTGCCACTATCTCAAATCTATTCTATCTACTCCACCAAACACCTTTCTCCTTTTTCCCCTATGCCCTGGTTGTCCTCCTGGTTTCCGTTTTCGTGTCTGGTTTTCTTCTCGTTTCTCTTGTTGTTTGTTCTCGGTTTCTTTGAGGATGTCTCCCAAGGGTGGTTTGGATCATGTTATGGTCTCTAAATCTCTACTGACTTTGAGCTTCTCTATTTCTTTTTCCAGTTCTACTACCCTATTTGTTAGGTTCTCTATACTTTTCCCCTGGTCAATAATGATTTCTACCAGTTGCTGTGTTCCCAACTGCTTCAATATCTCTCTGTTTAGTTTTGGTCCCAGGTTCTTTTCCATAAGTGCTATATTCTGCCTCACCTATCACACTTGTCAATACCCCACCACCTCAATCCTTAGTTTTGTAGGGGTTTAGCAATGCGCTTTACCCCCACTGAATCAACACCGTTTTTTGGTCTGTTTGAACGTAATTCGGTTACTGATTCTTGGTACTTGAAAACAATCCATTCTCTACGACTGAATTGGGTTATCTCTAGGATTCACCAATTTCAATAATTTCTGTTTAATTTGTGCGTCGTAAACTTCCCATTTCATTTTGGCATAAGCAGAATTTTCATTGCCCCCAGATAAAAAACCCATTGGAATTTCAAAGCCACCTGCACCTGTACGTCCACCACCAAAGAAACGCCCAGTGCTATCTTGTCCAAAAGCTTCTTTAATAAATTCATCGGGGTCTAAAGTAAGTTTTGTGGTTCTTAGGGAACCTATGACTACTTCTAATTCATCATCTTCATCATGAACAATTCCATAAACTACTGCGGTATGAACGTTTTCTTCTGTCACTAGAAAATCAGCCGCTTGAGGAATAGCATCCCGGTCGTCGTAGCGTAAATAACCAACCCCAGCTATGGAAAAGTTATTTTGGACAATGCGATTTTTGAGCGATCGCTCGATCACATCCATGACCCGCTTGGAACGATTTGCCTGTAAAATGGCATTCAGTAACTGAGCATCATAAAATCTGCTCAGATAGGCAGCAGCCATAAAATCTTCTTCCTGCGCTTGCATCAACCTATTGGTATCTGAGCGTAAACCATGCATCAAAGCAGTTGCACATTTAACGTGCTGGCTAATACTACTATCTAATCCCAGCAAACCCGCTTGTAAATACTGAGTGAAGATAGTTGCAGTTGCACGCACATAAGGACGAACATCGACAAACTCGGCCTTCAGTTCTCCCTGCAAGCTATGATGATCGACCAGCACCACCAGGGGAAGTCCTGCCTGTTGTACTGCTGATAACAGCTGAGATGTGGTTCCCTGGTTATCAATTAGTACGAACCCTTGATAAGATGATAAATCTTTATTTTTCAGGGTTTGCATTGTCCACCGTTGAGCAGGTAAAGTAGTCAACTTAACCAAGGCAATATTCTCTTGGTGGCTTAATGTCCCAGCATAAATGATTTCACATTTGATATCATACTGTTGAGCAATTAATTGGTAAGCCCAAGCACAAGAAAGAGCATCAGGATCAGGGAAATCTTGCAAAATCACTAAATGACGCTCATGTCTGTGTCCAAGCAGGGTTTTCTGCAGTTCATCTGATTTTTGAAGTGCTAGAGAATTACCACGTTGAGCTAAATAGATACCTCCATCACCATTATTCGATGGTGGTAAAGAAGGACGGGTAAGGGGTGGAAGTTCATAAGAAGATTCTTTATCTATCTCAACTTCCTCCGGGTTCGGTTCTGTGGTCAATGAAAAACTCTCAAATTGAGTAACAGGAGAATTCAAATACATAGGGCATTTGGTGTTCAGCGCGGTGGCTTGTGTATGCCTTCCGAGATACTCCAATCATTGCATCACTGGTTTAGCCACACATTATGATCTTGACAGAAATCAACTATCTTTGCACTGCATACCTTGGTCTATTTTTTGTCAATAGTATTGGTCAAGAACTTATTACATCTGTCTGGATTGAATATTGATTCTGGAATCAACAACGTATGCAATTTTTGTGAAAACCTGATTTTGACAAAAATATTTATTTCTGCTAAAAAGTCAGAGGTATAACGATATATACCTGATTTTTATGAGTTAGAATAGTCATTCTGTGTGTTATTAGCTGTCCTGGATTTAGGCAGAACATTCCTCTAGCTTTTAGGAATTTGCCCCTTCAGCCGCAAAAAAACACCAAGGAATGTCAAACTAAGCCGTCTACTTGTGGTAAAGTGTCCTGACAATAGTCAAAGAGCAATAATATATACAGGTGAGAACTTGTCTCCCTCCTTGACTCATTGACTCTGTATAATGTCAAAGTCCTATTACATATTTTTGCCACTCTTGGTGAAGTCCACTCTTCAGATGTTTAGTCACCTCAAAGTAGAGGCTACTGTAAGGTTGACGAGGTGGATGGCGCAAAGGCATCCGGGCTTCTTGAGGTGTACGACAGCCTTTTTTGACGTTGCAGGGTACACAGGCAGTAACAATGTTTTCCCAGGTGTCACCCCCTCCGCGCGATCGCGGCATTACATGATCTAAGGTCAACTGGTCTCCTGTATAACTACAGTATTGACAAGTATGTCCATCACGATGCAATATATTCCGGCGCGTCAAAGGGATTTCTTTATAGGGAACACGCACGTAATGGCGCAACCGAATTACGGTTGGCAGTGGAAAATCCGAGTAGATAAATTTACCGTTATGTTCTACGTGCTCTGCCTTGCCTTTAATCAACAAAACTATGGCACGTCGCCAACTCGTAATGTTGAGCGGTTCGTAAGAGGCGTTCAGGACTAAAACCTTCCCCATTGATATTAGCTCAAGGTATTAGTTTTGAATATTTTAACACAGATATACCTTCCTGGGGAGATGAGAATAATTTATACTTATTAAATAATTTGGTAGCAGGAAGAAGAGCGGTAAAGGTGTAAGGTGTAGGGGAATTAGAGAAGAATAGCCACTGATAACTGATAACTGATAACTGATAACTGAATAACTGATACTTGTACAAACTCCCGGATAAGCGGTAAACTTTCCTGATTAAATTGATATGGCCTTGAGCGGGGCAATCAGAATCATCAGATAGTCTGGAACCTTTGCAGTGGTGTGATAGGAGTGAAGAGAAATGTTCAGTAGCAAGCAAACCCCTAGTTTTGCTGATAGTCAAGAACGTGATACCTATGCTTGGTTTTCGCAGCGAGCTTGGGTAGAAATTGATTTGGGTGCGTTGTCCTATAATGTTAAGCAGTTAGTAATATTTTTATCATCACGTACCCAGTTAATGGCAGTAGTAAAAGCTGATGCCTATGGACATGGGTCGGTAACAGTTGCTAAAACGGTTTTGGAAGCTGGTGCGAGTTGCTTGGGAGTGGCTACAGTTCCTGAAGGGATTCAATTACGGGAAGGTGGTATAAAAGCTCCAATTTTAATTTTAGGAGCAACTCATACACTAGAACAAATTCATGCCATCGCTCAGTGGAAACTTCAGCCGACACTATGCAGCCCGAAACAGGCTTTAGAAGTTTCTAACACTCTTGAAGCTATTAATTATAATTCTCCCATCCCTGTACACATCAAATTAGATACGGGAATGTCCAGATTAGGCACAAATTGGCAAGAAGCCGGTGATTTTGTCCAGTTAGTACAGGGATTACCCCATCTTGATATTGCTAGTGTTTATTCTCACCTAGCTACAGCAGATAGTCCTGATCCGGCAATCATGCAGCAGCAGCATAACAGATTTGAACAGGCAATCGCACAAATCAAAGCCAGAGGCATCAAAATTCCCAGCTTGCATTTAGCCAACTCAGCCGCTACCCTAGCAGATCCAAAACTGCACTATGACATGGTACGTGCAGGTTTAGCCATTTACGGACTTTATCCTGCTACCCACCTAGAAAATAAAATCAAACTGCAACCCGTTTTACAACTCAAAGCACGAGTTACCCACGTTAAAACTATTGCCGCAGGAACCGGTGTCAGCTATGGTCATCAGTTTATCGCACCCAGAGAAATGCGTATTGCTGTTGTCGGGATTGGTTATGCCGATGGAGTTCCCCGCAGTCTTTCCAACCAAATGCAAGTTTTACTCCGTGGACAGCGTGTGCACCAAATAGGCACCATTACAATGGATCAAATCATGCTAGATGTTAGTTCTATACCCGATTTGCAAGAAGGGGAAATAGTCACCCTACTAGGAGAACAGGGACAAGAACAAATATCCGCAGATGATTGGGCAAATCAATTAAACACCATTTCCTGGGAAATTCTCTGTGCCTTCAAGCATCGTTTACCCCGTGTAGCTGTGATATAGGATCAGTTATCAGTTATCAAGGTTTACTTTTCCCTGTGGTCTTTTTCCCAACTACCAATCACCAGCGTATGTAATGTTGAATTTTGAATTGGTATTACCTCTTGCCATCCATAATGTGTTATGCTATTATGAAATACCGATGCGGATGTGGCGGAATTGGCAGACGCGCTAGATTTAGGTTCTAGTTCCGAGAGGAGTGAAGGTTCAAGTCCTTTCATCCGCATTTATCAGTTAAATATATTAAAAATTGATAAGTTAAATATATTAAAATATTAAATATATTTTTCCTTGATCGAAATCCTGAAGCATGGATCATCAGTTTTTTCTTTATCTCGCTGCTCAATAGAGGAAGTCAGGTTTTCCCATACAAATTTTTGCTGCTATCAATCATAAATATTATTGACTTTGTTTAAAGGAATCCCAACCCAACACGCGATAATACTTTTATTAACATTGAGTTTCGGGACAAAGGAGAGAGTAATATAGGGAGCAACGCAATTTTCTGAGGTAGGGCGAAAAGTGTGCTTTTAGCTACGCCAACCAGAGACATCGCTAAAATAAAATATTTTTCTGGAATTAAAGTAAAACAAATCACATCAAACAAATAAAATTCCAAGACAAAGTATCTTCTCAAAATATCCTAAGAAGACTTGCATTCCATAATTTTTGGCTGGTGGGAATAAGCTGCTTAGGTCAGTAGGCAAATAAGCAGGTATTGATAGGTCTAAAATATTAGACAGTTTGAACATGGATAAAAGAGGTAAAAATGGAATTACAGAAATTATGCCAACTTCCAGCTATCCATTGACAACAAAGATTTAACATAATTTCCCCATTGTCTTTTAAGCAAAATTTACTGTTGCCTTTCATTCTTCAATTGACAACTTGTATATATACAATATCTTAATTGTACGGTCAATCATTTTTATCGATACCTATTTTGGGTTTAGTGATCGCACACTTACTTTTTGCCACACCTCACAAAATCGCCTTGCTCCCGTAATATATTACTTCATGCTTATTACCTTTTGTATCTTGCCTTCTGTCTTGTGCGTTTTGCCTTCTATTATCTGGGGTTGAGACTTTTTGTGTGATTTCCTAAAGATGTCGGATAATCGCAATATCAGTAATAAGTTATTGAAAATCTACAAATTGGCTAATATTTGGTAATCTTTAACTAACACTGCTATCGTTAAGTTTTACTATAAGCGATAAAATCAGACTTTGTATTTAGGAGTACAAAGTATTTGAGGCTTTATACTTGATTTTAAGTATTACCCATCTGCTATGCAAATTGAAATCTTTTGTTACCACATCTGTTATCTATTACTTCCTTCCCAGTATGAAATTAGGGGTGTGGGATTCCACCTTACACAGAAGCATTATCCCTCTACCCTATTACTATGACCTTATTCTTTTAGTGGGAAGGGACTAGCAGCTTACTTGTTACCTCGATGGATAGACTTATCCTTTACAAACCAAATAGAACTGCTATAAGCCAATTAGAATCATAAGTATTGAATCTAGCTAAAGAAAAAGCAAAATGATGACAATTCCTCTAAGTAGCTACAAGTTGTTTCACAAACTACATCCCCTCTCTCTTCTAGCACAATTAAGCACTAGGAAAGTTACAGGAGACTTAAGTGTATTCACTAATCTTGTTTCTTGGTCAATCTATTTAGAAGAAGGTAAACTAACTTACGCTACTTATTCAGATAAGGTTTTTGAACGTCTTGAAAGTCACTTCCAACGGTTAAACCAGCAAATACCCGCTTTTAATCATGCGGCTTATGCAGAGATGGGATTGATGTCAGAAGCAAACAATAATAATCAGTTGATAGCAAATGCTGATTATTATGCTATCTGCTGGCTAGTAAAGCAAGAGTACATTACTCGTGCACAAGCGGGAATGCTGATAGAAGAATTAGCAAAAGAAGTGCTAGAGTCATTTATTTGTTTAAAAGAAGGTAATTATCAACTTAATGCTGCTCATGATTTACATGAACTACCAAAGTTCTGTCATTTAGATTTGCAATCAATTGTTGAACATTGTCAAAAACAATTAAACTATCGGGAAAATAGTAAGCCGGGAATTGCATCTAATAATAATTCTCAACCTCAAACACAAACTGAAAACCAACTGGGAGAACAATATTCGAAATCAAGAACAATCTCACCTGCCAAACAGATAAATCATAAAAATAACCAGTATTCTCTGAGTAAGGAGTTTTATACAATTGCCTGTATTGATGATAGTCAAGCAGTGTTGAATTCTATCCAACATTTTTTAGATGAGGAAACATTTTCAGTGGTGATGATTAATGAGCCAGTGAAAGCTTTAATGCAAATTATCAGAAGCAAACCAGATTTGATTTTGCTGGATGTGGAAATGCCTAATTTAGATGGTTATGAACTATGTTCATTATTAAGGAGACATTCGTTATTTAAAAATACACCGATTATTATGGTGACTGGTAGAACGGGGTTTATTGATAAAGCCAAAGCTAAAATTGTTAGGTCATCAGGATATTTGACTAAGCCTTTCACAAGAGCAGATTTGCTAAAAGTGGTGGCTAAGCACATTGGTTAATTTAGTAATTACTAACAATCAAACCCAAATATTTGTTAAAAATTGGTATAAGCTCTTTAAGCAATGACAAATCCAAAAGTAACCCTTTATTATCAACCCAGCCAAAAGTCTTTACCAGATAGCTATCTGAAGTTTCAACTCAATCAACAAACTACAGCTGTTTTATCAATTCATCACACTCAAGAAGCGATTATTGTACCTGTTACATCAGTAACAGCTATACCTAATATGCCCGCTTTTATATTAGGATTAATGAATTGGCGTAGTCGAATTATTTGGGTAATTGATCTGCCAAAGATGTTCAATTTAGAAGGAGTAGATTATCCTCTTCAGCAGTACAATATTATTGTCGTCAACGTGGAATCAATGGTTTTAGGTTTAGTTGTGCAGGAGATTAAAGGTACGATTAAATTGATAGCAGATGATATTCATTCTCCTATCGGACAAGTCGCAGCTAGTTTAGTACCTTATTTATGTGGTTGTGTCGAACAAAAGGAAGAAACATTGCTAGTTTTAGATGCACAGAATATTGTAAATTATGCTAATTCTTGCACTGATTACAGTAGCAGTAAGGTTTAGCAGTGTATTCTACTCGTTGAAATATGTTGGTGTATCGCTTTATCAATCTTATTTTGTACTTTCTACAAATTAGAATACACTGTAAGTGATGAAGTTTATAGAAATCAGGTTTTACTCATATTATTAAATGGATTCAGGGGGAATTAATTTATGTTTAATAAAACTGATACTGCTCAAACTGGTAATGCTCAAAATACAGCATCTTTGCTGGCATCATCGAAAGTTAATGAAAATAAAGGAGAAATTATCAATCAACCTGATATCACAATTACTGATGATAATCATAGAAATTATGTAGTTAGACATTTACAGAAATTTAAACTTAATGCAAAAGAAGTAATTTTCGCTATTACTATAGGTACATTGCCTGTATTGGGAATTGGCTTTATGGCTTATAGCTTTAGCAGTAAATCTATTAGTAAGCAAATTGTGAGAACTCAGGAAGCAGAAGTAACTAGTTTAAGTGATATTATTAACCGTTTTATCTTCTCGAAATATGGAGATATTCAAATTATCTCACATCTACCATTCCTGACAAATCAAGAAGTTGGTAAGATTAGCAGTTTTACTGAAAAGCAGGCTATATTAAATCGTTTTATTGATACCTATAAAATTTATGATCATCTGGCAGTTTTTGATCTTAATGGCAGAGTAATGATACAGTCTAGGGGTGGAACTAGTGGACAAGAAAAAAGCCGGAAATACTTTCAAGAAGTTCTGCGAAATAATGCTCTAGTTATTAGTCAACCAGAAACATTAAAAAACAACAAGGTGGTGATATATATTGCCGCACCTGTGAAAGATATTGTAACCCAAAGAACTATTGCTGTAGCGCGAACTCGGATACCGATAGATCTGTTAGCAGCGGAAATAAAAAATTATTTCCCTAATAGTGATGACTATTATTTGCTAGATGATTCAGGGAAATTTATTTTTAGTCCCAAGCAAGATTTATTAGGACAAGAAGCTACTGTAATATATCCTGGTTTGTCTAAATTCCTAAACAAACGAAATGGTGGTGAGTTTACACAAGTGGAAACAATTAATCAACCATTACAGCTAGTCAGTTATGTGCCATTTAAAAAAATTGAAGGTTTACCAGATTTAAACTGGCAATTAATTTTAGCTAAAGATGCAGCGAGCACTCTATATCCACAAAGACAATTTCTGATAGCAACTGCTCAGATAACAGCCATAACAGCCTTATTAATGACATTGCTTGCAGCTGGATTGATCAAGCTGTTAACAAAGCAAAATCACTCTGAATCTGCACGGATAGAAACTCTAGCCAATGAAGAAACTAATATTCCCCTGAGCGAGCGAAAAAATGAAGAATTACCCCCTGCGCTTAAAGAATGGCATATTCAGGCTCATCAAGAATCTACATTTGAACAAGAATGGCAAGAAAAAGATACTTTACGTCTGCAACTTCTGAAGTTAATCAACCAGATAGAAACTGCTGCTCAGGGAAATTTAACTGTACACGCTGATGTGATAGATGGTGAAGTTGGTAATATTGCCAATATTTTTAACTCAATAGTAGAAAATCTCCGCAATATAGTTATCCGAGTTCAACAAACTACTTGTCAAGTGAATACATCCCTTGATTCAAATCAAGATTATTTCAATTACTTAGCACAGGAAGCAACTACACAAGTTGAAAATATAAATTGCTCCTTAACAAGGATTGAGCAAATGACCAATTCCATGCAAGTTTTAGCGGCTAGCGCTCAAAAGGTTAGTGCGCTCGCTCATCATGCTCATCAAACTGCTGCTGAGAGTGAAAAAGTGATGGATTTGACAGTGCAGAATGTTCTGTCTTTACAGGAAACTGCGGGTGAAACGGCTAAAAAAGTCAGGTACTTGGGTGAATCTTCTCAACAAATTTCCTGCGTGGTGTCTTTAATTAATCAAATTGCCATGCAAACTAATTTGTTAGCAATTAATGCGGGAATTGAAGCAGCCCGTGCAGGAGAAGAAGGTCAAGGTTTTGCTGTCGTTGCTGAAGAAGTAGGAGAGTTAGCGGCTCGTAGTGCGGCTGCTACCCAAGAAATTGAGCAAATTATTGAAAAAATTAAACGAGATACAAATGAAGTTGTACAAGCAATGGAAGTGGGAAATAATCAGGTAGTTAAAAGCACGCAGATTTTTGCACATGCCAAGCAGAGTTTAAATGATATTTTAGATATTTCCCAGCAAATAGATACTTTGCTAAATTCAATTGCTACTGCTTCTAGTTCTCAGCTAGAAACATCCCAACTTATTAGCAAATTGATGCAAGATATTGCTGCTATTTCTCAACTTACTAAAGATTCTTCTCTCCAAATTTCTGAATCTTTACAAAAAACTGCGGCTATTTCCCAGCAATTAAAAAACAACGTAGAAACTTTCAAAATCAATTGATTAATATATTATATCTAGCTTTTAATTTTCACAACTGAACTCACCAACTTAACTCACCAAAGGTGTTAATACACCTATGTTTTTCATTTTGCATCTCTCATCTTTGAAGTTTATTTCTGGCTAATAATTAGGGACTAACAACTAATGAGGACTGATGATTTATGACTAGTGATAAAGAATTGGAAATCCAGATGCAATTTCTGGAAGAAGCAACCGATTATTTGAATACTTTAGAAACTATCTTGTTGGAAATTGATACGAGTAAACATATCGAATTAGAGAAAATTAATGCAGCCATGCGAACTGCCCATTCTATTAAGGGTGGTGCAGCGATGATGGGTTTTAAAGTATTGAGTAATTTGGCGCATCGTTTAGAAGATTCTTTTAAAGTTTTAAAAACTCGCAATAAATCTCTAGAGATTGATACTCATTTGCAGAGTCTATTGTTATCTGGAGTTGACTGGTTAAGGCAAATTGTGGATTTGTTATCAGAGAAAAAATCTCTAGATGATAAGTGGTTAAAAACTTTTTGTTATCCCATTTTTGATGAACTGCATCAGCGTTTGGGTGATCCTTCTCCAGAGGATGTCACCACAATGCTATCACCGGAAGATGGGCAAGAAATTGTTCCTTTGCTGTTTGAAACTGAGGTGGAAGAATGTTTACAACATTTAGAATCTTTATTAGAAAGTCATCCAACAAATGATTTAAAAACAGCAGTAGATGTGATGGCTTCCGAGTTGGGTGGGTTAGGAGAAATGCTTCAGGTACATGCTTTTGTCCGGCTTTGTAAATCAGTTAATCACTATTTAGAAAGTCAGCCTGATCGTTATTTAGAAATTAGTCAATTAGCATTGCAAGCTTGGAGGCGATCGCAAGCTTTAGTCCTGACAAATCAAAGGGATAGATTACCTACAGAAATTAAATTAGGTGAAGTAGTTATTAACCTCACTCCTCAGCAAATCAATATTCCCCCAATAGCTATCAATCAAGAAGATACCTTGGTAGCTGAAAAGCAAGTTCCTGATTTTGAGTCTTTAGAAATAGAGTTACCACCAGAGATTCCTTCTTTAGATTATAAACATATTGAACGTAAAGGAGAAATTATTGGTGTTTCTAAAGATAAAGAAAATCATGAAAATACAGTTAGAGTTCCCAGTAAGCAATTAGAGGAAATTAATGATTTATTTGGGGAAATAATTATTCAACGTAATGGCTTAAATTCTCAATTAGAAAGATTACGTAAACTAGTTTTAGGACTGAGCCAAAGAGTGCAAACTCTTGACCAGGAGCATCGAGAAGTGTGTTCAGCATATCAAAAACTTTTTCACCAAACTATGTCTTCTGGAGTATTAACACCAGATGAGCAGGTTACAGACTCTGAGGTAATTAGTTTAGAAATAGATCGCTATCAAAAATTAAACCTGCTATCTCAGGAGTTGATGGAAACTATTGTACAGGTAGCAGAAGTTGCCAGTGATATTCAACTTAGTGTGGATGATACAGATCAAATTGCGCGGAAGTTAAATAAAACTTCTAAGCAAGTGCAGAGAAAGTTGACACAGGTGCGGATGCGTCCTTTATCTGATTTGGTAGAAAGATTTCCCAGAGCTATCCGCGATTTAAATATTGAGTATGATAAAAATGTTCAATTAAAAATTGAAGGTGGTAAAACATTAATTGAACGCAGCATCTTAGAGGCTTTGAATGAGCCTTTAATGCATTTATTACGTAATGCTTTTGATCATGGAATTGAAGATCATGCTACCCGTCATGCTCAAGGGAAACCTGAACAAGGATTGATTGAAATTAAAGGATATCATCGGAGCGATCGCACCATCATAGCTATCACTGATGATGGTAGAGGTATTTCTCTAGAAAAAATCCGCCAACGTGCTATAGCTATGGGTTTGGATACAGCATTAATAGCTGCAGCTAGTGAAGAAGAACTATTATCACTGATTTTTGAACCTGGGTTTACCACCTCTGATAAAGTTACGGCTTTATCTGGTCGTGGTGTGGGAATGGATGTAGTTCGTAATAACCTACAACTCGTCCGGGGCGATATTAAAGTTGATACACAGCCAGGAATTGGTACAACTTTTACTTTATCAGTCCCATTTACACTGTCTGTAGCGCGAGTTTTGTTAGTAGAAAGTGAAACAGGTAGCGGTTTAAATCACCGCATGATTTTGGCATTTCCTACAGATCTAGTTGCAGAAATCTTTTTACTAGGAAGTGATCAGGTTTTCGCTATGGATGGTGGGGAGTTTCTCAAATGGCAAGATACCATGCTACCTTTAATGCGACTTGGGAATTACTTTGATTTTAACTGTTCCCACTACAATAATTTAGAATTAGAAAGTCCTACGGGAATTAATGCCAGCAGTGTGTTAATTATCAAAAATGATCATCAACCCGTAGCTGTACAAATAGATCGCTGTTGGGGTGAGCAAGAAGTGGCCATTCGTCAAGTTGAGGGAAAAATCCCTTTACCTGATGGTTTTAGTAACTGTACAATGCTCGGTGATGGTCGGGTAGTACCATTAATAAACACTAATGAATTAGTATCTTGGATTACTAACAATCAACGCCCCCATAGAAGTAGTCAGTTAAGTAATAAATCACCTGCAACTAAATTAAAAACAGCTTTTCTCAAACCACAAAAGCATAAACCCATTACTAGCCCTACTCACCAAAAAGGCATGATTTTAATCGTCGATGACTCAATTAATGTCCGACGTTATTTAGCTTTAACTCTCGAAAAAGGAGGGTATCAAGTTGAACAGGCTAAAGATGGTCAAGATGCTTGGGAAAAGTTAGAAAGTGGTTTAAAAGTTCAAGCTGTAATCTGTGATATTGAAATGCCACGTCTTGATGGCTATAGTTTTTTAGAACGAGTTAAATCTAATGATATTTTAAGGAATATTCCTGTTGCTATGTTGACTTCTCGTAGTAGTAATAAACATCGTCAACTAGCAATGCAATTAGGAGCAAGAGCTTATTTTTCTAAACCTTATAATGAACAAGATTTGTTGAGAACATTGGAAAAAATGATTTTTAGGATTGTGGAAAGTGGCTCTGTAAATAATTGAATAAACGTTAGAGGAGCAAGGAAAGAATAATAAGTGATAACTGAATTCAGAAGAGCATTCGGTTCTGGATTTATCAGCACTAGATTCTTAGGTTGTATTTATCTCTTTTTTCTTATCCTGTTGTTCAGTTGCTTGTTGAACTTATTGTAGGTAAATCCTATTGACTTGGTTAATAAACTACTGCTTGACTTACTCTTTGTTGTTGTTCAGCTTCTCCAGAAACATCATAACAACGGTAGGCTGGAGTAATTCCCAAGATAAATTTCTCTTATTCTGCTTCTAACAACTCAACAGTTGTGTTAGCTGCAACGGCATTTTTTTGGAAAGGAAAAGAAGTGACAATACTAGCGATGATAGAAGCAAGAGCCGGACAAATTACCGATAGCCACCTCAGCCAAGCTTGTCCTACTTCTAATTTATCTACCAATACTAACAATAAATTAATTGGTGTTATACCTGACAAAATAACGGTAGAAATCTGCAAGACATAGTAAAGATTTCTTGCCTAATTTCTAGTGCTTTTGTAAGCATTAATAAGCATTAATCAAATCTTGACAATATTCCAAAGCTTTGGCTCTAGCCGGAACAACTCCATTAGACCTCTTGCAAAATTGTTTATGTGGTATGATAGAGAATTTTAGATATTATGTATTTTTGGTGTTCTTTGCGCTCCCTAATTCAAACATAACCGTGTAACTCTAACTTTTGGCTAAAATAAAGATAACCCCCCATTATAACTAAAATTAATTTTGCAAGAGGTCTATTGTTTTCTAAGGAATTACTATGAGTTAACAATGAAGTGTAAATTTCAGCCTTTTGTTGTAGTTCAGCCTGTTGTGCATCTTTACGAGCATTATTAACTGAGCTTCTGTTGAGTAGAAACGAAAAAATTGCAACAGCTAAAGCTCCTGCTCCAACTATTACATGCTGTTGATTACTAGAAGCGAAATAAATGATGATTGCCGCACTGATAAAAACAGCTGCTAATAGATAATCAATCAGCTTTAAAAACAATGGCATTTTTTCACCTGGGTAAGAAAATAGATGAAATGTACAGAGAACTTCTGGCTCAATTAAAAATTGGGTGAAAGTCCCGAACAAGGTTTATTTCACAAACAACCAATTATGATACACTAAAGTAGCATTTACTACAAGCTTATTAGCCTAATACTTACCAAAAATACAGTCCTGAAAATGCCAGCTTGTAGGTTTAATCTAAGGAAGATGAGAAAGTTTAAATTTCTTTAAATTTCTTGAATAAGTAAATCAATATAAGCAAACATAAAACTTTTAAAATATTTGTTCACGAGTAATTAAGAAAAAGCAAGGATTGAGGTGGTGGGGTATTGACAAGTGTGATAGGTGAGGCAGAATATAGCAGTTATGGAAAAGAAGCTGGGAGCAAAACTAGACAGAGAGATATTGAAGCAGTTGGCAATAGAGCAACTGGTAGAAATCATTATTGACCAGGAGAAAAGTATAGAGGACCTAACAAATAGGGTAGTAGAACTGGAAAAAGAAATAGAGAAACTCAAAGTCAGTAGAGATTTAGAGACCATAACATGATCCAAACCACCCTTGGGAGACATCCTCAAAGAAACCGAGAACAAACAACAAGAGAAACGAGAAGAAAACCAGACACGAAAACGGAAGCCAGGAGGACAACCAGGGCATAGGGGAAAAAGGAGAAAGGGGTTTGGTGGAGTAGATAGAATACATTTGAGATAGTGGGACGGCAAGTGTGTGGATGGTGAGGTCAGGGGGAATTATTTGGCGAACCAATAAAAATCCAAACACAACAACTAGGGGAGTTGGTGGACAGGCCAATCCAAATAGTAGAATATGAAAGATATACGTAGATTTCCAGTGTGTGTGGGGAAACATAAATGGCACACTGGTCACCAGAGATAGTACCGGGACAAGATATAGGAATCACAGGACAAGCTTTTTTGGGATGGATCAATAACTAGGGTCATTGACCCTATGAAAAACAACACTTCTTGTTGTGGGAAGTGGGTCAAATGGAAATTGGAGTGGGAACATTAGTAGGTACCAATGAAGGAATAGATGGTCCAGTGGCTCAAAGTATTCATAGCCTCAAATAGTGGATAAAACAAACCCAGCCTCATATCCTTGGGGATGAAATACCCTGGGTAGTCAAAGGGCTGAAACAATGGTTATGGATTTTTGCCAATAGTGACTTCCCTTGATTTCATGGGTCTGATACTCCTTGTCCTGGCGAATTAGAATCCATTGTGGGTTCAAGTTACTCTGGTGTACTCAGTTCTGATGACCTTACTGCCTATAACGGTTATCCGGTTACAGCTCAACAGAAATGTCAGGCACATCTACCCTACCCCGTCACTTCAAGACACTAATCAAGATTCCTGGCTTCAATCACCAAGAAATTGGCACAAAATTCATGGTCCTCATAGATGAAGGTTTTAAAAACTACCCTTTATTCCAACAAACCCAAAACCTTCATGAGTTCTTGACTTGGCCATCCTAGTTTCAACCAAAAGTTGAATCTTCCATTCATTTATTGATCAAGCCCCAGGGGAACCTGGTAAACTGTTACCTTCCTTAGGCAATAGACCTTGATCATAATTTAGCTGAACCAAGGTTAGGTTTAGCACTGACACATCGAAAAGTCTGTGGTGGTTCTCTTTCTCTGGAGCTATTCGAACATCCTGCCAACTTATTGACGGTTATACAAACTTATCGCCGTCAACCACTTTCTCTAATTGAGTTTTTTGACCAACCTATGAAAGCCATGGTTCACTCTGCTTTCCATACACCTTCTTTAATCCCTCTACCTTAGACCTGAATCCTTACAAGGAAAAGTAAACTATTTATAGTTGAGAAAATTTGATTTTTTGGAAAGTTTATAAATGCTTGACTATTTTGGTTGCTGTAAAAAAAATATGCTGAATTATTATTAGTTGTCGCTCAGGAATATTCTGTCTAAAGATTGAAATTCAACCATGAAAGTTAAGTTTGTAAGTCTTTAGATATAAATTATGTTTATTCCATTAGCTAGAAGCCTTTATAAAACCAACTCTCTAAATTAAACCCAAGCCAAGATAAATTCTTAGGTCAATGAAACACCAAAATAAAATTTCCACACCTGTAGAGATGTTGTCTGTAGCATTTTTATAATGTGGGCTATTTAGATCTAAAACGCTGTATATACCATTAATCTCAAATTTTTGCCAAAAAACCCTGATTATTATTCCCTAAAAACCATGACCACCCAAGAGCAACTATATCAATGGCAAGAACTAGCTCAACAGTTGCGTGTGGATAGTATTCGCGCTACAACGATCGCAGGTTCAGGTCATCCTACTTCTTCTATGTCTTCCGCTGATTTGATGGCGGTTTTTCTATCTAAATATCTTCGCTACGATTTTGATCATCCAGAAAATCCGAATAGCGATCGCTTTATTCTTTCCAAAGGACACGCTGCACCTCTACTATATTCCATGTATAAAGCTGCGGGGGTCATTTCTGACCAAGAATTACTATCATTGCGTCAGTCTGGTAGCCGTTTAGAAGGTCATCCCACACCAATTTTACCTTGGGTGGATGTGGCAACAGGTTCTCTCGGACAAGGTTTACCCATTGGTGTGGGGGTGGCTTTGGCAGGTAAATATTTAGACCAATTACCTTATAATGTTTGGGTATTATTGGGGGATGGTGAAACGGCTGAAGGTTCGATTTGGGAAGCTTTTGATCATGCTTCTCACTACACATTAGATAATCTGCTCGCCATTATTGATGTCAACCGGCTTGGTCAACGTGGTCAAACTGAATTAGGCTGGAATACACAAGCTTATGGCAATCGTGCTAAGGCTTTTGGTTGGCAAGCAATAGAAATTGATGGTCATAATTTAACAGAAATTGACCAAGCTTTTAGTGCAGCCGTGGCTATAAATGACCGTCCCACGGTGATTATTGCTAGGACAAAGAAAGGTAAAGGTGTGAAGGCTTTAGAAGATTTAGGTGGTTGGCATGGTAAAGCACTGAAACAGGATCAAGAACAACAAGCTATTACGGAACTAGGTGGAGAACGTCACATTACCATTACCGTTGATAAACCAGAAGAACAAAGCCAACCCGCTACACTGGGAGTACCTCAACCCCTACAACTTCCCATATATCAAAAAGGCAATAAAGTAGCCACCCGTCGCGCTTATGGAGATGCTTTATTAGCTTTAGGCGCATCGCAACCTGATGTGGTTGCTCTTGATGCGGAGGTGAGTAATTCCACTTATGCGGAAGATTTCGCCGAAGCTTTTCCAGAACGCTACTTTGAGATGTACATTGCTGAACAGCAAATGATAGCAGCCGCAGTAGGCTTGCAGGTCCGAAAATACAAACCCTTTGCTTCTACTTTTGCAGCTTTTTTAACTCGTGGTTACGACTTTATTAGGATGGGTGCGGTATCTCGTGCCAACATTAAGTTAGTTGGTTCTCATGGGGGTGTCTCCATTGGTCAAGATGGTGCTTCCCAAATGGGATTAGAAGATTTAGCAGCTTTTCGCGCTGTGTGTAATAGCACTGTATTGTATCCCAGTGATGCTAATCAGACTGCTAAACTAGTACCACAGATGAGTAATGCCCCTGGTATAGTTTACCTCCGCACCACCAGAGAAAGCACACCTGTAATTTATGGTAGTGAAGAACAATTTTCCATTGGTGGCAGCAAAGTTATCCACCGGTCCGAGCGCGACCAAGCCACAATTATTGCCGCAGGTATCACTGTACATGAAGCCCTCAAAGCTTATGACAGATTGAAAAATGAAGGGATCACAGCCCGTATTATTGATGCCTATTCCGTTAAACCCATTGATGTGCAAACACTACATCAAGCAGCAAAAGATACCAACGGTAATTTAGTAGTTGTAGAAGATCATTGGCCAGAAGGAGGATTAGGTGCGGCTGTCTTAGATGCCTTTGCTGGTAATAGTACCACCCCTGCCTACAAAATTCCGCAATTACAGATTATTAAACTTGCAGTTCAAAATATGCCAACTTCTGGAACTCCTGAAGAACTACTCCATGCTGCTAAAATTGATGCAGATGCCATTGTAGAAGTTGTGAAATCACAAGTTAGGCGACTGGTAGGAGTATCTTAGCCAAATTGGTTCAGAAGCCTACACTTACCAATTTCTCAAGTGTGGGAGGAAATTTTCAGCACTTTTGTCACTTTTGTAGATTCTGTACATTTGGTAGATACGCTCGCAATTCTCAATAATACTACTTTCACTTTTTTACCAAAATATAAGGTGTCCCATATTCAGGTAATTGCTGGATATGCTGCCTAAAATCTTTTTGATCCTCAAAAATACCTGCCAGAAAATCGAGTTGATGCAAATTTGGTAAAAATGCCCCACCAGTATCTGCCATTACACCCATTTGTAGGCGTTTGCGTCCACCTTGATTATATTCCATAACAATCACTCTACCCAACCCAATATTGAGGATATCTCCAGCAAAAGTTACACCTGGCTTAATAGAAATCTTCGCATCAATCTTATATCCATAACCTTTGATCTCATCAACTTTTCTAAAATACCAATAACGTTTTTGCAATGTGGGTTTTACTCCTATTACATAAGAAATTCCATTATTGCTATCCACATTAAACAACCCTTGTGAACCATCTGTAAAATTAATCAAGATAGTTCCCTGCATTAATGCTTCCTCTAAACCTTGACGGGTGAGATATGCCAAAGATTCTACCCTTCCAAATTCTTTGCCACCAGGTTCATAAATACCTGATAAAACATCTTGTTTAGTGTATTTGGTGTAGAAATTATCATTTCCTAAATTGTCTTTCAGACTATAAATCGGTATATTATATTGAGATGTTTTAGATCGAGAGCCAGGATGTTTAAAAACTGCATACTTTGTAATTCTTAATTGTTTCTGTTGCGGATAATTAAGATTATAAGCTGACCATTTAATTACTCGAAAATTAGCATTGATAAAATTAGGATCTTGTAAACGAGTAGGACGATTATTACTAATATCTTCCTGCAAAACAGTAATCATAAAATCCAAAGTTTTGAGAACGTCCTGTACAGTCACACCTTGGCTTAATAACAATCCATTGCGGGAAATATTAGGATCTTTGTCAGTATTATCTTGGAAATATTTGCGCGTATTAGTGAGAACAGTTAATAAATCAGCTTGATTGAAATTAACTTTAGCTGTTGGTAATTGTACAGATTTTAAAATCTGTTTACCATTGACACTATATTTATATTTTTGCCATTCATCAATGACAGAATAGAATATAGATGTAGCTTGATTTTGCTGACTGAATAAATTAATAGATTCAGTTGGTGTAATTTGTGGTTGCGTAATTACTTGCGGAATTTCTGATTGTGCATATAGGTTTTGATGAGCTAAAACAACCAAAAAAAAAGTAACAATACCTGCTGTGATTTGGAATTTACTATTGAATAAGACACTCATAAGGCTAAGTCGGGAACTAAACTTCTAAATTCATTTCTAAGCTAGAAGTGATGCTTCATAGTGCATCACTTATACGTCTTAATAATTACTTTTACAGCAGATTGCAGATCAATGAGGTACAGAATCTAAGTTGAAACCTAGACAGCAAGAGAGTTTTACTCCTGACTCCTGCTGTATGTTTATCAACAAAAGCAATTATTAAACCTAATTATTAGCAGATAATCGGAGATTCTGCACTAAATATTTATCTAGATTCATGAAAAATTTTTGGAACTTGACAAAATTACCAATAAAGTTTTTTATTTTCCTGTTAATATCCCTTAACCCTTCCCCAATAGTATTAGTAGGGCAAGGGTTAAGGGATAAAGATTTTTATTCCCCCTTAACTTAGCCGTATTGGGACACAATCTATAGCTGTAGGATACAAGGATATTAGCTAAATACCTACATGAACTATTCATTCCTACTCATCCATCTCTTTTAATGTTGCCAATGCAGAAGGAGATAAGCGACTTAGATAGCTGAATATCCAGTATTTGAATATTGTGTTTAGAACTACTGGAAATGTAGCGATAAACAAAAATATTCCATTTCTACTTGCTGGTAAACCTAAATGTTCTGCGAAACCTTCTAAAAGAATTTCCCAGCCATGGGGAGAGTGAAATCCTACAAATATATCTGTCAGTAAAATAATTAAAAAAGCCTTAGCACTGTCACTTAAACCATAAACAAGCTTATCTATAAAAGACTGAACAAAGATGATATCTTTTTTGCTCAGAACAATTACTATAGCAAAGGAAATCAGTGATATAAAATCAGCAAATAAGTTGCTGATAGCACCGTTAGTTTTATTGCGGAATTCTTCTGCTATCTCAATCGCTTTATTTTTAACATTTGCTTCAAAGTTTTCAGATGAAATTTCTGGTGCTTGACGGACGAGGGATCTAAATTTCAATCCTTGCTCAAAAGTTTTTAATTCATTCAATGCTTTCTCCTCCATTAGTGAATTGATAAAAATTTGCGTCGTTTTTTCGTATCTGAAATGTTTCACCACAGGGTTGACTAATAATTGTTTAGAAAAATGCTGAGTTAATAGTGGTACAATAATCAGTATTAAGAAAAATTTAACTGCCCTGATAGTTCTATTTCTAGAAGTTCGATATTGTTTGACAAACTCTTCTTCTGCCTGGGGAGTAAAATCTTGAGCAATTTTATTAAAAGTTCTACTAATTGACCTGGGAAATACACCAGTACGTTGAGTTGCAGATGCTTCTTTAAAAATAGCTGGCTCCGATGAATTTAGCTGTTTTTTACCTGCCCGAATAGAATTTTCTATTGGTTCGTTAATGATTTTATTTTGATCGACATATTTAGATATTACTTCATCAATAAATTTGAGTTTTTCTAAGAAGCTGCGATCTGAAATATTGACAAAAGTAAGTACTACGTGAAATTCTGCTAATCTAACTCTAATAATAGCTAAATTCCTATTTAAATTTCCTTGCCAGAAAGCCATGACATTTTCACTAAAATTCCCTGATTGATGAGTAATTTTTTTACCACCGAATTGCTCAACTTCAATTCTTTGAATCGCTTGTGCCGCTTCATAAGCTTCTAAAATAGCTCTTTCTGGAGTATTTGAAAACCACTGATCAAATAAACGCCAGGATTCTTTAATTTTTTGGCTGATTACTCTTGTATATTGAGTAGAAAATTTACCATTCATCAAAATTCTCCTACAGGAACTTTATTGAACTCTTCCCAACCTTGCATTTTAACTAATTCCATATACAGATCATTAATTTTTTCTAGATATCGTTTATGAGGTAAGGTAGATTGCTCACACTAGATATCCATTTTATTCACTAAGTCTTCCGCCATTTTAATCAATTGTTAATAAGTAGAATTTTCTCTGAAAATAGCTTTTCAATCATCAATACATCCAGCAATATTTTCATTGATAATTACTTCTCCTTTTTACAATACTTCTAGTCCACTACGAAGTAGGTAATCTAATACAATGCATTCGGTGTTTCAAGTCAGGTTATGACTTTCTTTCAATTTCAGATCTAGCAGGATTTCTATTTGGCTGCCAAGACAAGATATATAAGCCTTCCATTCTCTTAACACGATTTGATAGCTTTGACTTTTTTGCAACAGCCGAATCAAATCCTTAGGGCTATTAGTTAGATTTTGGCTGTATTCTACAGCTCTATCAGCTAAAGCATATTGTTTTAATATGCCTTCAAAATCAATATTTGCTGTCAGCAATTTATATAATTGCTCGGGTTCTTCTAAAAATTCAACTTTGCCCCTAATTAAGAGATAAAGATGCTCTTATAGAGCATCTTTATCTTTGCTCAAAGGTGGTTCATCTTCTATACCAAGATCACTAGGTATTGGTTTCTTCTTGGGTGAATTTAACAACCAGTTGCGATGAGTTTCCATTTCTTCAATTTGAGCAAAAGCATAACCATAATAGGTATGTTTAAATTTCTTACTCAAAAATAGCTGTCTGTGATTAATCAAATGCTGTCCAACATTAGTTAAAGTTGGATATGTGGGCGACCAGCGTAATTCTAGAATATTGGGATTAGCACCTGCCAATAAATGTAATACTTTCCTTAATTCATAAATAACAGTATCGTCATTACCATCTATAAAGGGAAATATGTCTGGTTCATCCCAGTCTGTATCTTTTTGTTCTATGCTAGAGAATCCCAAATAGTAACACTTAGGGGCAAGAAATACGCCCCCGCCCCGATAATCATAATCGGAGTCGGGACGATTTAAACCATAGCCGTAACTACCTGCCAAGCCGATAAAAATACTTCTTGGTTCAACTTCTATTCTTTTCATATTTTTTTATCAAACCTAATGATAACTAGTGGTACGGCATCCATAAGATGATATAGTGAAATATTATTGTTGATCTAGTCTCTAGATATCTATTTTAACCTTACCAAATTTATAAATAAACGCTGAAAAAAATCTGAGCAACTCTACCGGTAGATACTGCCCAGATGCTTAAATTGTTATTCTGTCGGTGTCTCAACTGACTAAAAATACATACATCTCCATTCCGGTAATCAAGTCAAATTTTCTAGATAAGATTTTCGAATCAATGATATTCTTGACTGAATCCTGCTCATTAAGATAAGATATAAGATTGTCTGTCTAATTCCTGCTCGGATCAGGTAGACATACTGCAAAAGCTGGTAAAAGCCATAAATTATAGTCTCTATAGGAGATTAAGACCAGCTACCTGTACGGCAACTTCAAGGACAATTTCATGACCTACGCAATTATTGAAACTGGCGGTAAACAAATTAAAGTTGAAGCAGGTCGTTTTTACGACATTGAACTGCTGAGTACCCAACCAGATGAAAAAGTGACCATAGACGCAGTATTGCTGGTGCAGCATGAGGGCGAAGTCTCAATTGGACAGCCCCGAGTGGCAGGTGCGACGGTAGAAGGGACGGTGATGCGACATTTTAGAGGTCGTAAAGTCCTGGTTTACAAAATGAAACCTAAGAAGAAAACCCGCAAAAAACGCGGACACCGCCAGGAAACAACCAGACTTTTAATTAACTCCATTAACCTCAACGGTGAGGTTTTAGCATATCAAGAAGCGCCAATTACTCCAGAAATTCCTAATACTATGGATAGCATTCCTGAAGAAGCTGTTGCTGCTGAATAATCAAAACAAGTAGATAAATTAAGAGGAAATTATGGCTCACAAGAAAGGAACAGGTAGTACAAGAAACGGTCGTGACTCTAATGCTCAACGTCTGGGCGTAAAGCGTTTTGGTGGTCAAGCTGTGCGTGCGGGAAATATTCTTATCCGTCAGCGTGGGACTAAATTCCACCCTGGTAATAACGTTGGTATTGGCAGTGATGATACTTTATTTGCTTTAGTTGATGGTGTTGTTACTTTTGAAAGAAAGGGCAAAACCCGGAAACAAATCAGCGTTTATCCTGCTGTTGCTGCTGAAGCAGTAGCTAGTTAAGTTTTAGTCATTAGTCATTAGTCATTAGTCATTAGTCATTAGTCATTAGTCATTAGTCATTAGTCATTAGTCATTAGGAATAGGGAATATTTACATTTCTTGTCAACTCCTGACTGCTAACTCCTGACTCCTGACTCCTGACTCCTGACTCCTAAACTCCTAATTGCTGACAAACCTATTAAATAAACCTGTGTAGTAAAGCGCCTGTGGCTAAACCTGCTAGTGAAATAATAGATGTCAAGCAAAAAGCTATACCTTCTTTGAAGCCAGCGACTTGAAAGTCTATCTTCACCAGTATGGTAGCTGAGAGTAACAGCAAAGTATCAAGAAATACTCGAAACCAGGCAATCATGAGAAAGAAGAGGAAAGCTGCCAACACAGTGATGCCAAAAGACCTGATATTTGATTGAAACAGCATACTGTAATACTCTGCTAGTTTTGACCATGAAACAGTGAAACTGGCTAGTAATAGCAATATAGCCACTGCAACTATTAACCACACAAACCAAGGAGCTTTGGTTTCGGATATCACCCAGCCCAAAGTGCTGTAACTCAGCACTGCTAGTGCTAGGGAAAACCAAGGGATTCTGTTTAAGGTTGGCATAGATTGGTGTTCCCAGTAGCTGGTGGAGATATTATTTCACAATTTTCAGTTGATTGGCGCAGTTATACTGCAAACGCGTGAGACTTGGACTGATCTCATACTGATAGCACAGCGTGGCCTAAGCCATGGATAACGTAGTACAGCGTATCCCTTCGGGACACTGCGTGAACGTAGAGGGTGCAGTGGGCTCTATTATCTCGGAGATTCTTCACTATCTCTTTCAGAGACGCTCCGCGAACGTTCAGAATGACACTTTTAAACCGTTTTTAGTATAAACAAGGGTTTAGGGTTCAGGATATTGATCCTTTTTTCAACTTAGAGATGAATCAACTATCAATTTTCCCGGATTATTCTGTAAAAATTAGTTAAATTATGATCTTAAACATTTGTAAACTATTAGCAGTCGAGTAGCCGCGTGTCTCATTTTATTAAGGTTAAGGGCTGATCATGAAACAACTAGTTATTGTTGAGCGCGTATGCCTGATTGGTCATATCGTGTCTATGGTGTTTGGACTAGTAGGGATATTATTAGTTATTCCTAATGCGGAATTAATTTTGAGCTTATCTGAAGTCGGGCAGACTGTCATGCAGTGGAGTATGGCAGGTGGGGGAGTGGCTTATATGATTTTAGGTGCAGTAGGTGTTTTCCTGTATGCTTACCGGACATTGGGTTTAGGTCGTGCTTTGTGTTTCCTGTTGCCTTCTGTATTAATTTCTTTGACTAGTGAGTTACTAGGAACCAGCACAGGTTTTCCTTTTGGTAACTACAGCTATTTGAGTGGCTTGGGTTATAAGATTGCGGGTTTAGTGCCGTTTACCATTCCCTTGTCATGGTTTTATGTGGGATGCGTTTCCTACCTGCTGGCGCGTGTAGGGTTAGAGGTAGATAAAAAGCCCAGTTTGTTCCGTCATCTAGGTGCAATCGCCCTTGGTGCTTTATTGCTGACTTCTTGGGATTTTGTCCTTGACCCGGCTATGAGTCAAACTTCTCTTCCCTTCTGGTATTGGCAACAACCAGGTGCTTTCTTTGGGATGCCTTACCAAAACTTTGCCGGTTGGATGGGTACTGGTTCAGTCTTTATGACAGTAGCGGCGGTGTTGTGGAGAAACAATCCAGTAAAATTAGAGCGCGCACAACTCAATATTCCTTTAGTTGTGTATTTGGGTAACTTTGGTTTTGCAACCGTGATGAGTTTGGCTGCGGGCTTCTCCATTCCTGTATTGCTAGGTTTGGTACTTGGCGTTGCACCTGCTGTAGCACTGTGGTTGAGAGGTCCTGGCGCATCCACTCTCGTAGGTGTTGAACCTGCAACCAAAGAAGTTTCCGTTGCCAGCGTCAAAGTCGCTTTCAAGTAACTTCATTAGTGCTGAGTATAATTACTACTAATTTACTCAGCACTAATTGGTGATTGCTGATTGGTGATTGGTAATTAATCTTGAATCTTTAATTTTGAATTTGGTATCAATATTTTGATCATAGAAAGCACTATTTCCCTCCTATTACTACTTATTCAAGTACCAGCAACAGCACTTCTACTATCACGGCTACTTAAAGGACCAAGACGATATCCACCCCTGCAACCACAGCAACCAACGCCTGATATGTTAGGTCGTGTTAGTGTTATTGTGCCGACGTTAAATGAAGCATTACGCATTAGTCCGCTGTTAAAGGGGTTGAGTCGGCAAAGTTACGAAGTCAGAGAAGTAATTGTGGTTGATAGCAGATCCCAAGATGGCACTCCCGACTTGGTACAAGCTGCACAGCAACAAGATCCACGGTTTCGAGTGATCACAGATGATCCCTTGCCTTCTGGTTGGGTAGGTCGTCCTTGGGCGTTACACAATGGTTTTTTGTTTAGTTCCGAGAGAAGTGAGTGGTTTTTGGGTATGGATGCGGATATTCAACCCAATTCTGGCTTGGTGGCAAGTTTAGTCAAAACAGCCCAAACTGAGGGTTATGATTTGGTTTCTCTTTCGCCTCAGTTTATTCTCAAGTATCCAGGAGAGTGCTGGTTACAACCGTCATTGTTAATGACTCTTTTATATAGATTTGACCCTCCTGGTATTTATACAGAAGAAGCGGAAAGGGTAATGGCCAATGGGCAGTGTTTTTTGTGTCGTCGCTCGGTTTTAGCGTCTATAAATGGTTATATGAGTGCTAAGAGTTCGTTTTGTGATGATGTGACTTTGGCACGAAATATTGCGGCAGCTGGTTTTAAGGTGGGGTTTTTGGATGGGGCAAAATTGCTAAAGGTGCGGATGTATGAGGGGGCAATGGAAACTTGGAAGGAATGGGGGCGCAGTTTAGATTTGAAGGATGCGTCTAACCGTGCTCAAATTTGGGGTGATTTATGGCTATTATCAGCGGTGCAAGGTTTACCTCTGATCATTTTGTTAGCTTATCTCCCCATGTCCTCATCTCCCTATCTCCCTATTTCCTTGGTTTTGGGGCTGAATATATTTCTCTTGTTCATTCGCTTTGCTCTATTATTAGTGATCGCACCTTCTTACGACCGTAAAAATGCCAAGGGAGGTTGGTTGTTCTGGCTTTCCCCCCTGGCTGATCCTTTGGCTGTACTGCGAATCTTTTTATCTGCTTTCCACACTCCGCGAGAATGGCGAGGAAGGAAGTATTAAGGTAAGTTATGCTGGTTGTGGCTGGTAATTGGTAGTTGGGAATGAATTATTCGGCTTCAGTTCCTATTTGATCACCTCGTTCCAGTTCCCAAAGAATTTGATTACCTTCCCGTCGTACTCTGGAAACTATCCAGTTTCGCCAACGCCACTGATCTCCTCGACTGGTGACAGCACTGGCGTGGACATCCATCAGGTCTGCTAGTTCTGAACTAGTGATTAAATAGCCTTTTTCTGCTATTTCGTCAGCAACCCGCAGAGTTTCAACTAAGTTGCGGAGTTGTGAAACCCTCATCTCAGGTGGTTTTTCGTCGTTTGTGGTCGCAGCTGACGCTGTAGATGGTTCCATAGTGGTTATGTCTGATGACAAATTACTGCTATCCGAGATGTTTTCGTTAATTTTCGTAGAGTTTATTGAAGAATTGCACACTTTGGCTACATTGATTTGGTTTGTATTGGTTAAGGTTGGGTAAGGATTTGCAGGGGATAATTGTTGAAGAGATGGGATTTTACCGCTTGCAAAGGAGCGAGCAATCACATCACAACGTTCGTTACCTATGTTACCAGAATGTCCGCGCACGTGCTGCCATTTGACGAGTCGGCTGTTGAGTTGGTCGAGAGTTTGTAAAAGATCTTGGTTTTGGACTGGGTTCCCATCTGACTTTTTCCAGCCCTTCTTTTTCCACCCTTGCATCCATTTGGTAACGGAGTTGATCACATATTCGCTATCGGTATAGAGGGTGATGGGTTCAGTTTGTCCAGATTTTTCAAATAGTTCCAGGGCAGCTATCGCAGCTTGCATTTCCATTTTATTATTGGTGGTATGGCGTGATACGTCACCCATTTCGTGAACTGAACCATCGTTAAAATAAACAACTACAGCCCAACCACCAGGACCAGGGTTGCCTGTGCAAGCACCATCAGTATATATGCTTTGAATTATGCGTTCTGTAGACATGGTGGGAGTATGAAACCGCAGAGAAGACAAATGAAAGAGTTAGCGACGAGTTTTGGTCAATAATATCTAGGCTATTATACTGACAATCACTCCGGTTAGAACACTGATGTAAAAAGTTAGAACACTGATGTAAAAAGGCGGGGTGATGATAAATGGGTCTTCTCGTAATGGTGGGAATTGAGAAACCAGGACAGAGGAAGCGATTTGACTGGTTGCAAGTCCGATACCTGCGAGCGCTATAGTAGTATTGACTGTGCGAGCGCTTTTCGTTTATCCAATGTCAATAATTCCTGCAATGGTGCTATTAAGGGTAACGGTAAAAAAGACTACTTTTTTTCATTAATAATCATGCTCTTCTATCCTCAAATTATAGGTTATAACGTCGCATTAACTTAATTCCATCTACATCGTTTTGGACACCCCAACGCTTATAGAAATGAATCATTTCTGATAAACAGTAAAGAGAAATCTTTACAACTTCTTTTAATTGAAAATCATGAATCACCTCATCTAATAATTTAGAATTATTGGATATGGCAAGAAAACCCAAATCATTGAGGAGTACATTAATAATGTACCGTCTAACAGCATTATCCCAGCGACTACATAGTATTACTTTTAAGATATTCTTAACCCTAATTATAAGTGTAATACTTCCTGGAGTAACTTGGGTTACTGGCTTGGGAATTGATAATGGTCATCTTATTTCTTGTCCAGCTTCAGACAACTGTGTTGTGAGTCAAAATGCTGATGCTAATCACAACATTGAACCAATTACTTATCATGTAGACCGTGAAAAAGCTAAAGAAGTTTTACTCAAAGTTCTCACTGTTGTTCCCCGTACAGAAGTTATAGAACAAACAGATAATTACATTCATCCTCTTTCTAAAAGCCGCATCTTCAAATTTGTGGATGGTGTAGAGTTTTATTTACCTGTGGATGAATCGGTAATTCATATCCGTTCAGCATCTCGTGTAGGAGAGTCGGATCTCGGTGTCAACCCCAGACGTATGGAACAAATTCGTTTAGCTATGCGTGATTTGAACATTTGATTTTATTTGCATACAGTTGTTGAAGTTGAATAATGATCATTTACGAATCAATAGATTTTTGATTGTGAACTTGAAACAAGGTAGTTAACAAACCATCAATGCTGACAAAATTTTTCTGCTGATGATATTCTTTAATTCCCTGTGCACCTTTTTTATTAACCCAATTAACTAAAGTTTCTCTTTGTCCTTGATATTTATACAGTGGCACAGCCAGTTTGTACTCGTTCAATATCGGCAACAATTATTTGTCGAGTTCCGGGAAGAGGAGAAAATAAAGAATATAAAGAATCCCATTGTGGGGAATTAGGGAAAATTGTTTTTCCCTTGCCATAAAGATGGAGAATAGATGGAGGTTCTTGAAAAGGCCAAGACATAAATGTGATTCTGCCATTTTCTAATATATGGGCAGAAGTTTTATTTCCACGACCTATTATCTTACATCTATGTCAGCAACACAAAGGGGTGAAATGATACGAAAGCTTTCTAAACCTTTAGGAGAAAGGTTAACATGGCCTGTAGGACTTAAAGGCGGAGTCCCAACAAAAAACATCTGCTGAGTTACAAATTTTTGCAATTCTTCCGTAATAGGATCAAAAACTTTAGCCATAAACGTTCTGAGAGTTTTTGTAGAAGATTTGTTGTTATCTACTATTCTAGAAAAGCTTAACTTCTGTTTTAAATGTCGTCAATCTTTCTTCCTCCAGCTATACAAAAAATTAATAGTCAAATAGCTGATAGTGTTGGTGTTAAATTATACGTACTACGTCTTGATCTCATGCACTCACAGGTTAATGGTAATAAGTGGTTCAAATTGAAATATAACCTGTTGTCAGCTAAGGAGAAAAATGTATCCACTATACTCACTTTTGGCGGTGCTTATTCTAACCATATTTTCGCCACAGCAGCCGCAGGTAATATTTTTGGTTTTCGTACTATTGGGGTGATTCGTGGAGAGGAAACTTTTCCCCTCAATCCTACATTGAGTTTTGCGGTAGAACAAGGTATGCAGTTAGTATATTGCAATCGCACAACCTATCGACAACGCCATACAACTCAACTACAGGAAGACTTAAAACAACGGTTTGATGAAGTATTTATCATTCCCGAAGGTGGTTGTAACCTCAATGGAATGCGGGGTTGTACAGAAATAATGCAAAATTTAGAACTATTTGATACTATTTGTCTAGCCTGTGGAACAGCCACAACATTAGCTGGTATTGCCATATCATTACATTTGAAACAGAAAATAATTGGCTTTCCTATATTAAAAGGTGGAGAATTTCTAGCAGCAGAAATAGAGAGTTTAATTAACAATTATCTCACATCTGATTTACCTGCACTAGTTAATTCTCCTGCACCTTGGGAATTAGTATGTGACTATCATTTCGGAGGTTATGCAAAGGTAAATCAGGAATTAATTATGTTTTGCCAAAAATTTACCCAAGAACACGACATACCCCTAGATTACGTATATACGGGAAAAATGTTTTATGGAGTCATGAATTTACTACAACAGGGATTTTTTCAACCAGGTCGTCTACTATTAATACATACAGGCGTTTTACAGGGAAATCAGGGCATTAACGAGAAATTACTTAGGAAAGTATTTAAGTAAAGTAACTTTTAATAAATCAGAACCACCTACAGCAGGAGTCAGAAGTCATGATATACTATTTCTCCAGCTTGTTTTCGGATATCGCCTGCATTATCAAAAACCTTCTTCCATGAATCATAGTCTTCAACTTCATGGATAATCAATACATATTTCATGATTTTGTCTAACTATTATCTTCATTATGGAGTGGCATAACAGGATTGTTCTCAAGTCAGCTTTTTCTCAACAGTTTGTTGTTCACCAGGGGGAACAGTACGCTCATCCATAAAGTAGATGTTGAATTCTCTAATTTTTCACCACCTTTGTGTTTAGTATTCCAAGCGTAACAGAGATATTTTCCATAGAAAGGATAAAGCTTTTTACCGATCGCTCCATTAAGATTAATAAAATAAGTTAGCCATTGCATATTGTGATAAATACCACTTCTGGTACTCAAACTAGTTTTATCCCAATTAACAGGATTTCCACAACGAAAGATATCAACCTCGCTGCCATTTTCCAGACTAGCTGGTATAATGTTCCATCCATCATCTCTAGGCGGTGCAGGTGCAAAAATACTCCATGATTGATCAAGCCTTGTAACTCGGCCAGTAACTTCAGTGTTTTTGCGATATTTTCCACTTGAATAAATCAGGAGCATAACTTTGGATATTCCAAATAAAAGCGTAAATTAACAACACCACAGCCAAAAGATTCAAAAGGCGGGATTTACGAATTTCCAAAGGACGGAATTGAAAAGGTTTGGTGAAATTATCAGCGAACTGACGATTAGATGTGATCGCTTCATAGAACTTTTTTCTCCCAGCCATCACTGGATTCCAATTTAGCAATGGCACTAAAAACCTAAATACAGGTGACAAACTCACAACATAAACAATACCTTTAGACTTAAAATGTCGCTTTCCTTGATAATCTTCAATTACCCAAGAATTCTCAGCTTCCATATCGGCATGAATATCTGGATCAGCATGAATATCTGGGTATTCCTGCGGCATTAATAACGGTGTTACTGGCAAAATCAACAGAGTTCGTAAGATATGCACTACCTTTGTACAAAAACCACAATCAGCATCAAAACGAATTTTTAAGCCTTGACGTACTGGTGTTTGTAGGTGCTGTTCCAAATTATTCCAAAAGGAAGTAGGAAGAAATGCTAACCAACTAAAAATGCTCAAAAACTGGAAAATGCCGATATTGAAAGTTAAACCGAATCCGGCATGAAGTCCGATAAAAGTCAGAACTGCATCTAACCGAAACAAACTATTCCGGAAAGGAATGAATATAGTCAGTGGTCCTATCCATTCCAGTACCAAAGTAATTTGAGTAAATACCTTTAAAATCGGTTGAAAATTGAGGATAGAATAACCAAAAAAGGTAACATATTAGTCAAAACTCAAAGCATAATAAACCGCACTACTATCAACCCAAATGGGGCTTTTAGTTTTAATTGCAGCGGAAAAAATATAGATAAAATACTGCTGACACATCAGAGGAAAAGTAGCACTAGAAACCACTATTTCCGGTAACTGAGGTTGAGAAGTATTCAGCACACTATCAACAGTATCAAAGAAATAACAAGCGCCCCAAGGTAGGAACATCGCCCAAAACATGAGAGCGCGTAAAAAAACATCATCCGCTGCAAAAATCAAGGCTGGGTTACGATTGTGCATGGATTGTGCATGGATACCAGCAATACCCAAGAAGCAATGGTAGCCACTCTAGTGCGATAACCCACTAACATTAGCAGCGCAAAAAAAGCTGCAATAGCAAATAATAATGCCTGAACAATCGGTTCGCCGCTGATAGTATGTAAAGACCAATATCCAGGTTTGGCGATTTCCGCTAGTAAAGTACGGGGAAGAACACCGAAATCAGTATAGTGGGCGTTTAAATCACCAAAGTGAGTAAATAAATCTACGAGAATGATGATGGAAATACCGATACAAAACGCAGCGAGCGATCGCAAATCTAGTCCTAAGACAGTTTCTAGATTTCTTCTCCAGGATGTTTTTGATGTTTGTATTTGAGTAACCATTAGATTTTTTTAATGAACCGCGAAGGCGCGAAGAAGAAGAAGAAGGAGGAAGATAAGCATTTTTTAAAGTAGGAATATAGTAAAATTTTACTTTTTCCTCCTTTGCATAAGTATTTATCTTCTCAACAGTTTTTTAATTTCTCCAAATATCCACTTTTTAGCTACTTGAAGTTTATATTTAAGGGTTGGTAAACTTTGAATATACACTCCTCAGCGAATGATGCTAGCTAGATTACCATCTAAGGTGATGCCAAAGCTATAAACTACAGCATTCTCAATACCTAAAGTTAACATCTCTCCTAAATGTAAGTAGCTAAATGATTTTAAGCGACGACCTGTAATTTCTGCTCAGATATTGCGAGCCGTACAGGGTGATTGTTGACAGGCAGCTTGGGCTGTAGCGGGAGATTTATTACCTTTAATATCTCTAATTTCTGCTAACTTTCCTAATACAAATACATTTGGATATCCCACTAGTTGCAAGGTTGGGGTAGCAATTAATTATCCTTGTTGATTATGTTGATATCTTAGGCTTTGTGTCCATTTAATTTATCGGTTTCCTCCTGTCCACAAAACTAAATTTCTCGGTAAGTTATGAGTTTTACCTTGACGATTAATAATCACTGTATTAGATTGAATCGTTTCAATATTAGTATTCATGTCTATCTGTACACCCCGTTTTAATAAAGCCCTATATGATGCATCTTAACTACCTTTATAGAAGGTTGTAAGTCTTTATCAATTAAGCGAATCTCTCCCCGGGTCTTCAGCCTGTCTACCAGTTTACAAGCTATTTCCACACCATTGGGACCAGCACCAGCTATAGTGATCCTAATTACAGCAAGATCAGATGTTTCCAAAACCCGTAACTGTTCTTTTAAATATTCAGCATCTTATAAAGTCCGAAAAGTTCGGGCATATTCTGCTGCTCTTGGGACTACATCTAATCTAGTTCCTTTACCAACAGCCAACACAAATAAATCATAATTTAATATTTCTCCATTTTCCAAATTTACCAATCTTTTCTCTAAATTAGAATTTATAATTCCTCCTTGATAAAATTTAGCTTGACTATCTGCCAACAATTATAACCTGGTTCAAATTCCCAGTTATTTAGTTCTCACGTCACTACTTCATAGAGTAAAGGAGTAAGTAAAAAATGTTCCCGCTTTCCTACTAAGAAAACCTCAGAATTAGGCTTTGTAACTTGAGTAAACTTCTCCAGTTCTAAAGCCGTATAAAGACCACCCAAACCACCACCTAAAATACAAATCCGTACTGGATGATGATTAGGAAGTGCAGATTGTTTAAATTTACTGTATTTACTTAAACTATCATTTTTCTTATACATGATCTATAGTTCATACTTTTCTCCTCTCTTTCTTCCTTTGCGTCTTTGCTCCTTTAGGCGAAATAAAATAAATATATTATTTGATATTTGCAGCCTTAAATTGCTCAACAAGTTCACTTGTCCGAGTGCGAGGACCATAAGGATTCAGATGATAATGGGTTTCAGCAAACAAACTAGAATCAGTCTTCACGTTTAAGGTTTCTTTGTCATAAAGTACAGGTGCAATTTTGCCTAACTCTTCTGCTGTCTTGCTTATATTACTAAGAGTTTCAGTATCAGTGCTGCCATAAATCCAAGAAAGTCCTAATACCAAAGTTGCCCCTTTAGCCTCTACTTCCTGTTTAATCTACTTCCTGTTTCAATTGCTGAATTCGCCGCAAAGAATGAGGAGAAAGACTATCATTGATTTTCAATGACCACCATTCGCTCTTGGTGCGTTTTTTCAAGACTGTGGGATCACCGTTAGCTGTCACGGAGTCAGAATAATAACCTGTTAAACGACCTTTCTGCACCACATCCAGAGATGATTTAGTTGCGCCTTTTAGGGTAGGTATACCTAATAACATCAGGTCTTGGGCTAGTTCCTTGGGGGGTACATTTCCTAAGCCGAGTTTACCAATAGGTGCACCAAATTGACCAGACCAATCGCCAAAACCATCTTTATTTAGTAATAATACATAGTGAGGTATCAAAATTACATATCGCCTTTTTTAATCACATCAGCAACACTGGGCAGAATCACATCTAATCCGATTGGCTCATCTGTGGCTATGTTGATGCTAGGGATGCCTAATTTCTGTTGGATCAGTTTGGCATCGACGGTGTAATGAGCGCCAGAACCACCGACAATTAGAATACGTTGGGGTGCTTGTACTTCCTTGGCGATCGCCATTTTCTGTTCATACATCATACGCAACCTGCTAAGTTCACCTCCATAACGGGCATTTATAGAAATAACCAACACCCCAAGTTAAACCTGTGATCGCAAATCAACTGGAAAGTCTGAAGAACTTGTTCATAAGAGGTGACAGGGAAGAGTTGACAGTCAAGAGTGATAACTGAATCTAAGAGGATGTTTAAAAAGTTATAAAAGCTATAATTTGTCATTCTGTATCCCTTCTGGACACTGCGTGAACGCGAAGCGTGCCGGAGGCTCTAGAATCTAGGGTTTGATTAATTAATCTGAGATGCTTCACTTCGCTGCGCTATGTACCCTGCAGGAAGGAAGCTAGAACATGACTTTTCAAACACCCTCTAAAAATCAAAGTAAATAAACGGGGAACCTGTATATAGGAGCACTAACAGTAACAGTGAGATCCAAGGAGAAACCAATAAATTATATTCCGTCTCTCCTTGTCACCAAACTCCTATTTGTTCCATAAATAACAGTCCTGTTGAGAGTAGCAAAGTGAAGACTAAAGCTGCTGCTCCATTCTCATTAAGGAATGAAAACACCTCAGCTAAATTAGATAGAGAACAATTCCAAGGAGTTACTAAAACTTGCAATTTCTGCACTAAGTGATGTGTATTTGTTTCCATAAAAAACAGACATACCGGAATTACAGATCCAAAAGTTAAAGCCCAGGAAATAAACTGCGGCATCATAAACTTTTGCTGTCCTAAAGATTTATAAAATGGTCGTCCACCATAGGGCAAGACTAACAACAATAGTGATAAGCTCCCCAAAGAATAAAATTCCATGCTGCTCCGTGCCAGAAACCAGATAGGGTAAATGTAATAAAAAGATAAAATTGGGGATACTTCATGTTCTTGCCCATCAAAGGCAGAAAAACACAGTCTCTAAACCAAGTGTTAAGGGTAACGTGCCATCTCCGCCAAAACTCTTTAATACTCTGGCAAGTATAGGGAGAAAGAAAGTGAAGGGTTAACTTAACACCTACAAATTTTCCTAACCCCACAGCAATAAAACTATATCCACCAAAATCAAAATAAATTTGTAATGTAAACAGAAAGGCGAAAAAACAAACTAACCAAAGATTGTCAACTTGGTCTATTTTGATATAAGCTGAAATATTCAGGACTTATGTAACTGGCACAAATAGCGGGCGGGATATAGCCCTGGCACGGAACAATTTAACTCAAACCAAGCGCATAGGAAGACTTGGGCGTTTTAGTTGCTGAATTAAATAATTAGAAAGCAATCTATGCTTGTTTTAATAAACAGTTTGACCAGTTTGATAGGCTAAATTCTTTAATCTAATCCAAACCAACATTGCACAAGCAATATGATTTCTTTGAAGCCTAGCTTTACGATATTGACAAGATTCAATGCCAGTTATTTGTTTAATCTCTCGGTGAAACTCCTCGATTTTCCAACGAATTTTACACACCTCTTGTACAACATTCGTAGAACTTTGAGATAAATCCTTAGTAGCGACATAATCCGTTCTGTTGGTAGAAACAGCAACCCGGAATAGTTTCACTTTTTTCTGAGCGGGAAACCCTTTAATTTTTATAATTTTACCACATTCTAACTCTTCAGTACTCCATTGTCATAATTCAATAGGTTTATCTTTTTCTTTGGCAAATGTATCATCAACTAACCGATCCTTTTTTAAAGGGCAATAATAAATTTTGTCTAAGCTATCAATATACAGCATGAGACTGTTTAGTGCGTACCATGTGTCCATCAGAACAGTATTAAATGGGAAAAGCTGATGATACACCAGTTTTTGCAGCATATCTTTCACATGGTCTATCTTGGTTTTACCATCCACATCAGGATTAAAAATTCGGTAATCTATTACCCCAAATCTTTGAACTTTAGGATTCACATATACACAACTGACTACACCAATTCCTTTGAGTATGCCATGTTCATTACCACTATATTGTCTCCTCACCATCTCTACTTCTTCAGAATATCTTTTGTCTAAAACACTGTCATCAAATATGATGTACCCATTACCATCAGGTTCTACTACCTCTTTCACCTTATCCCATAGTAAACGAGATGTTAACTTTTCGGTTTTTAAATAATAGTTAATTGCATCATGGCTAATACTTTCTAAATGCTCTGCTAAATTAGTAATTGTATAATTAATTTGACTACTTAATAAGTATTAGCAGTAATCAAGTTTAGTAAATCTCATTACCTTCAGCAACATTTATCTAATACAATCTCCTACCTATTTTCTCATGAATATTTGAATAATGTTTCCTGTTGCAGCTAATTCCTATGGGTTGATAAAGCTTTCGGTATCCGATTCATTTAATACCGATGTACTATATTTCACCCATCGCCTGTCCCAGTTGCCTAAGTCCTGAATATTATCTGCCAGGACAAACTTCATAAATAGTCCTAGAGATAACCAACGAGAAGCAGATTCAAAGTTATCAAAGGTCAATTGAAAACTTTCGATTTCAATTTCCGGAAACAAGTCTGACCTGCGTTCAATTGGACCTACTACCACTTGGGGGAAAAAGGAAACAAAGTTGACCTAATCTAAAGCAGCAATGGGTTGTTTTTTTCTGCCGGTATAGGAGTCAACCACAAACCCCACTATTTGAAAGGTATAATAAGACAATCCTGGTGGAATTGAACCTATACCAGGAATAGAATTTGATTGCCAACTTTCTGATAATCCTGGAACTACTAATAGTCTGCCAAGGCAATTTTGCTAGGTTAAGTGCTCGGATATAAACGCTGTATTTTTTTACGTGCATCCTTGGTTTTAAAACCCCAATAAACACTGGGTTTTTGTTGATTACGCTGTGACTCCCAAGTAGCAGTTTCAGAGGATAATATTTCTACATTAGGAATACGTCGTTCTAAGCATTGGCGAGATACAACTGATAATTCAATTTCTACTTGATTCAACCAAAAAGCGTGTTTAGGAGTATAGTGAAACTCTAATTTCTGAATAATGCGGCGTCCTTCTTGTGGAGAGAAAACTTCATATGAAACACTTGGAGTATGAATGTTTAGGTTATCAACAAGTAAAGGTATCACATCAGCTTGGGGGTAATAAACATCTACTAAATCTTTTAATTGTTTAGGAAAATCAGCTTTTGTCCGACGTTGTGTAACTTCAATATGCCTCCACCCGGCTATTGGTTCAAAAAAGCCAAATAAATTTACAACACCATTGTGTTTATACTCACAATCATAACCTTTAGGCTGATGTGGTTCTGGTGGCAAAGGAAGTCTTACTTCTTCTACTAATTGATATGGGCATTCATCTAGGCAGAGTGTAGGTTTTTTCGGATCATATGGCTCATTATACAAATCCAAAACATCTTCTATTCTGAACACATACTCTGGGTTAACTTCGGGAATACACCACTGTTCTTTTAACCACGGGTTAATTTCATTTTTTTTAGAGTTTGGCGTATTGTTTCGTCTGAAATTCAATCTATGATACCAACCTTCACTAAATGCTCCGCTAATAATTGCATTGTCCAACGCACTCTTCCTCCTGGCGGATTATAACAAGCAGTCGCAATCAAAAATGCTTCTTGTTTTTCATCTAATTTTTTGGGTTTTGGTGGATTTTCCCCATCCTTTAAAGCAAACTCTAATCCACCAATTACAAACTTTTCTCTTGTCCTTTCCACCGTAGCAACATGAACTCGAACTGCGGCAGCGCCGTGTCCGTTTCTCCCTCAGATGCCATTCAAAGAATGTTTGCACGGGTTATACTTCTTCCTTTGTGCTTTCCTTTTTTGAGGATTGCTTGCAGTTATAAAACTTCCTCTTCGCCTAAATCTACAACATACTTTTTTGCCATGGTCAACCCCTTTTTTGACTAGTTTATCAATTAGAGGGGTTTACCCAGCAACATTGCCTTGGTGGACTACTAGTGGTGTGGTTCCCACATAATAAAAGCGTGAATCTAAAACGACGGATACATTCTGTACCCTTGTTTCCAAGTTAGTGGTAACAAAATATTTCACCACTGCTGACCAGACACTAATTTGTTCTGGGATGGTATTAAAACTACGTCCCACACTAAAGGTTGAACAATCACAAATCAAGATATCCAAAAACGGATCTTTGAGAGTGCACTGGGGTTGGGGTATATCGAAGAATATTTTGCCGTATAGTTTATGCTCTATAGCAGACTTCAGGGTGGTACCTAAAGCGGTATCAGCCGCACCTTGAGAAAAGGCTGCACATAAGGCTCTAGTAATTTGGAAGCCTTTCAAAGCTATTTCCAAACCCGCACGTTCAGCCCCTAACCGCATAGATTTTGGAATAAAGCAGTTATCAAAGCGGATACCACTCATATCCAAAGCCAGAATCCCATGGGTGAGGATTTTGGATATGAGTGGTATAATTATCTGGGTTGATTTTACTCTTTTCGACCATGAATAGGGAGAGGCTACGGGGTCCCCCATGTGGCTCTGTTTTACCTAGTACGAAAGCGATTATAGAATTGGTAGCACGGTTAATTGGCCATTTTTCGCCGTTTAGGAGATAACCACCAGGAATTTTTGTGGTTTGCATATCCACGCTTAAAAATTTACTAGCATGTACTTTTTCTGAATAAGCTAAACACATAGTGCCATTGGTATCCTTCATAAATCTGGCTAGGGTTTGTTTCTGCCCGTCTGTTCGTGCCATCCATGTATAAATAGAACATGGGTGCTAAAGTGATTATTGCTGTTACAGCAAACTGTATGAGCACATCAGCAAAGTAAATAGATTCATCAAAGCTTGTAAATTCACCACCGTATTCTGTCGGAATCTAGTAATATTTTAGTTTCCAGTTATATAACCAGTTGATAATTTCCTGGGGAAATTCTTCCTTTTCATCCAGGTCGATTACCTGTTTGAAGGGACATCATATTATCTGGGTTGCCAGGGTTGCCTAAATCTCGTTCTAGTCCTTCAGCAACCCAAAATTGTTTAAGTGGCTGCATAATGTTCTCCTTAGTGAGCAACTTGCACTTGATCTAGTAAGAGGTATCAACTTTCTTGGATAATTTGCGGTAGTTGGCGTTGTATTTAGGGTTGTCACTCCAGTCTGCTAACACTTCCAACTCTCCTGGGAGGAAGGTGGTTTTGCAAGCAAGCGCGACGTTGAATTTTACCGCTGTAAGTTTTGTGGATATTACCTGGGTTAGCTAAAACAACAGCGAAAACTTGAGGTTCATGAATTTCTCCGATCGCTTGGCGAATAACAGTCATTACTTCATCCGCTGTAAACTCTTCAGGATTGCGTTTTACTTCCTGCACTATCATCAGTCTTTCCACACCATCCGCATCTATGGAGAAGGCTCCACCATAGTCAGGACGCAAACAAGGACGAACTTGCTGCACTATCCACTCTAAATATTGAGGATAGTGATTTGTACCCCTGATAATGATCAAATATTTAATCCATCCTGTGATAAATAACTCACCACCCCTCATAAAACCTAAATCGCCTGTCCGCAGGAATGGGCCTTCTTTAGTATCAGCAGTGTAGGGACAGAAGGTACTCTCACTTTCTTCTGGACGATTCCAATAACCACCAGCCACACTAGGATCAGATACCCAAATCTTACGCACCTCATCAGGTTGACAACGAGTTAAAGTTTCGGGGTTGGCGATCACTACTTGAGTATCACATACCAGTTGTCCACATCCAGGAATAGCCCGAACACCATCACCACAACCAGCAACTTCAACTATTGTGTTTTTCTCAATTTCTGTGGTTGTTGTCTAGGACTAGTTGATACTAGCAATGTATCTTCTGCCAAACCATAGGCAGGTGCAAAGGTATCCCAGCAGAAACCACAAGCAGAAAATTTATCAAAAAATTCTTCTAAGACTCTAGGATTAATAGGTTCTGCGGCATTTCCCGCAGCTTGCCAACTACTCAAATCAAGAGTAGCCAATCCCAATCGTGAAAAATTATTACAGTTATGTGCTTTCAGTATTTATGGGTGTGAGGGGTTAGTAGCTAGTGAGTGATTTGCTAACTAAGCCAACATTCGGAAAGATACATTAGACAAAATCACAACGTAATATCAGCAAAAACCTCGCTGTGATAGGGTATAGAGGACTTAATATTAGCAGCATGGGGAATACCTTTAGCAGTTCATCAAGTTCGTTATTCTCTATTAACACTCGAAGTTGAAACCAACAGTATTTTGTCAACTGCCCGTAATTTAGATGTCACAATATTAGGTTATAGTCCCTTAGGTCAAGGAAGACTCACAGGTAAATATACACCTTTTCAATATCCTACAGGTGCAACAATCATATACCCGCAATTTAGTAAGGGTTTTCAGCCTACTTTTTTATAAAATTGCCCCGGTATTATCTTTACTCAGAAACATGGGTGAAAAATATGGTGGTACCCCTGCCCAAGTAGCCCTTAACTGGTTAGTTGCTCAGGGGAACGTAATTCCCATTGCTGGGGTTAAAAACGCCGAACAAGTAAAACAGAATGTTGGCGCTTTTGGTTGGAAATTGACTGATGATGGGTTAGGTAAGTTAGATAAAATTACCCACCCCTAGAAAAACATAAGGGATTTCCAAATAAAATATCCAATCTTGGAGTAAGGAGGCGGAGCAGGGGAAGCAGGGGAAGCATAATCTGATAGTCGTCACCTGTCACCTGTCACCTGTGATCTATTCCCTATGTGAACCTAGTTTTTGGCTGGGTGTAACAGAAGATTCACGTTGAGTTGTTGTCCGTAATCTGGGTTTTGGTGTTCCCCGTCCTTCATCACCACCGTTATCTGATTTAGACCAAGAGGAACGGCTACGTTCACGTTCACCACCACCGCTGCGTGGGTATTCGCCACTATCACGATGCTTGTTGAGTTTGGGTTTGGGAGATGGTTCTTCTTGGGGAATATCTACACCAGATTGCAACCAGTCGGGACGGGTTTGATCATAGGCGATTTGCAAAGCCGCAGCTGCGATCGCCTGAGCATCATATTTTTCAATCAACTCACTGATGATTGGTAAAAATGAAGCCAAACGTTCACCAGTTAAAGCTTCTGCTACCTGTTCTTGCAATTTTTTGATGTGTCTAGCTTCAATTTGCGCCCTGGTAGGAATTGTTAACACCTGCCAATTTTGGCGGTTATGGCGTTCAAATGCCTGTTGTTTGCGGCGTTCAAATGGTTGTACCAAAGAAATCGCAGTTCCTTCTTTACCAGCACGACCAGTCCGACCAATCCGGTGAACGTAGGTTTCCACGCTATCGGGTAAGTCAAAGTTAATCACGTGGGAAAGTAGATCCACATCTAAACCCCGTGCAGCAATATCAGTAGCTACCACCCAGCGGACTTGACGATTGCGGAAACGGGTTAATAATCTTTCCCGTGCTTGCTGAGACAAATCACCATGATATTCATCCACACTATGGCCAGCAGCTTGCAATTGATTGGTTAGTTCTGCGGCTGTCCGTCTGGTGCGAACAAAGATTAAAGCTGTTTCTGGATCTTCCATTTCCAGAATTGGCTGTAAAGCTTTAGCCTTTGTCCAATGGCGAGGAATCAAGTAAGCTACCTGATTGATTTTATTGGGTGCAGCTTTTGGTTGCTCAACGGTTACGGTCACCGGAGAGTTTAAAAACTTATTCACCAATTGGCGAATGGATGGGGGCATAGTTGCCGAAAATAAAGCCGTTTGGCGCTCTGTGGGAGCTTGGGACAGAATTCTGATTACATCATCAATAAAGCCCATGCTCAACATTTCATCAGCTTCATCAAGGACAAACCATTTCACTTGATCCAGCTTTAAGCTACCACGCTCTAGCAAATCTATCACCCGTCCTGGTGTACCCACAACTACATGAACACCGCGTTTTAGCTGCATCATTTGACGGTCGATTGACTGACCACCGTAGATTGCTAATACTCGTAATCCATCATTCCCCATGAATTGGGAAATAGCATCATGAACTTGCATTGCCAATTCACGAGTAGGTGTTAGTACAACAGCTTGTACAGCTTTTTTGCTGACATCCAGCTTTTCTAACATCGGCAGTGAAAAGGCTGCTGTTTTACCTGTTCCTGTTTGCGATTGCCCAACTACATCACGACCCGCTAATAGTTGCGGAATAGCTTGAGTCTGAATATTTGTAGGTGTGGTAAAGCTAAGTTTTTCTAGAATTTCAACACGCTCTTGGGAAATGCCTAGTTCTTGAAAGGTAAGATTCATTAATTCTCCTAAAGATTTTATTGTGAGTTTTTTTGGACTTGTAAACCGATACTTATTTGTAAATTTGGTCATGGGTCATAGCAATATGACCCATGACTAATTACTCATAATTATTTGACCATAGAGGTCGTAGGCATCGGCACTGTGGATCTTTACTGGCACGATGGTTCCTAGCCCTGCGTCGCCTTTAACATAGACTTGACCATCAACTTCTGGGGAAAATCTGCCGGAACGGCCGATTAATTCTCCACTTTCGGGATTTTCTTGCTCAATCAGGACATCAACTATTTTGTCTACTTCCTGTTGATTTTTGAGGAGGGAAATTGGTTGTTGGAGTGCCATGAGTTGATCACGACGCTCTACCATCAATTCTTGTGGTAATTGATTTAGTAAATTGTAGGCGGGGGTTCCCTCTTCCGGTGAGAAGGTGAAGACACCAACATGATCAAATTCATGTCGCTCGGTAAACTCTAGTAAATGTTCAAAATGCTCTTGTGTCTCTCCAGGGAAACCAACAATAAATGTGGTTCTTAGCACTGCTGAGGGGAGGGCAGTTTTGATACTTTCGATAATTGTATCGTTCACTCTTCCCTGCCAAGGACGGTTCATGGCTCGAAGAATTTCTGGATGAGAATGTTGCAAGGGCAAATCTAAATAAGGCAGCACGTTTGGTATCTCTTGAATTGCCGCTATCACATCTGGTGTGAGTCCAGTAGGATAAGCATAGTGCATTCTGATCCACGGTACATCTACTTTCCCTAAAGCACAAAGTAATTCCGCTAACTTTGGTTTTCCGTAAATATCCAAACCATAATTGGTGGTGATTTGGGAAATCAGAATAATTTCTTTTACCCCTTGACTTGCCAATTGCTTGGCCTCAGCAACTATTGATTCAATAGTGCGCGATCGCTGATTCCCTCTCAGATGAGGAATAATGCAAAATGCACAACGATAATCGCATCCTTCAGCAACTCTTAGGTAAGCTACTCCTTCGGTTGTAGTTCGGTAGCGTGGTGTGGTTTCATCCGCTATGTAAGTAGGTTGGGGGGTAATTTGTTTCACCCTCTCTCCCTGTTCTACCCGCTCAATGACATTGACAATTTTGTGGTAATCACCTGTGCCAATCACGGCTAGTGCTTCTGGCAACTCTTCCAATAATTGTTCTTGAAAGTGTTGCGCTAGGCAACCAGTAATAACGACTTTTTTATTTGCTTCTGCCAGTTCTACTAAGGTTTTTACCGATTCTTCTCTAGCAGCTTCGATAAAACTACAAGTATTGACAATTACATAATCAGCTAACTCGTCATTTGTATCTACACCATAACCTGCTTCTACCAACAGACCCAACATATGTTCTGTATCTATTCGGTTTTTCTCGCAGCCCAAGTGAGAAATGGCTATTGTTGGTTTGTCACCCATATTTTGAAAATATCTTCAGTTTTTTTCTTGTGCAGTCAAACATAACAAGTAATAATTAGGTGCTTTTTCCCGCACCCTGATCAGGACACCGCAGTAATGGATTTTCACTACCAGTTGTTTTTCGTAAGTGCCAGTGGACGTATGACCCTAATCAGTCAAGATATAGCGGTCATGCTATGATGTTTTTATTAATCTGTTTCCTAGGGTAAACCTGAGTGTCTTATGGCAATTTTGACACTCTTAATATTTCTTAACGATTCGCTTATTGGTATTTTACGCTACCGCAGCGTGTGCGTTGTTAATTTACCCATCGGGAAGCCGCCCAAAGGGCTGTTTTTGAGAAGTCGCTACCCTCAGGGAAATCGCAAACGCGACTGCGCCCATAAAGCAGTAATGCTACCCTATATCTTAGGCTAAACCCGCGATGATGCGCTGGCATAATACCTAAACTACGGGAAAGCTGCCTTGCGTCTTGTGAGTGGCAAACTCCTCTTGTAGCCAGATTTTATCTTAACATATCTTATGAAAGGTTTAACGCTAATTTCCATCTTGAGAAGGAGGTAACGAACCATTCATAATCAAACGAATTCACTAGTCTAGATATAAAGTCAAGAGTTTGGTGAAATATGAAATATGAAGGCGGAGACTGTCTCAATTACCAGAAGATATAGTCAAAAGCAGGCCAATACCTAATTTACCACCTATTAAGGGACAGGTCAGATGCAAAATTATTTTTGTCTTTTCATCCTTGATCCTTAAACAAGAAATTCTCAACCCTGGACTTTGCCAAGCAAAATAAAGACGTGGACTTATATCAGCTATTCAAAACTCGAACACCGATTATTGGCGTAGTTCATCTGCTACCCCTACCTACCTCACCCCGTTGGGGTGGTAGTCTGAAAGCAGTAACTGACCGTGCTGAACAAGAAGCAACCGCCCTGGCCAGTGGTGGGGTAGACGGCTTAATTGTAGAAAATTTTTTCGATGCACCCTTTACTAAAAACCAAGTTGATCCAGCCGTTGTCAGTGCTATGACTGTGGTGGTACAGCGAATACAGAATTTAGTAACTTTGCCTGTGGGTTTAAATGTTTTACGGAATGATGGCAAAAGTGCAATGGCGATCGCTAGTTGTGTACGGGCACAATTTATCCGGGTTAACATCCTTACAGGAGTAATGGCCACTGACCAGGGATTAATTGAAGGAGAGGCACATCAATTACTCCGCTATCGTCGGGAACTAGGTTCTGATGTGAAAATCTTGGCTGATGTGTTGGTTAAACACGCGCGTCCTTTAAGTTCACCCAATCTAACAGTTGCTGTCAAAGACACAATAGAAAGAGGTTTAGCTGATGGGGTGATTTTATCAGGTTGGGCTACTGGCAGTCCTCCTAACTTAGAAGACTTGGAACTGGCTTGCGGTGCTGCTGCTGGTACACCAGTGTTCATTGGTAGCGGAGCTAATTGGGAAAATATTGGTACGCTGATGCAAGCAGCAAATGGTGTGATTGTTTCCAGTTCTCTCAAACGCCACGATCAAATTTCCCAGCCTATTGACCCAATTCGTGTCAGTCAATTTGTAGAAGCTGCTCACCGGAATTGGAATTCTAAAGGTGAAAGTAAATCAAGTTCCTCAATAAAATTACATTCTTAGGGACTGGAGACTGGGGAGATACGGGAGATGGGGAAGTTATTTTCTTAATACCAAATGCCCAATGCCCAATTACTACTGACCAATTACCAATTACCAATTATGATTCACCGTCGTTCTACTCCTTGGATTCATAAATGGTCGCGTCCATTGATTGGGGCGATCACTGGGCTTGGTATCCTCAACACAGGTTATCTCACGTTTGAAAAGTTAACAGGAGGTAATCCTGTTTGCACTACTCCAGAAGGTGTTAAAGGTTGTACTGATGTACTTTCTAGCCCCTGGGGTACAGTTTTTGGCCAGCCTTTAGCTCTGTTTGGTTTGCTGACATACATCGGTATGTTGCTCTTGGCTGTAGCTCCCTTGGCTTTGAACTCAGTAGAAGGGAACAAAAATCGAAAACAAATAGAAAATCTGACTTGGTGGTTGCTGCTGGTCGGTGCGATCACTATGTCAGTATTTAGTGGATATTTAATGTATGTCCTAGCATTTCAACTCCAAGCTTTGTGTCTTTACTGTATTGCCTCAGCTTTGTTTGCTGTGAGTATCTTAACTCTCACCATCCTGGGTCGTGACTGGGAAGATATTGGACAAATATTCTTCACTGCTCTAATTGTCGGTATGGTGACACTAATTACTACATTCAGTATTTACTCCGATATAAACACATCAGGGAATATAGCCGAACCCACTGATGGTAAAACCGTACAGATTTTCTTTGACGCCAAAGAAGAACCAAAACCACAAGTAGGCTGGCAAATTACTACTACTTCTGGAGAGTCAGAAATTCAATTAGCAAAACACTTAACCCAAATCGGTGCAAAAGAATATGTTGCTTGGTGGTGTCCTCACTGTCATGAACAAAAGCTACTCTTTGGCAAAGAAGCTTACAAAGAAATCAACCACATTGAATGTGCTTCTCCCGATAACCCTGGCACACCAACACAAGAGTGCATAGCTGCGAAAATTGAAAGTTACCCTTCTTGGGTTATGAATGGTAAAACATACAGTGGTGTGCAGAATTTAAACGAACTGGCAAAGATAACTGGTTATACAGGACCTCAAAACTTCAAGTATTTTAAGTAAAGTGCCTCATTCCACTCAAAACACACCTTACACTGTCTTCTTCTTACCCTGATTATCAACCCGTCACACGTAACTTACGCTTCAATATGGCTCGGTTAATTACCTTATACTTTTAATTTGGCTTGGGACAAGGGAAAGGGGAAAAGGAGAAAAAACCTTTACCCTAAACACAGTCAGCTTTCCCCAAAACAATTTACTAATTCCTGATTATTAACCGAGTAGTATTGAGATTTAAGCGTACTTTAGCCAAATAAAATAAGGACTGAGACGAGGTTTTTATGCATCAGCAGTTCAGAAATTTTCTTCCTAGACTTGTATTTGCAATCCAACAAATGGTGAGTCAAGGACGTAGAGAATTAATGACTGCTTAGTGGACTCCTATCTGTGTGTTGCTATTTCGATATATCGGATTATTACAGCAGGGGAAATGCACCTTATTTCCTAATAAAAACTAATGAGGATTTTAAAATCATCTATATATATAAGTGCAAAGCTTGATGGATATATAAACAAAATCAATCACTTTTTTATTAAGCGATGAATTAGCTTATCTCCAATTGAATAACTCTTAGCTAAGGATAAATGAGCTAACTATTCATCCATAAATAAGTAAACTTATCTGTAAAAATAAGCAGAAGAAAATATTAAGTAAATTGTTGACAAGTTAGTTGAGGCTAAAGCTAAAACTCTTTCTCAAGAGTTATTATCCATTTCTGCCAAAAACTGTTTATTTTTTATCCCCCGCTTCACGGGGTTCTCTTTACCCAAAAGATTGACTGCTATCTGGCGCATTACTGCAAAGTTTTGTGGAGCATTATCTTTCCTAATCCGGCAGTCATCTTGTTTTAAAGCTACATCTAATACCCAATGCAATGAATTTTCTGTTGCCCAATGGCTGCGGACAGAATTAGCCAATCGTTCTCCATTTGACTCAAGACTACTAATAAAATAACGAGTCTCTACTGTTGTTTTATCATGCACTTATCCGATAGATTCTACCATCCCAACACTTTTTAGATTTGACCAAACTGAATCAGGATCAAGCTGAAACCCAAAGTTGCGGATTTCATGAAGACCATGCCCTGTTTCTTCGGGTTTATATGTGCTATGTTGAAGCTCTTAAAAACCTGTACTTATCCCTGACTTAAATAGCTGTTCTACTGACTCATACAGATTACCTTGGTTCTTTTTTAAAGTAATTACATAATCTGCATTTTCTTGCGTAATTAACTTTACTATGTCTTTGTGACACCCGATGGCATCAATCCTGACAATACATCCAGCTAATTCTAAAACCTTTAATAATTCGGGAACTGCTGTAATTTCATTTGATTTGTCATGCACCTTCATCTGTCCCAACACTAATTTATTTGTAGTTGCCCATGCACTTACCATTTGGATTGCACTCTAGTCACTATTTTTACCATGAGAACTACATAAAGTTTTCCCGTCAATTGCCACAACTTCACCATCCCTTATCTTATGTACTGATTTCATCCAGTTCAAGAAACAATTTTGAAATTTTTGCGGGTTCAATTGTGCAAATACCCTTCCAAATGTGTCCTGGGACCGGAGCCCATTTCCTAGTTCTAAAAAGGTTTTTAACCACTCATATTTTCTGTAGCCATACAGTTCAATTGCCACCCAACTATCTGCTCCACAAATTACTGCACAAATTCCAATGGTAAGAATGTCAATTAACTTGTGTCGTTTCCTCCCCTCTACTCTTGGATCTTCCATCTGTGCAACGTGGTCAGTAATCGTGATTGTGGGCTTGAGCTTCACACTTTTTGGGACTTTCTTCTTCTACTTTTACAATGACTTTACCATCAGAGCCTCATTGGTCAACCTCTATATCATCAGCCCTCCCTACCTTTCTCGTTCCTTAGTATATATGTACTACATTTACATGCGTTCGCCCTAATTATTACAGTCTTTCGAGTTAGCAGCTTTAGATCAATTTTTCCATTTGCGTCCCTATGAAGCACCAGAGGAACGTATTACTATCATCGCAATTGATGAAACCTCTTTGTATCAAGCAGGTTCTTGGCCAATTTCTGATCAAAAAGCTCAGGTGTTGTCCAAATTAAACAGCTATAAACCCCGTGCAATAGGCTTAGATATCTATAGAGATTTGCCTGTACAGCCTGGTCATGATAAACTGGTGGCGACTTATAAGGCAATGCCAAACTTGATTGGTATCGAACTACTGGCACATAAAATAGATAGTAAAGTTTCACCTGCACCAGAGTTAAAACAGCACGGACAAGTGGCTTTTAATAATGTGTTATATGACCATGATGGCAAGGTGCGCTGCAGTTTACTATACTGGCACGCAAATGATCAAGTTTATGAAAGTTCTGCTTTGAGGCTGGCTTTATTATATCTTAATTCTGAGGGAATCACACCGAAAAAATCTGCTAGCAATCCTGAATATTTACAGTTAGGTAAGGCTGTATTTCCTCGGTTTCAGAGTAATAATGGTGCTTATATTGGGGCTCATGGGAGAGGCTATCAAATTGTATCTAATTTTCCTAAACCCCGTTGTCAAAATTCATCTAGGGAATCTTATAGTTATCATCAGGTATCTTTGGGAGCTATATTAGCTGACAAAGTTCCAGAGGATTTAATTCCCGATCACATCGTACTTATCGGTTCTACAGCACCTATCCTCCAGGATTTTCTATTTATTCCCTACTCCAGTCCTTTGATGCGAATGAGTGAAGCAAAACCTATAGCTGGAGTTCAACTACAAGCTTATTTTATTCATGAATTAATTTCTGCTGCTCTACAAGGACGACCATTACTGAGAGTCTGTCCCGATTTCCTAGAAAGCCTGTGGATTTTTATTTGGTCTTTTATAGGAGCAGTAATTACATGGCAAATCAAACAGCCAAGAAAAAGTATATTCATATTTATACTGTTGGGTTTGGTGTTAAACATAAGTCTTTACATTGCTTTGTTAGCAGGATGGTGGATACCGATTATTCCTCCCGGGCTGACTTTTTGTAGTTCAGCTATTGCCATAACTTTTTACATCACTTATATACAATAAGAATTAAAACGTTCTAAAGAATTTCTGCATCAAGTTATCAATGCTATTCCTGATCCCATTTTTGTCAAAAACCAACAATATCAATAGATTCTTTTAAACGAGGCTTATTGTAAATTTAGTGGTTATTCCTATAATTTATTAATGGAAAAATCAGATTACGATCTTTTTCCTCAGCATGAAGCCAATATATTTCTTCAACAAGAAAATTTTGTTTTTCAGACTCAGCAACCCCAGGAACATGAAGAAGAATTTACTGACATTCATGGTAAAACTCATCTGATAGCTACTAAGCGAGCGCTCAACAAAGATGCTGCTGGTAATTTCTTTCTAGTTGGTGTTCTTAGAGATATCACTCAACGCAAACAAATCGAGGAATAACTAAAACAAATTGCTGATGATTTATTTCGTTCTAATTATGAATTAAAAATCCAAGAAAACTACTTGCGGCAATTAGCATACCATGACCCTCTGGCCGGTTTATCTAACCGCAAGTTTTTCACTGAACAACTATATGCATGTTTGAAATGGTCACAATCTAATAACTTTATGTTGGCATTATTATTTATAGATTTAGATGGTATTAAATGAGTGAATGATTCATTAGGTCATGAAATGGGCGATCATCTGCTGGTAATTATTGCTCAACGTCTAAGTAATACTTTGCGTATTGCTGATATAATTTATCGTTTCGGCGGTTAGGAATTTACGGGTATTTTACAGGCTATTTCTAATGTACAGATACTTGCAACGGTACCCGAAAAACTTCTAAGTGTAATAGCTGAGCCGATAATTTTGGATGGCCATGTTATTAGCGTTTCTGCCAGCATCGGTATTAGTATTTACCCTAACGATGCCGATAACAGTGAAACCTTGATTAAACAAGCGGACACAGCAATGTACCAGGCCAAACATCTGGGGAAAAATCGCTATGAGTTTTCGTCATAAGTTTTTGAGCTGATACGAAAAATTTTAGATTTTGGATTGAATTAAAATTCCAAATACTCGCAGCGTAAGTCCTAATATATTCCCCCAAACTATGGTGCGTCTGATAGTCAACATGGTAGCGGGACACGCTGATGATATAGTTTTGGATTTTAGATTTTGGATTGTGTGTATCAGCTTGCAATATTTAGTTAGATTGCCACCAATGATGATTTTGGATAGTTGTGTGGACTTGCCACTCAGGAGCTAGTTGGGGATAATCTAAACGGTAGTGTCCCCCCCTGCTTTCAGTTCTAAAAGCAGCACTTTTGAGAATTAAATAAGCTACATCTAATAAATTGTGGGTTTCTGCCCAAAGTCGCAATTGCTGATCAATATTCGGTAAATTGAAACTTGCTGGTTCTTGAGGACGTAAACGTTGTAAAAATTTACTTAAAGGTAAATTAGCGAAATCTTGTTGCCAAGATTCTATAGTAGCGATCGCATTTTCCAAACTTGATTGTTCTCGACAAATACCAGCAGTTTGCCAGACTAAACGGGGTAACTTTTTCCTGATTGCTTCTAGTTGTAATTGTTGATTTTCCCAATCACTAACGGATAACTCAAAAGATAAAGGATTTGGGGAAGATGGAGATTCTGTAGTTTGTCCCTTTCTCAGCATTTCATCCTGGAAATGAGCCATCTGCGCCCCAAAGACTATACATTCCAATAGAGAATTACTGGCGAGGCGATTAGCGCCATGAACTCCCGTACTGGCAGTTTCTCCCACAGCGTATAAACCAGGGATATTGGTACGATTGTGCAAATCTGTGAAAATACCACCCATCCAATAGTGAGCAGCCGGACCTACAGGAATCGGTTCATTGAAGACATCAATACCCCAATGCTGACAAACATTAATAATGTTAGGAAACCGATGGCGAATTTTATCAGCAGGGATAGGACGCATATCTAACCAGACATGGGCAGTGGCAAGATCAACGGCTGTATCTTGTAAATGACTAAAAATAGCTCTACTGACCACATCTCGCGGTGCAAGTTCCCCATCTGGATGATAGTCAAAAGCAAAACGTCGTCCTTCGTTATCAACAAGGTGCGCTCCTTCACCGCGTACAGCTTCGCTGATCAGAAAGCGTCCTGGTTTTGTCAAGGCTGTAGGATGAAATTGGACAAATTCTAAATCGCGGAGGATAGCCCCAGCCCGCCAAGCTATAGCTACGCCATCACCTGTACTTACAGCCGGATTAGTAGTTTGGGCAAATACTTGACCTCCACCACCTGTTGCCAAAACTACAGCGTCAGCCTTTACCCATGTAACCTTACCTTGATAAAACAGGCTAATTCCTTGACAAAGATTGGTTTCTGGTTCTATCCATAAGGATAAAGCTAAAGCTTGCTGAATAACTTGGATATTGGGACGAAGCAAGACTTGAGCCGCGAGAGTTGTGGTTACTTCTCTACCTGTGGTATCGGCGGCGTGAAGAACACGATGACGGGAATGAGCAGCTTCCAAGGTTAAAGCCAAGGTGTTACCATGACGGTCAAAGGCTACCCCTAAGTTAACTAAGGACTGAATACAAATAGGGGCTTTTTCAGCTAAAAATTTTACCGCTTTGACATCACACAAACCCGCTCCGGCTTTTAATGTATCTGCAATATGCAGCTTGGGTGAATCCTCTGGAGAAACAGCAGCAGCAATACCACCTTGCGCCCAATCACTGGCAGATAAAGTTATAGTGTCTTTAGTAATTAAGCCTACTCGTAAGGATTCTGGTAGACATAGTGCTGTGTATAGTCCAGCAGCGCCAGCGCCGACTATTAAAACATCAAATTGCCTGGGAATATCTAATAAATTCAAAATTCAAAATTACTGGTAATGGGTAATGGGTAATTGGTAATTGGTAATTGGTAATTGGTAATTGGTAATTAACTTTTCACTAATCACCAATTACCTATTACCTATTACCTATTACCAACCAAAGTTATCTGTAGATACCGTTATTAATACGATCATCTCCTTCATTGAAGTTCGGCTCGTATTCTGTGACGGCGAAGTTACCTAAGTTGGCTTGTAAGGTTTGTTTTTGGCGATCGCTTAATCCTGGTAGATTTAATACATCTTCTACACTCTTATAAGGAGCATTTGTGATGATTTTCTTAGCCAAGGTGGGATAAAGCCCTGGATACTGCTGAAAAGCAGCAATGTTGGTATTATTCAAATCAATTTTTTTACCAAATTCAGTTCCTAACTTGGCATCTGCCTTATTTTGACGTGCAATTGCTAAAACTGGAACTTGACGCAAAGCAATTTTGCTAAAACTGATAGCTTGGGCTGTTTGGGTTGTTCCCAGCCATCCCCAACAGCCTAGCAACAAACTAAACACTGTTAATAAACGTACTAATCCTTTCACGATTTTTCTACCTCTTTCCATCAAACAAAAATCAAACCTTTCAACTAAACGCCGTCAACTGTGGGCTGAAGTGAGAAGTATGGAGTATTGATTCAACCCCCGTGATAACTTTGGGGGGTGATGGGGTACTTTTTCCTCTGACTTCATGCTTGGGCTGATAGCTGATAGCTGAATCAACACACAGCAGTCATCAGAAACTAATATACAGCTTAGTGAACTACCGAAACTAAGCTGCATTTGAAGTTGCAACTTCTAGTACGATTGGCTATTACCACGTTAGAGATATTTTGGAAATTTTACTTTGTAAAAATTTATTTCCAAATATAGTATTGAGCTTTTTTGAAGTTGATTGTTAGTAGCTGAGAACTTTAAGTAAGAATGGCAGCTATTAAGAACAAACTGTCTACTAAAATTGTACTCAAAACTGCTCCACCAAAGGCGTACCAATGTTTTTGCTTTTTACCCAAAGATACCAGCCCGACGGTCAATAGTGCTAAGGCCAGAATGATTGCCCAAACTTCTCCCCAAGGAGTTTGCACTTGTGCTAAAGCATTTCTTAAGATTCCTGAAGCTCCATCGGCATCTGTTCTCATAATTTCCCGCCAATAGGGCATTAAATCTACTACATAAAAATATATATCTGTTAAAACTGTGCCGAATAAAGAACCCAGATAAAACCAGTTACCGACTTTGCCCCAATTTCGGCACAAACACCAGATAGCAAAGGGTAGTCCAAGAGATTCTATGGGTAAGTGCCATAAGGGTTCCCAACGTAACCAACCCCAATAAATTGCCCCTGTGAACCAACTCCAGCTAAATCCTAAGAGTAAATCTCCCCAGAGATAGGTGTGAGGACGTGACATTAATGTCAAACTCAGCCAAATCCAGAATCCTGTGATTACTAAACTGAGAGTAGGTAGTGATCGCACTAGTGGCGCTTCTATAAATACTGGTACGGTTACTAAAAAAATCGCTGCGACAAATACTAACCAAGTTTGCCTCCAAGTTATTCCACTGGGAAGGAAGGGTGATAACGAAAGGGTGGACTCCAATTCTTTAATACCTCTATGCCTAGTTTCAGTAATATGCAAATTATTATCAATAGATGAGTTTTCAACAGTGTAAGCAGACAATGTATTATTAATCAATGTTTTTAATATTTGTTACTAAACTTTACTTATCTACAGTACCACACTCTAAAATCCCCCCAGGGGGCATTCTGATTATACTGCAAATTTAACGAAAAATTTTCGATAGAGACAGGGGATGAGGGAGATGAGGAGAATTAAGATACTCCCTTCCCACTAAAAGAATAAGGTCATAGTAATAGCCCACATTCAGCACTTCATCTTGTAGTCCATGTATAGGTGTAAAAAAAAACCAAAGAGCTACGTAGTAAGTAAGGATTCAGGTCTAAGGGAGAGGGATTAAAGAAGGTGTATGGAAAGCAGAGTGAACCATGGCTTTCATAGGTTGGTCAAAAAACTCAACTAGAGAAAGTGCTTGACGACGACAAGTTTGTATAACCGTCAATAAATTGGCAGGATGTTCGAATAGCTCCAGAGAAAGAGAACCACCACAGACTTTTCGTTGTGTCAGTGCTAAACCTAACCTTGGTTCAGCTAAATTATGATCAAGGTCTATTGCCTAAGGAAGGTAAGAGTTTACCAGGTTCCCCTAGGGCTTGATCAATGAATGAATGGAAGATTCAACTTTTGGTTGGAACTAGGATGGCCAAGTCAAGAATTCATGAAGGTTTTGGGTTTGTTGGAATAAAGGGTAGTTTTTAAAACCTTCATCTATGAGGTCCATGAATTTTGTGCCAATTTCTTGGTGATTGAAGCCAGGAATCTTGATTAGTGTCTTGAAGTGACGGGGTAGGGTAGATGTGCCTGACATTTCTGTTGAGCTGTAACCGGATAACCGTTATAGGCAGTAAAGTCATCAGAACTGATTACACCAGAGTAACTTGAAGCCACAATGGATTCTAATTCGCCAGGACAAGGAGTATCAGACCCATGAAATCAAGGGAAGTCACTATTGGCAAAAATCCATAACCATTGTTTCACCCCTTTAACTACCCAGAGTGTTTCATCCCCAAGGATATGAGGCTGGGTTTGTTTTATCCACTGTTTGAGGCTATGAATACTTTGAGCCACTGGACCATCTATTCCTTCATTGGTAGCTACTAATATTCCCACTCCAACTTCTATTTGACCCAGTTCCCACAACAACAAGTGTTGTGTGATTCCTATATCTTGTCCCGGTACTATATCTGGTGACTAGTGTGCCCTTTGTGTTTCCCGACACACACTGGAAATCTACGTATATCTTTCATATTCTACTATTTGGATTGGCCTGTCCACCAACTCCCCTACTTGTTGTGTTTGGATTTTTATTGGTTCGCCAAACAATTCCCCCTGACCTCACCATCCACACACTTGCCGTCCCACTATCTCAAATCTATACACTTGCCGTCCCACTATCTCAAATCTATTCTATCTACTCCACCAAACACCTTTCTCCTTTTTCCCCTATGCCCTGGTTGTCCTCCTGGTTTCCGTTTTGGTGTCTGGTTCTCTTCTGGTTTCTCTTGTTGTTTGTTCTCGGTTTTTTTGAGGATGTCTCCCAAGGGTGCTTTGGATAATCTTATGGTCTCTAAATCTCTACTGACTTTGAGTTTCTCTATTTCTTTTTCCAGTTCTACTACTCTATTTCTTAGGTTCTCTATACTTTTCCCCTGGTCAATAATGATTTCTACCAGTTGCTCTGTTCCCAACTGCTTCAATATCTCTCTGTCTAGTTTTAGTCCCAGCCTCTTTTCCATAAGTGCTATATTCTGACTCACCTATCACACTTATCAATACCCCACCACCTCAATCCTTACCGTAGTAAACACATAATTTAAATAGTAAGAAAATAGACAATACAATAAAAATTGGCAACAACTTAGAACTCGTAAGTATTGACAATAAATTCAGGAGAGAACATGAGAAAATGAATGTTAATGAGCCTAAACTAAGTAAAAACCCCCAAAAATATGAATTACCAAAAAGAAGAGTTTGAGAGTAAGAACTTGGATAACTTGGGAATAATAGCAGGAATAAGAGGCTATTGATAAAGTAAATGTAAAGGGGAGTAGAAAAGGAATGTTGGAAGGATAGGATACATAAAATGTAGTGTATTTACATAGCTACTGATGGAACGAAAGTCTTACCCCACAGACTTAACTGATATGGACTGGGAAATCCTGGCCCCATTGATTCCACCAGCCAAAGAAGGAGGGCATCCACCCACAACAGATATGGGTGAAATATGTAATTCCATCTATTATCATTTGAAAACTGGATGTCAATGGAATATGCTTCCAGGTGACTTCCCGCCAAGGTCAACGGTATATAGCTATTACAGTAAATGGCAGGGCCAGGGGGTTTGGGAAAAATTCAACCATACATTGGGTGGTCAAGTTCGCTCGAAATTAGGTAAATCAACACAACCTACCGCGCTCGCTGCAGACAGTCAGTCGGTCAACACTGACCAAAAAAAGGGGATGTGTATGGTTTTGACGGATGTAAAAAGGTAAAAGGAAGAAAGGGGCAAACTTTAGTTGATAGCCTGGGACTTGTGTTGAAAGTTGTTGTTAGTGAAGCGAATGCCCCAGAACGAATACTTGCTGCCTATGCACTAATGGAACTGCTAGAGGAACCCACAGAGTTATTGGAAAAAGTCCAAGTTTTATGGGTTGATTCCGGTTATGACAGTGATAAATTTGCACTTGCAGTTTGGTTCCTGATTCAAGCTCATGTTGAAGTCATAGGACCTACTGAGCAAGAATTTAAAGTTTTACCACAACCCTGGGTAGTAGAAAGAACATTTGGGTAGTTTAACCAATATCATCGTCTAAGCAAGGATTATGAGCGTTTAACACAAATGAGGTAAGGGGCTATATATGCTCTTATGACTAGAATTATGCTACTTCCTCTTGTCTCCTCAACATTTACTTTATAAATCATCTCTAATAGATGAGATAGGAATTGTAGAAAAAATTAATGAGATATTCTGAATAGATAGTAGAGAGAAAGTGAATACAGGAGAAATAGTCAAAGCAATCATTATGGACTAGGTTTTCTATGGAGACCATTATATTTATTTCCTCAACTTTTTGAGGAAAAAACCATATAACATTGATTAGGAGTGGGAATTGAAGGCGAAGATTTAAATGATGATAGAATAGGGAGAGTAATGGATAAGCTATACAAATATTATGGATTAACTAAATTATTCCTAATAATTGCCTTATACTAATTCTCTATGAGGCTGCACAGAATAAAGCTTGGTGAAACAGAGCTTCAAGGATGAAATCATAACTGGTCAAAGAGGAGATGATCTCAGAAGATAATTGAGCTAATTCATGTTGAACTTGCTGACGCAATTGGTCGAGATGTGAGGAACTTTCACCTTTGAACTGACGTTTAATAAACTGCCATAATCGCTTGATGGGGTTAAGTTGAGGAGAGTGAGATGGTTGAAAAATGGGAATAATATTTTCAGGGCAAGACAGTGCCAAAGCTTGGTGTGCAGAAGCTTGATCCATCTGCATTAATGCCATATCAGAACCTAATTCTTGAGATAGGACATCCAAGAATTTCTGAAAATTTTCACTGTTTAGATGAGGATATTCCTGACAAAAATGCCATCCAGAGGTGGGTTCAACAACTCCATAAAGCCAAAATGCTTTTCGTGGCCACTGCACCCTCACTACAGGTTTAACACCACGAGCCGTAATCACTCACTCCTCCAGTTTCGGTCTTCAAACCTAATCTGGTTTCATCCTGGCACAGGTAACTCAGTCGTTTTCCCCCACCCAATAGTTTCTCTAAAGCTACCAAGGCAAGGGGGATGTTTTCTTAAAAAGGTTTATAGCTTGCTCATCTTGTGATGAGCTGATGGGTCGAGGTACTTTCAATTTTGCCCCTAGTTTGTAGGGCACTAAACTGTAAACTGTCTTGTATTTGACTTGGACGTGCCATTCTTGCTCTAGCCATTCCACAATTTGCCTATAACTGCTAAACCCTTGGGGGGATTCTAACTTTGATATTAGTTGTGATAGCATTTCACCTTGTATTAAAGGAGTTGCCCCAGGCGCAGTTTTTACCTCTCAAAGAGAAGATAGTCCTCCTTTTCCATACCTTTGTAACCATCCTGTTATTGTTGACCCATCTCTGCCCAATCTTCGGCTACTTCTTGATGCTGGGTTACTTGTTCTGTTTTTATCCACCACAGCATTTGTAAACGTTCTTTGTCTAATGCTGTCCGCGCATTTTTCAGGCTTTTTGACAAATACTCAGCACTTTCTTGAACTTCTAGATTGAAAGGGCGTGCCATTGCTTCCTCATGAGTCTTTATCTTCCATGTTCTTTATTCTACAGTTCTATCTACACTCATTTAGACTTGGTATTAGAAGTGGTAAAAAAACATGGAGTAGCAATCAAATATTCCCATTTAGCTTCAACCTCATTGCATTTGCATGGAGAGTATAGTAATTGCCTAAGTAATCTAGGACAATAATTATTGGATCTTTCAGAGCCTGTGGGTTCGGCGGGTTCCCCGACTTGTTAGGGAAGCTCCTCTGAAAGAGGCAGCAACTGGCATATGTTTTCAAGGGATTCATTTTCTGATTACACAAGGAGTTCACAGGATTCTGAACTTGACAGAGGAACGTTGTCGAATTTTGCAATTCCTACCTACAGCTTGTCAAAAGTATTATTTATTTGCTTAGTTTTCAAATCTCTAATTCACTATCGCATAGTCTTGTATTTTCATAAGTGATTGAACAATTTAAATTAAACATTGTTGTCTGACTGGCTTTTTGATTGTGTAAGAAAAGCTGGAACTTTGATGTGCATAATTTCTATTTTCATGGCTACTGGATCTTTAAAAACTCTAGTTCTGAATTGCCTCTACAATGTAGTTTATTTATGCTACTTATTTAAGTGCGGAATGTGGGTTACTAAGGTAGAGGGATAATGCTTCTGCGTAAGGTGGAATCCCACAATCGTAATTTAATACTGGCGAGGGACTACGTACATCACCAAAATTAATTATTCATTTAGCTAAAAAATAGAAATCCCTGTAATCTCGTCCTATTCCCTGTTCCCTTCCCGAAATGTGCAATTTATTGTGCACGAGGACTTATTACTGCACACTTCTTCCTGTGAATCTTGCCCGGAAAATCTGATGATGAAAACGGATCAGGTTGGATAATTTGCTAAAATTACGCATCCATTTTGGGAGTCTGGTTGATGGCGACAATCTTAGAAGTAAGTAGTATAGGTTTACTATGTTGGCCACTTTTGGCTGTGGCAGAAAACACGGAAAAAATCACCCCTGAATGGTTACAGGCACTGATTTTGGGTATTGTTCAAGGTATTACAGAGTTTTTACCCATTAGCAGTACAGCACATCTGTTAATTGTGACCAAGATATTTGCTTGGAAGGAATTAGGTTATAAAGACTTTGTTGATGCCATTCAATTTGGCAGTGTGATTGCTATTGTGTTGTATTTTTGGTCGCTGATTTCTAGTATTCTTAAAGGTGGAATTGCTGCATTAAAGGATAGAGATTGGGAACGTGAAGAATGGAAGATTATTGTAGGTATTGCTGTAGGCACAATGCCAGCATTAATTTTTGGCTTTCTGTTAAAAGATATTTTACCTGAAAGTGCATTAATTATTGCTATCATGTCAGTATTAATGGCACTGTTACTAGGTTTGGCAGAAAAAATTGGCACTCGCAAGCGAGGTTTGGATTCTTTACAGATTCGAGATGGTATATTAGTAGGATTGGGACAAACTCTAGCTTTGATTCCTGGGGTTTCTCGTTCTGGGTCAACTTTGACAACTGCCTTATTTTTAGGATTAGAACGTGATACAGCCGCTAAGTTTTCATTTTTGTTAGGCTTTCCCACTCTGACGATAGCTACCTTGTATAAAAGCCTGAAAATATTCAAGCTATTTCAGGAACAACAGTTACCAGGTAATATTGTTTTTCTGTTAATTGTTGGTATTATTTCAACTTTTATTTTTTCCTACCTATCAATCGCTTTTTTGATTCGGTACTTACAAACAAAAAATACCTTTGTTTTTGTCTGGTATAGATTGGCTTTTGGCAGTGCCATTTTATTAGCGATAACAGCCGGTTGGCAAGGATAATTATTGAAGGGTTTAGGGTGTGGGGGAGAAAGAAGAAAGATAAATATCCCCAATGCCCAATGCCCAATGCCCAATGCCCAATGTTGAGTTCTCCATGATTACTATTAGTCCTGCAAAAATTTCCAAGGTGCTACCTGAGTCCATAGCTGCTGAAATTGGCTTTGATGTGGGTGATGCAATTGTTGCTATTAATGGGATAAAACCCCGTGATTTAATTGATTACCAGTTTTTATGTGCGGATGAAGTTTTAAAATTAGAAATTTTAGATGCTGGAGGTAAAACTCATCATATTGAAATTGAAAAAGATTATGATGACGACTTGGGGCTAGAATTTCAAACGGCTTTATTTGATAGTTTAATTCAGTGTAATAACCGTTGTCCCTTTTGCTTTATTGATCAACAACCACCAGGTAAGCGTTCTAGCTTGTATTTGAAAGACGATGATTACCGTCTGAGTTTTTTATATGGTTCTTATTTAACTCTGACTAATTTATCAGATAAAGAATGGCAACGGATTGAACAAATGCGTTTATCTCCCTTGTATGTTTCTGTTCATGCAACAGAACCAGAAGTGAGAACTAGACTATTAAAAAATAACCGTGCTGGGAAAATTATAGAACAACTAAAATGGTTTCAAAAAAGACGTTTACAAATTCATGCTCAAGTTGTAGTGTGTCCAGGTATAAATGATGGTGAACATTTGGAGAAAACATTACGAGATTTAATATCTTTTCATACTGGGGAAATACCTACGGTAGCATCAGTGGCAGTCGTTCCAGTTGGTTTAACGCGATTTCGTCCCCAAGAAGATGAACTCATACCTGTAACCCCAGGAAAAGCCAGAGAAGTAATTACTCAAGTGAAATCACTATCTCAGGAATTCGGTCAAAAATACCGTTCTAGTGTGGCTTGGTTAGCTGATGAGTGGTTTTTAATCGCTGGTGAAGAATTACCCAGCGAAGTTGAATATGAGGACTATCCACAAATTGATAATGGTGTTGGTTCTATTCGGTTATTTATTAAGCAATTTACCTATGCTGCCCAAGAATTACTACCGCCCAAAATTGCTGAACCGAGAAAATTAACTTGGGTTGTAGGTAATGCTGTTGAACAAGCCTTCCAACCAATTCTTCAACAGTTAAATGCTGTGGAAGGATTAGAGGTGAATATGCATGCTTTATGTAGCGATTATTGGGGGCAAAATATCAGCGTTACGGGATTATTGACCGGACATGATTTAATATTCCACTTAAAAGGACAAGATTTAGGTGAGGGTATTTTGTTGCCTATTGTCATCCTTAAACATGGGGAGTTAATATTTTTAGATGATATGACTGTTGAGGAAGTATCTCTTCAATTAAATACCAAATTATTCCCCGTTGGAGGAGTTGAAGATTTAATCAACAGTTGTTGTCAGTAGTCATCCGACTTTGGATTGACCCCACGGATAAATCTGGGGGCTTGTACCATCAAGTAATTATCTGCATTAAATTACCAATTACCAATGAGTAAAAATATTAAATTCCCCTTAAAAAAAGTGGGGTTATTTTGTTTGAACTTAAATTTATTAATTTTTAATTTTTGGGTAAGATTACCTCTAAATGCAGCAACACAAACAGGGGAGTTAAACATCATTAACAGCCAGGAAGATGCCAAGCAATTGATAGATATTACTAACACTAATTCTATGCTAGCCGAAAAACCAACTCAATAGCTCAAGGTTGGGAAAAAACCCAATTCTCGGAAACCAAAAACCCAATCTCGACGGTTTAATGCTGGCAAGAAAGCTAATCCTGGTAAAGCAAAAACCCAAATTCGACGGGTAACTGTTCCGAAAACAACGCCTCAACTAAAACCCGTTACTAAAGTCACGCCTCCAAATTTCCAAGAGGATATTGATCAACTAGAAGCAGGAGTGCGTTTGGATGTCACACCTAATTCTAATCAACCAATTAGTAAGTAGTAAAGATGCGATCACACTGCAACAAGAGTTAGAAAGTTTGATTGTTAGACTAGAAAGCGCCAATTTAGCTGCATCTGTTCACACCACCATTGTGAACGTGAATAAACCTCAATCATTAAAGGCAGAAACTCCCAAGTTAATCTCTACTGAAACCACAGACTTAAGTTTAGAGGAAACTTGAGCCCAAGCAAGGGAAGTTGCCAAAAATATACCTGTTTTGATTTCCCAAAAAAAACTATGCCTTGGTACGTCAACAGTGCTTAAAGTCAAAAACAACCTTATGGCAACAATTTCCTGTAAATCAACGAATAGCTCAACCAGCAATTCGCTCTGTTTGGTTAGATCGGGGGACAATTGTTAAGGCTGGTAATGAAGCGGAACTACCAAAGATTTTTGATCGCTTGACGCAAGCGGGAATTAATACTGTATTTTTTAAAACCGTTAATACTAATTATACTATTTATCCCAGTCAGGTTGGACCCCAACAAAACCCCTTGATTAAAGACTGGGATCCACTAGCAGCAGCAGTGAAATTAGCCCATGAACTACGAATGGAGTTACACGCTTGGGTGTGGACTTTTGCGGCTGGTAATCGCCGTCACAATGAACTTATTGGTATTGGTGCTGATTATCCAGGGCCTGTGCTGGCAGCTAATCCCGATTGGGCAAATTATGATCAGCGTGGGCAAATGATTCCTGTTAGTCCAACAAAGCCTTTTTTAGACCCGGCTAGGAAGTACGTCAGTATTTATTAAAGCTATACGCGGAAATTTTCACTCGCTATCAAGTTGATGGTCTGCACTTAGACTATATTCGCTATCCCTTCCAAGACCCTTTTTCTGGTCGAACTTATGGTTATGGTAAAGCTGTCAGGGAAAAGTGTCACCAACAAACTGGTGTGGATCCAGTAAAAATTTCGCCCACTCAGCGGGAGTTGTGGCAAAAGTGGACAGCATTCGGCAGTGGACAGCATTCCGCAGTGAATAAGTTGACACTTTTGTGGGTCAAGTTGCACAGATGTTGCGACAAAAGCGGTCTTATTTAATTTTATCGGTGGCTGTGTTTCCGTTAGGGGAATACGAGCGAGTACAAAAGATTCAACAGGATTGGGAAGTTTGGGCTAGACGAGGAGATATAGATTTAGTTGTGCCGATGACTGATGCTTTGGATACTCCCCGTTTCCAACCATTGGCAGAACCTTGGACTCATTCTACTAAATTAGGTTCTACTTTATTGGTTCCTGGGATTCGTCTGCTTTCTTTACCAAGTCTGGGAACATTTGACCAGTTACAACTGCTGAGGGATTTACCTGTTAGTGGTTATGCTTTGTTTGCGGCTGAGAATTTTAATGAGAAGTTAGACGAAATATTGATTAGCACTCAAGGGAAGGTGCAAAATACAAAGCATGATCCTATTCCTAAAAGTCAGCCTTTTCAGACTGCAGCTTTTCGCTATGCTGCTTTACAAAAAGAATGGCAATTTCTGTGGGAAAAGAGTGAGCGAGCACCTAACCCTGTAACTACAAGTGATAATTTTAAGAACCAATACCAAGAATTACAAAATGCTTTAAATCAGTTGGCGATTTTACCTTCTGCTAGTAATTTGATTAGTGCTAAAGTATCTTTGACTCGTTTTCAGTCTCAGTTTAAAAGTTGGATGAGCGTACCAGTACAAGAAAATCCTTATCAAGTTAAAGTGTGGGAAAATCGTTTGATTACTATAGAAAGTTTATTGCGTTATGCTGAGAGAAGAGTGATTAATAAGGCCACTTTCAATTAGATAATAGGTAAGTAAGTGTTCAGCTAATGCCTAACGGCACGGTACGCGAACAGCCATCAGCAGTCAGCTTTGTGGGCTAACGCCAAAAATATCTATTTGATAATTAACCACTTTCTCAAACATTCTGACTCCTGACTCCTGAATTCTTACAATAACAGCTTGATTTTAAGGTGATAATGATAGACTTTTTTAGAAGGTCTAATCTTGTTGACCTACCTTATTTTCTAATGTTTGAGAATAGAGTATACTATGTAACATAAATACTTTTGTAAGTCTACCCAATATAATAATATTGTTTATTTCACACAACAGTATGAGAATCAGCAGATTTTAAGAAATATTTTTTGGTAGTGAATTTTAAATAAATTATGCAAGCATCACCTCACTATCTCGTACTACGAAATTTAGATGCAATTATTGACTCTTCACCCCTGACGGTTGGACCAGAAACGCTTGTATTAGATGCGATCGCTCTGATGGCAGAACGATGTCAAGATGTTTTGGTAAAGTCTGGCTCCCAGGTCATAGGATGCTTGACATCACAAGATATCATGCGACTTGTCGCTTTAGGAACAGAGTTGAGAACTACTAAGATTGCTGAAGTGATGCAAAGCTCAGTGATAAAACTGAAGGTAGCAGCAGGAGACGCTTTAAAACCCATAGTATCTCTGTTTTCTCAGACTCAGACGCAATTAATAGCTGTTATAGATGAGCAAGATCAAATGGTGGGAGTTATTACCCCTGAAAGTATCTGTCTGGCTTTGGGAGTAGTAGAAATGGTGGAAAATCAACTTCTGCAATCTCAGCAAATGTTGCAATTAATTATGGATACCATTCCACATGGTATTTTCTGGAAAGATATTCATTCTGTCTTTTTGGGTTGTAATCGCAACTTTGCAAAAATGGTAGGTTTTGAAAATCCAGAAGATATTGTGGGCAAGACTGATTTTGATTTAGTTGTCGATCCAGAACAAGCAGAATTTTATGATGCTACCTTGATGGAGGCTAATCAGCCTGAATATTATCAGATTATACCCAAACAGCAAGCAGATGGCAGTCAGATTTGGCTAGAAACTAATAAAGTCCCCTTACATAGTATAGGAGGGCAAGTGGTTGGTATGTTAGGGACAGTACAAGATGTTACTCAGAGGAAGGAAACACAAGAGGCTTTAGAAAAAAGTGAAGAATGGTTTCGGTTTCTTGCGGAATCTATTCCCCAGCAAGTATGGATTGCTGATGCTGATGGAAATCTTGTGTATATGAATCAGCGGGTTCTGGATGGTTTTGGCTCTACAAGAGAGCGAGTTCTGGGTGGGAAATGGACACAATGGGTACATCCTGATGATTTGCCCAATGTTGTCAATGTTTGGAATCAATCTTTAGCTACAGGCATAAATTACGAAGTAGAATTTCGCTTGTTTCAAAAACCTTCCGGAACCTATCACTGGCATATGGGACGAGCTTTAGCGTTGCGAGATCGCCAAGGCAAAATTGTCAACTGGTTTGGAACTAACACTGACATTCATGATCGCGTAACCGCAGAAATTGCTCTCCGAGAAAGTGAAGAATATTTCCGTTTATTAGTAGAAGGAGTTAAAGACTACGCTATTTATATGCTAGACCCTGAAGGCAGGGTAATGAGTTGGAATTCTGGTGCGGAATGTATGACCGGATATCAAGCAGCAGAAATTATAGGACGTGATTTCGCATGCTTTTTTCCACCTGAAGATATTGCCAATGCCATGCCCAAACAACAACTAGAAGCAGCAAGCGTGAATTCTAGGTGTGAATCTGAAAGTATTTTTGTTCGCAAAGATGGCTCTTACTTTTGGGCTAATTGTATTTTAACGGCATTGCATGATGATACTGGTGAACTCAGAGGTTTTTGTAAATTAACTCGTGATATTACTGAAAGGAAGTTAACAGAAAAGTCTTTGTTAAGACTACAAAAAGCTATAGAAAGTACCAGCGATGGTATTAGTATTGCAAATATTTCTGGACAGGTAATTTATGTCAATCCCGCCTTTACAGAAGTACTTGACTATACAGGTATTCAATTAAATACTTGTGGTGGCTTGGTGACTACTTTTAGGAATCCCAAAGTCTTTGAGACAGTATTGGCTACTGTCCACAGAGGAGAGTCTTGGCATGGTGAAGTCACTATGCAAGCTCAGAGTGGGGACTATGTGCAGGTTGATTTGCGGACTGATGCGATTAAGGATACAACTGGTAAGATTGTTTATTTGGTTAGTATCTATACTGATATTACTCAAAGAAGGTTTATTGAAGAAGGTTTAAGATTGCGAGATCGCGCGATCGCAGCTAGTAGTAATGGCATTATTATTGCTGATATTACCATCCCTGATGGCTCAATTACTTATGTCAATCCTGCTTTTGAGCGCATGACTGGTTATACAGCAGCGGAAGTGATGAGACAAAATTTTCGTTTGTTCCTTGGTGCTGATATCAATCAACCAGCTTTAGAACAAATGAAAATTGCTATGCAAACAGGACAAGACTGCAAAGTTATTTTACGGAACTATCGTAAAGACGGCAGCCTCTTCTGGCATGAGTTAAATATTTCTCCCGTATATGACACAGAAGCTTGTCTTACCCACTATATTGGAATTCAAACAGATATCACTCAACGTAAGCAGGCAGAAACAGCATTACTTGTCACTCAACAACGGCTACAATACTTACTTAGTGCTAGCCCAGCCGTAATCTATACCAGCGAAGCCATGAGAGATTATGGCACTGTTTTTATCAGTAATAATATCAAAGGTATGGTAGGCTATGAAGCACAGGAATTTGTCAAAGATTCTGGCTTTTGGTTTAGTCACATTCACCCAGAAGATGCATCAGATGTACTAGCTGAACTTTCACAAGTACAAGTATTTGATAAAAAACAATACAGTTTAGAATATCGGTTTTTACATGCAGACGGTACTTATCGCTGGATATACGATCAAGGTAAGGTAGTGTGGGATAAAGCTGGCAACCCACTTGAACTTGTTGGTTACTGGGCAGATATTACCAGCCGCAAACAATTAGAGCAAGAACTCAGAACAGCACTAGAGAAAGAAAAAGAACTCAACGAACTTAAATCTCGCTTTATTTCGATGACTTCCCACGAATTTCGCACCCCTTTAAGCACTATTCTGTCTTCTGCTGAGTTGCTAGAACACTACCATCAGCGATGGACAGAAGAAAAATTATTGATACATCTAAGACGAATTCAAACTGCTGTCCATAGGATGACAGAAATGCTAGATGATATCTTGGTAATTGGCAAGGCAGAAGCGGGAAAACTCGAATATAAGCCCTTATTCTTTGATTTGGTCGAATACTGCCGTCAATTAGTAGAAGAAGTACGGTTGAATTTAAAAAGTCAACACTTGATCTTCTTTACCAGTCAATGTAAATCTATATCCTGCTATATGGATGACAAATTACTGGGATATATTCTCAGTAATTTGCTATCAAATGCACTCAAATATTCTCCTGATGGTAGTTTAGTTAGATTTACACTCGCTTGTAAAAATGAACAAGCAGTATTGAAAATTCAAGATCAGGGAATTGGTATTCCTGAAGAAAACCAACCCCGTTTATTTGAATCTTTTTATCGTGCTAATAATGTCGGGAATATCTTAGGAACTGGATTAGGATTGGCAATTGTTAAAAAGTGTGTAGATATTCACAACGGTGAAATTTATTTCACTAGCCAACTAGGAATAGGTACACAGTTTACTGTTAAACTACCAGTAGAAAAATATATAAAATGAGGTTAATTATGCCCAAAATTTTAGTAATAGAAGATGAAGAATCAGTTCGGGAAAACCTGTTAGATTTGTTGCAAGCTGAAGACTTTAAAACGATCTCAGCAGATAATGGTCCAATTGGATTGGATTTAGCTATTTCCCAATTACCAGATTTAATTCTCTGTGACATGATGATGCCAGAATTAGACGGATATGGGGTATTAACTGCACTAAGACAAGAGCCATTAACTGCGACTATTCCCTTTATTTTTATAACTGCTAAATCTGCAAAATCTGATTTCCGACAAGGTATGGATTTGGGCGCAGATGATTATCTCACCAAGCCATTTACCCGTTCTGAATTATTAAGTGCAATTAAAAACAAATTAGAAAAATTTGCAAATTTAAAAAAACATTTATTAGTGCAGACCACTGTTCAGAAATTAACTCCGAGAATGCAGTTGTTAGAAAAAAGTCTATACCGAGTAATAAAAGAATATGATTTTAAGGGATTTGAGATTTATTATCAACCGATAATGGACATTAATACTGGTAAAATAACTTCTGCTGAGAGTTTATTGCGTTGGGATAGTGATGAATTAGGTCAAATTTCACCAAGTGAATTTATTCCCCTGGCAGAGTCAAATGGTTTAATTATTCCTATTGATAACTGGGTTTTGAAAAATGTCTGTAAAAAAATTAAAAATTGGTACGATGCAGGAATTAGTGGTTTTACTATTACTATAAATTTATCAGCAGTTGAATTTAATCAACCTGGTTTAATATCTAAGATTATTGGCTTAATAGACACTAATCAGTTAGATCCAAGTTCTCTAGAAATTGAATTAACTGAAAGTAAGATTATAGAAGATGTGCAGAGTGCAATCAATACCATGAATGAATTACGCTTACTGGGAATCAAAATAGCAATTGATGATTTTGGTACTGGGCAATCTTCTTTAAACTATCTCCAAAATTTTCCAGTTAACACAATCAAAATTGATCGTGATTTTATTCACGATATCAGCAATAATTACTCCAAATCAGTTATTACTAAATCCATGATCAAAATGGCTCAGGAACTAAATCTAAGAATAATTGCTGAAGGTGTAGAGACAGAAGCAGAATTGTTATTTTTAAAGCAAAATAGATGTGATGCTATTCAAGGTTTTTTATTCAGTCCAGCATTACCAGCAGTAGAATTCGAGAAACTTGTATTTGGTAAAAAAACATCATTTATGTAAATGTAATTATGAAAAATGCACAGGCAATAATTAGTTTGAACTTTAAAATCTAATATTCTCTAAGGTGAGAAAAGTAATTATGACCCAAAAAGAAAATGATCTTAATATCCAGACTGAAGAATATTCTTCCCATTCAGGTGAACGTTATTGGGGTTATGTAGAAGTAATAGAAGAGGGAGAGAATTATAGAATTAGTCGTGTAGAAATTAAGCCCCGACATGGGATTAAACCGCAAATTCATTATCATCGTCATGAACATTGGGTAGTAGTTTCTGGTGTAGCTAAGGTAATTTGTGGTGATAAGGAGATATTGCTAAATCGTAATCAGTCAACCTATGTACCAGCTGCAACTTTGCATAAAGTAGAAAATCCAGGTTCTATTCCTCTAGTGATTCTAGAAATTCAAAATGGTGAGTATTTGGGTGAAGATGATATAGAACGTCCTAGTCTTTGGAATTTAGTTTAATGAAAACTCTCCAAATGCCTGGTTCTTGGCAACAAGTTCTAGCTGAAGAATTGGTAAAACCATACTTTGCTAAACTCCAAGACTTTCTGATACACGAACGACTATCTTATACTATTTATCCACCTGAGAAAGATATTTTTTCTGCCTTTGAATTGACACCATATCAGCAAGTTAATGTTTTGTTGCTGGGACAAGATCCCTACCACAATGAAAACCAAGCACATGGATTATGCTTTTCTGTCAAACCAGGGATTAAACCACCACCATCACTGGTAAATATTTTCAAAGAACTAAGAGCAGATGTAGGTTGTGATATTCCTAAGCATGGCTATTTGTCGCAGTGGGCTAAACAGGGTATGCTGATGCTTAATGCGGTTTTGACTGTAAGAGCACACACACCAAATTCTCATAAGAATCAAGGTTGGGAAACTTTCACAGATGCAGTTATTAATAAGGTTAATGAAAGAAGTGATCCGGTGGTGTTTGTGCTGTGGGGTGGATATGCACAAAGGAAACTGAAATTGATTGATGTTAACCGACACCTAGTTATACAATCTGCCCATCCTTCACCTCTTTCAGCACACAATGGCTTTTTTGGTAGTAAACCTTTTTCCGCTATTAATTCAGCCTTAAGTGATTATGGTAAACCGGAGATTGACTGGCAATTGCCAGGTGTGTAAGGGTGTAGGGTATAGGGTGTGGGGAATAAGTGACAAGTGACTGATAACTGTTATACTAAAAACGGTTTAAAAGTGTCATTCTCAACGTTCGCGGAGCGTCTCTGAAAGAGATAGTGAAGAATCTCCGAGATACTACAGCCTGCGCCTAGGGGACACCCCGCGTTCACGCAGTGTCCCGAAGGGATAGATGCGCTGGGCTATCAGTATGACATAAGTCCAAGTTTCACCCGTTTGTAGTATAACTGTTAAAACCAGCCTTCTTGTTCTAGGGTTTCAATTAATTGCAAGCCACGGGGATCTCCTACTCCCAGGAGTGATGCTTTGGCATCTTCTCTTACTCCTAAGTCTTTGTCTTCCGCAAAGGCTTGAATTAAGGCATCTATGGCTGTGGCATAAACTACGTTGGAAGGTAGTTCTTTACACAGTTGACCAATAGACCAAGCGGAATTGCTGCGAACTGCGGCAATGGCGTCTTGAACTAGAGATTCAATTAATGGGGGTATTGCTCCAACAACAGCTTCATAACTGACTCCTGCCATCTGGGCAAGTCCGCTTGCTGCCCAAAGACGGACGGCGGAAATATCGGTTCTGAGGGCATATGCTAGGGGAATTACGGAACGGCGATCGCGACAGTTTCCTAAAGCCCAAACTACACCTTTTCGCACATAGCCGTTACAATCAATGTTGAGTTGATTAATCAATGGATCTACTGCTTCTTGGCTAGGATTGCGTCCGATCCCATAGGCTGCACTTACTCGCACTAAAGGACAATCATCAGTTAGTAGACTAATAAGATGAGGAATGGCCTGTTTATATTCGATATCGCAGAAAGCACGCGCCGCTAACATTCGTTGCTGGGGCTGAGGATTTTCCAGCAGTGCTAGCATTAATTCAGGATCAGGTTTTGCCACTTCTGATTCTGCAGTAAGTGGTTGTATATGGTCGAGGGGGCTGTCTAGCTCCGCTTCGGCATCAAGTAAGCTTAGGTCTTCTTCGTGGTACATAATCATCTATTTACATCCCTGCTAGGGATCAATTCATAACCCCCTATCCAACCAGCAAAACCCTGATAGACATTAATTAAATTATTGTACAGGTTATTGGAGTGATTTTATCATCCACAGAGATTGTGTTTGATAACTAAGTTGATGATAAAGATTTAATGCGGGTGTGTTGGACTCAAATACTTGTAATCCAATTTGGCGATCCCCTCTTTGTTTTGCCCAGTTTTCAATATAGCGCATTAAGGCTCTACCAATTCCCCTACGGCGATATGTTGGGACAACGTAGAGGAGGAAAATGTGAGCATGACGGCTACCAGTGACTTGATCTATGGCGTTACCCACCCATAAACAGGCTATGGGGACTAGGGACTGGGGATTGGGCACTGGGGATTGGGCACTGGGGATTGGGCACTGGGGATTGGGCACTGGGGACTGGGTAAATTCTCCTCTACAGCCTGGTGTCTGCTCCCCTGCTTGTTCATATACCCACCATAAAGGGGTGTCAACGGAGAAATATTGCTCAACTGTTCGAGCTAGGTGGGAAAAATCTTGATGAGGGAATATTTCCTGGTAAGTCCACTGCATGAACTTGACTAGGATTGCTCTATCTATCGTAGAGCCTCGACGGATATGGTAGCCAGGAAGAGGGAAATTCAAAATTCAAAATTCAAAGTTGGGGCATTGGGCATTGGGTAAGGGGAAGTCAATCAACTATTTATTGCCTATTGCCTATTCCCTTCTTTACAAATTACGAATTACGATCCCGATGGGTGCTGGTGCCGCCATGTCGGAGGGTAAAAAGATGCGGGCGCTGACTGATACTAAGGCGACTATAAATACTAGAACGACGAGTAACGGGGCGATGTATTGACGAAAAATAGCCATATTTGGATTTTAATTAGCCAAGGAATTTTGGGAAAATCTAGCTCAGAATTTGTCAAGTTTTCTTAATTTATTTTAGCGATTTTGGGGACAGGGAGAACACAAGGTTAACGCTGATCACGATCTAAATCATCCAGGACTCTCTCACAATACCAATTTTCTGGCATTCCGGGATAATTCTGCTTGGCTTGTTCTATTAATCTTTCAGCTGCTGCAATGTCACCGGATAATCTAGCAATCAGCCGATTTTTCAGGTAGTTACCTGTGATTTCTTCATCTGGTTGGTTGGGTATCTTGCCTTTAAATGGCTGTGATGGTTCTCGTCGTAACTGCCAAAATAAAACGTAGTAGAGTGTGCTGAAAATTAAAACTAGGCTAATTGTTCCTAGGAGGGTGAGGAGGTTAAACCCAAGATATCCTAGAACTAACTGGGATAGTACGTAACCCAGTAATAACCCTGTGACGACGAGGACAAATGTACCGACAATGATTACTACTTGGTTCCCCATATATCCTCTTCTTCAATTCCTGGTCTTTTGAGTGGTAATGGTTTTGAGTTCCAGGGAGCAAATAATGGTAATAGGAGTAGTCCTGGTATAGCAGCAACGATACTAATGACAAAAAATAAAGGCCAACCTGTGCTTTTTGCTAAAGAACCTGCTGGCGCAACTAGAATATCACGACTTACGGCCATAAAACTAGAAAGTAAAGCATATTGAGTTGCGGAATAACGCTGATTACACATATTCATTAAAAAGGCAACAAAGGCTGCTGTTCCTAAGCCAGCACAAAAGTTTTCTATGTTAATTGTCAGTAGGAGAACCTGATAGTTTTTACCAACTTGTGCAAGTAAAAGGTAAGCTAAGTTGCTGACTGCTTGCAAGGCACCAAATAGCCAAAGTGAGCGGTTCAGTCCAATTTTACTCAAAAATGCACCACCTGCCAGTATGCCAACTATGGTTGCTATCAGTCCCATGCCGCCTTGAATTGCGCCAATGTCGGTTTGGCTGAAGCCTGTTTTTAGTAAAAATGAGGTGGACATATTGTTGACAAAGGAATCGCCGAGTTTATAAAGGACTATAAACAACAGAGTTAGTATGGCTTGAACTACACCTTGACGTTGAATAAATTCCCTAAAGGGGAGAATGACGGCTGCGCTTAAGGATTCTGGTGGACTGATTTCTTTGGGTTCTGGTGCAAATACGGTGGCAATTATGCCTACTACCATGCCGACTGCCATTAATAAGTATACGGAAGACCAGGGAATTATATCGGCGAGAATCAAGGCTAAGGAGCCTGTGAGTAGTAGGGCGATACGATATCCTAAGACGAATACTGCTGCACCTGCGCCCATTTCTAGTTGTTCAAGAATGTCGGTGCGGTAAGCATCAGCAGCTATGTCTTGGGTGGCGCTGAGGAATGCGATCGCAACGGCGTTTATGGCTAACAGTTGTAGGGCTTGTTTGGGCTGTTGCAGTGCCATGCAAGCGAGCGCTATTAGTAACCCAATTTGAATTGCGATTAACCAACCCCGTCGCCTTCCTAAAAATGGCAATGTAAACCAGTCTAACAGAGGCGACCAGAGAAATTTTAAGGAGTATGGTACACCTACAAGGCTAAATAACCCGATGGCGGTTAAATCGACATTTTCAACTGTCATCCAAGCTTGTAAGGTCTTGCTAGTCAAAAACAAGGGCAACCCAGATGAAAAACCGAGTAGTATCAAAGCTGCCATCTTCCGGCTACCGAAAACTTGCAGTAGAGATTTGACTGTATTCATTAGTTTAAATTTCCTTCTCACCTAAGAAAATTGCAGTTATCTTGCCATATTGGCTATGTGTTTTCCTGCCTACACGCCAATTAACATTGCAAAATCAGGATTTCACTTTGTTTGTAGCGATGGCAATTAAATCTTAAATTTTCTTGATATTCTGATCTCATGCTAGATAGCCAAGACCACGATGTAAATGTAAGCTAAATTGCGTAATTAGGGTTTCTCTATCTGTATCTAAGCCGTCATTGTAGAAGCGTTGTTTCAGGGCTAAAAGCAAAATATAGGATATTTCACCACCAAAGACGCGCCATTTCATTTCGACGTTGCTATCTTGGGGAATACGTACAGGTGAGGGCGGGGCTATTCTATTTCTGCAAGGGAATGACAAAATGGCCACCGACATAATATGTTCCATTGGTCAATTTTGGTACTGCGCTTGAGTTTGAAAAGTTGTTCTTTGGCTCTTTGAGAAAGTTTAATTCTTTCTATTGGTGATTCCATAGTTTTGCTAATGGGTGATTGCTAATGGGTGATTAGACCCATTAGCAAAAATAACCAGGTTTAATTGTAGTTTCTCTTTTACTGGAGTTGTATTGAAGTAGGTATTCACGGGCTATGGCTTCGGTTTCTTGGAGGTTTTGATATTCTTTTATGCCGATTTCTCTGTCAGTGGAAAGGAGGATAAATTGATGACTGGTTGAGGTGAAATATCTTTCTACTAGGTTGTTGCGGTGGGAGGAGTCAAGTCTTCCCAGGGGTGTGTCAATGGCGACTGGTAAGCGTTTTCCTGATACTTTTGCTAATCCCCACAAAAATGCGATCGCTAATATCGGGACTTAAACAAAAGTTAAGAGTAAAAAGGAGTATAATGGGCTTTCGGTGTAGCTTTCACGTTAAAAGAAGCTGATGAAAGAAACCACTGCCCCAGCAATGGCACCATGGTTTGAAAGATGGTGTCAAAGCTTTGATGGTGTATTTACTCATCAAGGGGAAAGAAGAGAGTTTAGACATGATTTAGGGGGATGATTGGGTGAAAGTGAGAGAAAAACCTATTTTAAATGGCAGAGAATGCCCTAGGGGTGACCTACCACAGATTACACCACGTTTTAAATGAAGCACCTTGGTCCACTTCCCAAGTCAATGACCGTCGGTTAGAGATTGTGAACAAGTGTAGTCAGAGGAGAATCACCAGAGGATTTAGCTTAATAATTGATGATTCTGTCCATAGAAAAAGGGGGAATCTTAGGGATGGAGTAGGAAGAAAATATATTGGAGAAATTGGGAAAAGGGATACTGGAATAGTAGTAGTAACAACACATACATCTATTATGATGGCAGTAAAAGCTTACCATTAGATATAGAGTTATATCACCACAGTGATTCTTGACCCAAAGGGAAACAAGACCCTCTATTTGAGAAGCAACCTGAGTTAGGAATTAAATAGTTAGGAATTAAATTAATACATCTGACCTTAAGCCGTGGTTATCAACTAGGAATAGTAATTATAGATCCTGGATATGGCCACAATAGGTCTTTCTTATTAAAGATAGAAAATTGGAATTTAAAGTATTGAGGAGGATTAGCTAAAAATCCCAAAATCCTTGCCAGTGACCAAGAGGATAGTCCACAAATAATTAGGTTAGATGAATTAGCACAAAGTTTACCCCAAGAGGCTTTTACAGAAGTTCAACTGGAGTTAGATAAAACCAAAACATTATGGGTAGTAACTAAAGAAGTAGAAATATCAACCTTAACTAACTGGAAGGGGCAATATTGCTATCGTCATCAACGGTTCTACTTTCTCTCAAGCCACTGATATTGACTACTTTATGACCAATGTTTCTTGAGCAATTGTCACACCCCAATGGATAGTTGATACATATTCTCAAAGAAATTGGGTAGAAGTTGTTTATAGGGAAGCCAAGGGATGGTTAGGACTCAACGAATATCAAATTGGAGATAACAGCAGTTTACTGCGCCATTTTATTTTGGTTTTCTGTGCCTACACTTTTATTCTTTGCCATCAGTGGACTGGAGGATTAAGACCAAGGTGGTCTAAGAAACCTTTGAATACCTTTACTCAAGCTTTAGAAGCGTTGAGAACAGCCATATCTTTTCTATTTATTGATTGGTTCAACTTGAAGCCGGACGTGTTTCCTTGTTATCAAGCTAGTTTGGGCTACATTTGGGCTTTATTTTTGTTTACGTCCCGTTAATTGCTTTTCCCCTGAAGAAAGTCGATGTTTGGGAACTGCTTTACCATTTAAATCATATAAAGATAAGCCGAAGGTTTTAGCATCAATAGCAATAGGATGTAATAAATATGACTTATATAATAAGTACAGAAAACAGTTTTTTACTTCCTCTTCTAATTTATTCAGTTTTCTCAACGTTAATCTTTCTCGAAACACCTTTAAGGTTTCCTGTACTCTCGAAGCAGAGTCAATAATATATTCACTATTTTGATATTTAAGATCTTCTACAGTGTATTCATTTAATTCTTGCTTCGGTTTCTTGATTTCTATATCTAATTCTATCAGTTGGTGATTCATTATTTCAGCCTGAGATTTAATTTTATTGAATTGAGTTTGTGCCTGTTTTACAGCTTTTGCAATTTGGTATATTCTTCCGGTGCAGCTGCAGTTTGTACTTGTCTTTATAAAGCTAGAATTTATTCTTCATAATTATCTAATTCATTTAACTGCTTTTGGGCTGTACTTTTGGAAATTTGCAACCGATAATTTACATTATCAAGGAAAGTTAAACTTTCTTGATATCCATTCAACGAAGTGTTTTCTATTGAGACATTATTTGTATATAAACTATTAATATCTTCAGCTAAAAAAGATTGAATATGAGTAACTTTATTAGTCTCCAGATTTAATTGTTGTAACCAATTAATTAATCTTTCATATCTAGCAACTAAGACATCTTGAGCTAATTGGATCTGTTGGCTTTTAAGTTCTTTTTCTCGCTGTCGTTGGACTTGAGATAATAAAGGACTAATTAATACCAAAGGTAAAAAATCAGATCCTAATTCACATAAAGACTCACGGATATTATTACCAGCTTTGATTTTATCTTCCTTTTCTCGTTCTAATTGGCCACGTTGAGCAGCAATTTTACCACCTTCATTAAGAAATTTATGTAAAGCCTCTTCCTGAATTTTCTCTAAAATATCAACCTCAAGATTGAGATTTTCTAGTTTTTTCTGATTCTTTTCGTATTCTTGCTGTTTTTCCGGTAATTTACTTTTAAGTGCTTCTAATTTAGCTAAATCTTGATTATCTGCAAATTCTCGTTCTTTACGATTGACTAGAATTCCTAAATCAACTGCTAATTTATCTCCTAATTCTAAAGCTAAAAGTCTGTTAATAGTATCAATAACTATTGGCGGTGGTATTTCCTGTTCTGCAAGTTCTTTAACTTGTTCAGCATTAAAGAGAAATAAATTAGAAATGACTAAAGGTAAAATATGTTCTATATATTCATCCCAAATATTGAGTAATGAATCAATTATTCAAGTTTCATAATCACCTAATATTCTCAAATATTCTTTACCATCTTTACGATTTATTCCCAATTTCTAAGAACACGATGTCTAATCTGTTTATCATCTTCAATATGTTTATGAACTAATTCAATTCTGGTTTTTTCTATAGCATCTACTTTAGTATTTACGCATTTACTTAATAAATCAGTATAACTCAGATTTATCGGTGTATAACATTGGGCGCGTTGTCCATATAAAGCCAGGCGAATAGGATCAATCAGAGTGGTTTTTCCACCGCGATTCATTCCTCTAAAAAGGATAATTGGGGGTATGTTATCTTCATCAGTTTTCGGGTTGAGGTTAATGACTTATTTTCCGGTATAAGGACCGAAGTTCTGCAGGACTAATTCGAGGAATATCATCAGACAATTTTAGATTTTGGATTAATAATCTCATTCCCTAGCTCTGACAGGGAATGCTTTCTAGAGGCTCTGCCTATCTTATAATTAGTTGAGGTAGAACCTCAAGATTGACATTCCCAGCCAGAGCCTAGGAAGGAGGGACGAAAGTATGTTTCTAGTCCCTACCTTTGATCACCAATTTTTAAAATTTGATCAGCAGTTAAATTCAAATTCCGAAATGCAGCAGAAATTAAGACATTACTTCCTCTAAACTGATTAACCTGATACTCGCCTTCAATCAAATTATAAATAGAAATAGTTGGTTGTTTAGGGTTGCCAATATATCTCCTACCGTCTGAACCTAAATAATCAGCAATCCAATTTCAGCAATACCTAATCTTTCATATTCTGCCAACTTAATTAAATAATCATCTTGCCAATTAGTGCTTACTACTTCAATTAGTAAACGTACTGTTTCAGCGTGAGTAATAGTAAAAACTTCATGTAATAAAGGTTCATGATGAATAGCATTCCAATTTGAAACAATTACATCGGGGTTATAGCCTGATTTACCAGAATCTACACGTTTAATAATATATTGTCTGAGACAAAATAAGGCAGATTATTTTTTTCAATTTGTACACCTAACTTGATCTGCGAAAAACCAGATACCTGTTCATTAGTTCCCGTCGGTTGCATTTCAATAATTACCCCATCATGTAATTCAAAGCGTCCATAGCCATCTAGATACCAATATATAAATTGATATAACTCTATTAATTCCGTCAAAGCTAGTAATATAAATAATTCTTTTTTTGCGTGAGTAAAAATTGATATTTGATGAACCAGACTAGGCTATTTTTAGCTATCTAGCCGCAAATTGCATTTACCAGGAATATCATTATTCTTCCTCTTTTGCATACTTCAAATTAGCCCAAGTTTGTGGTTTACTTTCTTTCTTTTCAGGTGCATCTCATAAACTTAATTGTTTCACCTTTTCCCTAATTCTGGCTACATCACCTTCCAAAGCTGCTTGTCGTAAATCCCGTTGTAAATGGGTATTCTTAATTGGTCCCTCTGGAGAATGGGAATTGTATGAAAGTATTCTTCTAGGCTTTCGTAGATACCCACCCGACGAGTTTTCTTCTTGAATTGGCGTTCTGTATCTAATAACTGTGCCATCAATTCTAAGTGCATTTCGTCACCGTCACAGATTTCTTCTAATACCTCTCATTCATCACTTCCGAGTATGCTTTAGTCAGCACCAGGAATGGTGATCTTTAAATACTTCTCCCTTGACTTCTTGATATATGCGGGGTAAGCTATCATCAAATTCGTGTCTTTCTTCTAACCATATCCGGCGAATTTCACTCAGTTCTTCTATAGTAACTAGAGTGATATCACGCATATTTTCTGGGTCTGTTTGACAGATTTGCTTTCCTACTGTTAGTAGCTTTCTTAGCCAATCTTCCCGTGCTTCTTTAAGATATGGACCAGGAATAGGGTTAATAGACACTTCACTCTCTAAATTACGTTCATATAATTGAACACCTCCGCGTCTACGGCGACAATATCTCCGGCTACGATTCTCTTCTAGATCTAATTCTTTAGAAAAATCTAATAATGGTTGTATCCATTGTTTTTCTTCATCATTTTTAATCATGGCTGTTAGTGATTTATATTCACTAACAAGTGAACAAACCCAGCATCCAAAGTGAGAACCTCCACAACTAGGAGTAGAAGTATCAACAACTAAAAGACATTCATTATCTGCTGATGCACCTCTATAAATAGCAAATAGATCTTTATTGCTGTATTTCCAAGGGTTTTTCCATTGCATTAAATAAATCCGTACATTATCATTTTGCTAATCTTCAATAGGACTATAAACCAGAGAATTTAGGAAACTCATGTTAGGACTTAGGTGATACCTTACGCGTTGGGCTTCTAACTTTTTCATTCTGTTGGCACGTTTTGCACTTTCAGCTTTACGAGTTACCAATACAACAATTGCTTCTCCATTATTACGGATAACATCGCGAATAAAGCGATTGGAGGGATCTATTCTAAGTCGTTCTGTACACCAGCGAAATTTCCCTTTTGGAGCAGGATAAGCTTTACCAATCAATCCTACCCAGAATGTTTCTTTGAAATCTGGCTGCAATAAATGGGGTTTAAAGGGTAATCCTTGGGCTTGGGATTCAGATTTCACTTGTTGTAAAGAATTACGAACCCAAGCAGCAAGAATAGGATTTTCTACTAATGTGTCTATAGTAATAACATATATTTTTTTAGTTAGCTTTTCAGGTGGAAGTTCAGCGATCGCATTCCACAAAAGCTGTAAAAGAAGCTGTAAAGTAGCTCTGCTGTCTTTTCCACCCGAATAACCTACAACCCAAGGTATCTGATCTAAACAATACAATTCTTGAATTTATGTAGTAAGAATTTGAATATCTTCAATGAACTCTGCTAGAGTATAGCTTTGCTGATTTTTATTTTCTGGCTCTTGTTCAGGAGTCATTTTTGTATTCCTTACTTAAACACACATCTTTATAAATTCATTTGTTGCTGTATTTACTTAATCAGCGGCGCTGAGAACAAAATTCGGCAGCACACGAAGAGAGTCCGCACAGGCGGACTATAATAATTTTCTATATATAACATAGAACTATATATGTAAACACAACCTACACTTGCTTTAAATTAGCTCATAAAGTCTCCATTATAACGTTTTTAAGTCTTTTTAAAAGAACAGTTACTATATCCAATGTTTTAAACAAGATAAGCTATTTTATATACTCTAGTTCTCAAAAATTCCCATAAGTTATAGTACAGGAGCACTAAATAATCAACTCGCTAAGGAGTATTTAGAACGAGAAAATAAGGAAAAACAGGTATTAGCTTTACTGCTAGAGAGGTTTTTAGAGAAGAAAGACCAAATTCTTGTCCAAAAAACCGAAATGGGTGGTACTGAGGCTTACGTCGGTTCTGTTACATTGGAATGGTTCGCGGGAGGGGTATATTTTGCGTCTGGTTTACCCCTGCTGCAAAAAAACTACAACTCAGAGACAGAGAATATTGAAATTGACGCTGATAGTATTGATGAAATTCAACAACCTCCTGTTGACTGGTCGCGTCAAACAGCGTTATTATAATAGTATTTAGCAGCTAGAAAAAACCATCAATTTCCGGCTGTTTTGGTGGTAATTAATCTGCCTTGGGTAGATAACTCCAAAGCACTGGAGTGGGATAGTCAAGGACGGGCTAAAAAAGCTACTACTGATTTTATACCTTTAGATGAAGATGCTAAAGTCGGTTAGATGGTCAGCATAGATTAATGAGTGTAGAACGTTTAATGGAGTTAATTCAATCTGGTAAAGTTCAACGTTATAAAAGAGATAAAACTGCAGTTGATGAGAGTTTTATCACTCTATCTAATTTGATTGATAAATATCAGGTAGAACGGGAACAAGGCCATTTTGTGAGGTGGGACAAAAAGTGTGTGCTTGCTAAACCCAAAACAGGCATCGATAAAAATCATTTACCGTACAATTAGAATATTGTATATATACAATTTGTCAATTTAAGAATGACAGGAAACAGTAAATTTTGGTTAAATAAAATGCGGAAATTATGCTACATCTTCCTTGTCAATGGATAGCTGGAAGTTGGCATAATTTCTGTAATTCTATTTTTACCTCTTTTATCCATCTTCAAACTGTCTAAGATTTCATACCTACAACTCCTATTTAACAGAATTTTCTATGGTAATCAATACATGCACATGCTTATTTGATTACTGACCTAAGCAGCTTATTCCCACCAGCCACGAATTATTGAATACAGGTCTTCCTAGGATATTCCGAGAAGATACTTTCTCTTGCAATTTGATTTGTTTGATATGATTTATTTTACCTTAATTCCAGAAAAATATTTTAGCGATGCCTGTGGTTGCTGTAGCTAAAAGCACAGTTTTTGCCCCACCTCACAAAATCGCCTTGCTCCCGTGCTGACTTTATAACCCAAATCTATACCCAGGATTTTCGCCACAGCTTTGAGTTGGCGCACAGATCAATAATGCCCAGTTTCTGGAGAACTATCACTACAATAAAATAGAGTGTGGGTTGTATACCTGCGAGTTTGCATTAATTCTCGCAAAGCTGTTAATTTATTTTATGCTGCACTAATTAGCCTAGCACGTTGCATTAATAAAGATTTGATATCTTGCTTGTCTTCAAAATCTCCAACATCACCATTTTCCGGTTCTCGATACTGAAGAGAAGGCCCAATTTTTTTGGTTAACTTTAAATCAGGAAGACTTTCTGCCTCAGTCAACTCCACGAGAACTGGATAATATAAATAATGTACCAAAGCTCCTTTTGTGATCCCATCCTGCAAATTAAACTCAGGTTGTAAAAAAACTCCGAAATTATCAAATAAAGATTGTGTACCACCATCATCAAAATATCTTTCCGGTGTCGCAGATAAAGGCAGTCGCAACCCCACATTCCGGGGTAAACTTTCCTCTAATTTAGGTGCGCCCAAATTATGGGGTTCATCCCCAATAATTAGAGTTTTTGGTGGCAAATATTTAAGTTGGGACTGAAAGCCATCACCAATTAAAGTCGAGTTAGTGGTAATTATCGTCACAAAACTTTGAGAACTAGAACGCAGATTATAGATTTGTGTTGAAAGTTGACTTTGCCAATTACTTAAGTTTTCAAAAGCCAAAATCGGTTGCAAGTTAAATTTCTCAAATTCCCTTGCCCATTAGCTGACAAGATGACGCTAAGGACACACCACTAACAAGACTTGTAAGCCTATCTGATGATACAACTCCCAAGCGAGCACCAACGCAGTAATCGTCTTACCACTACCAGTAGCTACTTTTAGCGTTCCTCTGCCATTATTAGCAAACCAGCTCGTCATAGCTTGACGTTGATATCCCCGCTGCAGAGATAAAGACATTTTTGGACATCCTGGTGATGCAGGCTTAACGTGATAGCTGCCACTATTCTCCCTGACAAACGGCAACTTGAGAGATAAAGAAGCCGATTTCTGCACTGGTTTTAGCCTTATACCTTATGTTATATATAACATAAGATAATTGGTGATTGGTGATTGGGCATTGGGCATTAGGAGAATTACTTCCTCATGTCCCTCATGTTCCTCATGTCCCTCATCTACCCCAGTCCCTAGTTATACCCCCCGCCAAACACCCACCAAAGAACCTTGCACCTCCACATGCATAGCAGGTACCTCTATCGGTTGATACTTAGGATTAGCAGGTTTGAGAGTTACCATATTTTCCTGACGATAAAAACGTTTTAAAGTTGTACCGTGTCCCTCCACCCTAGCCGCAACAATAGTGCCATTTTTTAAATGATTGGGTTCTGGTACTGGACGCAAAAACACCACATCACCATCAGCAATTAAATCCTCAATCATGCTATCCCCAGCAACCCGCAAAGCATAGCTATGGGCAGGTAATGATAAATTAGAAAAGTCTAAATGTTCCACCGCATCTGTAAAGGGTTCAATCAAACCGCCAGCTGCAATAGTGCCTAAAATCGGCACACCTTGCTTTGTTTGACGTAAAACCCGAATCGTTCGCGCCTTACCTTCATTCCAGTCAATATATCCCTTGTTGCGTAAATGTTCCAACCGGCTTTGAATTGGTGCCGGCGATTTCAGATTCATCGCTTGCATCATTTGGCGAATTGAGGGAGAATACTGATTAACTCGGATATATTCTGCCAACCATTCGTACAATTCCTGTTGAGCTTCAGTTAGTTTTTCCATAAATTTATTGGGAAGTAATTATAAATGTCCCTAGAGCATTTGTACTATAAAAACCCCTCATTAACAAGATTCAATTAAATATTAATGGTAATTAGTGATTGGTGATAGGTAATTGGTGATTGGGAAAAATAGAATTGATTACCCATTACCCATTACCCACTACCAATACTGTTATTCTGCCCCTAAAATACTAGCCAGTAAAGCCTTTTGAGCATGTAATCTATTTTCTGCCTGATCCCAAACCTTTGATTGAGAACCTTCGATTACTTCCTCAGTAATTTCTTCACCGCGATGGGCTGGTAGACAGTGTAAAACGATTGCCTGTGGATCGGCAAGACCTAATAATTGTTCAGAAATCTGATAAGGTTGGAAGATGGGTAAGCGGTTGTCAGCTTCTGCTTCTTGCCCCATACTTGCCCAAACATCAGTATATAGAATGTGTGCGCCTTCTGCGGCTGCTTTGGGGTCATGAGTGAGAACAACTTCAGTTTTATTATTAGCTACTGCCCTAGCTTTTTCTACAATTTCCGCATCAGGTGCATATCCCGAAGGAAAAGCAACCTGCACATGCATTCCTGCCAACGCACAACCCAGCATGAGGGAATTAGCTACATTATTTCCATCACCCACATAAGCTAAAGTTAAACCAGCCAAAGTCCCAAAATATTCTTGAATCGTCTGTAAATCAGCCAACACCTGACAGGGATGTTCTAAATCTGTCAAGGCATTAATTACAGGAATTTTGGCATAATTCGCAAATATTTCTAACTCTTGCTGGGCAAAAGTGCGAATTGCGAGAATATCCAAATAACGATCCAATACCCTAGCCGTATCTTGTACAGGTTCTCCCCTACTTACTTGTGTCACATTAGGATTGAGATCAATAACCTGTCCACCAAGCTGATACATTGCTACAGTAAAACTTACTCGTGTGCGAGTTGATGCTTTGGAGAACAATAAACCCAAAACCTTATTAGAATGCAACTTTAACTGTTGTGACTTCAGTTGAGTTGCCATTTCTAGAAGTTCTTGCAGTTCTGTGGAACTAAGATCCGCCAGACCTAATAAATCTCGTCCGATCAATGCTGCCATGCTGATGATTTGTAAATAATAATGTTTTTCTGTATTTTTACTCAGCCGCGTCAACAGGAATACAGACTTAAAACTGTACCAAATATTTTTACCTTGATCTACGGGATTATATACCGCAAACGGGTGAAAGTTGGACTTATGTCATACTGATAGCACAGGGTGGCGTAAGCCATGGGTAACGTAGTGTAGCGAAGTATCTCGGAGATTCTTCACTATCTCTTTCAGAGACGCTCCGCGAACCTTCAGAATCACACTTTTAAACCGTTTTTAGTATAGTTACTTTGGGGATGATATTTGATTATAACTTACGCATGGGGCATGGGGCATGGGGCATGGAGTATGGGGGATTGGGGAATTTTTTCCTATAACCCCTAGACAAATTATTTATTTATGCTAAGATAATTAATCGTTGAGTGTTTTAAGGCATTCACCAATACGCCAGCATAGCACAGTGGTAGTGCATCCGACTTGTAATCGGAAGGTCGCGAGTTCAAATCCCGCTGCTGGCTTACGATTTTAGAAAATTTTATACTATATCTATATCTGTGAAGTTTAGATAGGCACCAGGTAGTTAACAACTATACTTTGTTGAATTGCCGCTGCGATCACATTCATAGCATAAGTGGGAGTTTGCTCAAAGTCAGTATAATACTTTTTGAAAGTAGGGATAGCATCTCCTTTCAGCCCATAACCTAACCCTGAAGCTAAAGCCGTTAAACCTTGCACACGGGGGATTGGTTGACGGGGTTTGAAAGAAAGATTGGGATAGCCAGAGAGACAATTTGTTTGATATGCTGAAGCGCTCGATGGCCTGAGGTGCCCAATGATTAGCCAGTACATCTATGAAATTAATCCCAAGACGAGATGATGATTATTTTGGTAAGGCTGTCTAAATAATAGCCACAAATTCTGCACGAGTCACAGGTGCATCAGGACGAAAAGTAGCATGTGGATAACCTTTGAGTATATTACGCTCCCCAGCCGCGAGAATAGATGCTTTTGCCCAATCAATGGTTCTTAATGTCTGAAAAAATGGACTAGTTTAACATATGAGACTTGATGCTACGTAAACTTGATATTTATAGTTAATAGCAGAAAACTTGAGCTTGTATTGGTAAAAGACGTATATTTCAAACATCAAACAAATCTTAATTATTATGATAGATAACAACATCTTATTACGTAATATTTGGTATTATGCGCTACCTAGCTATCTCCTCAAGCCAGGTAAGATGGTGGCGAAGATTTTGTTAGAAGAACCCATACTGCTGATTAGAAATAAAGATGGTCAGGTTTCAGCCGTGCGAGATATATGTCCTCATCGCGCTGTACCCTTAAGTTGTGGCCGATTCAATGGACAAGAAGTAGAATGCTGTTATCACGGTTGGCGCTTTGATCCCAAGGGACGTTGTGTAGAGATTCCATCCTTATTACCAGAGCAAAACACCGATTTAAGTCGCTTTGATGTGCAATCATATCCCATACAAGAGACTCAAGGCAACATTTGGATATATATGTCAGATGGGGATAAATATAAACCCAGTCCTGTGGAAAACGAAGTTCCTATAGTATCAGGTGTTATTGAACAACAACCCCATCTAGTAGAAGTGATACGGTTTCCCTGTTTTATAGATCATGCAGTGACAGGTTTAATGGATCCTGCCCATTCTCCTTATGTGCATCGGGTATGGTGGTGGAGAAGCGGAGAACTGCATGAAGAAGTTAAAGAGTTTGATCCTTCACCTTACGGCTTTACAGTCCGGCGACATAAGCTTTCAGAGAATATGGAGAATATGAGCCGATTATATTGGTTAGTTGGTGGTGGTATTCCCGAAGTAGAAATTTCTTTTCGTTTACCTGGTGTGAGAATAGAAGAAATTACTTTTGGCAAACATCGAGTTTCTAACTTGACAGCAGTTACACCAATTTCTGAAACAGAAACAGAAGTAAATTTTGTGCTTTATGGCATACCTGCTTGGTTAAGAATCTTCAAACCTCTGATTCATATCTTGGCACGGAAATTTCTGGGACAAGACCGAACAGTAGTAGAAAAACAGCAAGTTGGGCTTAAATACAATCCTGTGTTGCGATTAATTAAAGATTCAGATATGCAAGCACAATGGTATTATCAACTAAAACGAGAATTTGCTCGCGCCACATCTGAAAAACGAGAATTTATCAATCCTGTTAAGAGTATATTATTGCGGTGGCGTGCTTAGAGGGTGTTTGAAAGGATTGAAAAAGTTGGAGATATTACCGCATAAGGACAGCTAATACCCACACTAGAAGCAGTAGTAGAACAAAAGAAATAAAAAGCTGAACGTCTAGCGGCCAAGCTGCGAGAATTGAATATTGACCCAGACAGTTTATCAAATCTCTAAATTATGGCTGAACTACCCAAAACCCTAGAAGAAGCGATCACACAATCTCGTGAAGCGGTAAAATCTGCCTTAGCAGATGGCGTGACTCGTATTCAAGTTGATTTTCTGTTCCCAGAACTCAAATTCATGCCAGTAGCAGAACAATTTGTACCCCTGTTTGCTGAATATGAATCCCGTGTCAAAGTCTTTTTTGCTGATGCTGGTGCGGCTGCTTTAGCCCGTCGTGACTGGCAAAATGTACCATTTAAAGTGGAAGATATTGGTACAGGGAGGGCTGCTTCTTTACAAACGAAAATTCAACCAGAAGATGAAATCTTTCTATTTATTGCCCCCACACCCGTAGAAGTACCTCAACTAGAAAAAATGTGTGAAATAATAGATACGCGCCCCATCGTGTTGTTAAATCCCCGTTTAGAAGATTCTGGAGTCGTGGGTATTGGTTACGCAGCCAGAGAAACCCGCAGACGTTTCATCAGTACCATTGAATCTTGTTATTATCTGCGTCCCGTCGATGATGAATCTGCCCTTTTTCGCTGCTACCCTGGACAGTGGGAAGTATGGCTAGAAAGCAACAACGAATATGAAAAAATTGCTGAATTACCCAAACGACCCTCCGGTGACGAAATAGACATGATCCTGATGAAAGGACAACCAGCAAAAACCAGTGAAGGAACACCAGCCAAAAAACCCAGTGTGTTTAAGAGTTTGCAACGGTTTATCAAGGCATTGAGTAGTTAGGTAATTTCATTACCTTCGCCAAAAAAAAGAGTATCGGGACTTGCACAAAACATAACGCAGTAGAGGTATTCATCCTGGTACTACGAGCCCTGGTACTACGAGCGTTGAACCGTCATAAATTGGCGAAGGTATTGTCTGTAGAACTTCATAAAATATTAGTAAATCTGATTCCTAATATTAATAAATCTGATTCCTATATAGCAAATCTATCAAAAGAAGACGAGCTTGTTCCAGATAAATATGTCTAGGTTTTCCTTGGTAGATAATTTGGTATTCATTGATATCTGCTCCACCAGTATATCCTGAAATCAGCTTGCGATGAAATGCTACTTTTGCAAGTTCTCGAACTTCGTTTCTCAAAGCAGCTTGTGTTTGATTCATAACTTGCTGCCTCCTTATACCATTTTGGATTTTTGATTGGGAATCGTCTTCTGTGTCCGGCTTAAAGTAGAACCATATACTTAGATCAAAACACTTGTATCAAATTTGCTAAATTCGTATATCTTGCCCAGGTATTATATTAGACATGTTAGGAAAATTAACTTGGTGTGAAAAAATGGTAGAAGGGAATGTTGAGGGTGTAGGAAAAGGAAAAATCCACTAAATTAACTATATTCAAGAATATCCACATGGTAGAAAACAAATACTGGGAATAACTAACCATCAGTTTCAAGACTTGTTAGCCCAAGGTGAAATGTAGCATAAAAAACTGCAAGGTGACATAGAAAGTAAAAACATAGCTATAAATCAGAAAGGAGGAGGGGGGAAAGGGAAACTAGAGATAAAACAACAGGTATGTCTATGCTTGTTCTATTGGAGGAAAATGCCAACATTTGAGGTTTTAGGTTTGCATTTCGGTATATGGAAAACGGAGGCAAAGGACACATTTCATTACTGGCTAGAGATATTACGAAATGTTTTCCCTCCTAGTCTCCTTAAACAGGTAGAAAAACATGATAGTGATTATGCCATGGCGACTCAGAACAAAAGGCAGGAAACAAAGAGTTTTCCACCAAGGGTATTTTTGTTGAACAGGTCATGAGACTTGTAATATTCCGGATACCTCAACAAAGATTTCCCCTGGATTCCCCAATTTAGTCACAAGTAATTCTTACTATTTGTGGTTTAGTCACATTAGGAATTGGTTCATGAGTGTTGCCCATTTCATAAATGTTATGGATATGAGGTCAGTTATGAATTAGTTATCAACATCTTCATGGATAGGAACTATCCGTAACTATTCCCAGCCGTGATTTTTTCCTTGGCTCTTTCGTAATCTTAACACTATGGAAAGCCAGATACCGGCTCCTTTGTGAATTTACCAACGTCTCTATTATAACAGTCCATCTAATCTACTGCACGTAGGTTTCTTCTGTGCGGTAGAAGTATTGCTTGAAGCGGATCGTTCTTTTTGGCTAACTGTATGACCATTGGGTACACTAAGTTGGGCTGAGGGAATGTCAACAATGAATTTGTTTAAGAATAATTAGGATTTGCTGAATAAAGGGAAAACCTCGATAAATCAATGACTGGAGGGGGATAAAAACGTTATATGAGAAATTTTCCCGCGCATTGGATTGCTATCCCAATCACTGCTAGTAAAGAAAACACCATGACTGGTATACGCAGGTCTATACGAAAAGATATCGCTGAGGAACGGATAACCAACCAATCAGCCTTCATTTTTTCACCTTTGATTTAGCCAAGTAGACAAAAAGGGAACGCCAACCAGTGGTGTCATGACACCTACAGGTAATTCCTGGGGTTTTAGGAGGATACGGCCAGAAATATCTGCTACTAACAGTAAAGTTGCCCCGGCAACGGCGGAATAAGGCAAAATCCAGCGATAATCCGTTTTAATCAAAAATCCGACTGTGTGAGGAAGAACTAAACCAATAAAACCTATAGGTCCAGGCAGGGCTACTGAACTTCCTGCGAGTAAAACTACACTGATGGCAGTAAGAATTTTTATCCAGGCAGTATTTTAGCCTAAACCTTTGGCTAAATCGTCACCTAGACTCATGGTGGTAACTTGTTGACCCAAAGCAAGGGCAATTACTAATCCGATAGTGATAAAAGGTAGTGCTTGCAAGAGAATACTGACATCTCTACCAGCTAATGAACCCGGTAACCAAAATCTAATTTCTTCTAATGTGCCTTGACTAATAATCAAGATAGCTGTGGTAAGGGAAGAAATCAGCACCGTTAGGGCTGCACCTGCTACTGTGATATTCAGTGGGGTAGCACCTCCCTTTCCCAATGAACCCAAGAAGTAGACTAAAATGGCTGTGATTCCCGCACCCAAAAAGGCCGCAACAGTTAAAGTCCCAACGGATGAAGTACCAAACACAAAAATTACTATAACTACGGACAGTGCTGCCCCGGACTCCATACCCAAAATACCTGGATCTGCTAAGGGATTGCGTGTTAAATCTTGCATTAATGCTCCAGATACTGCCAAGGCTGCACCGGCTAAAATGGCAATGGGTGATAGCGGTAATCTGACTGTTTGAATCACCAAGTGTTGATATGAATCGTCAAAGCTAACAAAGGATGTAAAAATCTGAGCTAGTAGTATTTCTGCCGTCCCCAGTGTGATACTAAATACCAAACAAATGAGCAGCAGTATCAAACAGACAACTAAGCTGAATACAGGTTTACCCACCGAATTAATCAAAATTCTCAACTCCTGAACTATTTACGAGTAGCTATACCTAATTTGACCTCTTCTAACTGTCGGACTTTATCCATTACCGCTACCACCTGTCCATGATTAACGACTGCATCTGCATTGAGTATCACCATCAACGGCTGTGATGGTTCTACTTTTTCTCTCACCTGGGCGGCTAAGTGATCTAAGCTAACTGCTTCTTTATTCAAGAAAATCTTGCCAGTATTATTAATAGTTAATATTACCTGTACAGGACGATTTATTTTTCCCCTACCTGCTTGAGGTAAATTAACTGGTAAACCCTCGGAACGGGTTAAATACAACGTTGACATAATAAAAAACGTCAAAGTTGCAAATATGACATCAATCATCGGCACAATGTTAATCTGTGCTGGGTTAATCTGTGCTGGTAGTTCCGGTTCATCTTGTAGACGCATACGCTTTTTCTCCTCTTTCGTAACGACGACGATATAGAAGTTCTAACTGTCCACCATATTCTTGAATCAAAGCCAATTGTCGTTGATAAAATCCCCGGAAGGTATTAGCAAAAATAAGGGTAAAAATTGCCACAATTAACCCAGTAGCTCTAGAAAGCAAGGCCTCACTAATACCGCTAGTGACTCCAGGGGCTTTTGTTCCCGCAACATCACCAATATTTAGAGAAGTAAAAGAACCAATCAATCCTAATACAGTTCCTAGTAATCCTATAGAAATCATATTTGATTTTTGAAAAAGACTAAGGGCTAATACTGAGAAAGTGTCTTGTCTAATAGCTAACAATGACCAACCAGGAGCTACAATCTAAAATTGCAGAACTACAAGAATTTATAGATGAGCGTCCAGATGCAAGGGAAGTAAGAAAAGTATTGGCAGTGAAGCTGGTTTATCAAAGCTACAAGTATGAGGAAATTCAAACAATTTTAGATGTTTCAGTTGGTTCAATAACACCATGGAAACAAGCCTATGAGAAAGATGGAATTTTAGGACTGCGCCTGAAACACAAAGGGAGAAGAAGCCACTTGAATACTCAACAAAGAGAAGAAGTACTGGCTTGGTTACAAACGAATGAATGTTGGGAGCTTGGCGAAATTGAGTATAAATTGGCTTTTGAATATGATGTACTTTATGAATCAAAACGTATTTATTACGACTTGTTTGATGCGGCAGGAATTAGTTGGAAGAAAACATCTTCAGCAAATCCAAAAGCTAATGAAGAAGCAGTTGCCGCAAAAAAAAGAGATTTCATCATTTTTGGCGAGCCGCCGAGAAGATATAGAAGCTGGGCTATTGAGAGTTTTACTATTAGATGAGTGTCATTTACTTTGGGGAGATAGCATTGGATATGTTTGGGGTAGAACTGACCAAGAAATAAGCATTCCAATTAGTATTAGTAACGAACGAGATAAACAAACTTATTATGGAGCAGTTGACTATTTAGGTAAAAATTTATCGTTGAGAACCTCTCATACAGCTAACTCAAAAAATACTATTGATTATCTCAGCTATTTACTAGAAGAGTCACCTAACCAACAATTACTTATTTTTTGGGATGGAGCTAGTTATCATCGTTCAAAAGAAATTCAAAATTTTTTAGCATCTCTTAACCAAGGCTTACCTTTAGAGCAATGGAAAATTTATTGCGTCCGCTTTGCTCCTAACTGTCCCTCTCAAAACCCCATAGAAGATGTTTGGTTGCAAGGGAAAACTTGGCTGCGACGTTTTTGTACTTTAATCCCAACATTTTCTCATCTTAAGTGGATGTTTGAGTGGTTCATTCAAAACACTACCTTTGATTTTCCGTCTCTCCAGATGTACGGAGCATTTTCATAAATCAAATACTAGTGCTATAGCAGTGGTGCAAGAGCAATAATGGTGTCAAAAATTGATTGTATTAAACCGTTTGAATAAAGCTATTTCTGCCTGCGCTTCACTCTCCAAAGCCAAACGAAATTCTTCTGGATTTGGTTCTTCCAACTCCAAAGCAGTTAAAAAAATCCGTGCCATGGGTAAATCTGCATTCTTTCGAAGTGTATCAATTGTACTTACCACATTATTGTGACGATAGAGATTCAACACATTTCTGAATACCAGTTGCTGACGGGTACTGATTGTTACCCAAAACTTAATACGTTCAACAATTAACCCTACCGCCAATACAGAAGACAGTAGCAGCGGCCACATGACCACACCACCTGCTGTAAACAGATTTTTGATATCCATGTCCGGTTTTCAAGCCCTTAGTAGTAGATTGTCTAACTAGTTTAGCAACTATAGCTCCTATAACTTCTCAATTCAAATTAGAGCAAATAAAACTATCTATTAATCTTTTGTTACATCTTCGGAAATGGATACAGTCTATCCTGTGGTTAAAATCGCTGTAATTATTTGCTGGTAAGAGATTATGGCTAACATCCACAAATACAAAAGCTAAAAGTGATTAATTGACATTTACAGATAATTTCTGTTAATCTGCCAAAGTTACTGAAAATAGGTAGCAATAAATTATGAATTTTTCCAGTACAGACCTAGAGTAGCGAGAAGACGAATTAAAGACACGGACCACCTTTTTAACCTATAGTTTCATTGGCTCGTTGACTCTACATATTGGGTTGCTGGCTTCTGCTATTGGGAATCTACTCACGAAAGTGCCCCAAGAAGAGCCAGTATAAATCACTTTTGTAGAGATTCCACCGGAAGAAATAAAACCTATACAACAACCAGAAGAAGACATAAAACCTAAAGTTGTTGATAATTCACAGATTTTCACCAGTACAAATAATCATTCTGATTCCTCTCCGAGCGGAGTTCTACCGCAACCACAAAAAAACACAGTAGTTTCGTCTCAACCTGCTGTGATTCTGGCTCCGAAAACAGAACCTCTCAAACCTTTACCTTCGATTACAAAGGAAAGTGGCTCTTCATTACATATGATGCTAAATTTCGTTCACAAAAACAAGGAAAACCTTATCATGCAATAAAAACTGGCATTATTTATTAACATTTTAGAGGTTGGTCGTAGATTCTAGCTTTTTGCCTTTTTTGCCTTTATTTTTGGACGAAATTTTTATATTTAATTAATAGTTTGGCATAACAGGTACTGAAGAACCTGAAAAGTTACTCGAAGCAGGGAAACCCTTCCACCGCAGTGGCTCAACTTTTCAAGACATATTCTTGCAGAAAAATTAGTCTGCGTCTCTGCTACATTATTAAATGTACTTCAGTTTGGAATGAGCAGCCAAAATAATTTTTTCTGTTTCCTTCCAACTAATACATTTGTCAGTTACTGAAACACCATATTGTAATTCTTCACGTTTCCCTGTAATTGGTTGACTACCTTCATATAAATTTGATTCCAGCATCATTCCTACAATTGAGGTATTACCATCGACGATTTGCTGAATTACATTTTCTAACACAAGAGATTGTAATCTGTAGTCCTTATTCGTATTACCATGACTACAATCAATCACTATTCTCGGGGGTAAATTTTCTGCTTTCAATTGTTCCTCAACTAGTCTGATACTTTCTGGATCAAAGTTAGGCTGATTTCCACCACGTAAAATTACATGACCATGAGCATTTCCTCTAGTTTGAAATACACTGACCTGTCCTTTTTGATTAATTCCTAAGAAATTATGTGGAGTTTTCGCTGATTTTAAAGCATTTAAAGCTACATGAATATTACCATCGGTACCATTTTTAAAACCCACTGGCATAGAAAGACCACTAGCCATTTCTCTGTGAGTTTGTGATTCAGTTGTCCTAGCTCCAATTGCTGACCAAGCAACCAATTCACTAATATATTGAGGGATGATGGGATCAAGTGCTTCTGTGGCAGTTGGTAAACCTAATTCCGCTAATGTTAATAACAGATTCCTGGCGATTAATATACCGTGTTCTACATGGAAAGAATCATCCATCTCTGGATCATTAATTAAACCCTTCCAGCCTACAGTTGTTCTTGGTTTTTCAAAATAGACCCGCATAATCAGCACCAGTTTATCTTGAACTTTCTCTGCTAGAACTTTCAATTTTTCAGCATATTCTATAGCAGCTTTTGGATCGTGGATTGAACATGGACCAACTACAATAAATTTTCTGATATCTTGAAAATCAAGAATATCTTCTATTTGTTGTCTGAATTTCAAAATTGTGTTTTCAGCATATTTCGTTAGAGGTAATTTTGCTTTGACTTCATTGGGAGTTAAGAGAACGTGCGAACTTTTAATGTTAGTGTTAATTAATTTGTTGATCATGGTGTAAATCTCTAGCCTGGCTTATGTAATCTTATTTTGTGTGTAGATGAATACTATATACAGTATAAACGAAAAATATCAGTAAGCCAATAATTATAATTAGTGTATTTAAATAATAAATAAAATTAATTGCTCACTCTAGTAAATTTATCATTGGACATAAATTTTTAGCCTCAATTGCTAGTAACGCCGTAAATTCAAAATTCAGATGAAGTTGCATAGAATCATAAAATTATATTTTCATGACAATTACGGCAGATAAATGCAGATGAAGATAGATGAATTAATTGATTTTATGATTCTGTGCAATCTCTTATGGACTGGGTATATAGCAGGAGTCAGAAGTCAGGAGTAAAACTCTCTTGGTGTCTAGGTTTCAATTTATATTCTGTACCTCATTGATCTTCAATCTGCTGTAACTAGCAATTTACGTTATTAGCTGAATAATGAGTTTAATTGCATATAGCTTAATAACCAATTTGCTGCTGTTGCTCTCCGAGTTTGTCGAGGTCCAAATTCACCAATCTTGTAACCTTTAAAACCTAACTTTTGTTTGAGTATTTGTTTATTTTCTTGAGGAATAGAGCGAGTTAATTTCATAGTTCCGCGTCGAGATCCTAGAAAATTAGGTGGTTCTGGGTATTCATGTTGCCATTCTACTGCTACAGAACTACTATCCCATTTTTCAGATATGGAATCGTAGCGATAGCCTAAGTAATGCCATACTAATTGGTTGACAGTAGAATCGTCAATTGTATCATTGATGATTGCCCAAATTGTTTGTGTGTTGAGTGGTGGTAGGTTAGACATAAGCAAGTTAAAGTTTGTCAGTGATCAGTTGTCAACTAATTGCATAAAAGCAAAAAAAATTTTACTACCTAGATAGATTTCTAAAGACAGGCTTGATTCTATCATTTTAGAAAAATGCTAGAAGATTTATTGGTTACAACCAAGAAACATAACCAGAAGAAGCTACACTTTGCTTTTTCCCACTAATCAATCAATCACAACCCCCACCTCCTGGAGTTTCGATCACAAAAATATCCCCTAGTTGCATCTCTACAGTTGCTGTACTACCTAAGATTTCCTCAGTGCCATTTTGACGTTGTACCCAGTTGTGTCCTACCTGTCTCCCTGCTGCACCATTTAATCCAAAGGGAGGAAGTAAACGATGGCTAGAGAGAATATTTGCAGTCATCTTTTCTAAAAATTTAATACGGCGAATTACCCTACTTCCACCCGAATATTTTCCTTTTCCTCGACTATGAGGACGTAAACTAAAACTTTCCACCTGCACAGGATGACGGGTTTCTAAAACTTCAGGATCAGTTAAACGAGAATTAGTCATGTGGGTATGAACCCCATCGCTACCATCAAAATTAATTCCTGCACCAGAACCGGCACAAATAGTTTCATAATATTGATATTGTTGATTACCAAAAATGAAATTATTCATTGTTCCTTGGGAAGCGGCCATCACACCCAAAGCACCATATAAAGCATCAACAATAGTTTGCGAAGTTTCTATATTACCTGCTAATACTGCTGCTGGATAAGTTGGTTTTAACATACAACCTTCCTTTAGGGATAATGATTTACAAAGGTTTGAGACAACCTGCATTGAGAGAAATATTATCATCAGCTAAAGTCCGAAATACATATAAAACGGCAGCTTGAGTTACAGCTTTGGGGGTATTGAAGTTACTATTTAATTGTGCAGATGTCCCTATAAAATCAACTTTTGCACGACGATTATACCGGTCAATTGTTATCACTACTTGGATTATTGCACCGCTATCGATTTCATAAATAGATGAACCATCTTTCAAAATATCAACTGCGCGTGTGACTGACTCCTCCGCATTATCTTGGACAAACTGCATATAAGGATTAACTGTTTCTAGTTGATATTGATTGACCATTTTCACAAGTTCTTGAACTCCCCTTTTATTTATTAGCAGCAATTTGGGCTTTTAAATCGGCAATGTTTTGCTCAGAATTACGACTAGGATAAGGATGATTTAATAAGAATTCTCTTACTGCTGCTTCTTGAAATTCTTCCTCTGCAACTAAGAGAAAATTATCAAAAATCATTCCTTCTTCTTCTACTGTGGTACTGTGAGGAGCCATAGAACCGGGAGTAATACCACCAATATCCGCTTAGTGCCCACGGGAAGCAACGGAAAAAAATATTTTGGCGTCTCTCTAAAAAGACGGGGGTAATGGCTGTGACATGAGGTAAATGTGTTCCACCGTTATAGGGGTTATTTGATAAATACACATTTCCTGGTTTGATATTGTGGCCTTAAGCATTTATTAAACTGCGGACACTTTCACTCATTGAGCCTAAGTGTACAGGAATATGAAGAGCATTAGCAACTAATAAACCAGAAACATCAAAAATAGCACAGGAAAAATCTAGACGCTCTTTAATATTGACTGATACTGATGCTGCTGTATATTGCAAAATAATTCCCATTTGTTCTAAGATGAGATGAACTGATAGAGATTTTTAGATATTTCTAAACGGACTGGATCTGGTTGAGATGTGGTGTACATCTTTAACCCTATTTCCAACTTCAAAATAAACGTTAGGGTGGCTTTCTTTGCATCAATCTAGTCTACTTTATCAGATGTTTCTAAATCGTATCTAGCTTAATACTTAATTCCCGCAATTTTGATGCTTCACGTTCTGCTCTTTTAGTTTCTAATTCCGTAATTTCTAATTCTAGAATTCCTAATTATGCGGTTTCTTCAGGTGTGCTTACTAAATTCCCTTCAGATGTGAAATAACGTAATAAACCCTCATGAATTAATTCCTAAATACAAACTCAATTATTCACTCCATAAATGTCCTTCTTATTGGTTCCTATTGGTTGATATTTGCCATTTATTAACTGAGAACCTACAAATTATAATGTATAAGGGTCAAACCAAAAATATTCTGGTGTGCGGAAAGTATCTTGATAAAGTTCCTTTTTAGATTCTCTAACAGTTTTAGCTATTGTTGGTGAGAGAATTTCGACAATTACATGAGGATATTTACCGTCTTGTTCCCACACTACCCAACTTTTACGGGTTTTGCGTTCAGTTCCTAAGACTACAAAAAAATCAGGTCCCCGAAAGTTTTCGGTTTTTCTCTAGTTAGGACTATAATAAATACTTAAATTTCCCGCAGCATCGAAATCAGTTCTATCCTTCCATAACCATTTAAGACATTTAATTAAGACCATAACTGGCTCTAAATGTAGTTCTGTTTCCACTGGTGGTTTATATAGTGATAAACCACTGGGAGGAAAAATTACATCTTCAGAGATATTTTGTTCATCTACTAATTCTTGAGTAATCATCATGATATGATAGCAAGTAGTTATGTGTTGATTTTAGCATTAATTACAGTAGCTATAAATCTAATTAAACAAGACGTTGCAAAATTAAATGATTACGCTTAGTTAATATGGCTTGCCAGTTAGGTTCAACTACAATGGTGCTGGTTTTTTCAACAATGATTGCATGCAGTACTGTTTATAGAATCTTCTGGTTGTAAATCTTCTCGTAGATAAACTGGTGTATCATCCTATTTTTCACGTCACGAGTAAATATTTTTACTATTTCTACAGGCTGGGGTGTTTCCTCTCCAGGGCGTTTACGAATGATGACTGGTTCTTCAGGAGTATCCATTTTTTGGATTACTTCTACAAAAATAGATTCAATAATTAATAGTTTTTCAGTTTGAATAAAACCATATCTTGATTTATCTTCAGTTTCAAGACGATGTTGTATTAAGGTCACATCTGAGGTAAAGTCAACTGTGAAAATTGAATTATTACCCTCATACTTTAAATTAACTTTTTCGATTACTTCTTCTTCTAGTTTGATTTCTTCTTGGTGGTTTAATCCGCTACGGAATTCGATTTATAAACATGCTATTAATTGCTGTAGTTGAGGAATTAGTGCTTGCTTTAAAGGCTGTTCTACTCTGGGTACTCTGGTAGTTATCACGTCAGCTAACCCCATTCCATAAGCAGAAAGAACTCCAGCAAAATGGTGCAAAAATATCTTTTGTATTCCTAAAGTATCAGCAATTAAACAAGTAACTTGTCCACCTCCACCACCAAAATAACACAGTACATATTGACTGACATCATAACCACGTTGGAGGTGGATTTTTTTAATAGCATTTGCCATATTTTCAAGAGCAATGCTAATAAAACCCGATGCAACTTGTTAAGGAGTACGACTATTTCCTGTCACACATGCGATATCTTCAGCTACTTGGGTAAATTTGTGAATGACAATTTCTTTATCTAGGGGTAAATTACCTTCACTACCAAAAACTGCAGGGAAATATGCAGGCTGAATTTTGCCTAACATGACCTTAGCATCTGTGACTGTTAATAGTCCTCCACGTCGGTAAGAAGCTGGTCCAGGATTTGATCCAGCAGATTCTGCTCCTACACGATAACTAGAACCATCAAAATCTAAAATTGAACGCCACCCGCAGCAATGGTATTAATTGCTAATACGGGAACTCGCATCTGCGCACCTGCAATTTCTGAATCTAGTTGTCTTTCATATTCTCCTTTAAAGTGAGCAACATCTGTACTTGTTCCTCCCATATCAAAGGTAATAATTAAATCAGAACCTGCTCTTTTCCTACTTTGAACTGCACCGACAATACCACCAGCAGGACCAGTTAAAATGCTATCTTTCCCTTGAAATTTTTGTGCGTTGGTTAACCCTCCATCGGATTTCATAAACATTAATTTTACGTTGGGTAAGTGACTAGCTACTTGCTTAACATAGCGACGGAGAATAGGAGTTAAATAACCATCAACAACGATTGTATCTCCTCTGCTGATGAGTTTTATTAATGGACTTATTTGAGGGGATATAGAGATTTGTATAAATCCGATTTCTTGGGTAATTGTAGCTACTTATTGTTCATGTTTAGCATAGCGATCACTGTGCATAAATACAATTGCACAACTTCTAATTCCTGTGTTGTAAACTGTTTGTAAATCTTCTTTAAATTGTTCAATATTTACAGGTGTTAATTCATGTCCATTACCATCATATCTCTCATCTACCTCAATTACTTTCTCATAAATTATGCTAGGTAAAATAATTTGTCTGGCAAATATATTGGGGCGATTTTGATAAGCAATTCTCAAGGGATCTTTAAATCCTTTAGTAATGACCAAAGTTACTCTATCTCCATGTCTTTCTAAGAGCGCACTTCTAGCTACTGTTGTTCCCATTTTAACTATTTCTATACCTTTGCTGGGAATAGACTCTTTAGCAGACATTCCGATAATATCCCGAATTCCTTGGATAACTGCATTTTCATATTGTTCAGGATTGTCTGATAATAATTTATAGACTATTACCCATTGATGGTTAGGTAGAGGGACAATTAAAAAACGTTCTGTATAACTTAGGAGTCTCTTTATTATTGTCTGATTCTTGGTGACAGCAACAATATCTGTAAATGTGCCACCTCTGTCTGCAAAAGTTTTCAACATTTTAGCCTATACAGATATTGTTAAATCCTGAAACAAGGTAAAAAGCTCTACACAAATATCTTTAACTATATCAGGTGATATTTTATATTCTGTCGCCCAGCCGCTGTAAGCCCAATTTCCACAATAGCTATAATAAGCATCTACTTGAGTTATTTCGTCCCAAATTGAATGAAATTCTATGTGATCTAATTTGTAGGGGGCGCTAAAACTAAAAGTACCATCTTCAGATGATTGTTGCCAAAAACATACTTTCAACATCCCATCTATTAATGACTCTGCATTAGGTATGAACATTTTAAATCCTTCAAACATTTTTTCGCACCATAATTCCGCTTCACTTGTATTTTCAGGGAAATACTTTCTGACAACTTCCGACATTTTTAACAAATATTGGTGCACTTCAAAATTGCCAAGTAAGACTTTTTCAAAGTCAGATGAATTTCTGTGCATTTTGTTGGTCTTTGGATTAATTTTGACTAAGGGGTTTTTATTATAGCAATTTGATGTGATTTTTGATAGCTTGCGTGGGCAGGAAAGTAGAGAGGCAGGGGTGTAGGGAGTTTTTCAGTGCAAGGCCCAGGATATTTTCACAAATATCAAAATATATGAAGTGAAAGAATCTAATAAGCCCAAAAAGCTGATTCAGCCTACTTTCTTCTCTTCTGTCTCCTGCCATTTTAATTTTGGATTGGTATTGGAGAACCAGAGGCACGGCAGGTAATATTTTAAGTTTTAGATTGTTTAATCCCAAATCTAAAATCGTAATCATTCAGCTAATGCCTAACGGCACGCTACGCGAACAGCCATCAGCAGTCCACTTTTTCAGGCTAACACCAAAAATACCTGTTTCATAATTAACCAATTTCTCAAACATTCTGACTCCTGACTCCTGACTTCTGAAGTCTTAGCTAAAATTTACAATTTTGCTCTCTCCTTAACGAAATATTTCTGCAAAAAATTGTCGCATTGCTTTCCAAGAACGCTGCTCTACAGTTGGGTTATAAAGTGAGCCCTTGGGACCGTTTTTTGCTTCTGGATTAGTAAAGGAATGAACTGCACCACCGTAGGATATTAATTGCCAATCTACATTGGCTTGTCGCATTTCTCTTTCAAAGCCTTGGACTTGTTCTTGTGGGATAAAGGGATCATTGGCTCCATGTAATACTAAAACCTTTGACTTGATGTTTTTGGCATCTTCGGGGTTGGGGGTATCGAGGTTGCTATGAAAACTGGCTACACCTTGAATATTAGCACCAGTACGTGCTAATTCTAAGACTGTACCACCACCGAAGCAGTAACCAATGGCAGCAATACGTTTGGGATCAGTTAATTGATATTTTTGTAAAACTTGTACTCCAGCATTGACGCGATCGCGCATTAATGATCTATTATCACGATAAATTTTTGCTTGCGTTCCTGACTCTTGGATATTTTCTGGTCTGATCCCTTTACCATAAATATCAGCCGCAAAGGCAACATAACCCAGTTTGGCTAGTTGCTCAGTTCTTTTTTTTGTAAAAGACTGTAAGCCAGTCCAGTCGTGAACCACTAACACAGTAGGACGCTTTCCCTTGATCGCGTCATTATAAGCCAAATACCCTCCTAATACTGTATCACATTGCTTGTATTCAATTGTTTTGGTCTTAATAGCTGCCAATACATCCATAGTGGTAAATAATATAACCACAGGTGTAAACAAAACAGAAAGTAGAGTTTTCATGATGCTGTAAATACTAAGACACTCATCACCCTTGATTATCCCCGTAAAGCCAACCAAAACGGGTGCAATCTCATACCCCCTACTTCAAAAATTTTACTTCTGCTTTATGGCTGATTTTCAGCAATTCATAAGACTGCCATTCTAGCAAGGTTAAATTGTTTAGTAGCGGTACATTATTAGTTAATAAATAAAAACCATTGTTCCGCTTATTAATCGGCTACTAACATAAAACCATGAGTGCAACTGCTATTATTTCTCAAAATCCTCTACTCCAAGGCTTTGGTTTACCTGCATTTGCAGAGATTACACCAGAACAAGTAGAACCAGCTTTCAGGCATCTGTTAGCAGATTTGGAACAACAGCTAAATATTTTAGAAGCTAATGTCCAACCTACTTGGGATGGTTTAGTAGAACCTCTAGAAAAGCTAACAGAAAGGCTGCATTGGAGTTGGGGCATCCTGAACCATCTAATGGGTGTTCAAAATAGCCCAGAGCTACGGATAGCTTATCAAAAGGTTCAGCCACTAGTAGTACAGTTTATTAATACCCTTGGACAAAGTAAACCTATATACAAGGCTTTTAAAGCACTCCGCGCCAGCGATACTTGGGAAACCTTAGAATCAGCCCAGCAGCGGATTATTGAAGCGGCTATTCGAGATGCAAAATTGTCTGGTGTCGGCTTAGAAGGACAAGCGCGAGAGCGTTTTAATGCTATTCAGATGGAGTTAGCGGAACTGGCTACCAAGTTTTCTAATCATCTTTTGGATGCGACTACAGCTTTTAGCTTAATTCTCACTACCAAAGCAGAAATAGAGGGTTTACCTAGCAGTTTACTAAGTTTAGCTGCCCAAGCTGCTCGCATTGCTGGAGAAGAATATGCGACTCCAGAAACAGGTCCTTGGCATATTACGTTGGATTTTCCCAGTTATTTCCCGTTTATGCAGCACAGCACTAGGCGGGATTTGCGCGAAAAACTTTACAAGGCTTATATTACCCGTGCTTCTTTCGGGGAATTGGATAATAATCCTTTGATTGAACGTATTTTAGAACTGCGGCAAGAATTGTCAGAGTTACTTAGCTTTGATAATTTTGCTGAATTGAGTTTGGCTAGTAAGATGGCGAAGAATGTCCCCGCAGTGGAAAAGCTGTTAGAAGAACTACGCCAAGCTAGTTATGATGCGGCTGTTAAAGATTTAGAAGCACTTAAAGCTTTTGCTCAATCCAAGGGAGCAGCAGAAGCAGATAATTTACAACATTGGGATATCAGCTTTTGGGCTGAACGTCAAAGAGAAGAAAAATTTGCTTTTACTGAAGAGGAATTACGTCCTTATTTCCCTCTTCCCCAGGTGCTAGATGGTTTATTTGGGCTAATTAAACGCCTGTTTGGTGTAACGGTGACACCAGCTGATGGTCAAGCCCCTGTTTGGCATGAAGATGTACGCTATTTTAAAATCTCTGATAAATATGCTAATGCGATCGCCTACTTTTATCTAGACCCCTACAGCCGTCCCGCTGAAAAACGTGGTGGTGCTTGGATGGATGCCTGTATTCATCGCCGCAAAATCACAGAACTTGGTATAACTAGCATCCGCTTACCTGTAGCTTATTTGATTTGCAACCAAACTCCTCCAGTTGATCACAAGCCTAGTTTAATGACTTTTGATGAAGTTGAAACCTTATTCCACGAATTTGGACATGGTTTACACCACATGCTCACCAAGGTTAATTATACTGGAGCTGCAGGCATCAATAACGTTGAATGGGATGCAGTAGAATTACCTAGTCAATTCATGGAAAACTGGTGTTATGACCGTCCCACTTTGTTTGATATGGCTAAACATTATGAAACAGGTAAACCTCTACCAGAACATTATTATCAAAAGCTCTTAGCATCACGTAATTATATGAGTGGTTCGGCAATGTTGCGTCAAATTCACCTCAGCAGCGTGGACTTAGAACTACACTACCGCTATCGTCCTAGTGGTGACGAAACTCCCATAGATGTGCGTCAACGCATTGCTAAAACCACTACCGTTTTACCGCCACTACCTGAAGATGGTTTTCTATGTGCATTCGGTCACATTTTTGAAGGAGGTTATGCAGCCGGTTACTACAGCTACAAATGGGCTGAAGTTCTCAGTGCGGATGCTTTTGCTGCTTTTGAAGAAGCTGGACTAGAAGATGAAGAAGCAATTTATGTTACTGGTAGACTTTACAGAGACACAGTATTAGCACTGGGCGGTAGTATGCACCCAATGGAAGTTTTTCAAGCCTTCCGACATCGAGAACCGAGTACCACGGCTTTACTCAAACATAATGGTTTGTTGCCTACTATCTAAAAACTGTTTTGGGCGGAGTTTACCCGCCCTTCAAGTTCGTAATCCGAAATATCCTCTTGTCGGACCACAATTACAGCAGGAGTCAGGAGTCAGGAGTCAGGAGTCAGAAGTCAGGAGTCAGAAGTCAGGAGTCAGAAGTCAGGAGTCAGAAGTCAGGAGTCAGGAGTAAAAATTGCTTCCTGTCTAGGTTTCAATTTAGATTCTGTCCCTCATTTATCTGCAATCTGCGGTATGTTAGTGCATTTTCTTTATCTTCTTTACACCCTGTTTCCTTCCACCTTAATGCTTACGAAAAATTATATTTTTGAAGTAAAATTCTGTATTGTTTGGATAATTGATAGAATATTCTTTTATTTATTTAACTTTTTTAGTAAAAGTTAAAATAAGTCTAATTTAGAGAAATTAATTTAGATTAAAAATAGTAACTAATATCATATTTCGTAAAGTTTATTAGGCTAAATTGAGAGTATGCTTAATCTATGGAAAGTCTAGTTGCAATTTTAAGTAACTAATCGCAAAGAAACTTAACCTTTTATTAGTTTTTTGCTCATTGGTTAATTTGAGTTGTCATGATTAAAGACTGATGACTAAATACCAATAAGTAAATCCAATGACCAATGACTAAGCTTTATTTGCGCCTAATTACTGACTAGATTTTTGAGTGAAGCGGAGAACATCAGTTCTGATGCTCAGTACTAGCAGGGAAACCCAAAGAAACCTTAAGAACAATTACGGAAGATGATACGAAAAATTTTGCTGGCTGTCTCTGGACTGGGACACGCAGAAGAAATGATGAAGACATTGAAAGAAATGCCATCTATCCTATCTGCAAAAGTCACAGTTCTGCACGTTGTACCCCCACAAAGCACTGCAGCTGCAATGACGGATAAATGGGAAGAAGGTGGCAAAATTCTGGCTAATGCCATACAGTCTTTGAATTTAGACCCTAGTCGGGTTTCTTCTATTTTGAGACAAGGTGATCCCAAAGATGTAGTTTGTCAAGTAGCTGAAGAAATGGATGCTGACTTAATTATTATGGGTTCAAGAGGACTGAAGCGACTACAATCAATTTTAGCTAACTCTGTCAGCCAGTATGTTTTCCAGTTGTCTTCTCGTCCCATGTTGTTGGTTAAAGATGACATTTATGTCAAAAGAATTAAGCGCATCATGGTTGCTTCAGATAATTCAGAAGCATCAACAAATTGCTTGAAAATAGCTTTATTTTTGTTGCAAGGTGTTGAAGGTGGTCAGTTGATTCTGTCACATATCAATACAGATTTATGCGGAAAATTGTCAGGAATTACTGATATCAAGCCAGAAAGAAATTCAGTTTTGGGAAATGCCGTTGCAGAAGCTGAAAAACAAAATATTCCTGTCCGTTGTGTAACCAGCAGTGGTAAACCTGGTGAAGAAATTTGCCGTTTAGCTGAAGAACTGAATGTGGACTTATTGCTGCTGGGTTCTCCAGACCGTCGTCCATCTATTGCTAAGAAATTTGTCGATTTAGATCGTCTTATTGGCGCTTCTTTATCTGATTATGTGCGAGTTAATGCGCCTTGTCCGGTATTGTTGGCGCGGACTGTAGGATAAATAGTAAGGGTGTAGGGTAAAAACTTAATTTCTACCTTCTGCATTTTGCCTGTTACTTTTTACGTCCTCAAAAATAAAAACCTTCTACACCAATGGTGGAGAGGTTTTTATTTCATCTCCAAACTCTTAGTTTTTTCCACCTTCTCGGCTGGCAGTTTGGATGTAAAGAATTATTAAAAAAACAGAGGGAACAAGCACAAACAAAATGCTTGCTACAAACCCCAGGTCATTAACTTGCATGGCAAGATCGCCTCTCTTTAAATTAATTTTCAGTCATTAATTTTAGAATAGCACCTTAGATGACAGAGTTATCCCAAGTTTTCTGTGTCTGCAAATACTAATCTCCAGGTAATAGAGAAATTTAAGGCTTGGTGATAACGCTGACAGGTCCATTAACCATGGTTTGACAGGCTAAACGATAGTTATCGGGCTTGTTCTTAAATTTGCGGTTTTCAAAATCGGTACGGGGTGAGAGGTTTTCTAGTCCTTCAACAACTTCGACAATGCAGGTAGCACACTGGCCGTAACCACCGCAGTTTGTCATTTTTCCCAAGAACTTATAGATATCAATGCCATTTTCTATGGCTTTGAGTCGGAGGTTGGCACCATCTGCCGCCACTATTTCTTTATTCTCTTTGACGAATTTGATGTTTCCCATAACTGTTTCCTCTCTGAGTGTAAGTGTGGCTTTTGGCTTTTTTTTGGTCTAGCTTGTTACATTATTTTACTTAATCATACTAATTTTTTATTGCAAAATATTAAGATATATAATATACAAAGTTTTAAAAAAATAAGGTCACAAAAAATAGGACAGGTGTATTTTACCTGTCCACAAAATTGAAGATAAATTAATTTATCTGAAACCAACTGCTGCTTGCCAAACGAAAGCAAGTAACAAGAAGAAAACAGGAATTACTGGGAGTACATCTACCAAGGGCTCGAAGATTTGGTAAGCTTCAGGCAGTTTTGCTAATAATAGTGCGGCTTCCATGTTTGTTTAAATCCAACTAATCCAACACATCTTTCATAATTGAGAAGTATCTTAACATGGTTTAGTCATTAGTTATTAGTCTTTACTTATTGGGGACTGGGGAAGATGGGGAAGTAATTTTCCCATCTTCCCCAGTCCCCAGCCCATAGTCCCCAGTCACCTCTTCATCTTTTAGCCAGTGACCGAAGTCTGTAATAAAACGATCGCTCAAAATTGACTCGCGGATCTTTTGGGTGAAGCGAACTAATTCGGTGATATTGTGAATGCTTAACAATGTATAAGCTAATATTTCTTGCGCTCGCACTAAATGAGAAATGTAAGCACGACTGAAATTTTGACAAGCATAACAAGGGCAAGTTTCATCTAATGGTGTAAAATCTTCACGAAACTTAGCATTTTTCAAGTTCCATCTTTCACCTGATACGATCGCTGTTGCGTGTCGCGCCCATCTGGTGGGGATGACGCAATCAAATAAATCTACACCAGAAGCGATCCCTATGGCCATTTCTCGATAGGTACCCACACCCATCAAATAACGGGGTTTATTATGTGGTAACAGTGGGGCTGTGGTCTTCACAATTTCTGCCATTAACTCTGGTGGTTCACCCACGCTCACCCCACCAATAGCGTATCCTGGCATATCTAATTTTGCTAGGGCTTCCGCAGCACAAGCGCGTAAATCTAAATACACACCACCTTGAACGATGGGAAATAATGCTTGATCAGTGCGCTGATGTGCAACTATACAACGTTCTAACCAGCGGTAAGTGCGGTCTGTGGCTGCTTCCACCTCTTGACGGGTAGCGGGATAGGGAGGACATTCATCAAAAGCCATGATGACATCTGCCCCTAAAATATTTTGAATTTCTATGGAACGTTCTGGTGTTAATTCAATTACTTGTCCGTTATAAGGTGAGCGAAAAGTTACACCTGCTTCTGTAATGTTCCGCATTTCACTGAGACTGAAAACTTGAAATCCACCGGAATCTGTGAGCATGGGACCATTCCACCCCATAAACTTGTGCAGTCCACCACCTGCAGCTACAATTGCTTCTCCTGGTTGAATATGCAAATGATAGGTATTAGATAAAACCATTTGCGCTCCAGTATCTTTGAGTTGAGCTGGGGTAATGGTTTTAACATTTGCCAGTGTTCCTACAGGCATAAATCTGGGAGTTTCTACAGGCCCGTGAGGAGTAGAAAATACTCCGGCTCTGGCTTTCGTCTGACTACAGGTAGCTAGAAGTTGAAAAGAAAAATTAGTCATTAGTCATTAGTCATTGGGTTGACGCTCCCTTTTCTTAAAAGCAATCAGAACAATCATCATCAATTTCTGCATCCCATCTTGCTGATAGCACTTGATCCATCATTGCTTCTATGGTGGTACCTTGAAAGTGGCGCTCGTATCGTTCTTGTAATGGTGTAGATAGGGGAATTAAACGCAAACAGATATCTTCTTGGATTAAATCAAAGAAAGATTCTTTTTCGGATGGCTGTTTTAATTCCAGGCAGTCAAAACTATTAATATTCAGATACAAGGCATGATTAGCAACAATTGTAGATCTTTGATGATGAACAAATACTTCCATTACATCCCCGTCACCTTCGCTCAGTAGCTTGTTGTCTTGGGTGTAGATGTAGTGGACTCGACCTAAATCAGTCAGTAATCGTCTGATGTCGAGCTTATTGACTATAATGCCAGTGTTAACAATACACGGAGCGGGTATCCTGGTGTCGGGTAGATGATGACTCATAGAAAAATGGCTATTGAGGGAAGGTGAGTGACAACACAGCTAAAAAGTCAATTGCCTAGCTTTTGACCCCTACTATTTCCAAAATATCAACTTAGTAGGGTGATCGTCCAACAATCCGAAGTCAACTACTTAGTTGAGATAAGTACAGGCAGAGCATCTGAATCCACCCATGATTAATTTCTGCTGGTTTTCTCAGTAATACTTTTGTATTAAGTTTGACATTTTTCTTTGTATACTAACTAAATTAGCATAACAAAATTAGCATAACAAACTTTGTAGCGTAAGTCTCTATTTATGGCTGAAGCTTTACAAAAGGCTGGAATATCTCTGGATGTTAATAGTGTGAATATTACGTAAGCAATTACATAAATCTAGCTTTAATTATACTTTTTATGAAAAAAATAAAATGTTGTATTGGTGCAAACAGCAACTGTTAGATTTGGTAGCAACTATTATATTCTATACTGCTATTCCTCTACCGTATATCAAAAGTTTAGAATTTGGTAGAGTAGCCTGTTTTGCCCCACTTGTAGGATTGATGATTGGGGGGATTTTAGGTTTATTAGATACAACATTTAATTATCTAAATTTCTCAATATTAACTCGTAGTGCATTAGTAGTAATTATTTGGATCTTTACTACGGGTGGGCTCCATTTAGACGGAGCAATGGATACTGCTGATGGGTTAGCGGTGACGAATCCAGAACGACGGTTACAGGTGATGGCTGATAGTGCTACGGGTGCGTTCGGAGCCATGAGTGCGATCGCTATAGTATTATTGAAAATAACTGCTTTGACAGATATGCCAGAAAATCGCTACTTAGTATTAATAGCTGCTTGTGGCTGGGGAAGGTGGGGACAACAGGTGGCTATTTGTCGATATCCTTACCTAAAACCGACAGGTAAAGGTGCATTGCATAAACAGGCTATTCATTCTGAGAAAGATTTATTACCAAGCTTATTGTTAATGCTGGGTTTGAGTGGTGTAATATGGTTCATTAATCCCCAAAATTTAGTTTTATCTGTGGGTATGATTTTAGCTGGGAGTGCGCTCGCAACTTTAACAGGAGCGTGGTTTAATCATAAACTAGGTGGACATACAGGAGATACTTATGGGGCAGTAGTCGAGTGGACTGAAGCCTTATTTTTGTGTGTACTCACCAGTTTTAATTGAATAAAAATTATCATATCTGTTTGGGCATCATAAGTTCCCACTAATCTAGGTGCGAAAATTGCCTAGAATTTTGATTTAGTAAAGATTTTTTAAACATATTTTTTGGTAACAGATACTAAAATGTGCTTTTGTGCTGCATTTAAGCTAGTTTACTACTGGTAAATACCTACAGATAATGATGTATCTAAACTTAAATATAAAAAATACTAATAAATTCAATTCATATCTCCAATGTTTATTTATTAGATACCAAACCTATTAATGTGTCTCCCTGTTGGAAGTCATAGGTATTGATAAAACTTAGACAAAAATACCTTCTAAAGTTGTAAGGATTCAGGTCTAAGGAAGAGGGATTAAAAAAGGTGTATGGAAAGCAGAGTGAACCATGGCTTTCATAGGTTGGTCAAAAAACTCAATTAGAGAAAGCCCTTGACGGCGATAAGTTTGTATAACGGTCAATAAATTGGCAGGATGTTGGAATAGCTCCGGAGAAAGAGAACCACCACAGACTTTTCTTTGTGTCAGTGCTAAACCTAACCTTAGTTCAGCTAAATTATGATCAAGGTCTATTGCCTAAGGAAGGTAAAAGTTTACCAGGTTCCCCTGGGGCTTTATCAATCAATGAATAGACCTCTTGCAAAATTCCTTCTGTGGTATGATGGAGAGTTTTAGATTTGATGTATTTTTGGTGTTCTTTGGGCTCGCTAATTCAAACATCCCCCTGTAACTCTAACTTTTGGCCAAACCAAATACAAGCCCTGATTATAACATAAAATTAATTCTGCAAGAGGTCTAATGAATGGAAGATTCAACTTTTGGTTGAAACTAGGATGGGCAAGTCAAGAATTCATGAAGGTTTTAGGTTTGTTGGAATAAAGGGTAGTTTTTAAAACCTTCATCTATGATGTCCATGAATGTTGTGCCAATTTCTTGGTGATTGAAGCCAGGAATCTTGATTAGTATCTTGAAGTGACGGGGTAGGGTAGATGTGCCTGACATTTCTGTTGAGCTGTGACCGGATAACCGTTATAGGCAGTAAAGTCATCAGAACTAAGTACACCAGAGTAACTTGAACCCAGAATAGATTCTAATTCGCCAGGATAAGGAGTATCAGACCCATGAAATCAAGGGAAGTTACTATTGGTAACAATCCATAACCATTGTTTCACCCCTTTGACTACCCAGGGTGTTTCATCCCCAAGGATATGAGGCTGGGTTTGTTTTATCCACTGTTTGAGGCTATGAATACTTTGAGCCACTGGACCATCTATTCCTTCATTGGTACCTACTAATGTTCCCACTCCAATTTCTATTTGACCCAGTTCCCACAGTTCCCACAACAAGAAGTATTCTTTTTCATAGGGTCAATGGCCCTAGTTATTGATCCATCCCAAAAAAGCTTGTCCTGTGATTCCTATATCTTGTCCCGGTACTATCTCTGGTGACCAGTGTGCCCTTTGTGTTTCCCTACACACACTGGAAATCTACGTATATCTTTCATATTCTACTATTTGGATTGGCCTGTCCACCAACTCCCCTACTTGTTGTGTTTGGATTTTTATTGGTTCGCCAAACAATTGCCCCTGACCTTACCACCCACACACTTGCCGTGCCACTATCTCAAATCTATTCTATCTACTCCACCAAACACCTTTCTCCTTTTTCCCCTATGCCCTGGTTGTCCTCCTGGTTTCCGTTTTCGTGTCTGGTTCTCTTCTTGTTTCTCTTGTTGTTTGTTATCGCTTTTTTTGAGGATGTCTCCCGATGGTGGTTTGGATCATGTTATGGTCTCTAAATCTCTACTGACTTTGAGTTTCTCTATTTCTTTTTCCAGTTCTACTACTCTATTTCTTAGGTTCTCTATACTTTTCCCCTGGTCAATAATGATTTCTACCAGTTGCTCTATTCCCAACTGCTTCAATATCTCTCTGTCTAGTTTTGGTGGCAGCTTCTTTTCCATGACTGCTATATTCTGCCTCACCTATCACACCTGTTAATACCCCACCACCTGAATCCTTACCTTTTAACCTGTCACCTACTTATTAGCAGTCACAAAAGTTCCCGCTTGTTGACTCCACTGCTTTACTAATTCTATAGCTGGACACAAATCACGTCTCTGCAGTGTTGCTACCTGCAAACGCAGAGTTTGTTGGTGTAATATATGAGTAGGAGTTTGCGCCAATTGTGCCACAGAAATCATACCTGTATGAAGTAATAAACCACAATATTGTGTACCCACACTAGGAATACGTGCTAAATCTGCTAAGGCTATCCATTTGTTCACATATTGAAGATGTAGTTGCAATTTACTCGCCAAAGCTAACCTTGTTTCTGGCGTTTTTCCGTGTTTAAATAATGCCCCAGTCGTACTAATACCAAAATCTAATAATTGGTTTTGTTCCGTTGCATTTAATCCTGGTAAATTTTCAATCGGCCAGTCAGTATTTAATCTTAAACTCATATCATTTCTTCCTTCTCTTTGCGTCTCTACTTGAGAAAAAAATTAACTTGTAATTAACTCACCATGCATCACAGTTATAGCTTGTCCAGCCCAAAAAATACGAGCATCGCCAATATACCTTACCTTAACTATACCACCCCGATTAGAAGCCTGAGCAGCTAAAAATTCATCTTTATTTAACCTATTTCGCCAAAATGGTGCTAAACAGAAATGGGCTGAACCAGTGACTGGATCTTCATTAATACCTACTGCTGGTGCAAAAAAACGCGAAATGAAATCATAATCTGAACCAGAATCCGTCAAAGTAGTAACTATCAGCGTACCAAATGGTAACATTTTGATTTTTTGAAAATTGGGTTGGATTTCTCGTACCAAATCTTCAGATGCAACTTCTACTAAATAACCCAGTGAATTTAAATATACAGTCTGATATTCTACACCTTAAATATCATTTAATTCTGCTGGTGTGGGAATTGCTTGGGAATCATCGACCGGAAAATTTAACTCTATCCAATCACCTTGGAGTTTAGCAATCAATCTGCTACTTTTAGTTGCAAATCGTGCTTCTTCATCAGGTTATAAATGTCCTTCTGACCATAATATATGGGCGCTGGCTAAAGTGGCATGACCACAAAGGAGAACTCCTACCCTTGGAGTAAACCAACGTAAGTTATATTTGTCGTTTTGTTTAGTTAAAAGGCTGTTTCTGATAAGTTCAGTAACTGGGCTATTTTTTACATCCAGTCGTCTGGTTGAGAAGTTTCTAATACGCATACTACCGCAGGATTTCCTTTAAATGGTATGTTGGTGAAGGCATCAAGTTGGGTAATTGTTTGGTTCATAAAATCAGCAAGAATTACAAAATATTTCACGCGGAGGCGCAAAGAGAGGGTTTTTTGAGTAAAAAATGGTTGTCGATAATTGGCATAGGTGAGGACGGAATTGAGGGATTAAGTCTCATGGCTCGTTCTCTCCTTGACCAAGCTCATATTATCATAGGTGGTGAACGTCATTTATCAATCTTGTCTCCAAATGATACTAGAGAAAAGATTATTTGGAAGTCTTCTTTTCAGGATTCCATAGCAGAAATTGTTCAACGTCGGGGTGAATCAATTTGCATTTTAGCTAGTGGTGATCCTATGTGTTATGGAGTGGGTGCAACTATTCTCAAGCATATTACTATTGCAGAAGTTTCTATTCTTCCCTCTCTTTCAGCTTTTAGTTTGGCTTGTTCTAGGTTGGGATGGAGTTTCACGGAAGTGGAATGTTTAAGTTTATGCGGTCGTCCTGCCTATTTACTACAATCTTATATTTATCCTGGTGCGAAGTTATTGATTTTGAGTGAGGGGAAAAATACACCTAGAATTGTGGCAGAAATTTTAAGGAAGCGGGGTTATGGTGATAGTAAATTTACTGTTTTAGAAAGAATGGGTGGTATTCATGAGAGGATTTTAACAGGTACTGCGGCTAGTTGGAATGAAACAGATATCGCAGCTTTAAATACTATTGCGGTGGAATGTATTGCTGATGGGGAAACAGTTACTTTATCGATTTTTCCCGGTTTACCAGATGATGCTTTTCACCATGATGGACAGTTGACGAAGCGGGAAGTAAGGGCGGTGACTTTATCAAGTTTAGCACCTTTACCGGGGGAGTTACTCTGGGATATTGGGGCGGGTTGTGGTTCTATTTCTATAGAATGGATGCGGAGTAATTTTAAATGTCGTGCGATCGCAGTTGAACAAAATTCCACTAGACTCAATTATATTGCCGATAATGCTGCTGCTTTGGGTACTCCCAATTTACAAATCATTGCCGGGAAAGCACGAGAAGTTATCCCAGATTTACCCACTCCTGACGCTATTTTTATCGGTGGTGGTGTGACAGCATCTGGACTTTTTGATGTTTGTTGGAATGCGTTGCGTCCTGGAGGGAGGATGGTTGCTAATGTTGTCACTTTGGAAGGAGAACAAACTTTATTTCAGTGGTATGAAAAAGTTGGAGGAAATTTCACGCGCATTTCTATTCAACGTGCAGAACCTATTGGTAAGTTTTTAGGTTGGAAGGGAATGTCTCAAGTCACCCAATGGGTAGGATATAAGAATTCAAAATTCAAAATTCAAGATTAAATCCTATTGATGATGGGAGTTAAAACACCGAATGGAACACAAAATACCTATATACAAAGGAATGATATATTTTCTTTCCGGATGAGAATAATGATTAATTAAAAGCAGATAAACGCGGATGAAATCAACCAATGGGATAATTACCAGGGTTGACCGCATGAATAAATTCACTACCGGAATGTGGTCTTCCTCTTTTATAAGTAGCTTCTTCTGGTTTTCCCCAACCCATTTGTAAAATCACTTCTAGAAAGTTCGTATTTTCCCATTTTATCAAACTTACCCATTCTGTTCTTTGGGCAATTCTTTCTACATCTAATTTGTTGATTTTTGCGTGTTGTTTCCCATTACTAACACTTAAATATAATTCCATTTCAGATGTAATTTCCTGCCAAAATTCGAGCATGGAATCTTTCGCTGTTTTCAATATTTCTAAATCGGAGTTTAATGCAATTAACTGTGCGTCAACTTCTGGATAATCCAACGTTTTAGTTTTAATAGTCAAATTTTTCCAGACAATTCCAGAAACTACATTGTCTCTTTGATATTCATGAATAGAGGCTTTAAAATCTTGATAGGCTGTAAACTTCTGTAGCCCTTCGGTTGTGATAAACTGGTCTATAATAGGATTGCCTGAAACTTTCAGCTCTAACTTTAGGCGTTCTCCTTTCAAGCAAGCCTGGCGTTCTGCTGCTAAAATTTGGATGAGTTCCTGGGTAGTATAAACTTTGGACATCGGAACAAACCTAATTAGTTATTAGTTATTGGTCATTGGTCAGCTGTAATTTAAATATTATTATCTCTTGACAGCAATGGAAATGCAGTATCAGAACAAACGAAAATTTTCAACCTGGATATGAGAAATGATGAAGATAGAAAATAAGTCCGCAACGGCGGACTTTTACAAAAATTAACTCCTTTGTGTATTATTTGTAAATATACAGCAGATTGCAGGTCAATGACCTACAGAATCTAAATTAAAAGCTAGACAGCAAGAGAGTTTTACTCCTGACTCCTGACTCCTGACTCCTGCTGTATCTACTGACTAAACTCACTGCTATATTCATTAAATGAACGCTGCTTGAACTCAATTGACTGATCACGGGGTAACAAATTAAATACTTCTCTAAATTTATCGTCTATCTCGTCAAAAGGTACTTGACCTGTTTTATTCAAGATGACTTTTCCCGACTGGTCAAAGAGGACAACTTGTGGTACTGCTCCTGAATAGTAATATCCTGGTTCTGTGGGGTCGTAGGTTTCCTTCATGGGGATGGTATCAACACCGATAGGAATAATCTCCGCAGCCCGTCCATAGAATGCTTGTGTTTGAGAAATAAAGACCGCATACTGTTTACAATCTCTGCTATCATCCACATAAAATGCTAGCATTGCGGGTTTATGTTCTGCTAAAGTTTGAGCTAGAGTTAGTTTGGAAGGTACTAGGGAACCATTACCTGCAAAAACCACGAAGATATTACCTTCATACCTATCATCTTTCATACCGGCGAAAGCTGGCTGCATACTTATTATGAATATGCAAAACAGCAATAAGAGGGATTTTGACACCAACCGTCGCCAGTTAGTAATTATTTTAGTTTGTAAAAAAAGCCACTTTATGCTATTCATCAACAGGAACCTTATTCAACTCTTTTGCCTAGATATATAATTACATCTGGGCACTATTTTTTTACCATAACTTGTAGTGGTCTTCTCTCTAGCATCAATTTTAAATTCTTGATGGCTGGTATTTTTTACCAAGATTAGCTACACTGGCAAGATTAATTTTGTAATTAAAGACTATTACTTAACAACTGCTGTGGGAAAGAAAATACAACTTATAGATAGAGTCCGACTGGGTTTAGCTGTATCCATTGCTAAAAGCGTCACATTTTTGGTGCGTTCTCTGCGTCTTGGTGCTGCTAGTGTATTACCAGGTTCTATTGCACGACGCATTGAACCCAGGCTTTTGCACTTATTGAGTCAGCAGGTTAAAAAAGGGGTAATTTTGATTGCGGGAACGAATGGGAAAACCACCACATCCCTGTTATTATGCACTATTTTAAAACACAAAGGTTATAGAATTGCCCATAATTCTACTGGTGCAAATCTGGAAAATGGTTTAGCAACGGCTTTGATAGAGAATACTGGTTTATTAGGTTCTTTAGATGTAGATTACGCAATTTTGGAAGTTGATGAAAATATTTTTCCCAAGGTTTTAAAACCTCTGGAACCAAGGATTATTCTTTGTTTAAATTTGTTCCGTGACCAACTCGATAGATACGGGGAAGTTGACACTATTAGCAAACGATGGACAAAGGTTATTTCTACTTTACCAGCAGATACGGTAGTTATTTCCAATGCTGATGATCCGACTTTATCATATTTGGGTCAACAGTTAAATCAAAAGGTGTTGTTTTTTGGTTTAAATGAACCAGAACATTATTTAGAAGCGATTCCTCATGCTGTTGACTCTATATATTGTCCGAGATGTGGACATTCTCTAGATTATCAAGGTATTTATCTTTCCCATTTAGGAGATTTCACTTGTCCTAGTTGCGGTTTTAGTAAGAGTAGACCAAGTTTAGAAAGTGGCAAATGGTCACAAATCCTGGTGGGTTTGTACAATAAATATAATACCTTAGCCGCAGCCACCGCAGCAAAAGAGTTGGGAGTTGATGAAGGGACTATTAGAGAAACCATTAATAATTTCCAAGCTGCTTTTGGTCGTGCAGAAGATTTGGTGATTGATGGTAAACGGGTGAGGATTTTGTTATCTAAAAATCCTGTGGGAACAAATGAAACTATTCGCGTAGTTACTCAAAGTAATGATACAACTACTTTGGTGGTGTTGAACGATCGCACTCCTGATGGTACTGATATATCTTGGATTTGGGATGTAGATACTGAGAAGTTGGTTGAACGTGGTGGGACGTTGGTTGTAAGTGGCGATCGCGTATATGATATGGCTTTAAGGTTGCGTTATAGCGAGAAGTCTGTTGAGAGTAAGATTAACTTGATTGTAGATGAAGATTTGCGACGTGCGATCGGCACAGCTTTAGAACATACACCAGCAAATGAAACTCTGCACATTCTTCCTACTTACTCTGCCATGTTGGAAGTAAGGGAAGTGTTAACAGGGAGAAAAATTCGTTAACTATTAGTTATATTTTGCGATTCTGGGGTAAGTAAAGACTACCCCAGTAATCCCGAATGGTAAGACCAAAGCCGACCACCCCGTGACCCCCAACCTGGTAATACCCAAGCTAGACATGATACCCAAGGAAATCCAGAAGACGACCGGAATACAGCTTTACCTCTGTAGCTTCAGCATCTTGAACTTGAAGTTTAGCGTGGTGAAGGGTGCAAGGTTTTTCTTTCCCTTTCCCCTTGAACCGAACACAATATCAACCGGACTCAATATGATTTAGAATTGCTATAGCAACTTAAATTAATTATTTTCTCATGTTCAGAATTTTTAAAAACTGACGTATTTGGGCGCTCGTCACTTTTACGTATTTGGGCGCTCGTCACTTTACTGTGTTTAAGTCTTAGCTGGTCACTGCCAGCACAGGCTGCTCAAAAAATTCACCCAAAACTAGAACAGCGAGTGTTACAAATTATTCGCAAAAATCCATAAGTAATTATCGAAACCATTCAAGCTTATGAAGAAGAACAACAACAGAAATTACAGCAACTAAGACAGAAATTTTTACAGGATTTAAAAACTAATCCCAAAGCTGTAATTTATGATTCTACCACCATTGCTTCAAATCAATTACAAACAGTATTAATCGAATTATCTGGTTTTGAATATCCATATTGTACCGAAGCACATACAACTCTCAAAAACTTATTAGCAAAATATCCCAATCAATTTACCTTAGTGTACCAAAATTTTCTACTAATTCAAATTCATGACCAAGCATTACCAGCAGCAAAAGCCTCTTGGGCAGCATATCAACAAGGTAAATTTTGGCCATATCATGATGCTTTCTTTACCAATCAACAACAATTGGGAGAAACCTTCTATTTAGATATTGCTAAAAACTTGAATTTGGATTTAGCAAAGTTTAAACTTGATGTGGACTTAGCTAATAAAGCAATTCAGAAACACTTGCAACTCGTATATAAATTGGGTCTTTCTAACACACATTATTTTATCATTAATAGCAAGATATTTCTCCACTCCAGTTCAGCTTTCAGAAATTGAAACCCTCCTAAATCAGTTATCAATTATCAGTAGGACTTAGGCAAGTGTCACAATCAAGCCTCTTGTAGGGTGCGTCAGTCCTGATCAGTTACCAGTTCTTATTTGTCAGTTAATTGATAACTGAATTTAATTATTTTTTATCTTTTTGTCGGGCTTTTTGTGCGAGATTCTTGAAGTGGTCACATAAACTTCAAAATTCTTTACATTACACTATAAATCAAATTCTGAATATTGAGTTTTTACCATAATATTTAAACTTTAAGTGCAATTTTTCCATACACAGAAAGCGCCTGAGCAATACATTGATCCATATTGTAATATTTATAGGTTGCCAGTCTGCCAACAAAATATACTCCTAGCATTGCATCTGCCAGCGCTTTATATTGCTTGTAAATTTCATTATTATCAGAACGTGGTACTGGGTAGTAAGGATCTCCCTCAGCTTTAGGAAACTCGTAAACAATGCTAGTTTTAGTATGTTCCTGTCCAGTCAAGTATTTAAACTCTGTCACACGGGTATATAAATGTTCGTTAGGATAATTGATAACAGGTGCTGATTGAAATACGGGAGTATCATGAGTCTCGTGCTGGAAATCAAGGGAGCGATAGGGTAAAATGCCATGACGATAATTAAAAAACTCATCAATTGGACCTGTATAAACAATCTCTCGATAAGGTATAGCCCGCAGGATTTCCCGGTAATCTGTATTCAGCATCACCTTAATATAAGGGTGCGCTAACATCTTCTCGAACATCCGTGTAAAACCATGGAGTGGCATAGCCTGATAAGTATCCGTAAAATACCTATTGTCGCGGTTGGTACGAGTAGGAACACGGGCAATTACTGATTTATCCAACTCGGACGGGTCGAGTCCCCATTGTTTGCGAGTGTACCCCCGGAAAAATTTTTCATACAAATCTCGACCAACTTTACTAACTACCACATCTTCAGAAGTGCGGATATATTCTTTTGGTTCTGCAAGGGACTTGAAAAACTCCTCTACCTCAAATGAATTGAGATTCATTCCATAGAGTTTGTTAATTGTGTCCAGGTTGATGGGTATGGGAACTAATTGACCGTCTACACTGGTTAACACACGATGTTCATAAGTCCGCCATTGAGTAAAGCATGAAAGGTATTCAAAAACTTCGCGGGAGTTGGTGTGAAAGATATGAGGACCATATTTGTGAATAAGTATGCCATGTTCATTGTAATGATCGTAGGTATTACCACCAATATGATTACGCTTGTCTACTATCAACACTTTTTTTCCAGAATGACTAGCTAAACGTTCGGCAATAACGCTGCCAGAAAATCCGGCACCAACTATTAAATAATCAAATACAAAATCTCTCTCAAAGGTGTCTGGAGTAACGGTAGTAGAACTGTAATTAGGTTCCATTTTTTATTCTCAGTACTTATTTTTAAGTTTCTGAATTTTAGGTAATAGCAAAACGAGCCACGAAGAAAAGAGATTTTTAAATACTTCTTCCGTAAGTTCTCAATTCCTAAGAGTTTATCTTTAAATCTATTTAGAGTATTTATTAGTTTCTAAATAGGTTTCCCAAAACTCTCTATTAGTCAGTTCAGGTAATGTTTCTCTATAGTCTTGTTTCAATTTAGAGAACTTAAAGTATATTTCTACCGATAAAGCTAATGTTTTCATCAAAACTTTAAAGAATTCTTCTCTAGAAAAGCTAACGACAAATCCTTCTTGATCGATTAAGTTATAATACAAAGCTTTTCTGGCTCTAAATACATTTGTAGGTCTATATTCCTGCATAGGAATTACTTTGTATCCCTGTCCAGTTAACTTAATATCTTGATAGAAAAATGGAGAAGGTAACAAATGTCCATTTAGAGTAATAAATCTCAGCCAGCGATGCATTGTACTTTCTATTTTATTTACGCTTTCTTCATACTTGATATACATAAAAGGTAATTCAGTATCTTTAACACATTTTTCTCCCATGCTTCTAATTTCTATGTTTTTCTCTTCTGGGTCAATTTCTGTTAAATGTCTGGGACCCTTCAAGAAATCAGCAGCAGCTTTAAGAATAACATTTGCACTTTGGTATTTATAGCAAAATGCTTCTCTAAGGGTAAATTTAATAATTCGTTTGATTGCATCTAGTTTACTAAAGTCATCAGATACAATGACATTTAAAATTAACTCGTTCTTTTTTAAGTAATAGTTCATCATGGGTGAGTATTTATTTTCTAATGCTTCGTGCCAAACACACACACCATTCAAGGTAATAATTTTATGATTTAACCTAATCGGAAACTCCATATCATCCATTTTGATAAAAAATGGATAAGGTAATTTGGAATCATCTATACTTTTTATGGGAAAACAAAATAACCACCAACCATTGTAACTAAGGTGTTCTTCTATTTCATTTAATAAAATATTTCTTACAGTTCTCAAGTCTAAATCTGGTTTTAATCTAATTACTTCTTTATTCCAAACTGCTCCATTTTCATATTGAATATATTTTGTATCTAACCGTAACATACTACCACCAAGACATAAATTCTGATTATGAGCGACAGTTTGAAAATTATAAATACGCTCGAATACTTCAGGATTAATAACTACATCATCATCCATAAAGACAATATGCGAAAAATCAGACTTCCGCTTCATAACTTCTATAATGCCTCTGCAATATCCACCAGTACCACCTGCATTTTTATTAGGTATGACGTGGATTTTACTATTATAAAAATCTTTGATTGTTCTACCATTATCAATAATAAATACTTCAAATTTATTTCCTATGTCTGGTTGAGAGAATAAATGTGTTTCTAACAAAGACACATTTCTATTTACATAAGCTTCTCTCTTGTATGTACAGATGACAATAGCTATTTTCTGATTTGATTTACAAAAGTTATTAATGTTCGCGTTTGCATAAAAATATCCACCAGCGAAAATACAATTATCTTCCAAGGGTTCAAGTTCTAAATACAATAATCCTTTATATGGTTGTGTGTCTATATCATTAAATACACATACTTCTCTAAGTTCGGTGTTAGTTATTATTTTTTGATGTACTAATCCCTTGATCTGTGAAGAATAATTGATATTAAGGAGATTAATCTTAAATTTACCTTTTACATTCAGGTTAATATTGATAGAGTTTATATTTGTATGTTCTTGCCATTTTTGAATTGAGAAAGAATTGAAATAAGTGTCAAAACTGATAATTTCAGATTTATTAATCTCAATGATATTTTGTTCATAATTCATGGAAAATTCAGAGTTTAATCGAAAATACAGTTCTTCGACAGTGCATATATCTAAATTCGGCAAAATAATATTCTGCAATTTAACAGTCGTTTGTACATTCTGATGGGTGGGTCGTGAATTTAGCAAAGCTTGTGACATTTAAAATCCTTCCTTGTAATAATAAGTTGAAATTGCAATTAGAGAGAGAGGATGGTATTAATTAACTTGATGCAGGTTCATACCGCTTTTCCAACCAACCCGAATTCCTTCAATGGTTTGTTGAATATACTTTATTAAAACTGAGTTAGGAATATGATGGGTGAATTTCAGACGGATAATTCTCAACCAACAACGATAGGTAATGAGTAAAAGCAAACGGGTAACGAATATAGGAAATAAACCTCTTGTTAATCCATGCTTGATAGCAAAGTAAGTTGTATTTTTTGCTAAGGAATACCAACAGGTGAGATGTTTTTGATCAATCCGATTGTGGCTAGGTTGGGGATAATGATCTATTACTACATCAGCATAGTGAACTTCATATCCTGCTTGAATTAAACGTAAACAAACATCTGTTTCATCGAGAAAGTAGTCAAAAAATTCATCATAGCCATTAATCTTTTCCAAAATGTCTTTGCGAAAAGAACAATTAGTTCCCATTAACCCGTTAAACCATAAGCCATTTGCTTGGTTATAGTTTGTAGCATCAGCAGAACGAATAGCAATAGTTTCGCTGAAAAGATTGGTGATTCCCCGGTGGAATTGTAGGGGATAACCAGGACGAGTTAAATCACGCACTGTACCTCCAACTGCTGCACATTTTTCATCATGTATGGCGTAAATATCTAGTAACTTCTCAATCCATTCAGACGGTGGAATGGCATCATCATCGAAAAATGCCACAATTGAACCTGTTGCTAATTTGATGCCCATATTTCGGGAATAACTGATGTTTTTTGGTTCAACTTGTAGAAAATTTATCTTCAAATTATTTTTGCTAGACACTTGATTGACCATTTCAATTGTTTGATTTGTTGATGAAGCATCAATCACAATAACTTCAAAGTTTTGATAGTGAATTAGTTCTAGTGATTGCAAAGCCTTTTCTAAACAATTGGGGCGATTACTTGTACAAAGTATGATTGAAACTAGAGGAGATAAGGGAGTAGGCATGATTTCTGGTATTGACGATAACTTCAGCTTGCGAATTTGCCAGTATATCTGCCACATTTCGTTACTAGTCTTCATAACTGCCTTTGTCAAAACTAACGGATTAATGACAACAGGCACATAACCATTACCTGTAAAGTAGTAAACCCATTTTGCGAGATTGAGAACGTCAAGAGTCGGATGTTGATAAGTAACAATGGCAATATCAATTGGTTTCCAAAACCAAGCAATTATCCATAACCAAATGCGACTGAATTTATTAGGTAAAGGCCAAAAAGTAACTTTTTCATCAACTTCTATCTTTTTGAGGTTCTGACTTTGAAACTCGTCTTGATAGATACTAGATTGCACAAAAACTTTAGCTGGCTCATGAATAATCTCTCCTAAAGGATACTCAGTATAATTAATTTTTCTGAGCATCTTTCCCTGAACACCATTGATAAAGTCTTGAAAACCTGCAATAGAAATTTCAGCTAGAAAGTATCTTCCTGTAGCAGCGTAATAAACTAGTCGGGGAAAACTCACAACCACTCTTTTTAATAAAAGTTCTGGTCGATGTTTTTGCCAACAGTAACAAAGATTACGCTCATCATAATAATTCATCCAAGGTCTAGATTTGAAATCAGGAGAATCGTGCCAAACTATTGAATGTGGATTTACCGCAATAACCCATCCAGCTTGTTTGACTCGTAAACACCATTCCACATCATCAAAGTGTAAAAAGTAATCTTCAAATACTCCCATATTTTGTACAATTTTACACCGCACTAATAGTGAGGCTGCTGCACAGATATCTACATTAACGTAGGGTTTACCTTGAAGAATATCTTCTGTGGATATATTTACTTGATTGCCAAAGTTGACTTTTAAGTGGGCTTTTTTATTGTTAATAAAGCTACCAATTTCCTGAATAGCATTGGGTTTCTGTAGCTTCCGAATTTGTGAACCTACTACGCCAACTTCTTCATAATTCTGTAATGTATTAATTAATGGTATTAGTGCTAGAGAATCTAGACGAATATCATCATCAAGTAGCCAAATATAATTGTAATCAAGTTTACTAACAAACTGTAGTCCGCAGGAAAATCCTCCAGAACCACCTAAATTACTACCAGTTTGTAAAACCTTAACTTGATCAGAATAATATTTTTCTATGTAAGATTGAGTACCATCTGTTGATGCATTATCTACAACATAGATATCAATATTAATATCTGGTAGTTCTAGTTTATTAAGGTCTTTTAGAAGTAGACAAACCTGGTTCATTTTATTCCATGTAACAATAATGATAGCAAGTTTGGTAATCTTCATTTAGTTCCTGAATTTGCTTATTATATTTAGTTTGTATTAACAGTTTATAACTAAATATTTTTATTTCGTCAATACCAATTTGCCACGTAAGGATTCAGGTCTAAGGTAGAGGGATTTAAAGAAGGTGTATGGAAAGCAGAGTGAACCATGGCTTTCATAGGTTTGTCAAAAAACTCAATTAGAGAAAGTGCTTGATGGCGACAAGTTTGTATAACCGTCAATAAATTGGCACGATGTTGGAATAGCTCCAGAGAAAGAGAACCACCACAAACTTTTCGTTGTATCATTGCTAAACCTAACCTTGGTTCAGCTAAATTATGATCAAGGTCTATTGCCTAAGGAAGGTAAGAGTTTACCAGGTTCTCCTGGGGCTTGATCAATGAATGAATGAAAGATTCAAATTTTGGTTGAAACTAGGATGGGCAAGTTAAGAATTCATGAAGGTTTTGGGTTTGTTGGAATAAAGGGTAGTTTTTAAAACCTTCATCTATGAGGTCCATGAATTTTGTGCCAATTTCTTGGTGATTTGAGCCAGGAATCTTGATTAGTGTCTTGAAGTGAGGGGGTAGGGTAGATGTGCCTGACATTTCTGTTGAGCTGTGACCGGATAACCGTTATAGGCAGTAAGGTCATCAGAACTGAGTACACCAGAGTAACTTGAACCCACAATGGATTCTAATTCGCCAGGACAAGGAGTATCAGACCCATGAAATAAAGGGAAGTCACTATTGGCAAAAATCCATAACCATTGTTTCAGCCCTTTGACTACCCAGGGTGTTTCATCCCCAAGGATATGAGGCTGGGTTTGTTTTATCCACTGTTTGAGGCTATGAATACTTTGAGCCACTGGACCATCTATTCCTTCATTGGTACCTACTAATGTTCCCACTCCAATTTCTATTTGACCCAGTTCCCACAACAACAAGTGTTGTTTTTCATAGGGTCAATGGCCCTAGTTATTGCTCCATCCCAAAAAAGCTTGTCCTGTGATTCCTATATCTTGTCCCGGTAAGATCTCTGGTGACCAGTGTGGCCTTTGTGTTTCCCCACACACACTCCAAATCCACTTCCATTGGCCTATCCACCAAGTCCCCTACTTGTTGTGTTTGGATTTTTATTGGTTCGCCAAACAATTGCCCCTGAGCTCACCATCCACACACTTGCCGTCCCACTATCTCAAATCTATCTACTCCACCAAACACCTTTCTCCTTTTTCCTCTATGCCCTGGTTGTCCTCTTGGTTTCCGTTTTGGTCTCTGGTTTTCTTCTGGTTTCTCTTGTTGTTTATTCTCGGTTTTTTTGAGGATGTATCCCGACGGTGGTTTGGATCATGTTATGGTCTCTAAATCTCTACTGACTTTGAGTTTCTCTATTTGTTTTTCCAGTTCTACTACTCTATTTCTTAGGTTCTCTATACTTTTCCCCTGGTCAATAATGATTTCTACCAGTTGCTCTGTTCCCAACTGCTTCAATATCTCTCTGTCTGGTTTTGGTGGCAGCTTCTTTTCCATAACTGCTATATTCTGCCTCTCCTATCACACTTGTCAATACCCCACTACCTGAATCTTTACCAGGAAAGTTTATTTGAGTATGTATTTTTATTTATCTTACTTCTAAAGACTGAGCTTATTACGACTAATAAAAGGTAATAATGCTCGAATATTTACCAGGTTATATTGTTGAGTTCGTCTGTCTATAGAGTAATTGTTTGTAGTCAAAAAACGTTATTCATGTAAAAAGTCCCATCTACTTGTAGGTGAGGATTTAGTTATTGATTAGTATTAATAAGTGTGGGTAATTGATAGTCTTCCCTTGTTTTACATGTTTCCTCTCACCTGTTAAGAGTTCCAGTGATGTACAGCTAACTACGGAACTGAAAGCAACCCAGCAAAGCTAAGGGTTAAACCACTCAATGGTATTAATAAACGAAAAATAGGTAAGCTCCCTCCCGCAATGGTACAAATTAGTTACTCCTAAAGAAGCACTATTATTTGATCCTAACCCATAGGTTAAACCTCGTAAGATTAATGAAATCATTACCCAACCAACCTATTTCGGCATTTATTAACCGTGCCATATAAGTTAATGTTAATAAACAAGCAAAGAAAATACCGTCGGCTATAGTGATATTTTTTAAGCTCATTGGTAGAGATAAATACCGCAGTAATATCCATCACAAAGAGTAATATGGCTGGTGCTAACAGTAATAACCGGGGTATAATGCCACTATTTTTAATTTGACTGTAAGGATTCAGCTGGTGGGGTATTGACAAGTGTGATAGGAGAGGCAGAATATAGCAGTTATGGAAAAGAAGCTGCCACCAAAACCAGATAGAGAGATATTGAAGCAGTTGGGAACAGAGCAACTGGTAGAAATCATTATTGACCAGGGGAAAAGTATAGAGAACCTAAGAAATAGAGTAGTAGAACTGGAAAAACAAATAGAGAAACTCAAAGTCAGTAGAGATTTAGAGACCATAACATGATCCAAACCACCGTCGGGATACATCCTCAAAAAAACCGAGAATAAACAACAAGAGAAACCAGAAGAAAACCAGAGACCAAAACGGAAACCAAGAGGACAACCAGGGCATAGAGGAAAAAGGAGAAAGGTGTTTGGTGGAGTAGATAGATTTGAGATAGTGGGACGGTAAGTGTGTGGATGGTGAGCTCAGGGGCAATTGTTTGGCGAACCAATAAAAATCCAAACACAACAAGTAGGGGACTTGGTGGATAGGCCAATGGAAGTGGATTTGGAGTGTGTGTGGGGAAACACAAAGGCCACACTGGTCACCAGAGATCTTACCGGGACAAGATATAGGAATCACAGGACAAGCTTTTTTGGGATGGAGCAATAACTAGGGCCATTGACCCTATGAAAAACAACACTTGTTGTTGTGGGAACTGGGTCAAATAGAAATTGGAGTGGGAACATTAGTAGGTACCAATGAAGGAATAGATGGTCCAGTGGCTCAAAGTATTCATAGCCTCAAACAGTGGATAAAACAAACCCAGCCTCATATCCTTGGGGATGAAACACCCTGGGTAGTCAAAGGGCTGAAACAATGGTTATGGATTTTTGCCAATAGTGACTTCCCTTTATTTCATGGGTCTGATACTCCTTGTCCTGGCGAATTAGAATCCATTCTGGCTTCAAGTTACTCTGGTGTACTCAGTCCTGATGACTTTACTGCCTATAACAGTTATCCGGTCACAGCTCAACAGAAATGTCAGGCACATCTACCCTACCCCCTCACTTCAAGACACTAATCAAGATTCCTGGCTTCAATCACCAAGAAATTGGCACAAAATTCATGGACCTCATAGATGAAGGTTTTAAAAACTACCCTTTATTCCAACAAACCCAAAACCTTCATGAGTTCTTAACTTGCCCATCCTAGTTTCAACCAAAATTTGAATCTTTCATTCATTCATTGATCAAGCCCCAGGAGAACCTGGTAAACTTTTACCTTCCTTAGGCAATAGACCTTGATCATAATTTAGCTGAACCAAGGTTAAGTTTAGCACTGACACAATGAAAAGTCTGTGGTGGTTCTCTTTCTCTGGAGCTATTCCAACATCCTGCCAATTTATTGATGGTTATACAAACTTGTCGTCGTCAAGCACTTTCTCTAATTGAGTCTTTTGACCAACCTATGAAAGCTATGGTTCACTCTCCTTTCCATACACCTTCTTTAATCCCTCTACCTTACAACTGAATCCTTATATTTGACTAGTGCTTGTAAAAACACCAAAGGGATTTTTGACAGAAACATTATCATCAAATATCCAGATAAATTGGGTGCTGTTTGCATCACCTTTATTTTCTGTAGGAACAATACCACTAGTAAAGTCGGCATTTTTAAAATTAGCTGTTGCTGTGAGCCGGAATTGAGAAAGCAGTTAATTGGCGGAATTATAAACCCAACGTGGTCTACCTTGGGCTTGATAGGTAACTCTAAATGTTGTTTCTTGTCCTGGTTCTAAGTGAAATGGAAAACCATAATCACCGGGATTGGTTTGTTTTAATCTTCTTCCGTCTCGTACTACTTTGTAACTAGCTAGTAGTGAGTAACCATAAGGTGGTGTTGTTTCAAAAAGGAAACTATTAATATCACTTAGTGGATTTACAACTTTGTAATCGTCAGTGTAATCTGTGCTATAAATAGCACTGAAATTCTGAACATTGACACTTTGGTCAATCTTGACTTGAATTTGTGAGGCGGGTAAGTTGAGGTAGCGGGTAACTTTTTGTTTATCATTGACTTTAACTATTCTACCGTTAACTTGCCTTTTATAGGTGTATGCTTCTTCAGTAATGTAACGTATTTGGGGTGCATTTTGTTCTATCTAATGTATCTCCTGCGACACTTTCAGCTACTTGTGCCACTTTCGCTTGTTTCCACTGGTGGAAACAAGCGAAAGTGGAAGTCAGGAAAAATCTGGTAATTAATAAAACTAAATATTAGGGCTAAATATTGTAGTCATTTTAGTAGTTGGGAATAACGAATAGACCATTCTCCAAAGAAAACTACTTGTTCGGTGGTTTTGCGTCTGAGGGAAAAACTTATTAGTGCGATCGCAACTCCTAAAGCTACAATCAAAAATACAAATAACAATGAATCTTGAATTACTTTAGTGCCAAACTGCACTAAAGTAATTCAAGATGTGTTAAATCTGGCAATCCGGGAATGCCTTGGACAGATATGGAAATTTTTAGAAAATTTAAGCACTTTGACAGATGTAATTTCACAAAAGTTTCTGCAAAAATACTAGGAATAGATTGTTAAATTTAATGATAATTCCTTGATGGTAGAAACCTCTAGATTTATCCGTGGTATCAATCCAAAGTCCCAAATCTATAATCGGATGACTAAAATCCAGTTACTACAAATCAACAAATCGGAGCAAACCATCACTAATTTAATTACTGCTATGCCTGATGTTTACTACCAAGCACCTTGGATAGAGCTAGAAGCCAAACACAAGGAAAAAGCCATAACTCATTTGCTAGATTGGTGGTTAATTTAAAATAACTAAGGATATATTAACTGTACTTACGTTTTTTCATCCTGATGGAAAATTATAAAATAAGATATGCTGATCGCTATTGATTTTGGTACTAGTAACACTGTCATTACCCGCTGGAATCCTGTCACCCAGCAACCAGAAACCCTAAGTTTCCCGGGTTTATCAATTCAACAAAATCTCAATCCCCCACTGATTCCCAGCTTAGTCTATGTAGAAGATGCTACCCAGGGAAAAGTCTTAGTTGGGCAACAAGTGCGCGATCGCGGGCTGGATATTAAGGCTGAACAAAGGTTTTTCCGAAACTTTAAACGGGGTATAGGTGCAAATACGCAAGGATTTTTACCAGAACTAGATGGGAAAAATATTACCTTTGAACAAGTAGGAGAATGGTTCTTAACCAAGGTGATTACTGAATTAGCACCTATAGAAGGTCCTTTAGATTCTTTAGTCTTAACCGTCCCTGTAGACAGCTTTGAAGCTTATCGTTACTGGTTAGGCAAAGTTTGTCAAGCACTGCCTGTTCCACAGGTGCGGATGTTAGATGAACCAACAGCTGCTGCTTTGGGTTATGGTTTATCAGCACAGGAAAATCTGTTGGTAATTGACTTTGGAGGCGGTACTTTAGACTTGTCTTTAGTGTGTTTAGACAAAAAGGTAGCAGATGCAAAACCTGTGGGATTTCTGCTGAAATGGGGTAATAAATTCCTTGCTGAAGACTCAAAACAAAAGGTAAAAACTGCCCGTGTTTTAGCTAAAGCCGGACAAAATTTAGGCGGTACAGATATTGATAATTGGATAGTAGATTACTTTGCCAAAAGTCAAGGATTACCAGTTAATTCCCTAACAACAAGACTAGCAGAACGGTTAAAAATTCAGCTATCTACCCAAGAACAAGCTAGTGAATTTTTTTTTGATAATGAGACTTTCGAAAGTTTTGAAATGGAACTTAATCGGAAGGGATTAGAAGAACTCCTCAAAGAAAATGGTTTTTTTGATAGATTGCATGATGCCATGATAGCACTATTACAGCAAGCCAGACGACAAGGAATAGAACTTGATGATATTAATGCTGTTTTGTTAGTCGGTGGTTCTGTACAGTTGCAGGCAGTACAGACTTATGTGAATCAGTATTTTGAGCCAGAAAAAATCCGTTGTGAACGTCCCTTTGAAGCGATCGCCCAAGGTGCGCTACAAATTACCCAAGGGATGGAAATTAAAGACTATCTCTATCACAGTTATGGTGTACGTTATTGGGATCGTCGCAACCAATGTCACAGTTGGCAACCCATTGTCAAAGCCGGACAGGCTTACCCCATGACCCAACCAGTAGAATTAGTATTAGGGGCTTCAATGGAAAATCAACCCAGTATAGAGTTAATTTTGGGAGAATTTGGAGCTGAAACAGGGGGAACAGAAGTTTATTTTGATGGTGATCGCTTAATTACTCGCAATATTAAATGTCTAGGAAGCACAGTCAAACCCCTCAACGATAAAGAAGGTGCGAGAAATATAGCCCAACTCATACCGCCAGGCTTTCCAGGCAGCGATCGCATTAAAGTCCAGTTTCAAGTCGATGAACAACGTTTTTTAAGAATTACTGTTGAGGACTTGTTAACTAATGATACCCTGGTAGAAAATCAAATTGTCGCACAATTGAGTTAAATATTTGGGTTGACGTTAAAAAACATTTTGGTCTTCTTGGGCTGATAATTGGAAAAACTAATTACCAAACAGCCCAAATCTATGGTTATTAAGGCAGACTTGAGATTACATTTTTAGAAAATCCGAATCCCAAACAAGACTGATGCAACTGGCATATTAGTACGGTGTGTCAGACCCATAAATTCGTTGGTATCGACAGATTTTCAACATCTGACCCACCCTAGAAGAAACATTAAGTGTGACAGTTGCATAAGTCCTACCAAAATTGAATCACCTACCGACGCACAACCACGACAGTACCCATTCCCGACCAATTGTATAACCTACGCGCTTGACTAACTGGCAAATTAACGCAACCATGACTCACTGGAGTACCAAAACGATTGTGCCAATAAGCTCCATGAATGGCATAGCCTTGATAAAAATACATGGTATAAGGAACATCAGGAATGTCGTAGCCTGGACCACGCATCTGATGAGTAGGATATTTAGAATTAATTTGAAATCTACCAACAGGTGTCGGAGTTCTGCTCTTACCCGTAGAAATTCGGTAAGAATAAACCACTGTTTTACCTTCCCAGGCCCGTAATCTCTGCTCAGATAAATCAATTTCAATCCAGCGAGATTGGGATATTTGATGATTTTTAGAATCAGTAATACTTTGTTTTAAAGTATAAGCGTTAGCTGTAGTAGTTTTAAGGTTACTGGTTGGTAATGACCAAGAAAACCAAGCCATCAGCATCAATACTATACCTGTACAAAAAGTTCCAGAGCCACGTATTAAAGCACTGCGAATCCACATTGGCATAATCCAATTACCTTTTAATTATCTAATTAGTAGAGGCGAACTTGTCTTGATTGAAGATTTGTAATTATCAGTTCGCACAGGACTCATCAGGATTTACGCCAAATTATGGAAAATAGAGATTTTCAATACCCCCTCTCTATCTTACTTATCCTAGAGAATAGCGAACTGTTTAATTGTTTTGATTTCTTGTGATTTGGGGACTGGGCGCTGGGGACTGGGGGAGATGAGGAAGATGGGGAAAAATGAATTGAAAATTTCTGCCTCCTATCTCCTAACCAATCACCTATGACCAATCACCAATCACCTATGACTAATCACCAATCACCTATTACTGAATTACTACTGGAGTTCCTATATCAGCCCATTCAAATATCCATTTCGCATGATTAGGTGCAAGATTTATACAGCCATGACTCACAGGAGTACCAAATTTGTTGTGCCAGTAGGCTCCGTGAATGGCATAACCGCCTTGATAATACATAATGTGGGGGACATTGGGAACGTCATAACCTCTACCGCGCATCCGTGATTTTTTTTGCTTCGTTTGAATCTTAAAAGTCCCGATGCGAGTAGGTGTAGAGCCTTTTCCAGAAGAAATGGTGATTGCATAAACAGGTTTGTTGCCTTCCCAAGCAGTTAAATTTTGCTTCGATAGGTTAATTTGAATCCAGCGTTGCTCAGATTGTTTGAGTGTTTGAATAGCGGTAGCAATTTTATTATTGTCGGAATTTGCCCAAACTTGACTTGATATAGGATTGCATATACTAGCAGAAACTACTGTACCTGCAAGTAACATTTTAAAGGACGTATTCAGTGAAGATAAATAAGATTTATCATGGTAAAAACACTCCTACCTTAAATAAGTTATTTAAGTAAGTTGTTTGCTGATTAAATTAAGTGTAATGTTATTTTACCTCTCCTAACAAGTATTTCCTATGGCAATTCCTACAACCCCTTTTATTCTCTTGTAACCAGGTGTAAATTGCATTAATAGGAATTATGCAATTCGCACTGCGATGTATACGGTGGGCAAAGCCATCGTTCTTCGCTCTTCAAGTAACCCTTGATACTAGTTTGGAATGAAGTAATGATCTAGAATCATCTATTTGAATAAAGCTAAAGATTGATGGAAGTGTGTCATTGCCATAATTACGAAAAATAGGTAGGATAAGGGTATAACTCAATTTATACCAACCTATGAAAACAACAATTTCCATCCCTAATCCTATGTTTGACGCTGCGGAACAATTTGCAAAACATAAAGATTTATCCCGTAGTCAGCTTTATGCTGTAGCACTTCGAGAATACTTCGGCTCACATAAACCGGATCAAATCACTCAAATGTTTTCAAAAAATCTCAGGAGTCCCAAGATTTCAAAATAAAGGGTTATACCTGACCTTAATACAGTACAACCATACACACGCTAAAGTTGGAATTTAACAATTAGAAGTGAGAAAATCTTCAACACGGTGATGACCAAGTTACCAAAACGTATACAGTTTGAGAGAATCGGCAAGTATCAGCTATTTAACGTCCCCATAAGATTCTTAGCTTGGAGTCCGATCGCACTCCAATTTTCCTCTAATACCCATTTTTTAGGGAATAATTTCCCACTTAAGCCGACAGCCACAGCCCCAACTTGTAAAAAATCCTGAGCATTTTCTAAGGTTACACCCCCCGTAGGAATTAAGGGAATATGACCTAGAGGAGCTTGTAAACTTTGAATATAATTACTTCCTCCTACTGCTTGGACAGGGAATACCTTCACACAACTTGCACCCTGAGTCCAGGCGGTAGCAATTTCTGTAGGTGTGAGTGCGCCAGGAATAATCGGCACATCTTGAGAAACTGCGACTTTAATCATTTCTGGGTCAGTGTGGGGAGTGAAGAGAAATTGCGCCCCAGCGGCGATTGCATCTTGTAATTGTTGGACATTAAACAGCGTTCCTGTACCAATCAGACAGTGGGGTAAGTGTGTACGGAGTTGAGAAATTAGATCAGCCGCGCGATCGCTATTCCAGGTAATTTCTATCAGATGCATACCTCCATCAGCCACAGCTACAGCCATTTTTTCACCCCATACCATTTTGGGAGCGCGAATAACTGCGATGGCTCGATTTTGCTGTAACTGTGATAACCAAACTTGATTGGACATTTTGACGGTGACTTGTAATTGCTGGAATTGAGCTTAGTGGTCTAGAAAACTTTAATAGGGGGTTTTCTTTGTTTTAGCCAAAAGTTAGAGTTACACGGTTATGTTTCAATTAGGGAGCGCAAAGAACACCAAAAATACATAAAATCTAAAACTCTCTATCATACGACAGAAACAATTTTGCAAGAGGTCTAATATCTCAGTAGCTTGGATTAACTGAAGAAAACCCAACATCTGCTGGACTTTATTGGGTTGATCTGTCGCTTAAACCAAACTGGTATCTGAGAAAAAGCTAAGATTCACTTTCCGGTATATATATACCAAGGTTACTGCGAATTCTTTTGGCTCTCTCTATATTTATCCCTGTTACATCCATTGCTGATTTGAAAACACCATTGGAAAGACCAATTAGATCCTCCGCTGCACTTAATAATTTATCTTTTGAAGGTAATTTAAATATATTAGGACTTACGCATTGACAAAGTGGCAAAATAGTATGGTGATAAAAAATGTCATCTACTTAGCAGGTGTCCGAGAATTAGAGAAATAACCAAACTTTCTACAGCAGAATGCAATCTGGAACATTACACTCTGTTGTTGCTATCAGAAGCAAAGCATGGGGGATGTTGTAGATTGGCAGAGATATTGGAAAACGTTTCACATGACAGTGTGAATAGATGATTGCTCAGAGATAGATAGGAACCGAAAGATTTATTCGATACAGTAAAGAAAATCATAAATATAGTAGGAGGGATTTTAAGTGTAGATGACACAGTAGTATAAAACTTGTATAGTGAGCCAAAAAGTGCAGAACTAACCAGTTATTTTTGGTCTAGGAAATATCATAAGACCATGAAAAGAATAAATTTAATCACACTGTACTACATTGATGTGTATAGAGATTAAGTACCAATAAATTACAGAATATACGACAAAAAGGAGGGAAAGACGAAGAACAATTATTTTCAGGAAATGCTAAAGGAAGTGATTGATTGGAGTGTAAAACCAAGAATAATTACAGGAGACAGTTAGTATTCAGGGGTAGAAAGCTGAAAGTTTTTAAAAAACCAGAAGTTGGATTTCCTATTTGGCATTGACAAAAGTAGAACTGTATCAAATAAACTGGAAAAGTATTGTCTATTAAGGAGTTTAGAAATTCTCGATGAAGGTTTGATAACTCATTTGAGAGCATTTAGATTGATCAAACTGTTTAGCGGGACGTAAACAAAAATCAAGCCCAAATGTAGCCCAAACTGGCTTGGTAAGAAGCAAACACGTCCGGCTTCAAGTTGAACCAATCAATAAATAGAAAAGATATGGCTGTTCTAAACCCTTCTAAAGCTGCAGTAAAAGTATTCAAAGGTTTCTTAGCCCACCTTGGTCTTAATCCTCCAGTCCACTGATGGCAAAGAATAAAAGTGTAGGCACAGAAAACCAAAATAAAATGGCACAGTCAACTGCTGTTATCTCCGACTTGAGATTCGTTGAGTCCTAACCATCCCTTGGCTTCCCTGTAAACAACTTCTACTCAATTTCTTTGAGAATATGTATCAACTATCCATTGGTGTGTGACAATTGATGAAGAAACATTGGTCATAAAGTAGTCAATATCAGTGGCTTGAGAGAAAGTTGAAGCGTTTATGACCATAGCAATATTCCCCCTTCCAGTTAGTTAAGGCTGATATTTCTACTTCTTTAGTTACTACCCATAATGTTTTGGTTTTATCTAACTCCAATTGAATGTCTGTAAAAGCCTCTTGGGGTAAAGTTTGTACTAATTCACCTAACCTAATTATTTGTGGACTATCCTCTTGGTCACTGCTAAGTACTGTGGGATTTTTAGCTAATCCTCCTCAATACTTTAAATTCCGATTTTCTCTCTTTAATAAGAAAGATGTATTGTGGCCATATCCAGCATCTATCATTACTATTCCTAGTTGATAATCACGGCTTAAGGTCAGATCTATTAATTTAATTCCTAACTCAGGTTTATTCTCAAATAGAGGGTCTTGTTTCCCTTTGGGTCAAGAATCACCGTGGTGATCTAACTCTATATCTAATGGTAAGCTTTTACTGCCATATAGATGTGTTGTTACTACTACTATCCCATTATCCCTTTTCCCAATTTCTCCAATATATTTTCTTCCTACTCCATCCCTAAAATTCCCCCTTTTTCTATGGACAGAATCATCAATTATTAAGCTAAATCCTCTGGTGATTCTCCTCTGACTACACTTGTTCATAATCTCTAACCGACGGTCATTGACTTGGGAACTGGACTAAGGTGCTTCAGTTAAAACGTGGTGTAATCGGTGGTAGGTCACCCCTAGGGCATTCTCTGCCATTTGAAATAGGTTTTTTCTCTCACTTTCACCCAATCATCCCCCTAAATAATGTCTAAACTCTCTTCTTTCCCCTTGATGAGTAAATACATCATCAAACCTTTAACACCATCTTTCAAACCATGGTGCCATTGCTGGGGCAGTGGTTTCTTTCATCAGCTTCTTTTAACGTGAAAGCTACACCGAAACCGCACTATACTCCTTTTTACTCTTAACTTTTGTTTCAGTCCCGTTAGGCAAGACTTCAAAAAAGAAGACTCTAGAGACTATATATCTATATATAATATTATATAGTGTATCTACCAGATCAAGAAGCTCTCAATCAAATCACCAAAAGTGAATTTGTGACAATTGATGATACTCATTGGGAGATTGAAAGTTTTCATAGAGCCATCAAACAAGTATGTGGAATTTGTCGATTTATGGTTAGACATAGCCAAGGAATTGAAACACAGATATTTTGTTCACTTCAAGCATTTGTTCGTTTAGAAAAAATGTGCTCTGAAAATATAATTTCTAATTGGTATGATTTGCAAAGGAACTTATTCACGTTAGTTGTGCGCGACTACATTGTGGAAAATATTACCAATGCTGGTGCTGCTTAATAACCATGAATGAGTTTTTTTGTCAATGGGTAACTCCTATATATTTGAGGTACAGTCATACCACGGGATTAAATATATTTGTGCATTAAGACGCGATGAGAGTTTTCTAAAATTCTCTGATGCTTTATGTTCAAATTCATGACCAGATGCTCCAGGATTTGCATAAATATTTGCATATTCAATTAGAGGATTAGCAACATCAGAAATAGTTTTTGTAAGCTCCTGAATCGGTTGTATAATGGGGTAAGTGTCTATTATGAAATTACTGACCCGTTAATTTTCCAGATATGTGAGTTGTTGTGCAATCACCTCTCCATTCGCTTGGAAGAACAGTCACAGCAGTTAAAACAACTGAAAGTATTGCTCGATTGCTAGAAAGCAACAATACATGAAACCCAACACCAAAAAGCAAAATTTCCGTTTTTACTATTTGGCAGTAATATAACAATTAATTTATCAAACAATGACTAAGACAAGATACACCTGTCGGTTCCTCAATTCGGACTAATCACAAATATAAACTTGTATAAAATTACATATTTAGGTCAATTTCCAACATTTGTAGGTTAAGGAGTAAAGGGGAAGAAAAATCAAGATTTCTTACCCTTTAACTTTTTTCCAACCCAACTGACAATTTTCAGATTTTTAACCGAGTGATATTGGGACGGTTTGGTAATAAACTTGTCCAATAATCAAAGGCTTGGGAATAATGTTTACCTAAATCTTGTCTGTGCTGTTTAATTTCCATCAAAATGCAGTGTTTCCCCACTAAATTAGTAAATGGTTCTTCCCTTTTCCACTATCTTTAGTAATCTCTGCTTCCTAATTGGTATCAGCTTCTCATGCGCCTTACATGAGCAAAGGTTCTAACAAAATGGTCTAGATTTGCACTTCTTTCTTTCCTATTTTGTGATGGGTTATTTAGCGAAGATGATGCGTCTATATGAAATTTATGGGGTGGATGAAATCATCTTTTTATTTCGCGTAAAGTTGTCAAATTAAGAATAAGCATACTTTATTCATACATAGTTAGTAATATAGCAGATTGCAGATCAATGAGGTACAGGATCTAAAATGAAACCTAGACAAAAATAGAGTTGTACTCCTCACTCCTGACTCCTGCTGTATATGAATTAGTTATGAATTGAACTATAGCTTTTAATATGATAGAAAAAATATGTCAATAATCATGCTTATTTTCTTGATGAAGATAAGATTTTAATTTTAAACTTTTTATGTCCTCTTCCTTTGTGAGTGAATTTTTCCACAAAGACTACTAATTTATGTTAAAATCATAGCAAGATATGACAATGATTCAAGACTCATTTGACATAATTTTGTATTTTGTCAACTTGAAAGGCTAAAATCTACGATTTTTGGAGTTTTGTTGTTTATGACAACCTCACAGGAGAGGATTATCCCGACAGATTTACGACAAGAAATGTCGCAATCTTATCTGGAATACGCCATGAGCGTAATTGTAGGTCGGGCGCTGCCAGATGCCAGGGATGGTCTAAAACCTGTGCATCGTCGCATCCTCTATGCCATGCACGAGTTGGGTTTGCTGCCGGATCGCCCTTTTAGAAAATGCGCCCGTGTGGTGGGGGAAGTGTTGGGTAAATATCACCCCCACGGTGACACGGCGGTATATGATGCTTTGGTACGGATGGCGCAGGATTTTTCCATGCGATCGCCCTTAATTAACGGTCATGGTAACTTCGGTTCTGTGGACAACGATCCCCCAGCGGCGATGCGGTACACAGAATGTCGTTTACAAGCTTTAACCAGCGCGTCCTTACTGCAAGACATCGAATCAGAAACCGTAGACTTTGCTGATAACTTCGACGGTTCCCAACAAGAACCCACGGTTTTACCATCACGCATCCCCCAATTATTACTCAATGGTTCTTCTGGAATTGCGGTCGGCATGGCTACCAACATTCCTCCGCATAATTTGGGAGAATTGATTGATGGGTTAGTAGCATTGATTCACAACCTAGAAATCACCAACATGCAGTTAATGCAGTATGTTCACGGTCCAGACTTCCCCACTGGGGCGCAAATTCTGGGAACATCGGCAATTAAAGAGGCATACACCACTGGGCGCGGTTCTGTTACCATGCGCGGTGTGGCTACCATTGAAACGATAGAACAACGGAATAGACCGGAACGGGAGGCAATTATTATTACAGAATTGCCTTATCAAACCAACAAAGCAGCATTAATTGAAAAAATCGCCGAGTTGGTGAATGATAAAAAAATTGAGGGCATAGCAGATATTCGGGATGAAAGTGATCGCGACGGAATGCGAATCGTCATAGAATTAAAACGGGATGCCTATCCGCGCGTGGTTTTAAATAACCTTTATAAACAAACCCCACTCCAGTCGAACTTTGGCGCGAATATGTTGGCCTTGGTCAATGGGGAACCCCAATTACTCACTCTTAAAAACTTCCTCAGCGTCTTCCTGGATTTCCGCATTGCAACCATTAACAGACGTACCTGTTACCAACTCAGAAAAGCAGAAGAAAGAGATCATATACTGCAAGGTTTATTAATTGCACTATCACATTTAGACGCAATTATTAACCGAATTCGTAGCGCCTCAGATGCACCCTCAGCCAAAGGTGAATTAATCACCAATTATGGACTTTCCGAAGTCCAAGCCGATGCCATTTTGCAAATGCAACTGCGACGGTTAACAGCCCTAGAAGCAGATAAAATTCGCCTGGAACACGAAGAATTACAGGTGCAAATTGCCGACTTGCAGGATATTTTGGACAGACGGGAAAGGGTCCTGGAAATCATTGAAACCGAAGTTACCCAAATCAAAACCCAATTTGCTACCCCCCGACGGACAATTATTACCCACGCAGAAGGGGATATAGATGATATTGACTTAATAGCCAATGAAAAAGTCCTGATTCTGCTGACAAAACAAGGTTACATCAAGCGGATGCCCGTCAACACCTTTGAAGCCCAAAGTCGTGCTACCAGAGGTAAAGCTGGGGCTAAGGTGAAAGATGATGATACCATTGAACATTTCTTAACCTGCTGTGACCATGACAGCGTATTATTTTTTAGCGATCGGGGCGTAGTCTACAGCCTCAGAACCTATCAAATACCTATAGGTTCCCGCACCAGTCGGGGTACACCCATCGTCCAGATGTTACCCATTCCCAAAGAAGAAAAAATTACCTCTATCGTCCCCGTAGACGAATTTACCAGCGAAGAATATCTAGTCATGCTCACCAAAGGCGGTAACATCAAAAAAACTGCACTAGAAGCATTTAGCAACATTCGCGCTAACGGATTAATCGCCATATCCTTAGAAGAAGGTGACCAACTGCGCTGGGTAAGACGCGCCAAAGTAGAAGATAGTATCATCATTGGTTCACGTCACGGAATGGCCATTCACTTCCGTTGTACCCATGATCAACTGCGTCCCCTTGGTAGGGCGACTCGTGGGGTAAAATCAATGAAACTCAAGCCAGGTGATGAACTGGTAGGGATGGATATTCTACCTGCCGCAATTCTGGAAACTTTAGATACAGAGACAGAAGCGGAAATCGAAGAAGAAACTATTGACATTGAAGAGACCACCGAAATCGAAGAAATTTCAGAAACCACTGAAGCACCCAACAGCAACAGCACAGGACCTTGGGTATTGGTAATTACGATGGGAGGATATGGAAAGCGCGTACCAGTGGGACAATTCCGCCTACAAAACCGCGCCGGACAAGGTTTAACCGCCACCAAATTCAAAAACCGCAAAACCAAAGACAAACTAGCAACCTTGCGAATTGTCAACAGCGACGAAGAAATTATGATGGCGACAAATCGCGGTATTATTATTCGGCAAACGGTCAATGCAATTTCCGTACAATCACGGTCAGCAACCGGAGTTAGAGTACAGCGTTTAGACGAAGATGATGCTATTACCGGAGTAGCGATCGTTCCTCCCGACACTGGTGATACTGGCGAATTAGAAGAGGTTGAATAAAGGATCAAGGATCAAGGATGAACCATGAAGTATTTAGAAACAAAGCTGTTTTCATCCTTCCACCTTTACGGTTTATCCTTTATCAGTGGGATTCTCATGGGTGTAACCGTCGCCCCTATTGGCGCTTGGTTCTTCGCCTGGTTCGCCCTTGCACCCTTTTGGGTGTTGGTTGTTAAATATACCACGAGAATAAAAACTGCTGCCTTTCTTTGGGCGCTCGCCTATCATGGAATCGCCGTTTCCTGGATCATGGGCATTCATCCCATGAACTGGCTGGGTGTTCCCTGGTGGCCAAGTTTAGCCATCACCATCTTTTGTTGGACATTTATCAGCCTGTGGGGAGGAATATTAGTCTCCCTGTGGGCTATTTTGATGGTGCGGCTAGATAAACAAAAACCGTGGCTGCGGGTTCTCATTGGTACAGCTTTATGGTGTGCCTTAGAAAGCTTGTGGAGTTCAGGATCTTTATGGTGGAGTTCTCTTTCCTACACACAATCACCGCACAATCTAGTAATTTTACATTTAGGGAAACTTTCAGGTCCAAATACTGTGACAGCAGTTATTGTTGCTGTTAATGGATTGCTTGGTGAAGCTTGCATATATTATGAAAATTCCACCCAGAAACGCAAAAGTGCAAAGGAGGAAAAGGGTTTAGGGAAAGGCTTGGTCAATGGTTATTTAATTTTAGCTTTTTCACTATTTATTCTTTCCCATCTGATCGGTTTTATTCTCTACACCCAACCCCTAAAACCAACCCAAACTACAGCTTTAAAAATTGGTATTATTCAAGGTAATATTCCCAATCAAATCAAACTAAGACCAGAAGGATTGCGTCGTGCAGTTACAGGTTACACCAACGGATATTTAAAATTAGCAAATCAAGGTGTTAATGGAGTTCTTACACCTGAAGGTGCATTACCTTTATATGAACGCAACTTTAAAAGTACACCTTTATTAGATGCAGTAAAAGAAAAAGGGGTAATTGCTTGGATAGGTGGTTTTGGAGAACGGGGAAAAAGCTATACAAATAGTTTATTTGGTGTTAATAGTAAAGGAGAAATTACCAGTCGTTACGATAAATCTAAACTTGTACCTTTAGGAGAATATATTCCCTTTGAACAAATTTTACGGGCAGTTATACAACGTTTATCACCATTAGACGAACATCAAGTTCATGGTGCAGCAAATCAAGTATTTCATACTCCCTTCGGGCGGGTTATTGTTGGCATTTGTTACGAATCAGCATTTTCAGAAACTTTTCGCCGTCAAGCTTTTAAAGGTGGGCAATTTATTCTTATTTCTTCCAATGATGCCCATTATACTGCTGCTATGGCAGACCAACATCATGCCCAGGATATCATGCGGGCAGTTGAAACTGATAGATGGGCAGTTAGGGCAACAAATACCGGTTATTCAGGTTTTGTTGATCCTCATGGGAGAACTGTATGGAAATCAGCATATAACACCTACGAAACCCACGCCGAAACTATTTATCCTCGCCAAACCCAGACTTTATATGTCCGCTTTGGTGATTGGTTGATGCCTTTATTGTTGATATTGGGGATTTTGGCATGGTTTATCAAACCTGTGGGTTAAAAAATATTATATATATAATATATGTAGGGCTTAGCCAAGTGTCACAATCAAGTCTCCTTTAGGGTGGGTTACTCCATTTCCCCCCTTCAAAAGGGGGTTAGAGGCGATCTAAAGATTTTTGATACATCACCACTTTTCAAAAATCCTCTAATTAATCGGCCATCTATGTCTATAGATAAGTGAATTTAACAATCATATTTTTTAGACTAAATGGGTATACTTGGGACAACAATTATGAATAAAGAAACAGTTGCCAGTCACGCTGAAAAGCTGAACTCGGAAGGAGATGCATCGGAATTAAGTCCAGAGTTGTAACACAAAATTAAACACCCTCCAAAAATGGATGATGTGATCCGATAACAAACACCAGAGGAAAAACGCGGACATCAAGCTTTAGTTCCCGAAATCCTGGATGAACCCACGGATATAATAACCAGCTACACTAAGGAATAGTCAGGCTAGAATGGCAATTAAGTATATTGACTTTTCTATCTCATGCTACCAGTCATCTATTCTGATGAATTTTTAGATCACATAACGGGGCCCTATCATCCAGAAAAACCAGAACGATTAAGGGCGATCGTCAACGCTTTAAAAACTGCTAATTTTGCTGAAAAAATAGAATGGGTAAATCCTCAACCAGTTAAACCTGAGTTGATGTCGTGGATAGAAATAGCCCATCATCAGACTTATATTAAGAAAGTTAAAGATATTGCTTCTAGTGGTGGTGGTTATTTGGATGGAGACACCCCCATTTCTCCTCGCAGTTATGACGTGGCTTTGTTAGCGGTAAGTGCTTGGTTAGATGGAGTAAATGAGGTTTTAACCAGGGAAAATCCGGCTTTTGTGTTAGCACGTCCACCAGGACATCATGCAGAAAGTGATACGGGGATGGGATTTTGCTTATTTTCTAATGCGGCGATCGCTGCTTTATACGCCTTACAACAAGCAGGAGTTAACCGCGTCGCTATCTTAGACTGGGATGTACATCACGGTAATGGTACTCAAGCAATAGTGGAGACTCACTCACAAATTGCATATTGTTCTTTACATCAGTACCCAGCTTATCCAGGTACTGGGAAAGCTTCCGAAAAAGGTTTGCATAATAATGTTCTCAATTTACCTCTCCCCCCTGGTAGTGATATTACTACCTATCAACCCTTGTGGGAAAGTTTGATATTGCCTTTTTTAACTAAATTTCAGCCAGATTTACTGATTGTTAGTGCTGGCTATGATGCTTTAGAAGATGATGGTTTGGCAAGTGTTAATTTGCAACCTGAAGATTTTGGTTTATTCACAGAACATTCTTTAGGTATAACTCGCAAAATTCTATTTGGTTTAGAAGGAGGCTATGACTTACAAACATTATCAAAATCAGTAGTTGCCACTATTGAGAGCTGTTGTATTTAGTGTTGTTTTGAGAGTATAGAAATTTGATTGTTTACGGATTCTATACTCAACTACATTCAAAACTTGTCTACTCAAATTGGTATGCTTATATTTACTAAATATTTGTCCTCCTAGTTTGTCTACGATCCCTCTACTGGGAGCGTTTTCCGCGTCTACAGGATATTTGAGATATTCATAATATAACTTAGTATCAGCCCATGTTTTCAGGGATTTAATTGCTTCTGTTGCATACCCTTGGCCGAATGCTGATTTTCTTAATCAAATTCCAGTTTGGGGATATTTGCTATTAATTTTATATATGCCAATACAGCCTAAAAATCCTTGAGGATCTTTATTGAAAATCACAACTATTAAACTCTCTCCTCTTTGCATTTCTAGGAAAGGTTGATTAATAAAGAATTTACTATCTCCAACTTCTTCAGGTGGGGCTGCATATAAATAAGTTGTAACTTACACAGTGAATTCCTGAAAAATGTCTTCTTTATATTGGAGTATATTGGAGTGATAGTGGCTTTAATAATAAGCGATCTGTGAATATTGCTAAATATAAATATTGCATAATACTTCTCGATTACTATGTATGTTAAATAACAAAGATTTTACAATATTTGCCGTACTTTCAAAGGGTGTTATCTTTACTTATAGTATTTTTCTGTATTGTCTCTCACCAAATCGAGGTTAAATTCATCAAAACCTTAGGGAGAAAAGTTTGTCATGGTTTTCTGAAAGAGCTAAAGTTTTGTTAAGATGCTATTGCTAGGAATTAATCAGCGAAATTAACCTATCAGGGTGTTGAGAAATAAATAGTACTAGTAGCCAATTAAAGTTCAGAAGGTGAACAAATGACCACCTACATTTTTTTTGACGAAGCCCTCCGAATGCTGACCAATGCCTATTTGATTTCAGCAATCATATTAATTGCAGCTTCCAGTATAGGTTTGGCAGTTATTGAGACAATTGGAAAAACGGGAGAACACTAAATTTACACTCCTTGGGTGTACTTATGAAACCACAAGATTCTATGGGCTTGTTCACCCTCTATCTGGGAACAATCTCTACAGGTCTAACAGCGTTGCAGGTTTACCTGGAAGTGATCAAATTTTTCAGCCCCCCAGGTAACTGTACCGCTACTGGGACGGGAATATCAGTCAAAAATTCAAAATTAGGAGATTAGCTTACCAAGCTAAAATTCAAAATACTATTTTTTGTCACAGTACAAAAGTACAATAGCAGAATTTTATATTTTTGATGAAGATAAACGATGTCTCTTTTATGTAAATTCTCGAATGAAGAATTCTAGATGAAGTTTTGTAACTATAGAGATTTGTCAATAAAAAAGGGGAAGGGTGAAAGAAAAGCTATTAACTCTTCCCCGTTCTTTTTGAGTATGGGGAACCTACACCCTGTTTTTGTTTACTGCTTTATTTATGGCCTCAAGGATTGTAGGATTTGGTAATTAACTTTTATTGATTATCAGTATGCCTGTGTCGGCCACTTTATCCCAACTGGTTGAAATTCTGTCAGCCTCTTCTGTAAATTTATCTGCATCTGCGTTAACTAAGGTTAGTAAAAGTATCCAAACAGACACCAGGATTTTACAACCGGGTGAAGTGTTTGTGGCTTTACGAGGTGAAAAGTTTGATGGACATGAGTTTGTAGCGATGGCAATCGTAAAAGGTGCGATCGCAGCTATTGTAGATTATGCTTATGAAAACCCTGTGTTCCCTGTATTGCAAGTTACTGATACATTGAAAGCATATCAGCAAATTGGTAGATGGTGGAGGGATTCTTATTCTATTCCTGTGATTGGGGTAACGGGTTCTGTGGGTAAAACCACAACGAAGGAACTCATAGCCGCAGTTTTAGCCACAAAGGGACAGGTTCACAAAACCTATGGCAATTTCAATAACGAAATTGGTGTTCCCAAAACTCTTTTAGAACTGGGTGCAGAACATGATTTTGCGGTAATAGAAATGGCGATGCGGGGAAGGGGACAAATTGCGGAATTAACGCAAATTGCTAGGCCAACTATTGGTGTAATTACTAATGTAGGGACGGCACATATTGAGTTACTTAGTTCAGAAGAAGCTATAGCTGAAGCTAAATGTGAGTTGTTAGCAGAAATGCCTAATGATAGTGTGGCAATCCTTAATTATGATAGTCCATTATTAATGGAGACAGCAAAGAAATTTTGGCAGGGGAAAGTTATTAGTTATGGTTTTTCTGGTGGAGATATTCAAGGAAAATTAATTGATAATGAAACTGTAGAAGTGGCTGGCATAGGTTTACCTTTACCCTTACCTGGTCGTCATAATGCAACTAATTTTTTAGCAGCTTTAGCAGTAGCCAAGGTGTTAGAAATTGATTGGCAATCGCTGCAAGCTGGGGTAATTGTAAATATGCCTAATGGGCGATCGCAACGGTTTACACTACCTAATGATGTGATAATTTTAGATGAAACCTATAATGCTGCCCCAGAAGCAATGTTAGCAGCTTTGCAGTTGTTAGCAGATATTCCAGGAAAGCGGAAAATTGCTGTTTTAGGGGTAATGAAGGAGTTAGGAGAAAGATCGCAACAATTGCATCAACAAGTTGGGGAAATGGTACAGAAGTTGAATTTAGATGGTTTGTTGCTGTTAGTTGATAGCAAGGATGCGGAATTTATCGCTAATAGTGCTAAGGGTATTCCTTGTGAATGTTTTGCCACTCATGCTGATTTAATAGCAAGATTAAAAACATTTATGCAAGCAGGCGATCGCTTACTATTTAAAGCAGCCCATTCGGTAGGATTGGATCGGGTCGTTAATCAGTTACGGCTAGAATTGATTATTTCAAACCAATAAACTTATACACTTTCTAAAATAGTGATTTTCTCATCAGTTAATTCATAGAGTTCATACACTAGCTGTTTGAGTTGTCTATCAGTAGCTGTAATTTATTTTTGAATTATTCTTATAACTGGTGGTGTTTATGCTTGATTTAATTGTTCATGAAGAGAAAGCAGTTGTTGGACTTAACTAACAATTAAATCATGTTTCTGCTTCTCACATTACTGAGAAGCAGAAACATGATTTTAATAGGAAGATTGCAGATAAATCGAGATTCAACACTATAGTAACCGCCTCTCACTGATGTAGATGATTCTTTTAGATAAAGTTCTAAGACTTTACTATTTAACAGTCCTGAAATGGATTTCCATGAATGGCTAGATTTAACTAAGATTCCATATCCTCCAGCTACACCACCTGTAAAAAATACTTCGCCTATTTTGTCCCATCCAAATGATGAAACTGTAGCAATATCAGGAGTAAATATTTTTGCTGAGGCTATTACATCTAAGGTTCTTCGATACACATAACTATACTAGTTGTTTCCTAACATTTTAGTATTTTCTCTACTTTGTAAATAATTTTCATTATCTAGTCAATAATTCCACGTCAAAGGATATTGACTCTCAAAAATCTTACTCGGAATTAATTCCATTAAACCATTATTTATAACTATATCAGCGAAAATAATCAATTTATTAGTTTTAGCATTCATGAATTTAAACCTCCTCTCTTTTGCGGCAAAATATCTCTACAATAACTCTTCCTTTACCAAGGTAGCTAACTTTTTTGCTGCACCAGTTTCTCCTCTAGCACTGCGTAATTTATCACGCATATTCTCTAATTTTTCTGGGTTTTTTAATAACTCTAATACCATTTCTCCTACTTCTGAAGGTTGCAATTTCCCCACCAATTCTGGTACAATTTCTTTTTGCGCCCAAATATTTGGCCAAGCTAATAAACCCTTACGTTTTGCCATCCACCAATTAATTAATTTAGCAAAACTAGAACCTACCCCTGGTAAGTTTGCCAATAATCCCGGTAAACCATCCCAAGAACGCATTGCATCCAATTGTTGAGTTGGTAATAATACAATCATTGGCACACCTAAAGCTCCCAGTTCTGCGGTGTTTGCGCCAACTGTAGTTAAACAAATAGAACACTGAGATAATAAATGATAAGCATGACTTCCTTGTTTTAATTCCACATTTAAACCTCTAGAAGTGACTAAGTTAGTCTCTACTAAAGATGCTCCTTGGAAATTAAACGCTTTTGTAAATGAGTTAATTGCAGGATTAGCAAAATTCAGTAAAATTGGTATATCTAAAGTCGGTGCAACGGGAATAAAAAACTTTGTTCTTGGCCTTTTTTCATGGATATATTCAGCAATTGCTAAAGTTAACGGTACACCTTGCGTTAATTTCGCTGATTTTGAACCTGGTAAAATTCCGATAATTTCTTCTTCCCTACACCCTTGTTCCCGTGCTATCTTGATATCTTGATACTCTGCTGCTTCTAACATTAAATCACCGACAATGATAAACTTATCAGCATATTTAGGTGATACATGTTTTGCAACTTCAGCTTTCATAATTCCAAACCGATTAATCAATTTATGCCAACGTGCTTCCCATTCCGCATAAACTACAGTTTTATATCCTAATTTTTTACCAATAATCACTGGGAAAAATTGATCACCTCCCAGAAATACTACTACACCTTTATTTCTCCAATCCCAATTTTTTGCGGTTTTCCCCCATATTAAAAACTGCCAAAAGAATTCAGGTGCTTGGACTCTATCAACTTCTGAATAAGATTTAGCTATGCTTGCTTCTTTTCCACTAGCATGGAGACAAGGTGATAAGATTACAGAAATTCTCACGTGAGAACGGTCATTTCCTAATTGTTCTCTTAATGCTTTCACGACAGGACGTACCCAGGTTGTTACTTCCCCTGGACCGTTGGAGAGAATGAGAATATCTACTGGTGTCATTATGTTTTTTTATGTCCGGTTTTGAGCTTTGCTGCTGGTAAGAGATAAACTTATCATATCCTTTGATTTAGGGAATAGAGAATAGAAATAGGACTGACCCAACTGGCATATTAGTAGGGTTCGTCAGACCTATAACTTGGTGAGTATCAACATATTTCCAACATCTGATACACCTTAAAATAGATATTGAGTGTCATACTTACCTAAGTAATAAGAAAGTATTTATATATCTTTAATATCACTCTGGGAAATTTGAAAATCTATGAATTTAAGTAATGAAAGATTAATTAATAAACCTAACTGTACACCATTATCTATATATTCCTTTATCTTCTCCTGTGTAGTCTTCAAACTATCACTTGGGTAAAGTAACTCAACCACAAAATCAGGAGCGCTATGAGGAAACTCTTCTTTTTGTTCATCAGTTAAAGTATTCCATCTTTCTAATTTTATTCAAGCAGCATCATGAGAACGATCTGGACCATTAGGCAATTTCAAACAAGTAGAAGAATTAAAAGCTATCCCAGTCCCATCAGCATCAGTCCAATTAAATAATTCTTGATTTAGTCTCCCATTACAATTTCCTGTTTCTCCTCCCATTGGTGGCATAATTACTAATTCTCCAGTTGCAGTTCTTTGAAATCTCACTTTGCGGTTTTTTTGACATAGTTTAAAAAACTGCTTATCAGTGATTTCTATTACTGATTAAAAGTTGACAGTTAAAGCATTTATGATCATATCCTCCTTGAATATTCAGGTAGAAATTTTAACTATCTCATATCCTATTCTAGATCATGAATCTGATGTTTTAGATTTTGGTATAATTCACTGCCTTCCATTTATTTTATTTAGTATAAATATGCTTTACATCCTGTATCAACTAATATGAATTGCTGCTGTTTCTAATCTTCGCTATTTAACTATAAAGTTAAATAATAACTTGCTAACTATAATAACTTGCTAACTAATGTAAAAAGAATTTAAGGAATTTACAGAAGGCTGGGATAATCTTGTTTCTTTGTTAAGATTAGTTAACAAGGATTACGTTTTTTATATCATTTTGTGTCAGTTAGGGAGCAAAATCCCCACTGAGTCCGAGTTTTCTGCTAAAAAACTCTTAATTGCCGAAGATAGTTAATATTCTAGGAGCTTATCTGAATGTTTACCCAGGTCAAGTCCACTATTAGACATATTGCACCTAATGATTTACGGGGACGTAATCTGATTAAGGTTGTTTATGTTGTGCTTGAGTCTCAATACCAAAGTGCTTTATCACAAGCAGTAAGAGAGGTTAATGCTAATCATCCCAATGTGGCGATTGAAATCAGTGGGTATTTAATTGAAGAACTACGCAAGGCAGAGAATTATGAACAGTTTCAGCGTGACATAGCTAGTGCTAATATATTCATTGCCTCACTAATTTTCATCGAAGACTTAGCCCAGAAAGTCGTTGCGGCTGTTGAACCCCATCGGGATAACCTGGATGTTTCCGTTGTTTTCCCATCTATGCCAGAGGTAATGCGCCTTAATAAGATGGGTACTTTTTCCCTAGCACAATTAGGACAATCCAAGAGTGCAATCGCTCAATTCATGAAAAAGCGCAAGGAAAAATCTGGCGCTAGCTTTCAGGATGGGATGTTGAAACTACTGAGAACGCTGCCCCAGGTGCTAAAATTCCTACCCATAGATAAAGCCCAGGATGCACGTAATTTCATGCTTAGTTTCCAGTATTGGTTAGGTGGTTCAGCCGAGAATCTGGAAAACTTCCTGTTAATGCTGGCAGATAAATATGTATTAAAAAGCAGCAAAGAACAAAGAACAGAAGAAAGTATTAACTATGCTGCACCTGTTCTTTATCCTGACATGGGAATTTGGCACCCTTTAGCTACTACAATGTTTGAAGATGTACGTGAATACCTCAACTGGTACACCGGCCGTAAGGATATTTCCAAAGATGTAAAAGACCCACTTGCTCCATGTATTGGACTAGTTTTACAAAGAACTCACTTAGTAACTGGTGATGATGCCCACTATGTAGCGATTGTGCAAGAATTTGAATCATTAGGGGCAAAAGTATTACCTGTGTTTGCTGGCGGTTTAGATTTCTCGAAGCCAATAGAAGCTTACTTCTATGAACCTACAACCAGTAGACAACTAGTAGATGCAGTAGTATCCTTAACAGGATTTGCTTTAGTCGGTGGGCCTGCAAGACAAGACCATCCCAAAGCTATAGACGCACTTAAACGCCTCAATCGTCCCTACATGGTGGCCTTACCCCTCGTTTTCCAAACTACCGAAGAATGGTTAGACAGCGAACTAGGCTTACACCCCATTCAAGTAGCCTTACAAATTGCCATTCCCGAACTTGACGGTGCGATCGAACCCATCATATTATCAGGTAGAGATGGAGCCACAGGAAAAGCGATCGCACTCCAAGACCGAGTAGAGTCAGTAGCCCAACGTGCCTTAAAATGGGCAAACCTACGCCGCAAACCCAAACTAGACAAGAAAGTTGCCATCACCGTTTTCAGCTTTCCACCAGATAAAGGCAACGTCGGAACAGCCGCATATTTAGACGTATTCGGTTCAATCCACGAAGTCATGAAAGGACTGAGAAACAACGGTTACGACGTACAGGACATTCCCGAAACTGCAAAAGAGTTGATGGAACAAGTCATCCACGACGCACAAGCACAATACGCAAGCCCCGAACTCAACATCGCTTACAAAATGTCCGTGCCAGAATATGAAGCACTAACACCATACTCCCAACGCTTAGAAGAAAACTGGGGACCACCACCAGGAAACTTAAACAGCGACGGACAAAACCTACTCATCTACGGTAAACAATTCGGTAACGTCTTCATCGGTGTGCAACCCACCTTTGGTTATGAAGGCGACCCCATGCGCTTATTATTCTCACGCTCCGCTAGTCCTCACCACGGTTTTGCCGCTTACTACACCTACCTAGAACGGATTTGGAGTGCTGATGCTGTTTTACACTTTGGTACACATGGCTCATTGGAATTCATGCCTGGTAAGCAAATGGGAATGTCTGGTGATTGTTACCCCGATCAACTAATTGGCACAATTCCAAACCTGTATTATTACGCAGCTAATAACCCCAGTGAAGCCACCATTGCCAAACGTCGGAGTTACGCAGAAACAATTTCTTACCTCACACCTCCTGCAGAAAATGCAGGTTTGTACAAAGGTTTGAAAGAACTCAGTGAATTAATTGCATCTTACCAAACCTTAAAAGATAGCGGTCGTGGAGTTCCCATTGTTAACTCCATCATGGATAAATGTCGTATCGTTAACCTAGACAAAGATATTAACTTACCCGAAACCGACGCAAAAGATATGTCCTCAGAAGAAAGGGATAATATCGTCGGTATGGTTTATAGCAAGTTAATGGAAATTGAATCTCGGTTATTACCTTGCGGTTTGCACGTCATTGGTAAACCACCCACAGCAGAAGAAGCCGTTGCAACTTTAGTCAATATTGCCAGCTTAGACCGCAGCGAAGAAGAAATTTTCAGTTTACCCCGAATTATTGCCAACAGCTTAGGACGGGACATTGACGAAATATACAAAAACAGCGATGCCGGCATTTTAGCCGACGTGCAACTATTACAAGATATCACCCTCGCAACTCGCGCTGCTGTCGGTTCCTTAGTACAAGAACAAACCGACGCAGAAGGTAGAGTTTCCCTAGTTTCCAAGTTGAACTTCTTCAAAATGGGCAAAAAAGAACCTTGGGTAGAATCATTGCACAAATCTGGTTACAGCAAAGTTGACACCTCTGCATTAAAACCATTATTCGAGTATTTGGAATTCTGCTTAAAACAAGTTTGTGCAGATAACGAACTTGGTGGTTTACTGCAAGGTTTAGAAGGTGAATATATTTTACCAGGACCCGGTGGCGACCCCATCCGCAACCCTGACGTATTGCCTACAGGTAAAAATATACACGCCTTAGATCCCCAATCTATCCCCACCACCGCCGCAGTTCAATCAGCTAAAACCGTTGTTGATAGGCTTTTAGAACGTAACAAGGCTGAAAATGGTGGAAACTGGCCAGAAACTGTCGCTTGCGTCCTCTGGGGTACAGATAACATCAAAACCTACGGTGAATCACTCGCCCAAATTATGTGGATGGTGGGAGTGCGCCCAGTTGCCGATGCTTTGGGACGGGTAAACAAGTTAGAATTAATACCTTTGGAAGAATTGGGACGACCTAGAATTGACGTTGTAATTAACTGTTCTGGTGTGTTCCGCGACTTGTTCATTAACCAAATGAACCTACTTGACCAAGGTGTGAAAATGGCAGCAGAAGCTGATGAACCCTTGGAAATGAATTTTGTCCGTAAACACGCTTTGCAACAAGCAGAGGAAATGGGGATAAATCTGCGTCAAGCTGCAACTCGCGTTTTCTCTAATGCTTCTGGTTCTTATTCTTCTAATATAAACCTTGCGGTGGAGAATAGCACTTGGGATAGTGAAGCAGAGTTGCAAGAAATGTATTTGAAGCGCAAATCTTTCTCTTTTAATTCTGATAATCCTGGTGTTATGGATGAGTCACGGCAGATTTTTGAAACTACTTTGAAAACTGCTGATGCAACTTTCCAAAACCTTGATTCTTCGGAAATCAGTTTAACAGATGTTTCCCATTATTTCGACTCTGACCCAACTAACTTAGTTGCAAGTCTGCGTGCAGATGGTAAGAAACCTACATCTTACATTGCAGATACAACTACCGCGAATGCACAGGTAAGAAGTTTATCAGAAACTGTGCGTTTGGATGCGCGGACCAAGTTGTTAAACCCCAAATGGTATGAGGGGATGTTGTCTCACGGTTACGAAGGTGTGCGGGAACTTTCTAAGCGATTGGTAAATACTACTGGTTGGAGTGCGACTGCTGGTGCTGTGGATAATTGGGTTTATGAGGAAACCAATGAGACATTTATTAAAGATGAGGAAATGCAGAAGCGTTTGATGAATCTTAATCCTCATTCTTTCCGCAAGATTGTTTCTACTTTGTTGGAAGTCAATGGTCGCGGTTATTGGGAGACTAGTGAGGAGAATTTGGATCAGTTGAGAGAGTTGTATCAGGAGGTGGAAAACCGGATTGAGGGTATAGAATAGGAATATTTAGGCAGGTATAACGCCTGCCTAAATATTCCAGGAGGATATGACCATGAATGCTTTAACTGTAAATTTACAATCAGTAATAGAAATGACTGATGAGCAGTTTTTTCAGCTATGGCAAAACAACCGCGAATTAAGATTTGAAAGAACAGCAAATGGGGAATTAATAATTATGCCACCAACGGGGGGAGAAACGGGAAATAGGAATGCGGGTATCACTGCTCAAATTTGGATTTGGAATGATTAAAATAAACAGGATATAGTTTTTGATTATTCTAGCTATTTTAAATTACCCAATGGTGCAGATAGTTCTCCTGATGCTTCTCGGATAAACTTAGAAAGATGGAATAATTTAACTGAGGAAGAAAAGGAAAAGTTTCCCGCGATTTGTCCTGATTTTCTGATTGAGTTACTTTCTCCTAGTGATAGTTTAAAGACTACACAGGAAAAGATGAAGGAATATATAGACAATGGTGTACGTTTAGGTTTATTAATTAATCGTAAATCTCATCACGTGGAAATTTATGGACAAGGTAAGGAAGTTGAAGTCTTGGATTCTCCTGCTGCGGTTTCGGGGGAAAATGTTTTAAAGGATTTTGTGTTAAATTTGGGTATTATTTGGTAGGTCTTGTAGTAATTATTTATGGTTCTTCGCTACTTGTTATCCCAAACTGTTAATTAAACATCAAAACTTTATTGAAAAATCAAAGTAAGAAAATAAAATCCACGAAAAACTTCTAAAATGTTAATAACAAAGCCTGTATTTGTTGAATACGAAGGGTTTTATGGCTTTCATGAACCGGATTTACCATAATATATATATACGGAAGAGCCTTATTTATTTAAGCCAAGTTTGATTAGAGTTTCAGATAAGCATTCTTCGGCTTTACTATAGGTAAAACCCTGATGATCAGACCTGGAAAATTGATCCATATATTCACAGTAAATACTATAATGATTGGAGTCTATGTCAATATCCCCATGAGGTTGACTTAAGTGAGGTTTTCTACCTCCAATATTCCAAACATAAATAACCGTTGGTAATATCTGGCTTTTAACAAAGTCCTCAACTTTTTTACTTTTGTTCATAATTTTATGATTCATTATTGTTTAATATAGTTCTTTGTGAATACTATTCATCATTCTTTGAGCTACTGATGTATGAACAGTGGCTTGACATACTTCGTTCATACTTTTTATCCTAATTCTCCTTTGAAACTCATAAAAACCATACTGAACAACAAGTTTACCTATAAATTCATCAGCAAAGCTGGAATAAATAACAGCAGTTCCTGAAAAATGAAGGACAACTCATGAAGCACCCATATTAATTATATTAACTACAATTGTACAGATTTTGTTGGCTGCAATTCGTGTACCAGTTCCAGATATATGATCTTTAATGGGAATACAATGCTCACCTATATCATTTCCCAAATCTTATAGAAACAAATTTACAGGTTCGTAACCACCCAGTGCAATTTTTCTATCAATATCTTTACTGGGATCAATTTAGAAATCAATAATTGTACCCACATGATTTAGCTCTTGTAGAAGAATACAATCATCATATCTCCAAAGAGAAAGTTTGTCTTACCGTAAGGATTCAGGTGGTGGGGTATTGACAAGTGTGATAGGTGAGGCAGAATATAGCAGTTATGGAAAAGAAGCTGCCACCAAAACTAGACAGAAATCTCAGGCACATCTACCCTACCCTGTCACTTCAAGACACTAATCAAGATTCCTGGCTTCAATCACCAAGAAATTGGCACAAAATTCATGGACCTCATAGATGAAGGTTTTAAAAACTACCCTTTATTCCAACAAACCCAAAACCTTCATAAATTCTTGACTTGGCCATCCTAGTTTCAACCAAAATTTGAATCTTCCATTCATTCATTGATCAAGCCCCAGGGGAAACTGGTAAACTTTTACCTTCCTTAGGCAATAGACCTTGATCATAATTTAGCTGAACCAAGGTTAGGTTTAGCACTGACACAAGGAAAAGTCTGTGGTCGTTCTCTTTCTCTGGAGCTATTCCAACATCCTGCCAATTTATTGACCGTTATACAAACTTGTCGCCGTCAAGCACTTTCTCTAATTGAGTTTTTTGACCAACCTATGAAAGCCATAGTTCACTCTGCTTTCCATAGACCTTCTTTAATCCCTCTACCTTAGACCTGAATCCTTACAAAAAGATAAGCAGCATTTTTGCAATTAATAATCTAAATCCGCCCATGAAAAAATCCCCTGCCGTGAGGTAGGGGATTTTCTTGTTACTTACCTAAAACGAGCAGTCAGGATCAACCAAACTTACCAGCAGTAGAAGCAATGAGGAACGCTGCGTAAGTGACAATGTAGCCAACAGTGAAGTGAGCTAAACCAACCACACGAGCTTGAACAATGGAGAGAGCAACTGGCTTGTCTTTCCAGCGAACTAAGTTAGCCAGAGGAGTACGCTCGTGCGCCCAAACCAAGGTTTCGATCAACTCTTGCCAGTAACCTCTCCAAGAGATGAGGAACATGAAACCAGTTGCCCAGATTAGGTGTCCAAAAAGGAACATCCAAGTCCAAACAGACAGGTTGTTCATGCCGTAGGCGTTGTAACCGTTAATCAACTGAGCAGAGTTAGCCCAGAGGTAATCACGGAACCAGCCCATCAAGTAGGTAGAGTTTTCGTTGAACTGAGCAACGTTACCTTGCCAAATACCTAGATGTTTCCAGTGCCAGTAGAAAGTTACCCAACCAATGGTGTTCAACATCCAGAACATAGACAGGTAGAAAGCATCCCATGCGGAGATATCGCAAGTACCGCCACGGCCGGGACCGTCGCAGGGGAAAGCATAGCCGAAGTCCTTTTTATCGGGCATCAGCTTAGAACCACGAGCATCCAAAGCACCTTTAACAAGTACCAAGGTTGTGGTGTGGATAGCCAGGGCGAAAGCGTGGTGAACCAAGAAGTCGCCAGGGCCAATTGTTAAGAAGAGGGAGTTAGTACCAGAGTTGATGGCATCTAACCAGCCAGACAACCAAACGTTACCGTAGTTGGGGTAGGCTGTGTAGGCGACGCTATCGGGATTAGACAACAAAGTGTCTAAGCCGTAGAGTAATTTACCGTGAGCAGCTTGAATGAACTGAGCAAATACTGGCTCAATCAAGATTTGCTTTTCAGGAGTACCGAAAGCAACTACTACGTCGTTGTGAACGTACAAGCCCAAGGTGTGGAAGCCCAAGAAGAGAGATACCCAGCTGAGGTGGGAAATAATCGCTTCTTTGTGCTGCAAAATCCGGTCTAATACGTTGCCCTTGTTTTGTTCGGGGTCGTAGTCACGTACCCAGAAGATGGCGGCGTGGGCGAAAGCACCAACCATCAAGAAACCCGCGATGTACTGGTGGTGGGTGTACAGTGCTGCCTGTGTTGTGTAGTCCTTAGCAATGAAAGCATAAGGAGGCAGAGAGTACATATGTTGCGCCACCAAGGAAGTGATGGTTCCCAGTGCTGCCAATGCCAAAGACAGTTGGAAGTGCAGGGAGTTGTTGATGGTATCGTACAGGCCTTGGTGAGGTAGGTTGAACTGACCTTCACTCTTGCTACCGGGAACTAAACCGGATTTGGAGTTCAGCATTTCTTTGATGCTGTGACCAATTCCAAAGTTAGTGCGGTACATATGACCGGCAATGATGAATAATACAGCGATCGCCAAGTGGTGGTGAGCCATATCGGTCAACCACAGGGATTCTGTTTGGGGGTGGAAACCGCCCAAGAAGGTAAGAATCGCTGTACCAGCACCAGTGGAAGTACCAAATAAGTGGCCAGCGGTGTCAGGGTTCTGAGCATAGACACCCCAGTTACCTGTGAAGAAGGGGGTTAACCCTGCTGGGTGGGGAGCAGCAGTCAGGAAGTTATCCCAGCCTACGTGGATACCACGGGATTCGGGGATAGCAACGTGAACCAAGTGACCAGTCCAAGCTAAGGAGCTAACACCGAACAAACCACCCAGGTGGTGGTTCAGACGTGGTTCTGCACTCTTAAACCAAGAGAGGCTAGGACGGAACTTGGGTTGCAAGTGCAACCAACCAGCGAACAGGAACAATGCTGCCAACAGGAGCAAGCCTACAGAACCGGTGTACAGTTCTTGGTTTGTCCGCATCCCGATGGTGTACCACCAGTGGTAAACACCGGAATAGGCAATGTTTACAGGATTGCTTGCACCAGCTTGGGTGAAAGCTTCAACTGCTGGAGCACCGAAGTGGGGATCCCAAATCGCATGGGCGATAGGACGGACATGGAGGGGATCTTTAATCCACTGTTCAAAGTTACCTTGCCAGGCTACGTGGAACAGGAGGCTGGATGCCCACAGGAAGATGATTGCCAAGTGACCGAAGTGAGTGGCGAAAATCTTTTGGTAAAGATTTTCTTCTGTCATGCCATCGTGGCTTTCAAAGTCGTTGCCTGTAGCGATCGCATACCAAATCCGACGAGTAGTCGGGTCCTGTGCGAGATCCTGGCTAAATTTTGGGAATTTTGTTGCCATAGGTTTTGATATGTCCTCTGACCTTTAGCCATCAGGTATCAGCAAAATTTTAGATTCTAGATTTTGGATTTTGGATTGAATCTAAAATCCCTTCGGGTGTGGCTACGGAGTTAGGGTAGCTTCACGAAGTGGTATGACAGTCGCTTATGGGGAAAACCACCATAGAGAAAGAACTTGCTGCGATACCTTACTAAAATCCAAAATCCAAAATTCAACTGATTGCTACCCTACTGAAAGGATATGTGCATGGAAGAATGCCCAAGTTGTAGCAATTCCTCCAAGTAGGTAGTGAGCCACACCGACAGCCCGACCTTGAGTAATGCTCAATGCGCGGGGTTGAATAGTAGGAGCTACCTTCAGTTTATTATGCGCCCAAACTATGGACTCAATTAGTTCTTGCCAGTAGCCACGACCACTGAACAGGAACATTAAGCTGAATGCCCAAACGAAGTGAGCGCCTAAGAACATGAGTCCATAAGCAGACAGTTCACTGCCGTAGGAGTTGATGACTTGTGTAGCTTGCGCCCACAGGAAGTCACGCAACCAACCGTTGATGGTGATGGCACCTTGAGCAAAGTTACCACCAGTGATGTGTTCTACTACACCATCTGCATCTACAGTACCCCATACATCAGATTGCATTTTCCAGCTGAAGTGGAAAATAACAATTGACAAAGAGTTATACATCCAGAACAGTCCCAGGAATACATGGTCCCAACCTGATACTTGACAAGTACCACCACGACCAGGTCCGTCACAAGGGAAGCGGAAGCCTAGATTTGCCTTGTCTGGAATCAGACGAGAACTGCGGGCGTACAATACACCCTTGAGCAGAATAAGAACAGTTACGTGAATGGTAAAAGCGTGGATGTGGTGAATCAAAAAGTCTGCTGTACCCAAAGTTATGGGCATCATTGCGACTTTACCACCTACAGCTAATACACCGCCACCAAAAGCGTAGCTAACTGGTTCTAAAGCATTGGGTGCTGTACCACCTGGAGCCAGTGTGTGCAGGTTTTGTACCCACTGAGCAAACACAGGTTGTAACTGAATTGCTGCGTCAGAGAACATATCTTGGGGACGACCCAAGGCACGCATTGTGTCGTTGTGAATGTACAAACCAAAGCTGTGGAAGCCGAGGAAAATACAAACCCAGTTGAGGTGAGAGATTATAGCGTCACGGTGACGAATCACACGATCTAGAACGTTGTTTTGGTTAAGAACGGGATCGTAATCCCGCACCATGAAGATTGCTGCGTGAGCAGCACCACCAACAATCAAGAAACCACCGATCCAAATATGGTGAGTGAAGATACACAATTGTGTAGCGTAATCAGTTGCCAAGTATGGATAGGGAGGCATCGCGTACATATGATGGGCGATGATGATTGTCAAAGAACCCAAGAAGGCCAGATTAGTAGCCAACTGAGCGTGCCACGAGGTGGTCATGTTTTCATAAAGACCTTTGTGACCTTCACCAGTGAAGGGGCCTTTATGGTTCTCTAGGATATCTTTGATGCTGTGACCGATACCCCAGTTGGTACGGTACATATGACCAGCGATGATGAACAGTACAGCGATAGCTAAGTGGTGATGAGAAATATCAGTCATCCACAAACCGCCTGTTACGGGGTTCAAACCACCTTTAAAGGTCAGAATGTCAGCATAAGTTCCCCAATTCAAAGTGAAGAAAGGTGTTAAACCGTTGGCAAAGCTGGGATACAACTCTGTCAACAGATCCTTATTCAAAATAAATTCGTGGGGCAAGGGTATATCTTTAAGAGCAACCCCTGCATCCAAAAGCTTGTTGGTTGGTGCGGACACATGGATCAAGTGACCTGCCCATCCCAAGGAACCACAACCTAGCAATACTTGCAAGTGGTGATTCAGCATGGACTCCACGTTTTGGAACCATTCCAGTTTAGGAGCGCGTTTGTGGTAGTGGAACCAGCCAGCAAACAGGAATAAACCTGCTAATACTAAGCCGCCAATTGCAGTGCAGTAGAGTTGGAAGGAGTTGGTAATACCCCAGCCACGCCATACTTGAAACAAGCCAGAGGTGATTTGAATGCCGTGGAAGCCACCGCCAACATCACCGTTTAAAATGTCTTGTCCCACAATAGGCCAAACTACTTGGGCGCTGGGCTTAACTCCTAATGGATCGGTCAGCCAAGCTTCGTAGTTAGAGAACTTAGCACCATGGAATAACATTCCGCTTAACCAGATTGTCACTACAGCCAGGTGGCCAAAGTGCGCGGAGAAGATTTTGCGGGAAATGTCTTCTAAGTCGCTTGTATGCGTATCGAAATCGTGGGCGAGGGCGTGGAGGTTCCAAATCCAGGTTGTTGTTTTTGGACCTTTAGCTAAGGATCTATCGAAGTGTCCAGGTTGGGCCCATCGCTCAAATGAGGTGGGTACAGGGTCTTTGTCAACGATGACTCTTGCTTTTTTCTCCTCTCGCTCCGGAGGACTAATCGTCATTCGACCTCCTCTGTCAATAAGGAATGAGGAATCATGGATACCACCGAGTGAATTTTACTCGTCGTTTCCAGAGATTTTCTGGAGTCATGTGGATTTGTTGTTTCTGTTGAATTATAGAGTCTGTACTTGTACATTGTTGGAGAGATTTTAACAATAATTCAAACTCGCTAGATTTATTGTCATATCTGCCTTTTATATTCAAAGTTATTGAAAAAAAGTCAATACCTTTTCTATTTAATTTACAAACTATAACAATTCTTAAAACTTGTGCTTAATTCTGGATATAGCCGTAAATGTTGCTGTTCTGGCTGTATATTTTCGTTGTTCTTCGAGTTAGATTGGAAAATTCTGTCGAAAATATTACATTTTCGCAAGTTTTATGATAAAGAAGTAAAAAATTTTCATAAACATTCAGGAGGCAGGCTGCGAGGTGTAGAGGATAAAGTTTTTCTTTTTGCTACCTGTTGCCTTTTTTCTTCCCCTATACCCCACACCTTTACAATTTCCCGCAGGGTGGCTACTGGCATTGTGGGGTTGTAGTGAAGAAAACAAAAGAAAATGGTGTTGAAGACAGACAATCAATAAAGATGGAAAGTATGAAATCTAGGCAAAAGACGGCTCTAGAGAAACTCCTTTCTCAGAGTTTCCCTATTTTCAAATGGGTAATGACATTACTGCTAATTTTGAGTTTAACCAGTTGTACTGAAAAAGCTGGAAGCCAAGAAGTATCTATTGACAATCAAAAAACAGCGTCACAAATCTCCCAAGTATGTCGGCAATTTTCAGAAACTGCACCACCAGAAGTAATTCAAGAACTGCGCCCAATTTTGGAACTTTATCAGCCACTAGTAACAATTATGACTCCTACGGCAGATGAAGTTATTGAAGACAATACTATTACAGTCCGTTTCCAGGTTACAGACTTACCAATATTTAAAGATCCCCAATGGCAATTAGGACCTCATGTGCACGTAATTATTGACAATGAACCTTACATAGCGGTTTATGATCTAAATCAACCTTTAGTTTTATCAGACTTGTCCGTAGGTACACATACATTGCGTGTTTTTGCGTCGCGTCCTTGGCATGAAAGTTTTAAAAATGAAGGTGCTTATACCCAAATAAGATTTCATATTTTTACTAAAACTGATGATAACAATCCTGCCTCCAATTTACCCCTCCTGACTTATAGTAGTCCTAATGCCAGTTACGGTGCAGAACCTATTATGCTGGATTTTTACTTAACTAATGCACCGTTGCATATTGCTGCTGAAGATAATCCTGATGACACAATCAGCGATTGGCGTATTCGTTGTACAATTAATGGTGAAAGCTTCATTCTTGATCGCTGGCAGTCAGTTTATCTCAAAGGTTTTACACCTGGTAAAAACTGGGTAAAACTGGAATTCCTTGATAACCAAGGCAACCCTGTTAAAAATGTCTTTAACAGTACAGCTAGACTTATTAATTACGAACCTAAAGGTAAAGACTCACTTTCAAGAATTGTCAGAGGGGAACTTACCGCTAATGAGGTGCGCGGTATTGTAGACCCGAATTATACAACTAAGATTCCGGTTACTAAACCTACACCTACTGTAACGCCCAAGCTTGAAGTTTCTCCCACTCCTCAACCTCAAGTGGGAAAACCACCGACTCCAGAAATTGAAGTTTCCCCCACTCCTCAAGCTCAAGTGGAAAAACCACCGACTCCAGAAGTTGAAGTTTCTCCCACTCCTCAACCTCAAGTGGAAAAACCACCGACTCCAGAAGTTGAAGTTTCTCCCACTCCTCAACCTCAAGTAGAAAAACCACCGACTCCAGAAATTGAAGTTTCCCCCACTCCTCAAGCTCAAGTGGAAAAACCACCGACTCCAGAAATTGAAGTTTCCCCCACTCCTCAAGCTCAAGTGGAAAAACCACCGACTCCAGAAATTGAAGTTTCCCCCACTCCTCAAGCTCAAGTGGAAAAACCACCGACTCCAGAAATTGAAGTTTCTCCCACTCCTCAAATACAACCAGCACCTGAACCGCAGGAAACACCAAGCCCTATTGAGTCAATACAAAAAGATCAATCAAAGCTAGAAAAAACAGGATTAAGGTGATTAAGTGAGTATTTTAAGGGTAAACCTTGACTAAACCTCAAAAAATCTAATTAGCTAAAAATACTCAGTTGCAAATTTTGAGATAAGGTTTTGATAAATGCCAACCCCGCTACAGGATTGCCTATACTATCTAAGGCAGGACTGTAGCAGGCTATCGCTCCCTTATTTGGTACGGTGGCTAACAATGCACCACTTATACCCGATTTCATGGGTAAACCAATTGTGACTGCATACTGGGGAGAAGCTTGATAATAATCCACAAGTTAACATCACAGATTTAACAATCTGACGATGTTGGGAATTTATAAAACTGCTTTCAGAAGCTAGGAGTTATCCTATTTTCCCCAAATCTTGTACTTGCCCAGATATACAGCATATTTTGTCGCAAATCTCAAGAGCTGATTCAATATTTTCAATGTATTGAGTTTGGTGGAGATAGTCTGCGATCAGAACATTTACCTGAGAACGAGTACCACGCACCGAAGCCAAAATCTCCGCATCTAAATATAGTTTACTACCTGCTGACTTATTTAAGTATTCACAAAATAATTGCGTGCGATGACTTCCATCTTTACCAGGTAAATTATCAGCTACAGTAATAGCACCAGTATTAATTAATCATCGCAGGGGTGTCCATTATCAGCTATTAAATGTTATAAGGAATTAAAAGGCATTAATTAAGGTCGAACCCCAACCCAATCTAATACCTTTTCTGAACCTAAATGTTCCAGCAGATATAGAAAAGAGAAAGGTTTAATAACACTCATTAAAGGAAATATAAAAGTATTATCACCTAAGTTGTAATTAATGCGTGACTGACACGTAGCTCACAGCAGATATGAACAACAAACCAGTTAGGATTAGCTACAGCTAAAAGCGGAATGCGTTGAATAACACTTCCCTGTTCTCCTTGAGTTTGTGCTTGCTTAACCCAGAGAGATAAATTATCTGGATTGATGCTTTGTAGTTTGATCAAAACTTTGATCCGACTCTAAGTAGACAATATAAAATTATACCAACTCAAAACTATGGGACAGATGTAACCCTGAGAAGCCAGATAAAATCTCAGCTCCCTCGTGTTATATCACCAGAATTACCATAAAATAAACCTTGGTTAAATACAGATAAACCATTATTTCTAAAAGCACTCAACGGTAGAATCATTATTCTAGACTTTTGGACTTATTGCTGTATTAACTGTCTACACATATTACCAGGTTTGAAATATTTAGAACACAAATATCAAGATAGCTTCACTATTATTGGTCTTCACTCTGAGAAATTCGATAACAAGAAGGAAATTGAAAACATGCGTCAAGCCATTCTATGTTATGACATTGAACATCCGGTTCTAGTCGATAGTGATTTTCGCGTTTGGGATAGTTATACTATCAAGGCCTGGTCTAATTTAATCATTATCGATCTACATTGATCTACAAGGATATGTGATTAGTCAATTTGGTGGAGAAGGACATATTCCAGTAATTGAAAACATGATTATTCAGCTTCACGAGAAAAATCAAGATAACATCAATTTTCAACAATTTAGCCTTACCTTAGAAAAACACCATCAACCATTAATTACACCTCTAGCCTTTCTGGGTAAAGTATTAGCAACAGCAAGGGGTTTATTTATTGCCGACACTGGACATCACCACATAGTTATCAGTACATTGGAAGGTGAACTTATTCATATAATTGGTACAGGAAGATTGAGATTAACTGATGGTGCTTTTAATGAAGCATATTTTTATGCACCACAGGGAGTGACTTATGATAATGAGACTCAAATTCTCTAGGGTACTCATACACAAAACTATACCTTGCGACAAATTGACTTGCTGCTGGTCAATTTTTACCAATAGGTTTCAATAGGTTTCAATAAACATTAGTAAAATGGCAAAAATATGAATGAAGAAAAAGCATATTTTTTCAAATTCTGATGATGGGATGTTATCTTTACCGAAAGATTTTTTTAAAATAAGTAGATTTAGAGACTTGCTACTTTGGGAAATTAGAGAAAGATTAATGCAGCGAATTCGCAATAATCAACAACAGTCTCAGGGAGCAATAATCAAATCATTGGCACATATGGAAATAGCCGAAGAAATGACAGAAATAAATAGCATTAATTTGAGTTTCTCAAAGATTGTTTGTTACTCAGGATAGGTGGTAAAAACTGGCAGAAAGGAAAACTGAAAGTTAAAATATCTATATCACCTCAAGGTCAACATGCTGATGAGGTGTACATGGAATTTTAGCCTGATGACTTAGATGAACTATTAGCATTATAAAATTTACAACACATTGCTAAAAATATCAATTACTCTGAATTATATTAGACCTCTTGCAAAATCGTTTCTGTGGTATAATAGAGGGCTTTAGATTTTATGTATCTTTGGTGTTCTTTGGGCTCCCGAATTCAAACATAACCGTGTAACTCTAACTGCTGGCTAGAACAAAGACAAACAACTATTATAACATAAAATTAATTCTGCAAGAGGTCTATTGATTGGCAGTAATTCAGTATGGACACCATGATCCATATCACCGAAAGCCAAAAATGCCAACAAGCAAAAATGTTTGAAAGCTATCTTTGTAGCACCTTAGAGACTGAAGGATTTATTCATTACTCCCTAGCATCACAAGCTGTTAAAGTGGCAAATGATTTCTGTCACAATCAATAGGATTTAGTTCTTGCTGTTTATAGATTCGGAAAAGTTGCAATCAGAAGTTCGTCATGAAGCTGCTGAAGTAAGTGAACTATTTCCACACATTTATGGCGCGGCGCTTTGAATATTGATGCCCTATACCAAGTTATAAGTTTTCTACCTAGAGAGGATAGTTTTTTTGATTCTCTCCCAGAAGTACTAAATTTAAAATAAATAAAACGTAAGTACTCAGCTATCAGCAGTCAGCTTTTTCAGACTAATACTGAAAATACCTATTTGATAATTAACCAATTTCTCAAAGATTGTGATTCCTAACTCCTGACTCCTGAATTCTTACAATAAAACTCAAAGTCTAGACATAAAAAATGAATAATCAAGAGATTGATATAGATGAATATATTGAGCAGATCTCATTGTTACTGAATTTAGAAATAAAAGATGAGTATCGAAATGAAATGATAGCAGATTTTGAAAAACTCATATCCATAGCAAAAATAGTTAATAATTGTCCTTTACCAGAAGAAATTGAAATCGCACCAGTTTTTGAACCATAGATAAACTATGAATGATGCTGTATCTGTAGCTAAAAATATATTATCAGGTAAAGTCAGTGCAGTAGAAGTTACTCAAGCTGCGTTATCGAAAATTCCTACTAAAGATAATGAACTTAATTGTTTTACTGATATCGCTGTGGAGACAGCTTTACAAGATGCAGCACATATTGATCAAAATATCGCTAAAGGTAAAAGTCCTCGTGTATTAGCTGGTGTACCTTTTGCAGTAAAAAATTCATTTAATAAATATAATAGGACTTAGGCATTGACAAAGTAGCAAAATACTGTAGTAATAAAAGATGTCATCTACTTAGCAGGTATCGGACAATTAGAGTAATAACCAAACCTTCTACAGCACAGTAGACTTGTCTAAAAAAGATAAGAAGCTGACTGTGAAAGCGTTACACGAACTATAACTGGGATGAAACACTAATTATGGCTGAAGGTAAAAATAAGGATTTGGGGATAAAAATATGAAAATTATTAAAAGTTATGTTTATCATAACTTTCTAAAAAAGAAAATCTAAAGGCTGATAATTCAAATATCATGACTTAGTATAAATGAGTAATTTAGATGTAACCTAACTAATAGACCTCTTGCAGAATTAATTTTATGTTATAAAACTGGGTTATCTTTGTTCTAGCCAAAAGTTAGAACACGGTTATGTCTGAATTAGGGAGCCCAAAGAACACTAAAAATACATGAAATCTAAAGCCCTCTATCATACCACAGAAACAATTTTGCAAGAGGTCTAATCTACATACTGCGATTACACCTGATAATAACGATGTCCAGCTAAACGAAATTTATCACTAGCTACTCGAAAAGTTTTGACTCTACATATGAGATATTCAACACCAATTGTTATTGATGATATTTTCTGATTTTCTTCTTCTTAAATCTCTGAAGGTCCGGCTTTTTTAGGCTTCTTATAATGTGTAGTAACAAATTCTTCTCCTATATAAGCTTTCTCTCCCAAAAATCTTTCTTTGGCATCTAGGTTTTGGCGATTATTTATAAATAGTGTAATATCACTTATCTTACCTAATTGTCCAATAGAAATATCAACTATATCCTTACCTCCTGGCAATACTATAAATTGATTTTTTAGAGTGTGTATTTCCTCCTTGACTGCATAATATTTTTCTGCTCTTATTTTCTGCTTTTAATAGTCACCTGGTATTTCTATAGCTTATTGTACACTATCTATTAGTAATGGATACTCAGTGAGTCCTTCCCATAATTCTTGATATTCCTGCTCATATTTGTTTGCTTCTTCTATTTGGGAAGAAGGTAAAATTTCCCTCAGGATTTCTACCCAATAATTAAATGTGTTATTTGCTTTTGTCCTCCATAGATCAAACAATAATCCTAGGATTTCAAATATTGGCTTCTGTCTCAGGTCCACTAGGGATATAGATACTCCCTCCCTTGAGGTCATTTCTGTTTTACCTCCTCCTCCAGACGCTATTAACCTAATTTTTCTTTTTTCAACTTCTACTTATTCCTCTAGATACCTTTTTCTACTAATGCTACTAATCTGATAAAGTCTTCATACTTAATCCCAATTAATCTTTTTGATTCCTGGCGGAATAATTCTATTCTTTCTAGGGGACTTGTCATTATTGATATACAATACACAGTTACATTCTTTCTATTTATTCTCCTACAAACTGCCTTTTAAGGATAGGTCTATTAGAATATGTTTCATATGATAGTATGAGTAGACTATTGCTCAGAGATAGATATGAACTGAAAGATTTATTTGATACAGTAAAGAAAATACTAAATATAGTAGGAGGGATTTCAAGTGTAGATGATAGAGTAGTAGAAAGATTGTATAGTGACCCAAAAAACGCAGAATTAATCAGTTGTTGTTGGTCTAGGAAATATCATAGGACCATGAAAGGCATAAACTTAACCACACTGTACTACAGTGATGTGTATGGAAATTCAGTACGAATAAATTACATAATATACGACAAAAAGGAGGGAAAGACGAAGAACAATTATTTTCAGGAAATGCTAAAGGAAGTGATTGATTGGAGTGTAAAGCCAAGAATACTTACAGGAGACAGTTAGTATTCAGGGGTAGAAAGCTGAAAGTTTTTAAAAAACTAGAAGTCGGATTTCCTATTTAGGATTGACAAAAGTAGAACCGTATTGAATAAACTGGAAAATTATTGTCTATTAAGGAGTTTAGAAATTATTGATGAAGGTTTGATAACTCATTTGAGAGCATTTCGATTGATCAAACTGTTTAGATAAGACTTCAAAAAACAAGACTCTAGAGACTATATAGTGTATCTAGCAGATCAAGAAGCTCTCAACCAAATCACCAAAAGTGAGTTTGTGACAATTCATGATACTCATTGGGGGATTGAAAGTTTTCATAGAGCCATTAAACAAGTATGTGGAATTTGTCGATTTATGGTTAGAGATAGCCAAGGAATTAAAACACAGATATTTTGTTCACTTCAAGCATTTGTTTGTTTAGAAAGAATGCGCTCTGAAAATATAATTTCTAATTGGTATGAATTGCAAAGGAACTTATTCACTTTAGTTGTGCGCAACTACATTGTGGAAAATCTTACCAATGCTGGTGCTGTTTAATACGCACGGATGATTTTTTTGTCAATGTGTAACTCCTATTTACTATCAATTTTGATGCAGAAAACTTAACTAATTCTAGGGGTCTAAATCTCCCTTATAAAACTTAATTATGAATTATTAACTGTGTCATTTGTCGGCGTTGCAGGGCAAAATGGAGAAAATCAATGCCTAATTCTTGGGCTGTGCGAATATCATTGCGATCAAGTGTCAAATTATCATCTAATCCCCACGCTGCTGATAATTCACCTTCTACCAAAATAATTCCTCCTGCATTTGAAATGCGAAGAAGTTCTTCATCTATGTGGGGAAGTCCTGCGAATAAAAAAGGTTTTGTTCTTAAGGGATGATTACGGCTCAGTTCCTGCCAAGATTGTAAGGGAATCTCAAAGTGGTATGCAATTAGATTTTTGATATCTTCTGTTAAGATAGAACCATTGGTGGGAACTTCAATGAGAATTACGCCACCTGTTTGTAAGTATTCATTGCAAGTATCTAGTTGTTGTTGTTCTAGATTTAATAGCTGCCAACCAATGAGATGTACTAAGTGATATTCTATGGGGTTTATTTGTAAATCTATCTGTCCAACTGGTGCTGTTCCCTGTAAAGTTGGATAAAGTCTTTCTACAGATTGGATAAAATCGGAAATTTTCTGATAGTTGTGATCGCTCATATTGAAAGCAGTAGCAATACTCACTACCACCTGTGGTCTGGCTTTAGCCTGAGAACGATAGCGCAAATCCAACTCGTTAAGATCAGGGAATAACAAATCCTGTGGATTTGCTAATTTAACTTCATCTCAAATAGTTACTGTAGTGTAGTGCGTCATATAATTTGTCTAGCCAGCCAGGCGCACGGCAATGTCATAAAAAGATCCCTGGTTTTGATCAAAAGCCAGGGTAACGAGACAAATAAATTCAGTCTTAATTATAAGTGATATAAAACACAGTGCATCTACGTGGAACCATTGGTGAGAAGTTAAGGAAAAGGCAAAATTGTCAAGGGTGGTATTTGCAGTGCTTAAAAATCGTTAGCAACTCATTATAGGCAAGTAATTGAGCGATTGTTACCAGCCATCACACAGTCCCCAAGAAGCAATCGACACTACACAAAAAAGAAATACAGACCACTGGTAGAAGATGAAGTAATTGCGGAGCAACTCTCAATATTACTGACACCAGCCATTACAAATCAAGACAAATACTACCGAAAATTAAGACTCAGAAAACGGATACTGAATTTACTAGATCTGTTGCAAAATTGTTTATGTAGTATGATAGGGAGTTTTAGATTTTATGTGTTTTTGGTGTTCTTTGGGCTTGCTAATTCAAACATAACCCTGTAACTCTAACTTTTGGCTAAAACAAAAACAAACCGCCATTGTAACATAAAATTAATTCTGCAAGAGGTATACTGTTAATTATGGCTGCGGTGTTAACCTTATGGCAACTGGCGAACCCGAAGGGTTCAACATTGGAGGCATTATTTAGGAAATTACAAAGTTTAGAAGAAGCTCAAAGAGGACAATTGCTAGGAAAGATAATCTGGTCATTGATTTAATGACCAGATTATCTGTTGAGATTTGGTTTGAAGAAAATCCCAAGCGGATGAATTTTCTCTGCCCTTTGATGAAATCTCATTAGAAATGATTTATCGTCGTATTTATAATTTCAGGATGGCTCATCAAAAAGGTAAGGCAACAGAAGATAGTTAAGTATTTTCCTGATCCCCTAAATCTCGATCTAGGTATTGTCAAACAACAGCGAAAACCAAATCTTAGGTTAATTATCGCTCCGTTTCCTTATCTTCAACGAGGTCCTGATCAATTCTTTTTCCATATTTCTCCAAAACCCTATTGACAAAAGACTTTCAGCCTTAACTTGTTATCAATTCTCCTAAATCCTCCTTTTTTTTTAAGGAGGACTTTGAGGAAAAACTAGGCTTTACAAATATCTCCTAATGTTCATATTGTCGATTTTCCATAAAAATTGGCAATGTTATGATTATAAGCTCGAACTAATAAATCAATACCAGTAATTGCAGTACCAACTACCACAGCATCACTGCCTAATTCTAACGCTTTTTTTGCCATTTCTGGTGAAGAAATACCACCTTCACAGATTACAAAAATATTTAAGTTTTCTATGATCTGAGTTAGCAATTCCCAACCAGGAGGTGCAAAACTTTTGGTTTCCGAAGTGTAGCCAAGAAGAGTTGTGCCAACAATATCTACACCAGCTTCTACGGCTAATTTTGCTGCTTCATAAGTATCTACATCTGCCATTACTGGCTTACCTAATTGCTGATGAATATTATTAATGATATCTGGTAATTTTTCATCACCAGGACGATTTCTAGTAGTCGCATCTATAGCAATAATATCTGCTCCTGCTTCAGCAACTGCGACAGCATGATGGAACTGTGGGGTAATGTAGACATGTGAACCTGTTATTACTTGTTTCCAAAGTCCAATTATTGGTACTTGTACTTTTGCTCTCACAGCTTTAATATGATTTGGGGTATTAATTCGCACGGATACTGCACCATTATTCACAGCAGCTTCTGCCATTGCAGCTATGATATAAGGATCATCCAAAGGTGAATTTATAGGTGCTTGACAGGAAACAATTAAGCCTTTGGGTAAATGCGTCATCTTTTAATTTTTAACTAATTTTTAAGGTTTTTAAGTTTACCACTTCTAAAAGTGATAATTTTTCTAGGTAAGTCTAAATTCTCGATGACATAACTTAATTACAAATTACTTTAATTGATTAGGTATCCAAACAGTAAAAATAGAACCTATACCTACGGTAGATTCTACTTCAATTCGACCTCGATGTAATTCTACAAGTTGTTTGGTTAAAGCCAAACCAACTCCTGTACCTTCGTAGCGACGACGGTAGGGTGTGTCAAGTTGTTGAAATTTCTCAAACAAAAGTGGTAATTGTTCTTCTGGAATACCAATACCAGTATCTTCTACTTGAAAAATGGCGGTTGCATCTTCTACCCACAAACGTAAGGTGACATTACCACCTTCGGGAGTGAATTTGATTGCATTTGTTAATAAATTCCAGAGAATTTGTTCTACTCTTGTAGAATCGCCGGTAAAGCTATCATGTGAGGGATTAATTTGCAAGTCTAATTTAAGTGTTACTTTTTCGCTTCTGGCTTTTTCTAAGAGAGAATCTAAAGTGTTTTGTGCTGATTTAACTAAGGAAAAATCGGTAATATTTAATACTGTCCTACCAGCTTCAACTTGTGATAAATCCAGAATGTCATTAATCATTTCTAATAAATGTTCTCCACTGTCATGGATGGTTTGTAAATAATCCCGTTGTCGTTTGCTTAATTCGCCTAAAGGCCAAAGCAATAATGTTGAAGACATCCCAATTACATAGGTTAAAGGAGTTAATAATTCATGGCTGATGGTAGCAAGAAATTCACTTCGGAGACGATTGGCTGCTTCCGCTGCTAGTAAGGCTTCTTGCAGTGCCATTGTGCGTTCAATAACCCGTTGTTCTAGGGTTTGTTTTTGTTTAGTAAGAGATGCCATTAACTCTGTTTGATGAATTGTGATCGCTAACTGTTTGGTAACTGAAGTTAGCAAACTTTTTTCGCTTTCAGTCCATTCACGGGGAGCATTACATTGATGAGCAATTAATAATCCCCACAGTTTTTCTTCAAAAATTATCGGTGCTACTAATTTCGCATGGACTTTACTTCTTCTTAGGAAATTCAATAAACATTCTTCCAAAGGATATGTTTTTTCTATATCATCCACAGCTAAAACAAAACCTTGACGGTATTTCTCCCAACACAAGGAAGTTCGCATCAAACAAGTTTCTTCTTGATAATTTAATACTGAGGGAATATCATCTGTGCTCAGAGATTCATAAACTATACAACCCTGGTAATTTTGATAATTTTGTGGTAAATGTTGAGAGTTAGGTAAATATTGGTCATTGAATGATGAGTATTGACTCTTAACTTGAGCCGATGCAAATTTATAAATTACTAATCTATCTAATACCATAAACTCACGTATTTGGGTAATTGCCGTTTTCATGATGATTGGCAAATCCAAGCTTTTACGGATTTGGCTTGTTACTTCATTTAACAGTCGTTCTTGAGCAATTTGCTTATTTAGAGCGTCTTCTACTCCTTGATAACTATAAGCTTCACCAGGAGTTATAGTTGAAGATACTGTTACCTCATTACTAATAATGGGTAGCATATATTCTAATAATAACAGGGTAAGTTTACTTTGCAGTTTAGCATCATTAGGGGCGATAACTTGTTGATATCGAGCGATGTTTTGATAAATGCAAGAATTGCAGTCAAACAAATTTATGACTTCTGAGATAAAAGAAGCGATCTCATCTGGATTAAATGTCAAACTAGTATTTATCGAGGGATTCTCTGGCTTTTCTAGTCCCCTAGTCTCCTGTTCCCCTGCTTCTATATTTCCCAACAGCAGCGCACTAAATTGTTCAGAAATTACCAGCGTAAACCGTTGCCTTTCCCATTCAGCGGGAATGGGCATTCGCTGCAACACAGCTTCTGTTAGCATCAAAGCGGCAGTACCCACTGCTTGAGCCATCTGCTGCAACAATTCCCCAAGCCGATTAAATACACTCAGAGGCAAGGTTCGAGAAAAGCTCAAATCGGGAGAACTAAGCATTTTCAAAATAAAAGTGAAATGGGCTAAATGCCTAAATAGAAACAACAACTCCAGACACAGGAACAGAATAAATTTTAAAAACCCATTTCCTGTTTTCTAGTTTTGGGAATTGTGTACTTACCAGCCATTTAAGGACGTAATAGAAGATTATGCATCGTATCAATGCCACACCAGGTGAATGGAATCAGTCAGAAGGTTTAATTTTCCTAGAACAAACTCCAGCCCCTTTTGTGTTTATTACTGCGGCTGACACCGACGTTCAAACCCTAGCAGCAGCAGTCCCAAAATTACCTACACAATTTCCTGCCCTCAGAGTCGCCAACCTGTTGCAATTACAGCAACAAATAAGTATAGATACTTATGGTGAACAAGTTTTAGAACTTGCCCAAGTCATTGTGCTGCGTCTGTTAGGAGGACATTCTTATTGGGCTTATGGTTTAGAAGTCGTGCAGGAGATTGTACAACGTCAGAGTACAACCTTAATTGTAATGCCAGGAGACGACGCTCTTGATCCCGATTTAATTTCTCATTCCACTATTTCCATAGAAATTGTTAATCAAGTGTGGCAATACTTTAAAGAAGGTGGTATTGAAAACTTCCTCAATGCCCTCCAATTTATTGCTGATAAATGCCTTGATACTAAATTTAATCCTCCACTACCACAGACTATTCCCCGTGTGGGCTTGTATGAGGGACTGGGGACCGGGGACTGGGGACTGGGGACTAGGGAAACCAGCAGTAAAGGAGAAATTGTTTCCATTCCCAATCACCAATTACCCATTAGCAATTACCCATTACCCAAAGTTGGTATTTTATTTTATCGCGCTCATTATTTAGCGGGAAATACCAAGGTAATTGATGCTTTATGTACTGCTTTAGTACAAAGAAACTTACAGCCTGTGGCAGTATTTGTTTCTTCCTTGCGTGAACCTGGTGTTTGTGAAGGATTATATGACTTATTTCAACCTCAAGATTCTCAGTATATTGATTTGTTATTGAATACTACCAGTTTTTCCTTAGCGCGGTTAGAAACGGAAACACCTGAAATTGAACTTTGGCAAAAATTAGATGTACCAGTTTTCCAGGTAATTCTGAGTGGTGGTTTTCGAGAACAATGGGATGTAGGGTTACAAGGTTTGACTCCCCGTGATATGGCCATGAATGTGGCATTACCAGAAGTAGACGGGCGAATTATTACCCGTGCTGTCTCCTTTAAAACCTTACAAACTCGGAACAATGACTTAGAAACGGATGTGGTAGTTTATGAACCAGTGAGCGATCGCATTGAATTTGTCGCTCAACTAGCAGCTAACTGGGTAAAACTCCGCCAAAAACCACCCCAGCAACGGCGCATATGCTTAATTTTAGCCAATTATCCCAACACCAATGGACGTTTAGCTAATGGTGTCGGTTTAGATACTCCCGCGAGTTGTCTGGAAATCCTCAAAGCTTTAAAATTAGCCAGCTATAAAGTAGATAATATCCCCGCAGACGGTGATGAATTAATTCAACGTTTAACATATGGTGTAACAAATGATCCAGAAGGAAGAGACTGGAAACCAATACAGCAAAGTCTTTCTGTGGAGGAATATCAAGAATATTTTTCTACCTTACCCGAAACTGTACAACAAGGAATTACTAAACGTTGGGGACTAGGAAATAGCCAATCACCCATTCCCATTTTAGGAATTAAATTTGGTAATGTCTTTGTAGGTATTCAACCTTCTAGGGGTTATGATATTGACCCAAGTTTAAATTATCATGCACCAGATTTAGAACCAACCCATGATTATTTAGCTTTTTATTATTGGGTAAGAGAAAGCTTTGGTAGTGATGCCATTATTCATGTTGGTAAACATGGAAATTTAGAATGGCTTCCGGGTAAAAGTGTAGCTTTATCTGATACCTGCTATCCCGAAGTAGCATTTGGGGCGATGCCTCATTTATATCCATTTATAGTCAATGATCCCGGAGAAGGTTCACAGGCTAAAAGACGCGCCCAAGCGGTAATTATTGATCATCTTACACCCCCCATGACCAGGGCTGATTTATATGGGGGATTGCAACAAGTAGAAAATTTAATTGATGAATATTACGAAGCTGAAAGTTTAGATCCTAATAGAATGCCAGCAATCCGCAATCGCATTCAAGAACTAGTCATCAAAGAAAATCTCTACAAAGACTTAGGCATCACCGACGAAAAAGATATTTTCAACTTTGAAACCTTAATTTTAAACTCCCTCGACGGCTATCTGTGTGAACTCAAAGAAGCCCAAATCCGCGACGGACTACACATATTTGGACAAACCCCCCAAGGAACACAACTGCGAGATTTAATAGTAGCGATCGCTCGGATCCCCAACCGTCATTCTATCGGCATTACCCGTGCGATCGCTCAAGAATGGGGCTTAGATATAGACCCCCTCTCAACAGACCTTAGCACCCCTTTCACCCCTTCTCCAACCCTCTCTGCACCGCTGCATCTCTCCGTAAGATTAAAATCTTGCCGTACACACGGCGACATCGTAGAACTCCTAGAAGAACAAGCCGCGGATTTAGTTGAACAAATCATCAATTCCCAGTCCCCAATCCCCAGTCCCCAGTCCCCAGTTCTTAAGTGGATCACCTTACAACTCCTTCCCGCACTAGAAAAAACAAAAGAAGAAATCACCAACCTCTTACGAGCATTGGACGGTAAATATGTCCCCAGCGCCGCATCCGGCGCACCCACACGCGGCCGTCCTGAAGTTCTCCCCACCGGCAAAAACTTTTATGCTGTTGATATTCGTGCCATACCCACAGAAACCGCCTGGGACATTGGCAGAAAAGCGGCAGAAACCCTAATTGAAACCTATACTCAAGAACATGGAGAATATCCCAAAACCCTGGGATTATCCGTTTGGGGGACTGCTACCATGCGGACTGGGGGTGATGATATCGCCGAAGCCTTGGCTTTACTTGGTGTACGACCTGTGTGGGATGGTGCAGCACGGCGAGTAGTGGATTTTGAAATCTTGCCCGTATCTATTTTGGGTCGTCCCCGTGTTGATGTTACCTTAAGAATTTCGGGATTTTTCCGGGATGCTTTCCCCAACTTAATAGATTTATTTTCCCAAGCAGTCGCTGCAGTTGCTAACTTAGATGAACCAGCAGAAAACAACCCTCTAGCAGTTGCAGTACAAAAAGAAACCGAATTATGGACTGACCAAGGTTTATCTTTAGAAACAGCAAAAGAGCGATCACTATATCGTGTTTTTGGTTCTCAACCAGGCGCTTACGGTGCCGGACTCCAAGGTTTAATCGCCTCTCAAAACTGGCAAACAGACCAAGATTTAGCCCAAGCTTACATCAATTGGAGTAGTTACGCCTATTCTTCAAAACAGGGAACAGGGAATAAGGAACCAGGAACAGAAAGCAATAATACTGTCACCTGTCACCTATCACCTGTTACCTCTCCCGAAGTTTTCCAGCAACGGTTGAAGGAAATGCAAATTGTCCTGCAAAACCAAGACAACCGTGAACATGACATTCTTGATTCTGACGACTATTATCAATTTCAGGGTGGTTTAACAGCAGCGGTGCGTTCTCTCCAAGGAAAAAATCCCGAAACCTATTTTGGCGATAACTCCAACACATCCAAGCCTAAAGTCCGCCACCTGAAAGAGGAAATTACCAGGGTCTACCGTTCTCGTGTAGTTAATCCTAAATGGATATCGGGAGTGATGCGTCACGGTTACAAGGGTGCATTTGAAATGGCTGCAACGGTAGATTTTTTATTCGCCTACGATGCTACCGCCCAATGTGTAGAAGACCATATTTATCAGGGTGTTGTCCAAGCTTATTTAGAAGATCCTGTTGTTTGCGAATTCATCCAAGCCAAGAACCCCTGGGCGCTACGTGATATAGCAGAAAGACTCCTAGAAGCCCATCAAAGAGGATTATGGCAAGATGCCAATTCAAAGACACTGGACAATCTACGCAACCTAGTCCATCAAGCAGAAGCAGCAGTCGAAGAACAATAAGTACAGCAGGAAGGAGTTAGGAGTTCTGGACTTTTGACCACACCCCAAGTTCATTTCTTCCTTTGCGCGAAACTTTAAAATCTCTGTAAGAAACAAATATGGGAAATCTTGCGTATTTGCACTTAGCTTATGCCTACGAAGATAGTCATATCACTCAATTAATCTGCTGGGATTCTTTCTTTTATAAAGCACCAGTACCAAAGTAGAAAAGTTTTTCCAGCAAAGCTTAGATGTATATACTACCTCTAGCACTCACCTTATCGATCTTGAGTGCTGTCAGTACCCTTTTAGCATTAGAAATAGGTAATCAAAAAATTTCTGATTTATCGGTGAATAATGTAATTGAAGTGAGCATTCCAGAACAGTTAGAACAAAAAATAGAACCTTGGCAAAAAACTCCTGGAAGTAACTGAACCATCGCTACAACCACAACCACAAAAATCACCACTTTTAATCCAGTCACTACAAAACGCAAAAGTCCTAATTTCTTGGTCAAAGGTCATGAAGGTGAACATATCAGTATTTTACAAGCACGGGTAGGAATCGCTGGCTTTTATTATGGGAATTCTACTGGTATATTTGGGCTAATTACCGAAGAAGCTGTCAAGCGATTCCAACAGGCTTATAAATTGAATGTTGATGGTGTTGTAGGTTCAGCCACACTTGCCAAATTACCACCCCTTAATCCAGATGGAGAACAAACTTCCAAAAAAGCAATTAATCCAGATTCATTTGAGTTTAGGTGATCGCGGTGAAGCTGTACGAATTTTGTAAGAACATTTAATCAAAGCTGGATATTTAGACAAACAACCTAATATCTACTATGGTTTTCATACAGTCGGTGCTGTCAGTCGCTTTCAAATAAATCACCGAGTAGAAGCTAACAGCATTGCTGGGCCAACTACCAGAGCTAAGTTACATAACTTAGTCAAAACTTCAAATAAAAGTGATTTTAGCGTTTTAGAAATTCAAAGACGATTGCAAGAAAAGGGTTTTTATAAAGGTCAAATCAATTGAGTAATGGTAGCAGATACCAAAAAAGCCATCCAGCGAGCGCAAGAATTTTATGGTATCAGCCTTACTGATATCAAAAATGGTAATTTCTAGGGTCGCAGTTAGATTCCCCTACTTAAGTGTTAAACAGGCATTAAAGCTCTTTGACACTTGGGACAAACAGCATGAATTGTCAACTGACAATCAAGCAGGTGGAAACCTTCTTTTTGGGCTGTTTTTACCCCAATTTTCAAAATAGATTCGTTTTTAAATTCAATGGTAGTGTTGCATCTAACACAAATGAGGTGATGGTGATGATGGGGATAGGGTTGGTTAATTTCATAATGTTTATGTCCTTCACCTAACTCTAATTCCCTTAAAATGCCCATCCTCGCCATCAACTTCAAAGTCCGATAGATTGTGGATAGACTGATGCCCTCACCGTCACTTTCTAGCCTCAGATAAAGATCCTCCGCACTTAAGTGTTCACCTTGTGGAAGTTCTTGAAAAATGTGAAGTATTGTTTCGCGCTGGGGAGTTAAACGCCAGCCTCGATCGTTTAGTTCTGCCTTAAGTGAACCAGTTGTGTAGACAGTCATACTAAATTTTCTCAACAAAGCCTGTTAATTGAGAATATAGCAAATGTTTGACCTAATTTGCAACAATTGTTGCTTATTGAGAATATTTGGTAGTTGTTATTAGTCATTAGTCATTAGTCATTGGTCATTTTCACCAATCACCTTTTCTAACTCAAAGATTCCAAATAGTCCCGAATCAGGTTACGGCGCTTAGGTTGACGAAGCTTTTGCAAAGCTTTGGATTCAATTTGTCGTACCCGTTCCCGTGATAAATCTAGAGCGCGACCAATTTCGGCCAAGGAGTAAGGATGACCATCAGATAAACCGAACCGCATCAGGATCACATCCCGTTCTCGACTGGTTAAATCTGCCAGTAAATGGTGCAAATCTTTTTGTAAAGATTCCCGCATTAACATTTCTTCTGGGGTGATACTATCAGTCTCTAGCAATTCCCCTAACTCGGTATCTTTATCTTTTCCGACTTTGGTTTCTAAAGAAACAGAACGGGGTACTCTCAACAACACTTCCCGAACTTGAGTAGGTGTCATGTCTAATTCAATTGCTAGATCTTCTAAAGTGGGAGTACGACCTTTCTCTTGAGAGATTTTACGTTGTGCTTTTTTAATTTTGTTCAGTTTTTCTGTAATATGAACAGGGAGGCGAATTGTCCGGCTAGAGGTAGCAATCGCTCTGGTAATTCCCTGACGAATCCACCAATAAGCATAGGTACTAAAACGATAACCCTTAGTTGGGTCAAATTTTTCCACAGCTCGCTCTAAACCCAGAGTCCCTTCTTGGACTAAATCTAACAATTCCAAACCACGATTTTGATATTTCTTGGCCACAGAAACCACCAGACGAAGATTCGCCTTAATCATGTGTTCCTTGGCTTGGAGTCCTTGGGATTGAACATTTTCCAGTTCTTCTACTTTCAATTTGGCAATCTCAGCCCAACGACGTTTACCCTCTAACAAAGTTGGCTTCAAATCCGCTAAGTCTATACCAGCAGTCTTAGCCCATCTTTCCAATGATGGACGATGTCCCAGTTCAGATGACAAACGCTCCTGAACTTCTATTAACCGCTGATAGGGTACAATCACAGTATCACCTTGCTTGGCAGCATTAGCAAGCACTATCCGCAACCGCAAATACCGCTGCACTTTTTGAGCTTCGGAAACTTCTTCATCCCGCCCCAACAAACGCACCCGACCAATTTCTTGCAGGTATAAACGTACTAAGTCTGTGCTGCGACGGTTAGTGTTTGCAGCTAGATTATGAGAATCAACAGCAGCAGCTATATCCAAATCCTGTAGATCATCTAGGGAAAAATCACCATCATCAATACCCAAATCAGGCTCTAATTTTGGATTAGACCTTGGGGAATCGTAAGCGGTATCTGTATGAAAAGATGTTGCTGGCATAACGTCTTTATTGCTCCAGGTAACAATAGATTAAGGTCAGCTAAAATTACGGTCAGCTAATTAACTGTTGCTATTGTTCCCGTAATTCACGATGAAATAACATAATTGAGGTTTGCCGTACAATTCTTTGCAAGAGATTGTACAAGTTCTGCTTTCTCCGTCTCAAAAGTATGTAACGAGTATAATTCGCTAGTACGCAAACAAAGTTAGCCTGAACGAACTCCCAAACATGAATGACTAGTATAAAATGAGACTTATTTAGCAGCCTCTGAGTGATACATTTTTTCCGAATTTTATCGGTAAATGTAGTTTTTTGATGGAAATTATAACTGTTTACAGCCACAATCTAACTGCAAATTAAGAAATTACCTAGCCATAGTAGTCAGCAGTCAGCTTTTTAAAACTCTTGTCTGACAAAGATTCCAGAATTTAAGGTTCTCCTAATTACCCTGGGGGGACTATACCATGGAATTTCCCAGGAATAGTAACCATTATTTTCATAACGGCGTATAAACATATTCCTAGTAATTCTGCTGGAGATAAACTACATAGTTATAATTACATGAGCAAGAAAGTAATTTCCTGACAATTTAATATCTTTTTTTAGTAATTATTTGGTAAGAAGCAGATCTTAGTTAGGGAATAATGCTGATAGCGCCTTGTGGTGCAAAGCATAACTCTATTGGTTGTATTCCGGCTTCATATCTCTTAACATTAGTTCATCAAGGGCTTGTTGAGGTGTAACTTCACTCTCCAGTAACCGATAAACTTGTTCAGTGATTGGTATAGTAATATTTTGTTGCTGAGATATTTGCATCAAAACTCGGCAAGTGTTAACTCCTTCAGCGGTTCCTGGTAAAGTATTGAGTATTTCTGTCAGCCTTTTCCCACTAGCCAGTTGATATCCAACTTGGTAGTTGCGACTTAGGGGACTGTTGCAGGTTGCTAACAAATCCCCTAGACCGGATAAACCGTAAAATGTTTCCGTTTTTGAGCCTAAAACTTGACCTATCCGAACCATTTCTGTCAAAGCGCGAGTTACTAAAGCTGCTTTGGCATTAGTTCCTAAGTGCAGTCCATCACAGACACCCGCTGCGATTGCCATCACATTTTTCACTGTTCCTCCCAATTCTACACCAATTGGATCAGGACTGGTATAAACACGGAAACGACTGGAAGAAAATACCAGTTGCACCTGATGAGCCGCAGCAAAATTTTTGCTGGCTACTACACATGCAGCGGGTAGTTCCTGTTCAATCTCTTGGGATAAATTTGGACCAGATAGTACAACTACTGAGTGGTGAGGAAATTCTGTTTGCCAAGTTTGTGAAGGTGTGTAAGTAGTTTGCGGATCTAACCCTTTTGTTGCTGTGACAAAAATTATCTCTGGAGATAATGGACAAGACTTTACTAATAAAGCTACATCCCTCACTCCTTTCATAGAAATAGCAGATAGAACTATATCAGCAGCATCTTGTAGTACTGCTGCCAGCGTCTGGGAACTGTTACGGGACCACAAACGCACTTCATGACCATTTACCCACGCTAAATTTGCCAGGGCTGTTCCCCAGGCACCAGCACCCAGAATCACAACAGTTTTTCGATTTTCGATTTTCGATTTTCGATAAGTCATTACTAAGATTAAGTGTAGCAAGTGATAAGTGATACAGCACAAATCAGGAGTCAGGAGTAAAACTATCTTGCTGTCTAGGTTTTAACTTAGATTCTGTACCTCATTGATCTGCAATCTGCAGTAAGTCATAACTGATTATCGCGGATGGCGTGTGATTAGTTCCCTAACTTGTTCTGCATGATATGAACTTCGTGTCAATGGTGAAGAAATTATTTGTAAAAAACCCAATTTCTCTCCGAATACCTTCCAAGCAGCAAATTGTTCTCGAGAGATGAACTCAGCCACTTGCAAGTGTTTTTGACTAGGTTGGAGATATTGTCCAATAGTTAAAATATCACAATCTACTGCTCGCAAATCCTGCATAACTTGACGAATTTCTGCATCAGTTTCACCTAAGCCTACCATAATACCGGATTTGGTGTATGTACTGGGAGAAATCTGGCGAGAGCGTTGTAATAATTCCATTGTCCGCTCATAATTACCTTGGGGACGTACTCGCCAATATAAGCGTGATATCGTTTCTGTATTGTGGTTGAGTACCTCTGGTGCAGCTTCAAGAATAATTTCCAGAGCATTCCAATTTCCGCATAAATCAGGAATTAGCACCTCAATTGTAGTGTGTGGTGACACGCTGCGAACTGCATTAATGCAATGAACAAACTGAGATGCACCACCATCCGGTAAATCATCCCGATTCACAGAAGTGATGACGACGTGATTAAGCCACATTCTACGTACAGCTTCTGCTAATCGAGTCGGTTCTGTAGAATCTAATGGTTGAGGTTTTTTCTCAAAATCAATATCACAGTAGGGACAAGCCCTTGTACAAGCTGGTCCCATGATCAAAAACGTAGCAGTACCAGCATTGAAGCACTCACCAATATTGGGACAGGATGCTTCCTCACAAACCGTATTGAGGGATAAATCCCGCAAAATTTCTTTAACGTTACCGACACGCTCCCAGTGAGGTGCTTTTACCCTCAACCAGTCTGGTTTTAAAGTCACAGTCTACTTTTACCATTTTTTAGTTATACAAATCTAATGCTAGCAAGCAAAGACCTTTGTGGAAGATGGAAGATTTATTATTTTGTGCTGATTGTGATATTATATGCTTATATTGCTGTTTTTTCAGCGGGATGTGGCGCAGCTTGGTAGCGTACTTCGTTCGGGACGAAGGGGCCGCTGGTTCGAATCCAGTCATCCCGATTTGTTTCATATCTATTGCCTAAACTTTTACAAACTGAGGCACTTCTGTTTCCATATTTTTCCCCAAATGCTTATCTATAACTGCGGGAACTTGTCTGGCTTGGATGCGACTGTAACGAGTTTTATCTGGCATAACTAAATTAGGGCCTGCCTTACAGTTTTTCATGCAACCAGTACCTTTAATATTTACTTTATTGTCCAAACCACGATCACTCAACTCTTTCTCCAACATCTGACATACAGCTTTACCACCGCTTTTCATACAACCTGACTTTTGACAAAATAAAATAGTCTGCTTTTTGGCTGCTTCAGGTTTAGGTTTAAGTCCCATATCAACACTTGTAGCCATAACCCGTTCAGCTTTTAATGTCAGTTCATCTTTTTTAGAATCATACTTTTTCGTACCTACCACTTGCAACCAAGTACCATGTGGTAAACCCAAATCAAAAGCCACCCGTAAATGCTTGGCTAACTTCACATAGCATTGACCCTCGCTGGTGGCCAACAATAAACCCTTCAATTTATAACCATCCTTAATCACAAAATCTAAAAATCTGCCTTCTAAGCAAAATTCTGTCATTTCCATACTAGAAGATATTCTCATTTTTTTAACCTTTTTTTAATTAAAAGAAACTATCAGCTAATTAAAAGTTGTTGTGACGCATACACCAGCAGCGTTCCAAACTCCGAATCCTATCTTGACGAGAAGCTGTTATTTGCCGCATTACACTCCAAGCTTGCAGTGCTGATATTGGAGTGGCTATTTCGACCCGTAAAGGTTGGTTAACCTCACATGTACAGGGAATATCCAACTGCCGCAGACGTTGATAGACCTGCCATCTATCTGCCCAATTTATGTCTATAACCTTCTTTTCTTCCATCTTTAGAGTTCTAAGTACAGAACAAACTAAACATCTAACCCCAATCTGTCTTCAGAATACATTAAATGAAAAATATTATCATTAATTTTGCAATAAAATCTCATTTTACTATACTGTCCTGACCAAGCATACTTAGGCCGGTTAGTCAATAATAATATATGAGTGATCAGAAACTTAGAGTTAGAACTCTGACTTGCAAATATTAAAAATCTAAATTTGACTCAGGTTTGTTAGTATTGCGTTCACTTTGTTCAATGTTAATATGTAAGAACTGAACAGTTAAAAATTCTAACTGTCACAAAAAGGGGAGAACGATGTCCGATACTCAAGCTATTTTACACAACTTTGGTCAAGTTTACGACAATCCAATATTACTAGATAACAGCGTCACTGCTCCAGTAGTAGAAGGATTTAACGTTACGTTAGCAAGTTTTCAAGCACTTTATTTACAGTATCAAAAACATCATTTTGTGGTAGAAGGTGCAGAATTTACTTCCTTGCATGATTTCTTCAATGACAGCTATCGAGAAGTTCAAGATCATATTCATGAGATTGGCGAACGTTTAAATGGGTTAGGTGGTGTACCTGCAGCAAGTTTTAGTAAATTAGCGGAACTATGCTGCTTTGAACCTGAAGCTGATGGTGTTTATTCTTCCCAGAAGATGGTAGAAAATGACCTTGCAGCAGAACAAGTAATGATTGGTGTGATTCGTCGTCAAGCTACTCAGGCTGAGAGTTTAGGAGATAGAGGTACACGCTATCTCTATGAGAAAATTCTGTTAAAAACTGAAGAAAGAGCTTATCATTTAGCACATTTATTAGCTAAAGAAAGTCTAACTTTAGGATTTTTGCAACCCGCACATAAATAAACTTTAAATGGTTAGGTTTAGTTTAAGACTACTTAAAGAATAGGTTGAAGAGCGGAATTTTCAGTAAAATAAATTTTGGCAGAGATATGGAAAATTGATCTCTGTTTTTTTCATGGACATTGCCAAAATGATTATCGGTAAAATCGGAAAGATATTAGATATATTAATTGTGATTAACTGTCATATTTGTTTTTTTATATTGATGGTTATTAAATCAGTCTATTTTTGATGTTGTGAGAATTATTTTTATAATTCTCAGTTTAAAAGTCATCAAGAAATCAAAATATGTATTTGTAAATATGGATGTATTTCTGTGTTTGTATATTTGCATTTTTTCTGTAGGAATAGGTTCCTTAATACACGGAACAAACAACATATAGTAGACCTTATAGACTTATTAATTATATCTAAATTTAGATAGGTGCAAATAAATGCCAACATTATATGTATGGGATAGATAATGAGCAGATTTTGAATCTCTGACGCACGCTACTGGGTGATACCCGGAAAACTTAATATAAGATGATCAGGGGTAAAGACCCTTAAAATAGTCAAGATTTGTATTTTCTCAATCTAAAGTAAAAACTATGCCTCGTCGTCAAGATATCAGAAAAATATTGCTGTTAGGTTCTGGTCCGATTGTGATTGGCCAAGCTTGTGAATTTGACTATTCTGGTACTCAAGCTTGTAAAGCTTTGCGGGAAGAGGGTTATGAGGTCGTGTTGGTTAATTCTAACCCTGCTACCATTATGACTGACCCGGAAACTGCCGATCGCACTTATATTGAACCACTAACACCGGAATTGGTAGCAAAGGTCATTGAAAAAGAACGTCCAGATGCTTTGTTACCAACAATGGGAGGACAAACCGCCCTTAATTTGGCTGTGGCTTTGTCGAAAAATGGGGTGTTGGATAAGTATAATGTGGAATTGATTGGGGCAAAATTACCAGCAATTGAAAAAGCTGAAAATCGGAAGTTGTTTAATGAAGCGATGGGCAAGATTGGGGTTCCAGTTTGTCCTAGTGGTACAGCGTCTTCTTTGGAAGAATCTAAAGAGATCGCTCATCATATCGGTACTTATCCTCTCATTATTCGTCCCGCTTTTACAATGGGTGGAACCGGTGGCGGTATCGCCTATAATCAAGAAGAGTTTGAGCTGATGGCACAGGTCGGTATTGATGCTAGTCCTGTTTCTCAGATTCTCATTGACCAATCTTTGCTAGGTTGGAAAGAGTATGAACTAGAAGTAATGCGAGATTTAGCAGATAACGTGGTGATTATCTGTTCAATCGAAAATTTCGATCCTATGGGCATTCATACCGGCGATTCTATCACAGTTGCACCTGCTCAAACTCTCACAGATAAGGAATATCAACGTCTACGAGATATGGCAATTAAAATTATCCGCGAAATTGGGGTAGAGACCGGCGGTTCTAATATTCAGTTTGCGGTAAATCCTGTGAACGGGGATGTGGTAGTTATTGAAATGAACCCCCGTGTATCTCGTAGTTCTGCTTTAGCTTCCAAAGCCACTGGTTTTCCCATAGCGGGAATAGCCGCAAAGTTAGCTGTCGGTTATACCTTGGATGAAATTAAAAATGACATCACGAAACAAACTCCTGCATCCTTTGAACCGACTATAGATTATGTGGTGATAAAGATTCCCCGGTTTGCCTTTGAAAAATTCCCTGGTTCTGACTCGGTTCTGACTACACAAATGAAATCTGTCGGGGAAGCAATGGCTATTGGCCGGACATTTAATGAATCTTTCCAAAAAGCCCTGCGTTCTTTAGAAACGGGTCGTGCAGGTTGGGGTTGTGATAAGTCAGAAAAATTACCTAGTGCGGAACAAATACGCGCTCAATTACGGACTCCCAACCCAGAAAGAGTATATGCGTTGCGTCATGCGATGCAGTTGGGTATCACTAATGAAGAGATTTATGAACTAACAGCCATTGATCCTTGGTTTTTGGATAAATTACAGCAAATCTTGGAAGTTGAGAAGTTCCTCAAACGCACACCTTTACAGCAGTTGACAAAAGAGAAAATGTATGAAGTGAAGCGAAATGGATTTAGCGATCGCCAAATTGCCTATGCGACCAAAACCAAGGAAGATGAAGTGAGAGCATATCGGCAAAAACTAGGTATTAAACCAGTTTACAAAACTGTGGATACCTGCGCGGCTGAATTTGAAGCTTTCACACCTTATTACTATTCTACCTACGAAGAAGAAACGGAAGTATTACCCACCGACAAGCCCAAGGTGATGATTTTGGGAGGTGGTCCAAACCGTATTGGACAGGGAATTGAATTTGATTACTGTTGTTGTCATGCAGCTTATTCTCTGAAAGCTGCCGGTTATGAAACCATCATGGTGAACTCTAACCCAGAGACAGTTTCTACAGATTACGATACCAGCGATCGCTTGTACTTTGAACCTTTAACCAAAGAAGACGTTATCAACATCATTGAAGCCGAGAACCCTGTCGGTATTATTGTCCAGTTCGGTGGACAAACACCATTAAAATTAGCC